>JAPLDS010000069.1:7705-26552 GCA_026391295.1 Bacteroidia bacterium | reverse complement strand
ATAGGACACAGCAGGAAAAACACAGTAGACACAATAGTTTCTAATGTGCTATCTATTTTGAACTATGTGCCTATGTGTTGAAAAGAAAAAGAAACACAATAGACACAAATAGGCCACATAGGTTTTTAAAAATTATTAGTTTTAAGCTTTAACTAGAACAATAGTGTACTGAACTTATTATGAGAAAACTCACCTTTTTAATTGTCCTGATTTGCCTCTCCGCAATAAAATTAATGGCCCAGCCAGCAGGACGTGAAAATTTCGATGCAGACTGGAAATTTCACCTCGGGGATGTTTCTGGAGCACAAGTTCCTGGATATTCCGATTGGAATTGGAGAAATCTTGATCTGCCTCACGACTGGAGTATTGAAGGAAGTTTTAAGCCCGACAACCCAGCGACCAATGCTGGAGGCTCGTTGCCAGGTGGTATTGGATGGTACCGGAAAACATTCAAAGTCAACAATGCTCAAACCAAGCATCGCTTTATCATGTTTGATGGAGTCTATCAGAATAGTACCGTATGGGTAAATGGTCATCTATTAGGGAATAGACCTTATGGATATTCAACATTTCAGTACGATATGACTCCATTCTTGACAGATGGAGATAATGTGATTGCGGTGAAAGTAGATAATTCACTTCAGCCTAATTCTCGCTGGTACTCCGGCTCAGGAATCTATCGACATGTATGGCTAGCGACCACTTCGCCGATTCACGTCAATCAATGGGGAACATTTGTTACAACCCCAAAAATAACAGGAAAAGAGGCAGAAGTAAAAGTGGAGACCTCTATTACAAACGAAAAATCGGAGAAGGCAGAGCTGCGGATCGTCTCGTCTATTGTTGATCGTAATGGGAAAAAGATCACCAGTCAGACGCAGAATCAAAAAATTGGACCAAAGGGTCAACTTAAAATCAACACCACACTTAACCTAACAAATCCATCCCTTTGGAGTATCGAAAGTCCCAATCTTTACCAATTGATTAGCGAGATCTACCAAGGCAAGGAGCTTAAAGAGAAATACCTTACAACTTTTGGCGTGCGCACCATTGCGTTTCGCTCGGATAGTGGGTTTTTCTTGAATAACAAATGTGTTAAGGTCTTAGGGGCCTGTCAGCATCACGACTTAGGAAGCATCGGAGCAGCCGTAAATACCCGGGCACTAACTCGTCAATTGGAGATCCTCAAAAGTATGGGCTGCAATGGTATACGAACCAGTCATAATCCACCAGCACCCGAACTTTTAGACCTTTGCGATAAAATGGGATTTGTAGTGATGGACGAAGCCTTTGATGTTTGGTACCTCGAAAAGATGAAGTACGATTATCACATCTATTTTAAAGAGTGGCACGAGCGCGACTTAGCCGACATGGTGCTACGTGACCGCAATCATCCATCGATCTTTTTGTATAGTATCGGGAATGAGATACCCGAGAAAAATCATACCAAATATGGGGGAGCCGCCATAGCCAAAGAATTAGATGGCATCATAAAAAAATACGACAAGACCCGCTTTACGACCTCCGCCTTCGCTGGTGTTTGGCGTGCCGACACCACCTTTATGTCCGATAAAGTTGATGTCATTGGAATCAACTATACCGTTGAGCGCTATCCGGAAGAGAAAGCAAAACATCCGAAAGGATATTTCATCGCCAGCGAGACAACATCCTCATTAAGTAGCAGAGGGATCTACCACTTCCCTGCCGACTCAGCGATTGTTAAGCATCCAGATTTACAGTGCTCATCATTCGATAATCATTCGACCTCTTACGATCGACCTTGGACAAATATTACCCAAACAACTTGGCGTGAAGTCAAAAATACACCCTACGTAGCTGGACTTTTTATCTGGACAGGCTTCGATTATTATGGAGAACCAGCCTATCCATATCCTTGCATCTCGTCAAGCTATGGAGCAGTCGACCTTTGCGGATTCCCGAAAGATGTTTTCTATTTTTATCAATCACAATGGACAGCGGAACCCGTGCTTCACCTGCTTCCTCATTGGAATTGGGAACCAGGTAAGCTAATCGATGTGGTGGCATATACCAACTGCGATGAGGTCAAGCTATTCCTGAATGACAAATTAATTAGTGCCCAATCTTTTGCAAATACCAGCATGGACTACATTACCAGTCAATGGGACAAGGTGATTAGCTTAGGCGTTGACAAACGATTGTCACTGGTTTGGAAGATACCATTTGCCCCAGGGACCTTAAGAGCCGAAGGTTATAAGAATGGCAAATTAATAGCCACCGATAAAGTTGTTACAGCCGGTGATCCCGCGAAGATTGAGCTTAGCGCCGATCGTTCTGTTATCTCAGCCGACGGCGTCGATCTAAGCTATATTAAAGTTAAGATAACCGATAAGAATGGAGTGGTAGTTCCAAATGCCGATAATCTAGTTCATTTTTCTATTGAAGGAGAAGGTAAAATCGTGGGCGTTGGGAATGGTAATCCGATCAGTTTGGAGTCGGCAAAAGGGAGCGAAAGAAGCGCATTTAGTGGCTTGTGTCAGGCGGTGGTGCAAAGTACTCACAAAGCTGGGAACATTGTTCTGATCGCTTCATCCTTGGGATTATCGAATGAGAAAATTATACTAACAAGCAAGTAATTTAAACCTCTAATACAACATGAAAAAATCACTTTTTATCCTATTGTTAGTTTGCTGTTCAGCATTCACACAACTGCTAGCACAGCCTTCGGGCAGAGTAAATTTTGATGCCAACTGGAAATTTCATTTAGGAGATTTAGCGGGAGCAGAGCAACCTACGTTTAACGATCAGAATTGGCGGCAGCTCGATCTTCCGCACGACTGGAGTATCGAGGGGACTTTTCGACCAGACAACCCTTCCGGACATCAAGGTGGATTATTGCCAGGTGGCATCGGGTGGTACAGGAAAGGCTTGAATCTCTCAGGAACGAGCGGCAAAAAGTATTTTATCGTACTTGATGGGGCATATAAAAATAGCTGCGTATATATGAATGGTCATCTTTTGGGAACTAGACCATACGGCTATGCCACATTTCAATATGATCTAACACCCTATCTTCAGGAAGGGAATAATGTAATCGCGGTTAAAGTTGACAATTCGAAGCAGCCTGATTCAAGATGGTACACCGGCGCTGGCATCTACCGCCATGTTTGGTTGGATACCACTTCGCCAATCTATGTCGCACAATGGGGGACTTTCGTGACAACACCAAAAGTGTCGTCAAAAGAGGCCTCTGTAAATGTGGCAACTACGATTTCAAACGACACAAAAGAGAAGAGCTCATTAAGAATAGTCTCAACGATTGTGGACCAATCGGGGAAAATAATTGCCACTAAAGTGCAAACCCAACTGGCAGCGCCGAATTCAAAAATCACTCTAAACACAAATCTGTTAATCAATTCTCCTGCACTTTGGGACATCGAAAACCCTAATTTATACCAGCTGGTTACAACGATCTACAAAGGGAAAGAGCTAAAGGACACTTACAAAACAACATTTGGCGTCCGCACCATTGCCTTTAAAGCAGATAGTGGATTTTTCTTAAATGGGAAGAATGTAAAAGTTCTTGGGGTATGTAACCACCACGACTTAGGCAGCTTAGGTGCAGCCCTTAACGACCGTGCCTTACAACGCCAACTGGAACTCTTGAAATCAATGGGTTGTAATGCCATTCGGTGTAGTCATAATTTAATGGCACCCGAACTATTAGCCCTTTGCGACAAAATGGGCTTCTTGGTTATGGATGAGACTTTCGACTCGTGGTATATTGGTAAAGATGCGGCACCCTTTGGATTTCAAAATTATTTCAAGGATTGGCATGCACGTGAGATTACCGACATGGTCGTGCGAGATCGCAACCATCCATCCATCATATTATGGAGTATCGGAAATGAGATTAAGGAACAATGGTTTCCTAAAAGCACCAACGGTGGTGAGATTGCACGAGAGCTTGTTGGTCTAATCAAAAAACTGGATACAACACGCTTCACCACCTCCGCCTTTAATTTCTCGCGCGATGCCGAGAAGAAAGGGATGACAGCTGCCGTTGATGTGGTAGGCTTTAACTATACCATTGATGCCTATGACGAGTTTAAGAAGAATCATCCTAACTGGTTATATATCGCTAGTGAGACAACTTCCCAGTTTGATAGTCGGGGGGTTTATCATTTCACCTTAGACAGCTTAGTGAAGACCTATAAGGATTGTCAAGCCTCCGCTTTTGATGATGCTGGAGGAGGAACCACGCACGAAGAAGCTTGGAAAGCCGTGAAAGATCGACCGTATATGTCGGGACTATTTATCTGGACTGGGTTCGATTATATTGGAGAGCCAGCACCCTACGGTGATTTAGCGGTCAGCTCCTATTTCGGCATCTTCGACCTCTGTGGATTTCCAAAGGATGCTTATTATTTTTACAAGAGCCAATGGACAGCTGAGCCGATGGTACATATACTGCCTCATTGGAATTGGAAAGAAGGCCAGCAAATTGATGTAGTTGGCTATACGAACTGTGACGAGGTTAAACTATACCTAAATAATAAACTGATCGGCGCCAAAGACTTTAAAAATTCCGATCGTTTAATTCTGCGTTGGAAAGTTCCATTCACTGCTGGAAATCTAAAAGCCGAAGGGTATAAAAATGGGAAATTAGTTGCCACAGACGAAGTTAAAACGGCAGGTGAAGCTGCGAAGATCGAACTCACCGCCGACCGAAAAAATATCACTGCAGACGGCAAAGATCTCTCTTTTATCACCGTGAAAATTACCGATTCCAATGGTATTGCAGTGCCAGATGCCGACAACCTAGTTCAATTTGAGATAGAAGGGGCCGGCAAGATTGTGGGTGTTGGCAATGGCAATGCCATGAGTCAAGAGTCGGCAAAAAGCAATGAGCGAAAAGCCTTTAGTGGACTGTGCCAGGTGATTATTCAAAGCACCGGAGATAAAGGAGCCGTTACCTTAAAAGCTAAATCACTTGGATTAGAGAGCCAAAAAATTATCGTAACCTGCCAGTAATGGCTGAGTGGATAATTGTGAATCCGATTAATCTTGCACTTTAATTTTCCAATCAGCAAAGGTCACGGAATATACTTTATTATTCGATGATCCCGCAGCAAGGCCAATATCTACAGCGTCTGTTAAGCCTTTAAGTGGGGTTGATTTTCGTTGAATGATCCAGGTTTTACCATCGAGACTAATCGATCCGCTATAGGTTTCACCATGCCTTTCGAGCTTTATCCAAAGTGGAAGAACAGTATTTTCTGGTAGGTTTTCACTTGCTGCCTTATGCATACTCCCGTCGCCAAATTGATCATATTCAATTCCGGCACGATTGGGTGTTGTAAACATAAGGACTGAGCCAAGAGAACCTTTTACCACATCGAAACTTTTTGCGATGTCGTTTCGGGCATAGAGACCAGAACGAAACCAAGCTTCCGTTTTATCACCAAAAGTTAAAACCTTAACAACAGAGACAAAATCACCTTTGATTTGCGGCAAATAGACCGAACCATATGCATCCTCTGCATGAAAGAAATCGCTCCCCGCAGCGGTAATTTTATAGTTCTCCTTCTGCTGATCTATCTCCACTGAAGTGGGTTTAGCTTTTGCAGAAATATATGTCAAAAGCTTCTCCTTTTTCACTTCCAGTTCTTTGCTTTTAAACACAGTTAAAAGCACCTCCGCGCTATTCTCAATCCTCACCGGATAAGAACCTATCTCTGGCGTAATGGTAAACTGGACATCCTTCTCTTCATTTGGTTCAAAAGAGATCATCTGACTGCTAATTTCCTTACCATTGGTGAATAAACGGATGGTTGATTTAGAACTTCCTTTCTGCACATTCTGAGCCTTTGCGCTTATCGTCACAGTCTCACCTGCCAGCAATCGGACTTCGGAAGTATGAATCTCATTAATAACGATCGGAGGCCTATCACCTTCCACAGTAAATGTCTGCGCCTCGGTCTCTCCAATTGCAATCGCTTGCTTTCCACTATCTAGCAATCGAAATTCCAACTCAATTCTACGACTATTATTTCTCACAACAGGAAACTCTTTCGAAAGGAAAATCTTGCCGTTAAGATATAGATAAACTGGAGCAAATCCTGTTGAACCAGCATTGAAAATATCGGCAGAGACTTTAACCATAGAGCCCGCAGGAATAGTATTTTTCGAAGATATTGCCCCACAAGAAACTTTTAAATTGGATGCGACAAATGAAGGCTCGCCATCAATAATCTCCTCCGGCTCATTCGCAGGTGATTCAATAAGTTCATTGTTTTTATAAATATTATCCGATAGATAAGCCCCATTTAACTTCATTGTTCGTTGCTCAATGTCATAGAATATATTTTTTTCTACGACCCAATCTTTGGCGAGACAGTCGAACCATATCGGAACATTTTCATTTGTAAATCCACGACGAACTTTATGAAAGAGATTATTCCGAACATATGAATTCAGGGTTAAACCCGCAAGCTTAATGACACCTGTATCGTCTGCATCATTTTGCATATCGTAAAAGTGATTATACTCGACTAAGTAGCTGCCATCAGCTTCCTCCTCCATATTACCCCATTGACATGAGATGCAATTAGGCCAATAGCTTTTATAGAAATAGTTATGAGAGATCGTTGTGAAGTTAGTATACAGAAACTGGACTACATCGCCACCACACTCTACAAATTTATTTCTGGAAATTAAGGTTTGTTTGACCTGCTGCTTTATATTTCCCGACTCTTTAGGCCCTATTCCTTGAATCGCACCCCTTTTAAGCTGATTGAAAACATTGTTCGTGATGCGTGTTCCGTTACAGCCATATCCTAATTTAACCGCCCTACTTTCACTATTACTTAACGTTGAGTTCTGAATTTCAATAGCATGCGTATATTCAAATGAAAGCATTGTTCCGCCAGCACTAACACCATCGAAAGTCAATCCATAAAAACGCAAGTTCCGAACTGGTCGTCCCTCCTCACCTGCAACATGGATAAGTTGATTATATCTTGGAACGCACATCTTCGCTTCGTTCGGATCATTAATACCTTTCATTGGGATGTAGGAGATCTCCCGTCTGCCCTTATCGAAATACCATTCTCCAGGTAAATTCATCGCCTCTTTTACATTTTCAATATAATAACGGGGAGGAACTAAAAGAAGACGTTGTTCAGGATGACCCAAAGTCGCAGTTTGTTTTTTCTCGTCGACTCGAGTAATTGTATTTTCAGTTATATTCCATCGCATAAGTAAGATCACCCGATTATAGATCATCTCCTTCCAATTTTTCAAATCTCCTTTTATAAAGTTAAGCTCCGAGGTATTTGTTAGCTTTTCGACCGTGAAGTAGCCTGTATCTGGAGTTCGGGCCGAGACCTGTTTAGTCCCATTTGCAATGAGAACAGGTGCATTTTCTTGGGTAAAAGGTGCGACCCAACCATTGCCACTTTTTTTCCAATTAACAATCTCAATCCCACCTGAAATTATCGGCTTTTCACCAGGATAAGCGGCATAAGTGACATAGTGATCCCTTAAATGGTTGAACTCAAAAGCTCCGGTTGGAAGAGTCGTTTCCACACGTTCACCCCCATCTTTGGGCTTAAATTCTAATGCTGTAGATAAGGTATAAAGTCCTTCCCGTATGAAAATCACGATATCCTTACCCTTGCCATAGGGATGATTACTCCCTATATACCTAGAAATATGGGAGATCCCTTTGGCTTGATATACTTGCGCCTTAAGGTCAAGGACTCCCTGCTGAGCTCTTTTTATCGTTGCAAAAGGGCCATCTGTACCCGCACCATTTGGCTCTGCAAGTGTTCCCGACCAAGCATCATTACCCTTCGTGGAAACATAAAAATCACCCTTTACCTTCGATGGATTAAACTCTTGTGGCAACTCGCTGCGCATCAATGTCCCATCACGAAGCTGAGCCATTAGTGAAAACGAAATATTGAGCAAAATAAAAAATATGGAAAAACGTCTCATGGGTTGATTCTCTTATAAATATTTAAAGGCACTAAACATTCATGGTTGACACCTGAGCTTAACTTAATTAATAATAGGACGAATTATTCAAAGTTTAGAATGACAAGCAAGGACATCTAATGCAAATAAAATGCAGTTCAGTGAAATGATCTTAAATAGAAAATGAAAAGTACAACTAATCAACATACTACGCAATATAAATTATGACTTTAAAAACCACGGAATCAGTAAAATCAAATTTTAAATGATCGATTAAAATTATATATTTATAACCCATTAACAATTCGTGAATAATCCTAAACAGCTCCAATGATGAAAACGACTCATCTGCCATTCTATTTTATATTTCTTTTTGGCATCTCAACTTGTTTTGCACAAAGCAAAAACCTTGAGAACAATCTGCGCAAGGCTGATGAACTTTGGAAAAACAAGCAGATAAGTGAATCAATAAGCCAGTACAAATCGATTCTCTCAACCGATTCGGTCCCCGAGGAGTGGAAGTCGTTAATCTATCTTCGTTTGGCTAAAGCCCAGTTCACTGCGCATTTGAATACAGACTGTAAAGCAACTTTAGCGAAAGCAAAAAACCTTGCTGTCCTTCCGGCTCATCATCAATTAATGGTTACTGAATTAGAACAGCAAATTGATGGAGTAAATCAATTAAAACATACCGCGATACCAATAGCACCAAAATCTGCAGCAACCATTTATGTTTCAGCCATAAAAGCGAATGAAAAAAAATCAGGCCAAAAAAAGATTGTTTATGCTAACTTAAATTTAGCCCTCAAAGCAGTATCACAGCTTATGAATAACAAGTACCTGCCTGAAGGGACTATTGAAATAATCGTCGAAGGAAAGAGCTACGAATTAACTGAGCCGATTAAGCTTAACGCAAAAAATTCAGGAACGAAGAGAAACCCACTGTTGATTCGCTCTTCGGCGGCAACTGAGCAAGTTACGCTTAACGGGGGTCGGAACTTAAAAAACTGGAAGCGAGAATCTGACCCACAAGTTTTATTGCGACTACCAAAGAATGCAAAATCGAAAGTAAGAGTAGCCAGCTTTGAAGACAATCAGATCAGTGGGCTAGATAGTTTGACTTTTGGTGGATTCTCAAGTGCCAGATCGGCAAAAACGGGTCCGAACTTCACCACATTCCCAGTACCTGAACTTTTCAACCATGGTATACCTCAGAAAATGGCACGATGGCCTAATAATCGGGACACCTTAATCGCTTTAAAAGATTTTAAAAGCGAACGTACTTTGCGTTGGGCTGCCGACCAGGATGTGTGGCTTCATGGATACTGGTTCCATCTTTGGGCCGACGCATACGAGAAATTCAAAGGCTATTCTGCGAAAGATTCAATTATAGAGCTAGTCCCGCCCACCAATTTTTATGGATTTGCAAAAAGTAAATGGCATGTTGTTAATGCACTTTCAGAACTCGATACCCCGGGCGAATGGTGCATCTCCCTTCAAGAAAAGAAGATCTGGTATTTTCCGAAAACCAAAGACAAACTTGACCAGATGGTGTTAAGTCTGCAAGGACCAGCGATTCAAGCTCAAGGCTGTGATTACCTAACCATCAAAGGGCTTAACATTCAATATGTCAGAGGTGATGGGATGTTATTTCAAGATTGCAATCATCTAACGCTGGCCAATTGTTCGATCAGTAATAGCTCCGGATTGGGAATAAAAATTAAAGGTGGAAGTGATCAATTAATCCACTCCTGTACTATTAAAAGCATGGGCAGAGGAGGTATCGATATCAATGTTGGCGATCAACATAAACTCATTTCATCAGGAAGTGTGATCGAAAATTGCAGCATTAGCAATCTATCTCGCGTAGACCGTACTTATACCCCAGCCATTGTCCTTGATGGAGTTGGCATAAAAGTTCGAAACTGCAAATTTAAAGATATTCCAAGCAGTGGCATTCGTCTTGAAGGGAACGATATGCTTGTTGAATTAAATGAATTTGAGAATTGTGTGAGTGAGTCAGATGACCAAGGGGCGATCGATGTGTGGGGCAATCCACTATTCAGAGGGAATGTCATCCGGTGGAATTTCTTCAAAGATATTGGCGTTCCTAATCTTCGGATGGCAGCAGGCGTGCGTCTTGATGATGCCATTTGCGGTTTTGGGATCTACGAAAACTTATTCTTGCGATCATCAAACAATCTTTTTGGAGGAGTTCAGATTCATGGAGGGAAAGATAATTTCATTGAAGGAAATATTTTTGCCGATTGTCATGCTGCGATAAGCCAATCCTTATGGGGTGACAAAAGATGGACTGAGTCTATTAATGACACCGTTCATCCGATGTACAAAGCAATGCACACCACTGAATGGCAGAGCGACTTATGGCAAAATCGTTATCCGGCCTTAAAAAACTTACTCACCAATGCCGATATCAACTTTGCATCAGACAACCTTGCCATCAATGCGCAATCCTTAACAATACGAACTTCAAAACGGTTTGAGATTTTAAATAATCAGCTTTTAAAAACAGACAACCATCCTTCAAAGCCTATCGACTACAAACCATATCTTGTTCCGTGGCATTCCATTCCCGTTGATCAAATCGGTACTTATTAAGAAATAGAACTTGAAAATGAAAAAATCGTTCCTAATAATCACGCTTATCTTACTTGCGAGCTCCGTTGGTGCCCAGCAAAAAAGTGAGGGAGGAGGTCAAATTCCACTTATAACCTCTGTCAAGAAAAGTATCAATTGGTACGATGTTCAGAAACAATCAAGCCCTATTTTACAAGGAGTCGGTTGGAATGAAGAGTTGAAAGGGACCTTTGGCAGACTTCCACTTCGTGCTAAAGCAAAGGTGCGATCGGATGTGTGGGGGCTATCAGAAAACTGTGCGGGCATCACGATTCGATTTAAGACCAATGCCTCGGAGATCAAAGTTGTTTATCAGGTGTCGGGTCCTCAAGTATTTCCACATATGCCAAATACCGGCATCAGTGGTCTTGACCTCTACACGTCAGATAGTCAAGGTAAAGCTATTTGGAGTGCAGGTGTCTACTCATTCGGAGATACGATAAAATATACGTTTAAGAATCTCAACTCATTTGCTAGCGAACCTACGAATCGTGAATATCAGTTATTCCTCCCCCTCTACAACCATGTAAAATGGATGGAGATTGGGATATCAAAAGAGGCTGAGTTAACATGGATACCACCGTCAACTGAGAAACCGCTGGTGGTCTATGGAACATCCATTGCACAAGGAGGATGTGCCTCAAGGCCTGGCATGGCCTGGACGGGTATTCTGAACCGTGAACTCCCCTATCCACTTCTCAATCTAGCCTTTTCAGGAAATGGGTTACTCGAAAAAGAGGTACTCAATTTCATCAACGAGATAGATGCTAAACTCTATATCTTAGATTGCCTACCCAATCTGGTTGGTCGTTCAGCAGAAGAGATCGAGAAAGCTACGCGGGAAGCCGTTCAGCAGATCCGAACGCTTCACAAAACGCCCATTCTACTTGTCGAACACCCAGGGTATAACGATGGCTTTGTAGACAAGAAAAAGCTGGAATCTTATGCGAAGGCCAACAAAGCATCAAAAGCGGCCTTTGAAAAGCTTAAAGCTGAAGGAATTCATGATCTATTCTATCTTTCATATGAAGAGATTAACATGCCTATGGATGGCACTGTTGATGGAATTCATTCGACCGATTATGGGATGCGTGCCTATGCTGATGCTTATGAGAAGAAGATTCGAAAGATTCTACATACACCTAAAAAACTGAAAAAATAGTTATGGAGAAACCTACCCGTTTAGCCTCATTAGACGCCTTGCGAGGGTTCGATATGCTTTGGATCATTGGAGGAAGTCATGTCGTTGAAGATTTAGCCAAAGCAAATAATAACCCATTTTTCAATGCGCTGGCGGTACAGATGGAGCATCAGCAATGGGAAGGATTTCATTTTTACGATCTTATCATGCCACTATTCCTATTTATGGTAGGGATGTCGATCCCCTTTTCACTCAGTAAACGTCTTGCGTTAGGGGATTCTATGAAACAGATCTATGCTCATGCAGCCAAGCGTGCTGGGATACTCTTTATTCTTGGAATGATTTCGCAATGTAACTTACTTACGCTCGATCCTTCGAAAATGTTTATCATTCACGATACCCTTCAGTCAATCGCGATCGGGTATTTCTTTAGTGTGATCATCTATACCCGAGTAAATCTGAAATCGCAACTTGGAATTACAGCCGGCCTCTTACTTGTTTATTGGGCCATCTTACAATTCATTGCCGTTCTAGGGCATGACGCTGGAGTGCTCACACGCGAGTCAAACATTGCAAAATATGTCGAGCAACTCGTCTTTGGTCGCTTTGACGATGCGCCTGCTCCCTATGCCTGGTTTCTGGGTTCTTTAGGTTTTGTCGCCACCGTGATGAGCGGCGTCTTTGCTAGTACAATTCTTCGAGCGAGTGAATTAAACCTCCGCTGGATAAGCTCGTCTAATCTGCAGATCCGCAAAACAAGTGCATTAATTGGAACAGGGATTGCACTTATGATAAGTGGACAAATTCTCAGCGTCTGGTTTCCAATTATTAAACCAATCTGGAATCCAACGTTTGTGATCTACTCCTCGGGATTAAGTTTCTTATTGATGGGAATATTTTATTATATCATTGACGTGAAAGGATATCAGCGATGGGCCTTCTGGCTTAAAGTGATTGGAATGAACAGCATCGCAATTTATATGGCTGTTCACTTTATTGATTTCACACAAATTTCGCATAAGCTGTTCTCTGGATTGGAGCAATTTATGGGGGATTACTATCTCTCCTTTAAGTCGATTGGACGTTTAGGAATTGAGTACGGATTACTTTATTATATGTATAAAAAGGGGACCTTTATAAAAGTTTAAATTCCCGTATTAAAAGGACAAAAAGAGATTAACCTGTATCCAAAGCGGTAAGCCTTGGAAGTTTAACAATGAAGTTAGATCTAATCAATGATAAATTTAGATGTTTGTGTTAATAAAGGATAGATATTGAATAAAATACAATCAGTTTTGTACCATTTTCTATCGTAATATTGAAAAGAGTTAAGCGGTTAAATTTTACCTAGTATGATAAAAAAAGTTGGAATTATTATCGGTGCTATTCTGGGCACACTCATCGGGATTCTCCTGGTGGTGTTTTTTCTGATCACCACGTCTATTGACAGCACACCGTATTTTCAAGCCGATTACTATAAAAAAACGGAGGCTCGAATAGATAGTCTAAAAACGAATCTAACACGAAGCACCGATATTATTAACGCAGGGTTTGCCAAAGTCAGCATCACCCCGAGTGTTGGCAATGCTGAAGACAATGTGGAGGCTGGAAAATTCAAGGAGGCTCCTTTGGCCGGATATGGTGCGCGTAAGGGGAAGAATGCGACTGGGGCTCATGACAGCGTGTTTGTCAAGGCAGCGGCAATTAAAGTTGGGACTCAGTTAGTGGTTATTGTTGGTGCCGACATCTTAATAATGCCTCCAAACATCATTGATGAGGCAACCATTTTATTGGAGAAGCAAGGTATTCACCGCAGTCAAGTGTTTTATTCTGCCTCACACACTCATTCAAGTATTGGAGGTTGGGGGCCTGGATTTATTGGAGAGCAATTTGCCGGGAAAGCAAACCCAAACATAAATAAATGGTTAGTTCTTCAGATCTCCAAAGTTGTTACTTCCGCTATTGCAGATCTTCATCCAGCAAGGATTGGAAATGGAAGTTTTAATGCTTCGCGTTATACCCACAATAGAATTGTTGGTGAATCAGGGACAAAAAATGGTGATTTCAGTTTTATCTCGATCGAGCAAATTGGAGGTCGGAAGGCGGTGATTGGTTCCTTTGGAGCTCACTCTACTACGCTGGGAGCCGACAACATGGAGTTTAGTGCCGACTATCCTGGCTATTGGCAAAGGAAGATGGAACAAGGCACTGTTGATCTTGCTATTTTCTGCGGTGGATCAGTAGGTAGCCAAAGTCCTTCTGGCGAAGGTCAAGGCTTTGAAAGACCAAAAAATATTGGCGAATCGCTTGCCGACAGTCTTAATATTTACTTGCCAAAAGTTGAATTAAAAGAAAAAATCGATCTTTCATCAATGAGTTTAAAAGTTGCCTTGCCACCCTATCACATCCGCTTAACAACGAAGATTAATTTCACAACGTGGCTGAGTAATAAATTGATGCCGTTACCAGAGAATGTTTACCTTCAAACGATTAAAATTGGTAATTTAATTTGGTTGACAGCCCCTTGCGACTTCAGTGGTGAGTTCGCACTTCAACTTAAAAACTCTTTAGCAGCCAAGGGCTATAACGCGAACGTAACGAGCTTCAATGGAAGTTATGTCGGCTATATTATTCCAGGTAAATACTTCTATTTCGATGCGTATGAGCCTAAAACAATGGGTTGGTTTGGACCTAATATGGGTGAATACACCTTTGAATTGTTCCGTCATCTATCGGATATTATCACTGAACAAGCTAAGAAGTAATACATGACAATTGTTAAGCGAATTCTAAAATACCTACTTCTTGGTCTCTTAGGACTAATAGGACTGTTACTTATTATCCAATTTACACCAGGTATTTGGCATCATTGGGTTACTTATCCAAGCTATGAAAAAGAGGTAAATGAATTGGCAAAGCTGCGCAAGGAGCCATCAGCACAAATAAATTTAAACACTTATCGAGGTGTTATGCATGTGCATAGCTACCTCTCGCATGATAGTCGGGGAACTCTAGACGATCTAATCCCAGCAGCAAAAACAGATGGGATTGATTTCATTTTTCTAACCGATCATCCTCATGGTGATATCGACACGCTACCCAAAGGATTCAGAGGTTTTCATGATGGAGTGCTAATAGAACCGGGGACTGAAAAGCAAGGTTTCTGTGCTTGGCCTCTTCATCCTGCAATCATTAAATGGAATGCCAATAGAGATTCAATCGCAAAAAAAATCGTATCAAATGGAGGGATTGTTTTTTACGCCCATAGCGAAGAAGAGCATAACTGGATTAATCCCGACTTCCAAGGGATGGAGATCTACAACTTCCACACCGACACGAAAGATCAATCGCCTGTGCCCATCTTGTTTGATGTGTTAGTCAATGGTGGTGCTTATCGTCATTGGGTATTACGACAGTTTTTTGATCCTCAGACCCCGATTTTAGCTCATTGGGATTCATTGAATAACACCCGTAAAATTGTTGGCTTCTCAGCAATTGATGCACATGAGAATCAAAATCTTCGTGCTCGTTATCTGCCTGATGGAAGGATACAATGGGTTGGGAACAATGCACATAACCTAGATACGATGGAGGTGAAATTCTGGAATAAATGGATTTTTAGTGCTCCCGACAAAAGTGGATGGGTATTTAAATTACTTGTTGATACCTACCAGACAGGCTTTAATTATGTCACCAATTATGTGATGAGCGATAGTCTGACGACGTCTTCACTAGGAAAAAATATGAAGCAAGGGCATCTGTTTATTGCCTTTAAAAGCTTAGGTGATGCCAAAGGTTTTCAATTTTATGGGACCAATAGCAAGGATAGCATCACCGGTATTCTAGGTGATTCGATAAAAATAGATCAGCTAAAAAATCTAAAAGCATCATCACCACTGCCGGGTCAATTTACATTAGTTCACAATGGCAAGACCATAAACACTTCGACAGCCAATGCCTATCAATTTTCCTTTTCAGAACCCATCGAGAAGGGAACCTACCGGATAGAAATGAGCTTAAATCTGCAAGGAAAACTAATCCCATGGGTCTATACCAATCCAATTTACATCTATTAAAATTCTATAAAAATCAACTAAAATGAAAAAATTTACCCTCCTTAGTCTTTTTCTTTTTCTACTTTTCAGTGGCTATTCACAAGAATTTAGAGCTGGTGCAGCCATGCGCAAAATAACCCCTGATCATTTAATTCCAATCTCAGGTGGGATGGGTACTCCAGAGATGCCTATTGGCTTTAAAGGTGATCTTACCGTGCGCGCCTTTGTGCTAGAAAAAGGGGGCACACGGATTGCGATCGTGGGTGTCGACAACTTGGGATGGCCTGCCTACCTGGGTGATCGTTCACGCAAACTCATCAAGGGTATTGCACCTGAAAATATCCTTATAGGCGCTACACATGCCCATAGCTGTCCCGATGCTTATGGCTTTACTGACGAGAAAGGGAATACGGGTGCTGATTTAAAATACCTCGACTGGTGCGTTACGCAAATTGCGGATGCCGTAAATGAAGCAGTTTCGAAATTAGAGCCAGCTTCACTGCGCACTGCAGTGGGTGAAGCAAAAGGAAAAATAGCCTTTAATTATTATGCGCCTCAATTGTATGATCCACGGTGCGGTGTGATTCAAGCGATCGCCTTAGCTGGCGCGAACAAAGGAAAAACCATTGGCACATTAGTTAATTACGCGGTTCATCCTGAAATTTTAGGCACGGGTCGCAAATTAATTAGTCCTGATCTGTGCGGACCCCTTTACGACCGTATCGAATCGAAAGTGGGCGGAATGGCCATCTTTATGAATAGTGCACAAGGTGGTATGGTGACAGCTGATGTCAGACTAGAGAATGGCAAAGAGGCAAATAACTGGGAGGAATGTCTCCGTATTGGCAACTTGTTAGCTGATGAAGCACTTCGCATTATTGAGCCCTCAACAGCATCAGAGAACCCAATCCTTTACTGTGTTTCTAAACCTATTACCTTCCCAATTGATTCGGAGATGATGCGCTATGTTTTCAAACACTCGCCGTTAGCCGCTGCTGCAGGGAAAGATGCCGACTATTCAAAAGTTACTACACGGATGAACCTCTTAAATATTGGTTCTGCCCAGGTGGTTACTATTCCAGGTGAAGCTTTGCCAAATATTGGGTTCTACATCAAACGGAAGATGAAAAGTAAGCAACCCTTTCTTTTTGGATTGACAAACGATGCCTTCGGGTACATGCTTACCAAAGAAGATTTTGGTGGTTTTGAGCGATACAACTATGTTAGTCGCACCTCATTGGGTGAGATGACAGGAACCATCCTTGAAGAAGAGGCCATCAAACTGGTTAATGAAAGCCCACTGCCTGGTAATTAAATAGCTAGACGATACGAAATACTACTCTTCTAGAGATTACTGCGGAACAATTGCAGAAAGTGATCGTGAGGCACTAGCATTAAAATAGCCTAAAGCCCCATTGCTAATATTCGATATTGGGTTGGCTGGAGAAGCTGACTGACCTCTCATTTGACTAGCTGTTCGGAGATATTCAAATACCCCCTGATCAATTGCTTCCAACCGAATGGTAACCTTATCGCCAGGTTTTAATTTGGGAGCAGAATCCGATGGTCGGATAAGGTAGGTAATCGTTTTTCCTTGACTCAGTCGATTATCGGTCACATGAATTTCTGACTGCTGAACATTATTTACAAAGTAGACTAGCCGGTAATAATTCGATGAGTTTCCATTATCGGAGAAATCAATGCCTGTAAACAGCTCATTCCCAAATAAACTCTTTTGAAAGAATATAGATGCGATTTGTGTTGCAGGAGGCATAGTCGAGGTTGCAGTATATATCTTGCCTGCAAGGTTAACTTTTAAGATATAAGTTCGCCCTGAGATGCCTCTCCAATTGGAGGAATACAACATACCTGGAGCCTTCTCTGTTAACTGCTCTGAATTTCCTAAATCATCTGCAATTGAGACTGTTGCTCCAACTGCAGGTGGATAATTATTCGATTGGTCAAAATTTACGGAATAATAAAGCTTTACATTAAATGGTCCAGAATGGTCATAAATATTCCCCTCAATAAATAGCTGCGGTTCTGAACTATTCAGATCAAGGTGAATGACTTTCTTGCAGGAGGTGAAGAAAGAGGAGACTAAAATCAGTATCAATAGACTCTTGTATCTCATTCGCTTAGAATTTAAAATTATAAGTAAATGAAGGAACAAGCTTAAACAAAGTTGTCTGAATGACATCTGTCTTCGTTGGATCCGTTTTGCTGTCCTGGAAAGTAATCGTATACGGGTTGTCGTGCCCATAAGCATTATAAAGCGAGAATGTCCAACTAGATTCAAACTTTGCGGTGCGCTTTCTAATCCAGGTTGCACCTAAATCTAAGCGATGATAATCTGGCATCCGATTGGCATTTCGATCTTTATAGTAAAACATCGTCTTCCCATCTAATACATATTTCCCACTAGGGAATGTAACTGCATTTCCTGTGTAATAAACCCATGTAGCCGATAACGACCAACGCTTATTGAGTTCATAAAGACCTACAATGGAGATATCATGCGTACGATCTTGCTTAGCGGGATAATAAGCTCCTCGGTTAACCCCATCGAATTTGCGTTCGGTGCGAGACAGGGTATAGCTAATCCAGCCATTTAATCGTCCTTGTTTTTTCTTAAGATAAAGTTCCAATCCATAGGCACGACCATTCCCAAAGAGAATCTGCGATTCAACATTCTCATTGAAATTAAGCTCTGCCCCATTTTTATAGTCGATCTGATTCATTAATTTCTTGTAGTAAACCTCCGCAGAAAACTCATATAGGTTCTCCTTGAAATTACGATAATATCCGGTCGAGAACTGATCAGCCAATTCAGGCCTTACATTGTTGCTGGAAGGAATCCATAAATCAGTTGGATTGCCAGAGGTAGAATTAGAAAGAAGGTGCAAGTTTTGCACGTTTCGCGCATAGGAGGTCTTGATCGAATTTTCAGCATTTAAGATATAATTAATCGACAAACGTGGCTCAAGGTTCAAATACGACTTTACAAATTTGCCAGAGCTATACTCGTTTGTAGATGCAATATTGCCTGTGGTAT
>JAPLDS010000069.1:0-7632 GCA_026391295.1 Bacteroidia bacterium | reverse complement strand
GTTAAGTTGATCAGTTGCGTAAAATAACCTGCATGCTCGAGTGCATATTTATTTGTCAAGCTTTTCAAACTCACATTCGTTATCGCTGTGATAGCACCTGGAATGATCTGGTGGTAGATCTCATTAAAACCGAATTTTAGGGTGTTCTTATTATCACCGAAATACTGGAAATCTTGCTTCAAACTATAATCCTGAATTCGTGAGATGATATTCATCTTAACGCCACTATTAATGTTAATCTGATAATTATAATCGCTAAATATCAAAGATGAATTAGAAAATAGACGATCGGAATAGAGATGATTCCACCGAAAAGTTGCCGTCGTATTGCCCCAATTCAGACCGAATGTATTGCCAAATCCAAGGACATCTTTGCCAAAATAGCCAGAGAGATAAATTCGATTCTTTGCATTGATCCGATAGTTTGCTTTGGCGTTGAGATCATAAAAATAGAGAACCGCCTTATTAATGGATGTGTCGGGCGAGGCCTTTAAAAACAGATCCGCATAGGTGCGTCGTGCCGAGATAATAAATGAGCCCTTATCTTTCACAATAGGCCCTTCAACTAAAAGTCGGGAAGAGATCAGACCAATGCCTCCGCTAACTCCAAACTTCTTATCGTTTCCATCGTTCATCTTTAAATCAATGACAGACGATAGACGACCCCCATATTCCGCAGGCTCATTACCTTTAAACACGGAGATATCTTTTATCGCATCGGAGTTAAAAACGGAGAAAAACCCCATGAGATGAGAAGCATTATAGACAGTAGCCTCATCCAGTAAGATTAGGTTCTGATCAGAACCTCCGCCACGCACATTAAACCCACTTCTCCCTTCCCCAACAGGGATTATTCCAGGCAGGAGCTGAATCGTCTTCAACAAATCTTTTTCTCCAAAGAGAACTGGAATATTTTTAATCTCTGTGGGGTCTAGCTTTACCATTCCCATCTTGGTAGAGGAGACATTTTCATCACGGCGCTTGCTGTAAACCACCACTTCGTTTAATTCACGGGATTGATCCAATAAAGAGAAATTAAGCTTAAGAGACTTATCAAGCTTGACAGGGGTACTTTGTGATTTATACCCAGTATACTGAGCAGTTAACTCATAAGTGCCTATGGGGAGAGAAAGGGAAAAGAATCCATATGCATTGGTTGCCACACTAAGAGATGGGAATTCTTTTATTGAAACAACTGCACCAATCAGATCCTCGCCTGTGGAAGCCGCCTTTATTTGTCCGCTAATCGTAATGCGTGGTTGCGAAAAGAGCGGAATAATCATCAGCTGAAGGAGCACACAAAGAATTCCAAATCTCATTTTCATCAATCGATATTCACCTTACTGGCTATTAGAGAAAATTAGATTCTATAATATATAACCCAGTTAATTTCTATCGGCTAAAGTATAAATTATAGTTATATCTAAAGACAATAGTTTCACGCTTAGACAAAAAAAAGACCGCTTCGAATGAAACGGCCTTTTTTGTTCCGATTAAAAATCGGATAATAAGGTATAATTAAATTGCATCAAAAGTTGCAATCAAACAAAGCATTGGCTTAGCACCATATGCAGGATGTGCATAGAATATTACTGCATCCATCGTAGTGTCTGTTAATTTCTTGATGATACACTCGCTGGTAAAATCTTTTAATCCAAGGAACCCACCGTTTGTGAAGCTCAAAGTCATAACTCCAGGATAAGTTACATCACCTGCAGCAGTAGGAAGCACAAAGTTTTTATTTTCATTAATTGTAAACGTAGCACCTGTTGGTGCTGTGAAAGCTGAAGTATAAGCGATACCACCACTACCGTAACTAACCGCCATTGCAGTACCAGTACCCATACAATAAGCCATACTTGCAAAAATTCCACCACCTTTAGAAACGACAGTCATAGTACCATCACCCTTAAATACAAATTCATCACCGTAAGCCTTAGCAAGTCCGACAGCACTCAAAATACCTGCAGGATAAGGACCACCTACTGTGGTAAAGTTAGCATTAGCATAGGCAATTGTGAAACCCAGTGCAGTACTGCTTAATTTCCATCTTCTAGATTTTGTAGCATCTTTACCACTTGTAAGATATTGCATTTTAGTCTTGGCAGGAACAACTACTACTTGTTTAACAGTTACCTCGCCACCAGGACCCTTAATAGTCAATGAAACATTGATATTTTGAGGTGTTGAAAGCTGAGAATAGGTATGAACCGGTGCTTTAATAGTATTGATATAGCTACCATCACCAAAATCCCACTCATATTTCGTGTCATTCGTTACGTTAGCCGTAAAATATACAACCCCGTCTTGAACAGTTGCTGTAAATTCGGCAGTTGGTGCAGGAGTCTCTTTTTTACAACCTACAACAAATATAAGAGCTACAAATAATAAGCTAGCTAGACTAAAATACTTTTTCATAAACAAAAGTTTAAAAATTAATTTGATATAATTTAGGTTACAAATCTAAAGATAAAATGATAAAAATCCATAAATTAAATATAATATTATTAAATTATATTCAAGTCATGTAACAAGCTAAATATAAATAAATTAAGCGAAAATAAACAAGAATTATTTGTTTAAATATGTTAAAATATGTATCTTTAATTGTAAAAACAAGTTAAAAAAATGCGTTTTTGACCTCGTTTCTAGAATCCAAATTTGAAGATTTAGGATTCGTTTTTCCGCTCTGTTTCCGGAGTAATAAATCTACGGGGTCGTTTTAATCCCATAATAATCTAATTATTCAGTCATATTTGCTGTTTTAGGATGCAGCATGGTTAGCTGCAACACTAATGCCATCACTACAAAAATAGATAATAGAGCAATGTCGCGACTTAGATTACCAGAGTCAGCAGACTTCCCTAAAAACGTGGTTATTAAAGCTCCAGTTGAAATACCTGCTAAGTTCATCAGTCCGTATCCCGTAGCTCGATAACGAGGGGACGCAAACTGACAAAGTATAGGCATACAGTTGACATCAAAAATACCAAATCCTAAGCCGAACATTGAAGCTCCGACTACAATTGGCAAGAATTCATGTCCAAAACCAATTAATAGAACTGCTGGAATTGTCAAACCCAAACCAATTGCACCGGTATAAATTCGTCCACGTAAACTGCGTTGTATCCACTTGTCTGAGAAAAATCCACCCAGTAAGACCCCAATTAAAGAGGACATGGCCATGGTAACAGTAGCCATAGGACCCGCCTGCGACATATCAATATGAAGATTATTCGCAAAGAGGGTAGGGAGCCAACTTTTGGTTGCCCATCCTGGCAAGCTCGGGGCTGAGAAATAGAATAGAATAACCCAGAATGAGATATTTCCAAGTAAGATCCCAACACCTTTGAAAGCTCCCTTAAAATCATCCCAGAGTGAAATAATCTTAGATGTATCGATGGTATACGCTTTCTTCTCTTTCAAGAAAAAGATAAGTACTAGACTGTATAGCATCCCCACTAAACCAAATGAATGTTGACCAAGATAGATGCCCGTCATGTGAAAGCCGATAGCTAAAGATCGATTCTTGCCTTGGTGATAGTCGGCAATTAATGATAAGCCAGCGGGAACATAGAATGCCTCGCTCACACCCATTAAGGCACGCAAGACATACAATTGATCAAATGTTTTGGCAAAGCCCATCAATAAAGTCACAGCTGACCAAACAAATAAACTACCCACAATCATCCATTTACGATTAAGCCGATCGGCAATGATGCCAGAGATTGGACTCATCAACGCATAGATCCAAAGGAAAATAGCCATTAATCGACCAAAATTGGCCGCAGTTTCTAATTCCGCAATATCAACCATCATGGAAGGCTTCATGGTTGAGAGCATCTGCCTATCGATGTAATTAAGCAATGCGACAAACCACAATAGGCCTACCACAAACCAAGGGTACCATTTTTTTTCTTGCATAGAGTTTAGTTATAAGAACACAACTTTCGGAAGTAATTAAGAAGGATAAGTCCCTTCAGAAAGCCATTGTTTAGTTAAAAAATAAGACTTAATTAGTTTAAAGATTTGGGTCAATTCAAGTATTTTTCAAAGAAGCCATTCATTTTTTCTTGTGAATATTCATTCACACGAAGAACAGCATCCATAGCATGAGGCCAACCTGGCACACGGTAATATACGTTAGGCACACCCAAGCTATCCAATTTTGCTTTTAAAATATCCGACTGGATCACTGGCACCAAATCATCTGAAGTTCCATGAAGAATCATTGTCGGAGGGGCATTTTTAGTCGCATATTGTATTGGAGAAGCCTCTTTATAGATCTGCGGAGCCTCGCTATAGGGATGTGCCATAAATGAGGTAACCAAAATTTGGTTTTGAGCATACGAGGTGGTTAAATCAATCGGTCCGTAGATGTCTACTACCGCTTTGATATGGCGTGGGCTATTCTGAACCGCCGAACTATCCTTGACCGGTTGCGACTTCTTCCAGTCGTATGCCCCAAGCAAAGCCAAGTGTGCTCCTGCGGATCCTCCAATTAGTGCGATACGATCTGGATCGTACCCATATTGCTCCCCATGTTTGTAAAACCATTGTATCGCATCTGAAATATCCTCTGCACAAGCAGGATATGGACTGTCTTTAAGCAGACGGTAAGATACCGTAGCCGTCATATACCCTTTTTTTGCAAACGCAACAGTATAGACTTTATAATCGGAACGTTTACCCGTGCGCCAGCCGCCACCGTGAATAAAAACTAAAAGTCCAGGTTTAGTCTTAACCTTCGGCTTATAGATATCGAGCTGAAGTGATTTACCATTGACATTTTTATATTCAATATCTTTAATCACCTCAATGTCTGAAGGCACAGCCGGGTTCATATCGATTAATTTTTCTATCCCTAACCCCACTGCAAGGTAACCAGGGATAACAAAATGATACCCAACTGGCGGATTTTTCGAATTAATAGCAGACCAAATTCGCGGAACAGACAAAACTACTAGGCAACTAGCTAGAAAAATCAATAATCCATACCCTATGCGTTTTACAATTCTCATCTTAACAAGTTTTTATATTAAATTAGATCAGACCAAGTCCTATTTTAAAAATCGATCAAAAAAGTCGGTCATCTTAGCCTCCGAATATTTATTCACTCGCTCAATAGCATCCATGGTATGAGGCCAACCTGGCACTTTATAATAAACAGCAGGAACACCTAAGCTATCCAATTTTGATTTCAATAGGTCTGACTGACTAATGGGGACAATCTGATCGGAAGTACCATGCAGAATCATCGTCGGAGGATTATTCGACCTGACATAATGAATTGGCGAAGCTTCGACATACAGCTGAGGTGCTTCAGCATATGATCTCTTAAGAAATCCAGTAACAGTAGGATTTGTGCGCGAGAACTCGGTGGTAAAGTCCGTCGGGCCATAGATGTCGACCACTGCTTTCACCTTATGCTTAAGAACAGTTGACGTATCTGGTAATGAACCACTCTTTTTCCAATCGTAGGCAGCCAGCATCGCGAGATGAGCACCAGCCGATCCACCCACAAGGGCAATCCGATCTGGATCATAACCATATTGATCTCCATGCTGATATAGCCAAGCCACCGCATCGGTAATATCCTCCGCACAAGCAGGATAAGGAGCCAGATTTAAAAGACGATAAGATACCGTTGCTGTGACGTACCCCTTTTTCGCAAATGCCAATAGATAAACCAAGTAATCGGCACGGTCACCACTCTTCCATCCACCACCATGAATAAACACAATTAGTGGAGCAGTCGACTTAAGCGATTTTTGTTTGTAAATATCGAACTGCAACGATTTGCCATTGATATTCTTATACTCCACATTTTTAATCTCTTGAATATCTGAAGGCACTGGAGGCCGTCTGTTTATCATCGTCTCGATCCCTAATTTAATTGCCACATAGGTAGGCACCAAGGAGCCATAGCCCACAGGCGCCTTAGCGGAATTAACAGCAGACCAGAGACGTGGAGTCACTAGAAATACTCCAGAAAGAATTAGCAGCACTAAAAGGCCAAGTGCGATTTTTTTAAGAATCCGAATAATCATCTGTTAGTGCTGATTTAATTCATTCAACAACTCTTTCAAATGCTGATGCAGGGCAGGAGCCGTTTCCGGACCTAATGAATTAACCTCACCATAAGGAGCACCGTCTCTTTTGTAGGTAAATGGTTTCTTCTCATCCCATTGACTCTTTGGAACAATGTAGCCAATCTCATCATTGGCCAGTCCAAACACAAATTTATATTTTCCTTTCATCAGCTCCCGAACAGCTGGAACTTCGACTGGAGCGATCTTGTAATCCTGACCTTCAGGAGTTTCTACCCCGCCATTCAGAATTTCTGGATAAATCTCTCCAGGCACAGTTGCAAAAGAGAGTGGTCCAATTTTAAACACTGAGACTTCAGAACGCATTTTCATCCAACCTGTAGTACCACGATCAAGAACACCTAAGGCAGTTCCCAATTTGAAGTTAGTATTATAGATAGACAGATAGATTGTTTTTGTGATTAAAGAGATAGCAGCTGTGTCGATAGTATCCGTTGGCTTATCCATTGCATTCAAGGCTAATAGAGCCAATTTCTTCCCTTGTGCTTCAGTCTTCTCAAATGTAGGCTCTTTATATTCTTGAGATGTAAATGGATCCTTAATGGACATGCGAGGATGGGTGGTCATCAACCCTCCAACTGCCCCATTAATATAGACGGCAACCCCGCCAATACCTTTTTTCATTAGGCTATCCTTATTGAACACCCCTTTTTCAACACCTTCTCGCACATAGTGAGGAAAGTCAGAAGAGATCAAAAGATTGTCGCTCCATAGGGTCTCTGGATGATCGGCCCAAGCCACTAAAGAACCTAAGACAGCACCATTCTCTTTATCGATTGCCTTGATCAACCTTAGACCAGAATCGAAAACTTCAGGCATCCGCGAGTCTAGCAATAAGTCACTAGCTCCAGTAAGATCTTGAGATACTTCAAGTTTCGCTGGACGAATATTTTTAACCGCTGTTAATACAGATTTGACAACTTGGGATTTTACGTATTCGAGGTATTTCTTGTTAATTCCACTTCGGAAATGGGAATTTCCCCACAGACCCAGTAGGTCTTCCCCTTCATGAGTATGGGTAGAGGTGATAATTGTATAGGTCATTCCCGCTTCGGCAGGGATCCGTTTACGGATGTCGATAATATCATCATTCATAAACCCAATGGCATCTAGAACAACAATTCCCATTCGAGTCTTGCCATCATCAATAACCATGGTGCGAGCCCACACATCATCATGAATACCATTAGCTGCACGGCAGTTTCCAAATCCAGCAATCCACACGCCATCAAAGACGCCATTGCCATTCCCATCGGTAAACGTATCGCCATCTTCAGGATGATACTCTGCGTCTTTATTCTTATCAACCCACCGATCTGGTACTTCAGGTGTAATTGGGAAAGCTGCGAAGCCAGCCTTTAATCCAGCAGGTTTCTGATCTAGGATTTTCATATCCACTGAATAGCCCGGATTTCTATCTTTTAGGTTAGAGTACATCCAACCAATTAAACCAACCAGAAACACCAAAACAAGTATCCCTAAGCCTTTAAAAAATGTTTTCATACGTGTAATTATTAAAGTC
>JAPLDS010000065.1 GCA_026391295.1 Bacteroidia bacterium | reverse complement strand
TATGGAATAAATAATATACTAGTTTTTTTTGCCCCTAAAAACCTCAGAATCTCGGTTTTTGGATATTCAAGATAGGGCTCTCCGGGCATCGTTGAGTTACTAATTAGCAGAAGTTTCATAAAAATATTAATTTTGACCCTGCAAATAAGCAAAAAAAAGTTGCAGAAAGAAGACTAAACGAAGTTTATTATGTTGGTCTTCTTGCTGATGGAATTAAAAATAGAATCTATTTGTCAATTTATTTGACGAGTTGAAAATCTAAGAATAAGGAAGAAACTATGGAACAAAAGCCGATAAAAAAAGTATTAATCGCCAATCGTGGTGAGATAGCTATTCGGATCATGCGTACCTGTCGCGAGATGGGAATTAAGACCGTAGCTATTTTCAGTGATGCCGATCGTTTATCCATGCATGTAAAATATGCAGATGAAGCCTACAATATTGGGGCAGCTCCATCTTCTGAGAGCTATCTAAATATGGATAAAGTATTAGCGACTGCTAAAAAATCAGGTGCTGATGCGATCCATCCTGGATATGGATTTTTATCTGAGAATGCAACTTTTTCTCGTCGTTGTCGCGAATCTGGCATCATCTTTATCGGTCCATCACCAGAGTCTATTGAGACGATGGGCGACAAAATTTCTGCTCGTAAGAAAATGATCTCTGCTGGAGTTCCTGTTGTTCCAGGGACAACAGATAAAGTTACCAATGAAGCTGAAGCCATTAAGCAGATCAAAGAAATTGGTTTACCAGTGATGATTAAAGCATCAGCTGGAGGTGGTGGCCGAGGTATGCGACTAGTCCACAAGGATTCGGAAGTTACCCATTTATTGAGGGCTGCTAGATCGGAAGCTAAGACTGCTTTTGGTGACGATGCCGTTTATATTGAGAAATATGTAGACTCTCCTCACCATGTTGAGTTCCAAGTTCTTTCAGACAGACATGGCAACACCGTACATCTTTTTGAGCGTGAGTGTTCAGTGCAACGCAGACATCAGAAAGTTGTAGAAGAGACGCCTTCCCCATTGTTAACGCCTGAAGTTAGAGCGAAAATGGGTGCTTGTGCAGTAGCCGCAGCAAATGCCTGTAACTACGAAGGAGCAGGAACGATAGAATTCATTATGGATGACCAACTGAATTTCTATTTCCTTGAAATGAATACCAGACTACAAGTAGAACATCCTATAACTGAATTGGTTGTTGGAGTCGATCTTGTAAAAGAACAGATAAGAATTGCAGAGGGAAAACCGCTGCAGATCAAGCAAGAAGAGCTAACTCAAAATGGCCATGCAATCGAATGTCGAATTATTGCGGAGGATACCGACAATAATTTTATGCCAAACCCCGGAACAATAACCCATATCTCTGAACCATTAGGCTTAGGAGTGCGGTGCGATGGGTATGTTTATGAAGGTTATACCATCCCTATTCATTACGACTCCTTGATCAGTAAACTTATTGTCTGGGGACCAACCCGTGAAGAGGCTATTGAAAGGATGAGACGTGCTCTTGCCGAATATAAAATCGTTGGCGTTAAAACCACCATCGGATTTTTAGAACGAATCATGGAAAATCCTGATTTTAGAAGTGGGAAGTACAACACCCATTTTATTGAAAAAAATAGTGCTTTTCTCCTTGCAGGGAATAAAGAAAATGCCAATGATGACGATCTTGCATTGATTGCTACTTTTGCAGAGTATATTTTCAGATTGGAAGACAGCAAAAAATCAACGGTTGCTCATACAGGAAAGAAAGAGACAAATTGGAAAAGGCAACTGCGAAAATTCACCTCTAGAATCTAATTTCTAGTCGTTAATATTCAATTTTAGTTGAACTGAAATTTATCAAATCGGTATTAGAGGCATTATTAATAGAGAAGCTTTAGATAAAAAATATATGGAACTAGAACTCAAGTTAAATAAGCGAAATGCTATCGTTAAAGAGATTAAACGAGAAGGAAATATGCTTACGGTTTCTGTTGACGATGTAATCTATGAAGTAGATATCGTTAAGGTTAGAAGTCATGAATTCTCGATCCTTCATAAAGGAAAATCAATTAACATCGAGGTTGTTGAGGGCAAAGAGCCTAAACACTACAACGTTAAAAATTCAGGTGCACGCTATGAGATCGAGGTGATCGATAATGAGGCACGCTACCGTCAAAACAGAATGCAAGCTGGTCCAACCCAAGGCGACAATACCATCAGAAGTCCGATGCCCGGTAAAGTAGTAAAAGTGTATGTCAAGCCAGGTGATCACGTTGAAGCAGGACAGCCACTAATTGTCCTTTCAGCGATGAAAATGGAGAGTGAGTTTAAGGCAGGCAGCAAAGGAATCGTAAGAGAAGTCCCTGTTAAAGAAGGCGACACAGTAGACAACAATCAATTGATGGTTGTAATCGATGGTGAAGAATCAGAATCGTGATTTATCAATAACTAGAATAGGATATTCATTCAATTAATTGAGAAAATATGTCATCACAGCAAAATAAATACGAAAGGCTCACAGAGCGAAACAAAGAAGCCGAAGCAGGCGGAGGACAGGATCGTATTGATCGTCAACATGCTGCAGGCCGGAACACCGCACGTGAGCGAATCGCCATCTTAACAGATCCAGGATCATTTGTAGAGCTTGATAAATTTGTGGTCCATCGCTCGCATGATTTTGGCATGGAAAAAAGCAAAATTCAAGGGGACGGTGTAGTAACTGGATATGGCAAAGTGGATGGTCGATTAGTGTATGTTTATGCACAGGACTTTACTGTTTTTGGTGGTTCTATGAGCCGTACCAATGCAAATAAGATATTAAAAATCATGGATCTTGCCATGAAAATGGGTGCTCCATTGATTGGACTAAACGATTCAGGAGGTGCACGTATTCAGGAAGGGATTGAAAGTTTAGCTGGATATGCCGACATTTTTTATCGTAACGTGATGAGCTCAGGGGTGATCCCTCAGATTTCTGCCATCCTAGGCCCTTGCGCTGGAGGTGCCGTATATTCACCAGCAATAACCGACTTTATCATTATGGTTAAAGACACCAGCTACATGTTTGTAACTGGTCCTGAAGTTGTGAAAGCAGTAACGCATGAGGATGTAACCAAAGAAGAACTTGGTGGTGCATCAACCCATCACTCGGTGAGTGGTGTGGCTCATCTTACAGCCGACAGCGAAGAGCATGCCTTAATGATGATTCGCGAATTGGTTGGATATATCCCATCAAATAACCTAGAAGAACCTCATCCACATCCATTTACCGACGATGTTAATCGCGAAGATGAGAGTCTTAATTCACTGATCCCTGAAGATCCAAATAAAGCATACGATATCAAAGAATTGATCCACAGCATTGTTGATGATCATAACTTCTTTGAAATACAACCTGCTTTTGCCCCGAATATGATTATTGGTTTTGCTCGCTTTGCAGGCCGAAGTGTTGGGATTGTAGCCAACCAGCCAAATAGTTTAGCTGGAGTACTTGACATCAACTCATCAGTAAAAAGCGCTCGATTTGTTCGTTTCTGCGATGCGTTTAATATCCCATTAGTAACCCTTGTGGATGTACCTGGATTCCTTCCTGGAACTTCACAAGAATATGGCGGTATCATTCGTCATGGAGCCAAATTGCTATATGCTTACGCTGAAGCTACGGTACCTAAGATTACGATTATTACTCGGAAAGCTTATGGTGGTGCTTATGATGTGATGAGCAGCAAGCACATTGGTGGCGATGTTAACTACGCTTATCCGACTGCAGAAATTGCAGTGATGGGCGCCGATGGAGCGGTGAAAATTATCTCTCGTGAGAAAATGACCGAAGCTGAATTGGCTGATAAAATTGAAGAGTACCGCGACACCTTTGCAAATCCTTATAAAGCGGCCGAACTGGGCTATATCGACGAGGTAATCTTCCCGGCTCAAACACGTACTAAAATCATACAAGCATTGGAAATGACACAAAACAAACACATGTCAAATCCATTGAAAAAACATGGAAATATTCCATTGTAAGAGATCGATTTTCAATACATAAATTCATTAAAAAACCCTGGATAATTTATCTAGGGTTTTTTAATTCAGTGGTTTACCGTCAAATTAATAGTCGAAGCTGCTACCTCCTAGAAACTCACGAAGGACCGATGTCGGCGGAATCTCCTCCTCTGGATACGAATCGAAATACGAACTAAAAATCAGCAACCGGACCGCTTCCGCATATTCTGCAGTATCTTCTTTTACTTGTTTAAGCAGTGGATTCGCATGTCGTTTAATCACTGCAAGCTCATAAATAAGTGCAGAATTAAACATCACATCGGCATTTTCTTGGTATGGGAAGATATGCTTCTCCTCTCCCCTACGAACACTTGGCCAACGCTGAATAGTCGTTGAAGCATCGCAGCCCCGGTATTTGCTATCACGAATAATTCGTCTTAGTAAACGGTTATCGGTGGTAGGAATATAGGTATGTTCATCAATTGAGATCTGTGTTAAAGCAGAGACAAAGACTCGAAAGGTTTTAGCCGTATCAATCTTTGGCGTTAATAGCGGATTTAAGCCATGAATACCTTCGATAACCAAGATGTTGTCCTTGGTCATTTTCATTGTCTTTCCATTAAATTTACGCTGTCCAGTTTCAAAATCGTACCGAGGCACTTTAACCTCTTCGCCAGCCATAAGTTTCAACAAGAAATCATTTAAATAGGCCACGTCAATGGCTTCCAAGGCTTCAAAGTCATAATTGCCACCTTCATCGACTGGGGTATGAGTACGATCGACAAAAAAATCATCCACCGAGACTTGAATGGCGTGCAATCCATTGACGGCAAGCTGTATACTCAAACGCCTACTAAATGTTGTTTTTCCTGAGCTCGACGGACCAGCAATCAATACAATGTTAACCTGATCTCGTTTTTCTGTTATTGTGGTAGCAATTTCTGAAATTTTCTTTTCGTGCAACGCCTCCGAGATTTTAATTAACTCACCGTGGCGGTTCGATTTTCTCACTGCATTAAGTCGAGGCACATCTTCTACGCCTAAGATTTCGGCCCATTTTTTATGCTCTCTAAAAATCCCAAAGAGCTTATCTTGCATGATAGCTGGCTCAAGATGATTCAAGTTACCAGGAATAGGAAACCGCAGTAGCAAACCATCGAAATATTTTTCAATCTCAAAATGGGTGACATAACCAGTAGCAGGCAGCATATGGCCATAAAAGAAATTATATTGGTTGTCAAGCTCATAAAGAGGAGCATAAATACGACCATAATCGCGGTATAACTCAGCTTTGCGGTGCAATCCAATCTTATCGAATAGTTCTATGGCCTGCTCTGTGGGGATCATCTTCCGTGCAATGGGACGATTTTCCTGAACAAGCCTGCGCATTTCATTCCGAAGTAAATCAACGTCAGCCGTTGAGAGTGACTGGTCTAACTGATCGATCTCACAGTAATAACCTTTCGAAATGGCATGATCAATCTTCAGTCGAGCCTTAGGCCATATATTACGAATAGCGGTGTATAAAATAAACGAGAGGGTGCGCAAATAGATCCGTTGCCCATCCCGACAGGAATAATCAATAAATTGAACCATCCGAGGCTTAACGAGCTCATAATCCAGCGGCTTAGGTCGATGATTGACATAGGCACCTAAAATAACTTTTGGGGATTCAATCTTCAGCGATTTTGCCACCTCAGCCAAAGTTGTTCCAAGAGGAAACAGACTAATACTATCAGTATTGACGCATTTAATCTCAATATTCTTTGCCATAGTGTTTAATGATTAGTCGAAAGACCTCACAAGATAACCATTTTTGTTGGGATTTATAAGTCTTAAGTACAAAACAACAATCGTAGATTCTCAACAAATCCGATTCGCAGGTTACCTACAAGATCTCTAATCTAAAAGAGATAATAACTTATCTAATGTTTGAGAAACAAAATGAGAATCGTCATGCAAAATGCACGTTGCCAATGAAGCGACGGTGGTTGCTATATCAATGACTTGCTGAATATTCGCAAGCTTTTTAAGCGTCTGTCGAATTTGAGCGGTCAGATCATCCATGATTTTCAAGAAAGACTCCGCATCATCAAAAGCCATCAATGTTGCCTTAACGAAACCCTGATTAGCAGCACGAAGAATGGCAATACACGAATCTGAAAGAAGCTGATCTTCCTCTTTTGAAAGGTGTTCAAAATTAACCCTTCTATAATCTTGAATAGCTGAACCCATTTCACGGAAGTGTTTTGATAGCTGGGTTAACTCCAACGCATTTAAATTAATCATAAGGCTTGAAGTGTATTATACTGTATAATTAGATCTTCTAAGGCATGTATTGCCTGTGGCAAGACCTCTTTTAGTCGATTTAAGTCAGTGGAATCAAAGGAACCGACCAACTGCTGATGACCGACGACGAGATGACTTAAAATCCGCGAATAAGCGACGAGGCGTTTTTCTAACGATTCTATATCTCTGACTTTGGCATAATAGTCGGAAACTGCTTCTTGGCGATCCCAAGTCGACAGGGTAGAGTCTTTTAATAAATTGAAGGTGTCGATCTTTCGTTTAAGTTTCTCTACCTCTAAAGTTTCCTTCAGGTTCTGTGATAGGCTAAAATCTAAAAATCCCACCAATTGTGTAAATGGCTCGTGCCCATTCTGAAGATAGACACGAAGCTTCTGTTTTCTGTATTTTTGAGTGATTGAATTTGAGAATGCTTGCGTAATCGCACCATATGCCGTCATCTGATCGGAAGACAATGAGATCAGTATGGAGTCATTTATTGAGTTTGAGAAAGGGATTAAATCAATATTTTTCAATGAATTAGCCGAAAGCTTAGCTAGTCCAGTGAGGTAATTTTTCAAGGCGTGATAGGTTAGTCCCATGGCTTGATCCGCCTTCTCGCTAGACGAGCAAGGACAGATATTATTTTCCAAATCAAATGTTTGAATTGCATCCGAAAGGCAGTTTTCGATACAGCATTGCTTAAAACTAGTCCCAAGCACTTCGAACTTTTGAAGTCCGATAAGGCTAGCGTTGGCATAACGATTCACATTCCTAAAACTTACACAGCCAATCAGGAGAAAGCTAACAAGAATTACGAGGAGAAGTTTACCTTGAAATTTTTGCACCATAATGAATAAGTCGAAACAATGACTGATAATTTTTATAGTACGAATGAACAGGCAAATGATTACACTGAATCTCTAGTTGACATAAAACGAGTTTGAATTCAAGAGATGAACCAACACGAAATAGTTTAATTTTGCATGAAACAAGTAATAGATCAATGAAACGATTAGTTTTTGCAACCAACAATGCCCATAAGCTAGAAGAGATCAGACAAATAATTCCAGAGCACTATGAGGTCAGGAGTTTGAATGATATTGGATGCGAGACCGATATTCCGGAGACTGGCACTACCCTTGAAGCAAATGCAGGACAAAAATCGTTCTATATCTGGGAGAGTTATGGTCTTAACTGTTTTGCCGATGATACCGGATTAGAGATTGAGGCTTTAAATGATGAGCCAGGTGTTTATTCGGCACGTTATGCTGGAGAAGAGCGAAGTGCACGAGCGAACATGAAAAAAGTGCTAATGCTGATGGAGCATCAATCGAATCGGAAAGCTCGATTTAGAACGGTAATTTCTTTGATTCTTGAGGGTGTTGAGCATCAGTTTGAAGGAGTTGTAAAAGGGACTATTTCCACCCATATGACAGGCAGTAGTGGATTTGGCTACGACCCCATTTTTGTGCCAGATGGCTATTCACGTTCCTTTGCAGAGATGTCGGCAGACGAGAAGAACCAGGTTAGTCATCGTGGAAGAGCAGTAGAGAAGTTGATGCATTTTTTGCAAACCAGATAGGGCTAAAGTTCAATAATCCAATAAATAAACGATCGAAATATGCTTCAAAAAACCCGTGGAATCGTGCTACATAGTCTCAAGTATGGCGACACAGGTCTTATTACAACGATCTATACGGAGCTTCATGGCCGGCTTTCGTTTATGATGCAAGGAACTCATGGGAAAAAGTCGGCTGTGAAAGCAAAGCTTCTTCGACAGTTTTCACTTCTAGAGATGGAAGTTGATTTCAAGGCAGGACGGGATCTTCAGCGCGTAAAAGAGCTAAAGATACACACTCCATTTCAGTCCATTCCTTATGAAATAGCCAAATCAACACAAGTTCTTTTTCTAGCGGAGCTTCTGAATAAGGTGTTGCGTGAAGAAGAAGCCCACCCTGAGTTATTTGAATTTATTTTTAGCTCAATACTAATTTTTGATCTTATGGAAGATGGGATTGGTAATTTTCATCTAATCTTTTTGCTTCAACTCACCCGATTTCTAGGGTTTGCACCGACCAATAATTACATTCCAGATTATCCGTTCTTCGATATGATCGTTGGGAAATTCGTTTTGATGCCTCCCAACCATCCTCGGTATTTAAAAGAGCGGGGAAGTTCAACACTTCACGAACTTCTAAAAACAAACTTTCAAAACTCAAATAATGTCAAAATAGACAGTGAGTTAAGAGTCTCGATGCTCCAATTTTTGTTAGATTATTATGAATTACACTTAGGATCTAAACTAAGTCTAAAATCATTAGAAATCGTGCGTGATATTCTTCATTAAGTGCTACTTAGCATAACTATGTTAATTTGTCTTTAAAATTGTCTCCTCTAATTTCATTTTACGAACAAATCGACAAAAAAAAATTAGTACTTTTGCAGCTAATAATGAGTTTGTGATAAATATGAGTTCGTCAAAGATTTCAACGCCTAAAAAAAATTCCTTAGCAACAATTCTTGAAATTGCTGAGGGACTAAATGCCATCGACTTAGCCATTCCTATGTCCAATCTTGCTTGCCCAGAGAAATTAATTGATCTGGTTGGCAAGTATATGAGACTTGGAAACAATGACTATTCGCCGGTAGAAGGGGTTGCAAAATTAAGAGAACAGATTATTGCCTTAGTCAACAAACAGAACAAGACCAATTTAAATCCGAATACAGATATCACCATTACCGCAGGTCAGGCGCAAGCGATGACAACAGCCATCAGCACTTTTATAAAAGAGGGTGATGAGGTTATTGTTTTTGAGCCTGTTCAAGAGTCATATGCTCCATTTATTGAGCTTAATGGTGGCCGTCCAATCTTTGTAAACCTTAAATTGCCAGATTTCAGAATTGACTGGGACGAGGTAAAAAAACTGGTCACCTCTAAGACGAGGATGATCATTATAAACAATCCTCAAAACCCAATTGGCCGAATATTCAGCGAAGAGGATCTTGATCAATTAAAACGAATGACCAACGGGACGCGCATTGTGATCCTAAGCAATGAGGTATTCGACAATATTGTTTATGATGGTGCAAAATTCAACAGCTTAGCTTCTGTTCCAGATCTTGCAGCGAAAAGCTTAATTGTCTCTAGCTTTGGACCTGCATTTAATATTACTGGCTGGGGCATTGGATATATTTTCGGACCTGAAAAGTTGATGGTTGAGTTTCGTAAGATTCAGCAATTTCAAGGATTTAGTGTAAACACACCTGCTCAGCACGCTCTTGCGGAATTCTTAGAAGAAGGGCCTGATTTTGATGCCATCTGTGATACGTATCATGCCAAGCGTGATCTATTTATTTCGGCTTTAAAGGGGAGCAACTTTGAGTTTATTCCTACGCAATCGACCTTCTACCAGATCCTTAATTATAGCAAGATTTCCGATGACTCGGATGTAGAGTTTGCGTCTAAGCTTATCCTGGATCATGGTGTTGCTACGGTGCCTTTCTCGGCTTTCCAGCATGAAAAAACAAAGCATCAGCTTATTCGCATCTGCTTTGCTAAGCCTGACGAAGTCCTTTTAGAGGCCGCAGCAAAATTAAAAAGTCTTCCTCCGAAATCTCGGTAAATAGGAATCTTTCCAATCGTATATATTTTTGTGAAGCTTCGGGAAAAGATTACTTTCGCGTTGTAAACGATTTATGGCCTCATAGTTCAAGGGATAGAATAGAAGTTTCCTAAACTTTAGATTCGCGTTCGAGTCGCGGTGAGGCTACAAAACCTTCTGAATATCAGAAGGTTTTTTGTTGCAATTTGGTTTCGTTGGTGCTGGTTTACTTTTTGACTGTCAAAGTTTCGGGGGTGGCGGTGATTCGTAGGCCTGGAATTGTGATCAGACCCATCGCATCGGCTGTAACTTCATCTTTTACCGCGCCGAACGTCCATTTGACCAATTTGCCGGGTACCACCTGCATGTTCTGAACTCTACGCAAAGACACATCCACGGTTGCTTCTTTGGGAATCTCGAAAGTTGTCTCAGATCCGCGGGGATGCTAATCAGGCTTAAATGGAGGGAGAAAAATACCAAGTTCATTGGACTATTCGGTTACAAAATATTTCTCAAACCCCAACGGGGTCCCAGGTTTATAAATCATACGATTAAAAAAATTGTCACACCCCAACGCGGTCCCAGGTTTATAGACCATACAATTAAAAAAATTGTCACACCCCAACGCGGTCCCAGGTTTATAGATCATACGATTAAAAAAATTCCCTCACCCCATAGGGGTCCCAGGTTTATAGATCATAAGATTAAAAAAATTCCCTCACCCCATAGGGGTCCCAGGTTTATAGATCGATAAAACGGAACGATAGTTCGACCCCAAGCGGGGTCGCAGAAATACATAATCACCAAATGCAAGAACCCTGAGACCTCAACGAGGTCGAAAAGGCACAAATAAATTTATTCGCTAAAACCTTAATCTGACAACTGGCGGATAATTTTAAAAACAACCAATAATAAAACATACAGCACGATCGCATTTATTCTATCCATTCAAATAAATATTTTTCGTCGTATGTTATCTCAAATTCCTTTAGAAAATCATGATATTCTTTTTTGAATGTGATTGATTGGTGATGTTGTTTTTGATTTAAGATATATTTCGCTACACGATCAATTTCTGAATGGCAATATGAAAATGCACCAAATCCTTCTTGCCAGGCAAAGGTGAAATTTGACAATCTGTTTTCATTTATAAATTTGTTACTGGACTTTTTAACTTCTCTGACAAGATCTGATAAAATACAATCGGGCCTCATTCCAATAAAAAAATGAATATGATTTGGCATTCCATTAATGGCAATCATTTTTTGTTTTTTGCTCCTCACAATTCCGGTAATGTATTGGTATAATCTTTCTTCCCACACTAAATCAATAAGACTAGCTCTACCTTTAACTGCAAAAACAATTTGAATATAGATTTGGGAAAAGGTATTTGCCATTTTTTGCTTTTTCTATGCTTGTTTTAGTGCGCGGTAATTCTATGCAACCTTTATAGAAAGTTACAAAAATTTCACCAGAGATCAAACGTTTGGTGTTTAACACTAACATCT
>JAPLDS010000054.1:55825-62854 GCA_026391295.1 Bacteroidia bacterium | reverse complement strand
GCGATCAAAGCTAAAAGTACAGCCTTGCAACTCAATAGTACTAATTTTCTCATGTTGAATAGTCGTTTAATTTAAATGATCTGATAGTTTAAGATTATTAATTTATTCATCGTTATTGAATGGTCGATTGGAAATGATATCTGCCTGATCCAATACGATATATTGCTTTGTTGTTTTCGAATTTCATAAGGATGACCCCTTTTGCATTAGTCATGCTATTCCCTGATTCAGTCACCAAATTAGGATTTTTTGTCGGTATATAAACTGATGCATCGGTATTTGCAGGAATCGTCACGTCAATAGTTAGATTTTTCCCCTCGGTCTTCCAGGCTGTGGCTATCTCTCCCTGAATGGAACAATAGGATGTGGTCGCATGGGTAAGTCCATCTTTTATGATAGGCTCAATGCGGATGCTTTTGTAGCCTGGTTTTTCTTGACTGATCCCTCCAATTATGCGGTATAAGTACTCACCAACAGCCCCAAAAGAGTAGTGATTTAGAGAATTCATGCCACCTTGAGGATTTACTCCATCCCACGCATCCCAGCGTTCCCAAATGGTAGTGGCACCCACAGAAACTGGATAAAGCCACGAAGGGGCACTTTTGGTCAACAAAGTCTTATACGCATCCTCATCTTTTCCCGCAATATGAAGTCCAGGGAGTAGGCGAGGGGTGCCGATAAATCCAGTGCGCGGATGCCAATCAAAGCGTTTTACCTCATCGACAAAATGTTGGCTCATCTTTTCCGTTAAGGGCTCAGGGACTAAATCCATAGTAAAGGCTAGCGCATAGCCACTCTGACTACAGTTTAGTATCCGTCCGTCATTATCTAGATAAGTTTTTACAAAGGCACTCTTGATATTTTTGAACTGGGTCTCAAATGCAAGAGCATCTTTTTTCTCTCCGATAGCACTAGCCATCTCGGCCATAAGTTTGTAATCAAAAGCTGCATAGGCTGTTCCGATAACTTCTTTACTTGCACCGCCGTCATTACTTAGCCAATCGCCGTTTCCAACCTTGCCGGTATAAATAAAATTGGTGCTTTGTGCTGAGATCCAATCTAGATTTCGTTTCATAGCGGCATAATGTTCCCGAATAATGGTGGTGTCACCATAGGTTTGGTAGATCTCGTATGGACAGATTATCCCCGCATCAGACCAACCAATGTTTGGACCATCACCAGGACCAAATGTTGGAGCATGATCGGCAAAGTGACCATCTGGCATCTGAGCTTCTTCACATACATCGACTAGCCAACGACTAAAAAATGCCGCAACATCCATGTTGTAGACAGCTGCTCGCATAAAAAACTGAGCATCGCCAGTGTATCCGCATCGTTCGTTCCGTTGAGGACAATCAGTAGGAATGCCCATGTAGTTGCCTCTTTGCGACCATTGGATGTTTTCAGCTAACTTGTTTAATAAGGGTTCAGAGCAGGTGAATTTTCCTACTTCTGGACAGTCGCTATGAAATATCAGTCCCGTCAGGCAATCTAGAGTCGGTTTCTCTTTTAATCCTTTTACTTCAACATATTGAAATCCGTGATAGGTAAAATTGGGCTCAAAAGTCTCCTCTTTATCACTTTTAAAGACGTATTTATCAAGTTGAATACGATGTTTTTTCACAACGGTAAGGTTTCCCAAAAATACCCTTCCATTCAGTTCTCGCATCTCTCCATGCTGAAATGTTAGGGTGTCTCCGGCGTGGCCGCGAAATTTAAAGCGACACCAACCGACGATATTCTGATCAAAGGCAAAAACATAAATCCCTGGCTTGGGTTCGCTAATAGATACTGGTTTGATTTCTTGTGTTATTCGAATCGGATCACCACGTTGTCCCACTAGCTTTCCAATTTTAAAGTCGATGCCAGGTTGAGGTAGTGAAACGGGGTTCCATTGGGAAGATTTAAATCCGGGTTTATCCCATCCACTCGACTCTTTTCTGGCATCATAGGTTACCCCTTCGTAGATACCCGCAAACTGAAGCGGTCCATTCGCTGTCCCTTCCCAAGTGCCGTCAGTATCGATGATCTGATGCTCTCCATTGGTGTATTCGACGTCAAGTTGTGCTAGTAGCAGTGGTTCTTTGCCATAAATCGCTTCGAGCTTACCTTTCCATTTTTGCCAGCCACCACTGTACCATCCGTTACCAAGAATAACTCCCAAGGCATTTGCCCCTTTGTAGACTTGCTTTGTGACGTCGTAAGTTTGAACTTGGACGCGTTTTGTATAGTTTGTCCATTCGGGCGTTAACAGTTGATCGCCCACCCGCTGTCCGTTTAGGTGTATTTCGTATAGGCCAAGTGCAGTCGCATAGATCGTTGCCCGACGAATGATTTTGTTGGCCGTAAACTCTTTTCGGATATAGCGAGGCCTGGCATATTCTGATGAATCATTCTGATGAACGCCAATCCATTTCGCATGCCATTGTGCTGGGTCAATAATCCCCATGCTCCATTTAGCAGGCTTACTCCAAGAGCTTATCTTACCTTCCGAGTCCCAGATGCGTACCTTCCAAAAATAGGCCATGCCTGATTTTAGCGGTCCGCCTGCATAAGTTAGTTGAGTGTTTTGATCAGTATTCTTTTTGCCACTATCCCAAAGCTCTCCTTGATCTTTTGATAAATTATCTAGAGACGCTGAGACGAGAATCTGGTAGGCGGTTTGCTTCACTCCTCTTTGATCGGACTCAATGATCCAACTCAATCGCGGTTGTAGCGCATCAATGCCTTGCGGATTGATCAGGTATTCGCATCTTAAGTTCTGCACGCGAATGCCTGACGCAAAAAGCGCAAGCAATAAAAGGAAAAGTGTTGAGAGAATCTTCATGTAATCTTATTGACTGATTTTAAGAACTAAAGGTAGCTTCTGAATAAATTCATTTGGGATATCATTGATCTCCTCAGGAATTTCAACTGTTAGTTCATTAGCACTTTGTTCAAATTTGACAGCCGCTGACAGCCCTAAAATCTGAACCGATTTTATAGCGATTGGATTTACTGGAGCGCTGCTTCCAAGAGGTACAACTTTTAAGCTTCCCGGCTTTGGATCCAATACAATAACATACAATAGCTTATCTTTTGTGGTAAAGCGAACTTCGTCACTTGCAAATGGTTTACTATCAATCGTGCGTGCATTGTAATGCTCGCCTTCAGCTGCTTTCGCAGCTGCTTCTGCACCTGCATTGGCGATAGGCTCCCCTTTTTTTACCTCTTTTTGGACTCCGGATCCGGCTCTGAAAATATGCCATGGCTTAGTCCCATAAATAGCTTCTCCATTAATTTTTAGCCAGTCACCAACATAGGCTACGACTTCACGTTGTGTTTTCGGTATTGATCCGTCTGAGCGCAGCTCGACATTTAGCAATAAAGTTCCATTTTTACTCACTACGTCGGAGAGCATCTGAGTAATTGAACGCGCATCGTGCTGACGGTGTGAATCTTCGATGTAGAACCAGTCGCCAAATGAGATCTCCGACTGCCAAGGTTTATCTTGAATCGTGTTACACGTTCCTTGTTCAACATCGTAAACAGTTCCTTGCATTTTACGCTTAATGGTTTGAATGGCTTCTATCTTCCCATTTTTCTTCAGGCTGTTGTTATATAGATGGGTGGTTAATTGCTTGCCATAGTCACCGTAGTTAAAATCATAAGCATCGTAGTAGAAATAATCGGGCTTATATTTATCGATAAGCTCAAGATGTCGTTTCAAATAATTCTCTTTCATCTTGGTCTCTAGCTCAGGTGTTCGTTTTGCTGGAGGAGGTCCGTAAAGGTCTGCTGGATCATAACCTGCCCACCATTTTCCTTTCCCATCTGCTTTGGTTAGGTACCCATCATAAGGGATTCCTTTTTTAGGTCCGAACTTATCGGCACCAAAAGCTGTAATCCACCAGGTCCAAAATCGATTATCGTGTGAGGTAACACCAAAAGGGAGTTTTTGCTTTCTTGTCGCCTTCTCAAATTCGCCTACGATATCTTTCTTAGGTCCCATATTTACAGAGTTCCAAGGGTGATAAGTCGACTTAAATAGGTCGAAGTGATCGTGATGATTTGCAGTCGTTACAAAGAATTTTGCCCCATTGGCTTTGAAGAAATAAAGCAACGAGTCGGCATTGAATTTCTCCGCTTTCCATTGGTGTATGACATCTTTATACCCAAATTCAGAGGGGTGACCATAGGTTTTAAGGTGGTATGAATAGGCATTCTTACCAAATGTTTCCCCTTTGACATCTTCCATATACATGTGGCGAGCATACCAGCCGCCGCCACTCTGCGGCATCGACTGAGGACCCCAATGGCACCAGATGCCAAATTTTCCTTCACTGAACCATTTCGGACATTCGTATTGTGCTGCTAGCTCATCCCAAGATAGCTCTTTTTGATTGGTCGTTTGTCCATACGAAGATGGAGCGATCAAAATCAGAAGTAAAATGATTAAGGTTGAATTGATTAAATAGGATAGGTTAGGCTTTTCCATTTTTAAGATTTTATAGGGATGGTAATTCCCAAGGTTTACGATATGGTCTAGTTATTAGGCGTGAGGCAATTGGATTTCCGATGATCTCCTCCTTTTTAGGATCCCAGATGACAGGTTGCTCTGTGGTCATGGCAATCTCTCCGAGCAATCCAATGGAGATGGAACGATGGGCAATCTCTACTGGGGCCGCAGTCTCCTTTCTCGACTTGATACACTCTAAGAAGTTTCCAATATGATCATCGCTTTTGTATAGATGGATCTCATTCTCACCAATCACCTCCTGCAAAATCTTTGGATCTGATGCTTCAAGAACACCTCTGTCGACATGTATCCACCCTTTTTCGCCATACCACACAACACCCTTCATGTGTTTTAGTCGTGAATGATTGGCTACCCGCATTGTGATACCGTTTTCATAGCGACAGTTGAAATCATATTCAACAGGTGTATTGTATAATCCTTCTCTAGGATAGGTGCCTTTCCCAGAGATTTCCACGGGTCCAGATCGTTCCATTCCAATGCCCCATTGTGCAATGTCGATATGATGACCAGCCCAATCGGTTAGTTGACCGCCTGAATAGTCGAGTATCCATCTCCAACTTTGATGGCACGTGCCACGATACGGTGATTTTGGCGCTGGGCCAAGCCACATCTCCCAGTTAAGTCCAGCTGGAACTTCCTGTACAGGTGGAGTTCCTACTCCTCTATTGCCATCAGGAAGGCCCGCATCAATGGAAATAATCTTTCCAATTCGACCATTTATAACCAGTTCGGCGGCACGTCTGAAGTTTGCCGTTGACCGTTGCCAGCTACCTGTTTGCCAAACAATATTGTTTTTTTGAACAGCGTGGACGATGGCTTTGCTATCATAAATACTCCGAGCAAGAGGCTTTTCTCCGTAGACGTCTAACTTTTTATTTGCTGCAGCGGTATAGATTAACCCATGCCAGTGGTCTGGCAAAGCGATGGACACGGCATCAAGCTTTTCTGTTTCCAGGAACTCCCGATAGTCTTCATGGGTTCTACAATCTGTTGATTTTTGCGCTTTATCAATTAGGTTCTTCGCATCTCTGCTATGGTTTGAGTCAACATCGCAAACGGCCACAAATTGCACCTGCTTCAAACGGGTAAGGAAATCTTCTAAGTTGCTGTTTCCTTGATCGCCCGTGCCGATACAGCCCATAACAATCCGATCGCTTGGTGCAAGTCTTCCACCCATTCCCAATGCCGTTGAAGGGATCAGTTGTGGTAAGATAATCCCACTTGCAACTAGTGATGTTGCTTGTTTTAAAAATTTGCGACGGTTGTGTTGAACTGACATAATTGATTATACGGTATTATAAATTCGGTTTGTTTTGCATGTCAAAATCAAGCGTGGCTCCATCTTTAATCTGATCATGTGTGAAAGAGAAACCGGTGTGGATCTTCCCATTTAACTTCACACTTTTGACATAGATATTTTCGGAACTAGCCTTTGGAGCATTCAGAATAAGTTTGCGCCCGTTTGCAAGATGTATCGTAACCTTTGTAAACATTGGACCATTGAGGTAATAGAAATCCTGACCTGCGTTTGGGAAAAATCCCATAGCCGAAAAGATATACCAGGAACTCATAGCTCCACTGTCGTCATTGTCGAAGGTTCCCTCTTCAGGAAATTTTTCTTTCATCACCTCGCGTGTCCAATAGCTAGTCAGATCAGATCGACCCCCATAATGAAAGGCCTGTGCAGTTAAAAATGAGGGCTCATTATCGTAATTTAGCAGTCGGTTCTCATAGCCATAGTTTAGTTTTTTGACGAATTTTTCCTTCCCGCCATTTAGCAATACTAGCTGATCAAATTGATGCGGAGTGAACCACGAATAGACCCATCCTGACCCTTCGTAGTAATATTTATTCCAGGAGCCCGCAAATTTTTTGACGTCGACCTTAGCAAATGTTCCATCTAAATTTTTAGCTGATAAAAATCCGGTAAAGCCATCGCTCTCAGCTGAATTATCCCATAGATTAACCCATTGCTTGCTCCTGTTGCTATATTTTTTATAGTCTTCTATTTTACCCAATCCTTGTGCCACTTGGGCGATGCAAAAATCGTTATAGGAATACTCCAACGACATGGATGTTGACATCGTACCCGAAGGGATCCATCCGTTTTCCTTGTATTTATTAATTAAACTGTCTTGCTTTTTCCAAGCAAAGCTGCCAAGTCGCTCGTTGTCGGCATTGAACTTTAAAACCTTATAGGCTTCTTCCCAATTTACGCCTTTGATCTTTTTCACATAAGCATCCGCAATGACGTTGTCGACATTATTGCCACCTTGCTCCATGTTCATCTCATTCCCATTCACGAAAGCATCTTTTACCTTTCCATTGGTTTTCAGTCGAGCGATAAATGAATTAATGGTGCCAGTGACCATCTCTGGATTTAAAAATACATGCAGGGGATATAGCGTTCTCCAGGTATCCCAAACAGCAAAATGATCATCCCAGACTGGCACATCTTGTCCAAAAACTTTGGAGTCATTTGTGCGGTTTCGAGGCATTAGATGAGCGTG
>JAPLDS010000054.1:53784-55767 GCA_026391295.1 Bacteroidia bacterium | reverse complement strand
AATAGCCGTTTGTCTTTCTCCGAACCACCTTCGATTTCAATTTTCTTAAGCGCATTATTCCACGTGTTTCGAGCTGTTTTCTGAATCGATGCATAGTCCCATCCTGGAATTTCAGCTTTAAGCCAAACCTTTGCTTGTTCGATACTTTTATAAGATATACTTACTTTTAGGTAGATATCTTCGTTCGATTTTGTATTAAACTGAAGGTAAGCACCCACCCGATCGTTCTTTTTAAGCAGCGCTTGTGTAGTTGATTTTGGAGTGATCTTTCCGTTAATCCATGTTCCAACCGATTGAGGTTTCTTGCTTAACTCTGCCGCAAAATATACGGTATATGGCCCTTGTCCGAAGCCACCTTCGTAAATGCCATATCCTGAAAGTTCTGTTTTAGATGCGGTTTCAATCGACACGCTCCCTTCATAAACATTCCCATGGATATAGGTTGCAATATCCATGGGGAGGTTATGGGTCAGGTCGAGGGTGATATTTGCGCTATCTGACTTTGGAAAGTTCAGCTTGTAGATTACTGAATGATTTGAAGGGGATAGGTTGACGCCAATGTTATACCGATCGAGATGCACCTGGTATTCATAAGGTTTAGCCAACTCGTGTGATTTTTGGGAGTCATGACCAAGTTCGTCAATTGCCAAGCCAATCTGAGGCGAGAAAAATACTTGACCATTGGTGCCCCATCCAGTGCCACTTTGCACGAGTTGAGCAAAGCCACGGATTGGCTCTTTCGGGTTGTAACCGTCGTCGAGACCATTGGGTGTTTGAGGACTTGGACAGATCGAAGCAAATGGAAGTTGCGGACCAATTACGCAGTTCCCTTTAACCGATCGTACGCCAATAAAGTTGTCGACATAATCAACTGGTTGCTTGTTTTGTGCAATCACTGACTGCGCAAACAAGGCCGAGAGTACAATTCCAAAGGCTAATTTAAAATCCGTTAATCGACGTTTTTTCATCCTTAATTCAGCTGTTATTTATCGTTTAGTGCTGCAGGATATAACGCCTGCAGCACTAAAAGGAATCCATTATTTCTTTAAAACATTTAAACGAACAGGTCCTAGAAGTCCAGAGGTGATTGGTCCTCGGTACATCGTAGGTACTGTGGTATAATTGTTTGCTACCGTATTGTATAAAAGCACCTCGATTTTGTTGTCGCCAACTTTTGCCAATGCACTAATATCGAATTTCCAAGGTGGTGACACTTTAATGCCAGCACTTTTTCCATTGATAAATAGTTCAGCCGACGATACTAGATCACCAAGGTCTAATTCTATCTTATTTTTCATCGCCTCTGCGGCTACCGTAATTGTCTTGCGGTAGTATGCTCCACCTGAGTAGGCTTTTAATCCTTCGATTTTAGACCAGTCGCCGAGTCCAATAATTCCTTTACCACATTTTTGTTCAATAAAGTTTGGAAGGGCAGCTGCTCCAGCATAACCTGGTTGATAGACAACTTTGATAACTACTCGAGAGGTTGTTTGTTTTAACGTGTTTAAGGTTGCTGAATAGTTTATCAAACCATCTGCTTCAGCTTTCCCTGGAGCAAGAGGAACATATATTCCATCGACCCATGCTGCGACTCTACCATAAGCTGCAAAGCTAAATGAGCGAAGTGCAGGTGCCGATTCAAATGCAAATAGGCCATGTGCTTTAGGATTTATAGAGCAGTCGAAAGGTAACACGCCAAGGTCGTTAAACCACCCCATCGCTACCTGTACCTTTTCTGGTCGAGGAACGCCTGGTTTACGACAAACTAGGTAAGTCTCACATTCTTTATCATAAAGTAACACCAGTGAGTTAGAACCTTTTTTTAGTGTGACTGAATGACTGTTAGGGTCTATCGATGACTTGTTAAGAATCAATTTTACTGGTTTCTCTTCACCGCTCAGTAGATCATAGGTGCCATCTTCAGGAGCTAAAATATTTGTGTATAGCAGGTAGAAATGGCCATTCTCCTCAGGGAGTCTTTTT
>JAPLDS010000054.1:0-53764 GCA_026391295.1 Bacteroidia bacterium | reverse complement strand
GCCCATGCGGATAAAATTATCGTACATCTTCCCTTTTAATCCATGGTATCCTTGGTGTCCTGGATCACCTTCAACACCTTGTTTCCAAGAGAAACCATAGGTTTCCCATTTGTGTATTTGGTTCGCTAAGGTTGGGTTTTCTGTCGCACCAGCAGCTGCAATTTTTAACAGTTCTGCTTCAGTAGGGGCTTGAGCCAAAACGGGTAGCTTGAGGAACTGTTGTCCAAATGCAATTGTTTTTTGCTCCCACAGCGTGTCAATTGCGATGTTTCCACCACCGTAATTTGTTTTCTCTGTGAAATTTAACTGACGTACTTGAGCTCCTAGCATCTCTTTCTTCGCTGGAAGCTGAAAGTCTCCCCACTGATTATCGAGTGATGGTTTAAGCTCGAAATTCCAGGTGTTTCCTAGATCTGTAGAGCTTAATATCTCCTCTGGTGAGATGGAATTCTTCGCGGTCGTTGTATTTGAATTAAAAATAACTAGCTGTATCTCTTTGTTTGTCAGAGGCATTGTAATCTCTGTTCCTTCTGCAGTTTGCACCGCTAGTTTACCCAATGAAGAGGTCTCTCCATTCCAAGGATTCCAAAGCTGTGCATTCCCTTTTGCTTTAAAGAAACATTTAGCCCCTTTCTCCACGTTGTATACTGCATAAACCTCGCGTTTGCCAATGACGCGACGCATCACATAGGGACTGTCTTTGGCAGGAGTAAGCATTTTAAAGTTTGGTTCATATTTACCTTCAATAGCGGCAGAAACCAATTTTGGGTCGTTACATTGAATGTAGTTTGGTCCAGCTGAGAAGATATTGGCAACAAGTTTTGCTACCTCTGCATCGGCAGCTCCATTCTTTTCAGTGGCTTCAGGAACATCTCCAAGGTTAACAATTAGTCCACCACCTTTTTTAAACTCATCAAGTTTCTTTAATGAGGCAAAACGAATGGCTTTCATAGAAGGGATAACCAATACTTTGTATTTCTCACCTGCGACTTGAAGCTCTTTTGAGCTAACTGTTGCACGGGCAATTGACTCGAAATCGATAAAGTCAAAATCAATTCCTTTATCATATATTCTCTCGCCAGCTTCAAAGGCAATGTCGACTGACTTTTTGCCGTCCATTCCTGCAATTACAGGTTCTGTAGGGTACACAATCGCCACATCGCAATTGTGTATTCCTTGAGACAATAGATAAGATAAACGTTGTACACAATTCATCAATGGATCGATCTGTTTCCAATACGGCATACGGAAGTGATTACACGGAGGTGCCCATTCCCACCATCCACCTTGGGTCGAATAGTAAAGACCGTGAAACGATAGTAGGTTATATCCAGCAACGAAATTGCCAAAAATAGCCTCGGTAACATCCGATGAAGTTGTGCCCCATCCACTGCCATAGAAGCCTTCTAGCCAAACCCGTGGTCGTTCGTATAAGTGAGCAATAGAAGCCGCTACTTTGGCTTTAATGATGTCTTTAGATAATCCAGGCTGATCTGATCCTGGTCCTTGATTCCATCGCTGTGTGCGGAAATAATCTCCAAATTCAGCCACCTCTTTACCTCGTCCACCATGATCGCATCCAAAAATTAGACCGCGATCTTCATGCCATTGGTAAACCGGTTTAAAGAAGTTATCTTCACTAAGCCCAACGATCACATCGTTATAGTCAAGTTTGATTTTTGGCGTAATAGATCCAATATTTACATACAATGCGTCAAGGTAAGGAACAACATCGTACCCTTTACGTTTCTTAAATTCATCGGCGAAGTATTTATTCCAAAGGTTTCCCCCTACTCTGAAATTTAATTCATCGGAGAAGAAGAAGTTAAGTCCTCCAGTTCCACTTTTTTTCAAGGCGGCATCAAATTTATCGAAGAAGAAATGGTTGTATAGTTCTCCACTTTGCGGATGCATTGGATCATACGAAGGAATTAGCTGCTCGGAATACACCGCTACAATTTTCCATTTTTCTTTCCCGAAATTGTAGGTGATTGAACCATTAGAAATTTCAGGAAGCAGATTTCTCCGTGATTCTATGATCAATGAATCATCGGCATTTAATTTAAATGCACTTAAGTTAAGCAAGTGATCTGGTAGTTTAAGACTTCCTTTTCCACTTAATTTCTGAATCTGTTTTTTTAGTTGCGATCCATTTAGTTCCGGATTCTGTGCAATCCCTTCATCCATCGCATAACCCTGACCAATACCCAAGGTGTAGTCGCTAAGACTAACTGTCATCCCTTTCTTCTGAGCTTCTGCAGCAAACCAGTTAAACAGTTTCCACCAAGCCTCGCTAAATAGGGCTGGCTTACTTGGGTTTGATGATCCGTAAGAGATACCACCATAGTCTAGATGACTATAATTAATCTGAAGACTTGAGATCCCTTTATTCGAAAGTTGGTCTAATTGCCAAGCTAAGCGCTCTTTAGTTATGGTGTCGCCCTGCCACCAATAGAATGGAACGTCTCCGAAACCTTTTGGTGGATTAATAAAGCCTGGCAAAACATCTATTGATGCACTGCGGTCGGAATGTCCTGGAAGCATTTTTGTTTGTGCTCCTAGCGTTAAGGTTATTAGCAGCAGTCCTACTAGAGTAAAGGGTCTAAAGTTTCTCATCTTATCGTTCTGTTATCGTGGGTTTATTTTAGTTTTAAAGGAAGTTCAGCTGTGAAAGCTAATTCAGGATCGCCCCGGCGCTCTAAGGTTTCGCATAGGGTGCGCAGGCTTGGCTTGATTTTATGCTTGCTGCTTTTACCATTGATGTTAAGGAGAACCGCTTTTTTGAAATCTACTAATCGAGTATCTAATAAAATCGATCCTGATGAGATATCTGTTGTACCTGTTAACTTATTGTCAATTAGCGTGACATTAAAATCTTTACCTGATTCTGGATTGTCTGTATGAAGCCAAAAGAAGTCATGAATCACATGATCTGTTAGGCGCCAGGTAAGCTCTTTAGGGACCGGATTACGCACATTGGCATACATCTGCGAGATTTTATCTCTATCGGGTAAGCCAGAGTGGGGATGATCTGCAATGATTTGAATGGCAATAGGATAAATATCTGTTCTGTCACCACGCAATTTTTCCACATTTTTCACCAAGTTAACTACGTGTTTACTTCTTCCAAACATGTCATCCTTGGCTCCAACCATGGTTGAGAAGGCTGTATTTCTTAAGGTGATAGGGTTTGCACCGTCTGCTAGAGCAGCTGCACTAGCATGGATAGCGGCAAAATAGTCTGGCATCTTAGGGCCGATAGCATAGGCTCCATACCCACCATGTGAGTAGCCCATGATAAACTTTTTATTTGGATCGATATCGCCAAAAAGCATAAACTGACGAAGTAGATTTTGAATCAGCGGATAGGCATAACCGGTGTAAAAACCATTCCATGAATTATCTGGTGCACGAAGAGCAATATAGATATATCCACCAACTTCGGGATGGTCGCGGTAATAGATTTGCATATGACGCCATTGGCTGTCATTAAACTCCTGAGTGGTTCCACCTCCGCCATGCATAGCGATAAATAGGGCCCATCCATTCGCGGGTCTTTTCCCAACTGTCTTAACAATATATGGACTTACATGCTTTCCAGAACTAACTTTATTGGCATCGAAATCTTGCTTTGCAGCATCGTGTATTGGAGCTGTTTTATAGGCATCCCAAGCTGCTTGACGCACTGCTGGCTCATTGTTACTAAGTAATTTCTCAAGCTTACGATCAAATTTCCAATTCTCCTGCTCTTGCTTGTTTGCTTTAAAATATGCCGTTAGAGCTTCCTTAAGTTTAGTTTCATCAACAGATTTTAAGGTCTGACTAACAATTGGCGAGACATAAAAAGGTCCCTTTGCAGCTGGTATTGCTGGTATTCCGCCTAGGAAAATTGAAAGCTTATCTTCAGCTGCTGCACTCGTGGTGTAATACTGGCACTGTTTATGATCTTTCTGCACCACTTCAACAATATAAGTGCGTTTCTTCGGAAGTTGAATAAATAAATGATCGTTTGTATCTGCAGTATCGCCTTTGCTGATACCTTCAAATTTAATGGAACTGTCAGCTGCATCGGTGATGGTAACTTTTGAGGCAACACGCTCTCCAACAGGACGATTAAATACGTCGAGGGATAATTTCAGACCAGGTAACTCCACTGGTTTGGCTTTTGCGGTATAACGGTCTGAAACATTTATGGCATTCACATAATCAACATCTTGTGCCCATGAAAGAGGGAAGGTAAGTCCGGTCTTTTTAAAGCTAGTAGCATAGATGGCTTTATTCCGATCATCTTTAATGGCTTGTGAGGCATTTCCGACAAACCAACCTCTATTAAATCCTTCTGGACTTTGTTCTGCGGCGCCTGTGAAATACCATTTGCCATCCCAGATCTCTACCCAGGTATGATTTCCACTGTTGTTATTCCAGAGCGGAGTGCCAGCAATACGGGCAGGGATGCCGACAGAGCGACAAGCGTCAACCAGAAGCACAGATAATCCAGTACAAGTGGCTACTCCAGTTTGCATGGTTTCAAATGGACCTTGATCCGGAGCACGTCTTTTACGTGAGTATTTAACCTTTAGAAGTTTGAAGATTTGCTGATTAATAGCTTTTCCTGCCTCACTGATGGTCTTGGAATCTTTGATTAATGGCATCGTAATCGCATATAACTTCTTAGTGTAGTTGTCGCGGGGCTCACTTACACTGGCGTAAGGAAGTATTTCATTTAGAAAAATTTCGTTTGAAATCTGACTAGCCCAAGGTGCTTCTTGTTTTACTTTGTAAGCCATCGCTAGATGTTCTAGCAAGAAATTTGCAGACAGTTTCTTAAGATCAATATCAGGCATATTGTCAATTAAGAATTCAAGTCCTTCGCGCTGCGCTTTAGGAACTTTTTCTAACGCAGTAACCAACTGAGCTTTATTTGCACCTGCTTGTTGAAGTGCTGTTTCTGTGGTTTTAGACCACCATTTTGGTGCTGATTTTTGAGCTAGTACACTCAACGAGGAGATCAATAAAAGCATTCCTAAAAACAACAAAGGCTTTAGGTTGGCGTTTTTTAGATCAAGACTAGATGTTCCTTTAATCGGGTTTTTTCCGTGCATGATTGCAGTATTTATAAGTTGATTAGGTAATTTATTTAATTATTTATTTTAATTTCAATTTATCGTGTTAGTTCGACCCATGGTTTGCGATATGGTCGTGAAAGCAATCGACTTGCAGCAGGATTGTCAATGATTACTTCATTTTTTGGATCCCATTTGATCGTTTGCTCCGTTGTCATGGCAATTTCTCCCAATAGACCAACCGATATTGATCGGTGAGCAATCTCAGCTGGAGCTACCGTCTCGGCACGTGATCGGATGCATTCGAGGAAGTTGCCAATGTGATTGTCACTTTTATACAGATGGATCTCATTCTCTCCGATTACCTCTTCAAGAATTTTTGGATCAGAAGCGAAGATTTGTTCTCTGTTGCGATCAACATAAACCCATCCTTTATCACCATACCATACAACACCCATCCGATGAGGTAGTGCAGATGCATTAGCGACTCGCATCTCAACGCCATTGGCATATCTACAGTTGAAATCATACGCAAATGGAACGTTGTAAAGACCGTCTAATGGATAAGTACCTTTTCCAACAATCTCTACTGGTCCTGATCGTTCCATGCCAAGTCCCCATTGCGCAATATCGATATGATGACCTGCCCAATCGGTAAGTTGACCGCCTGAATAGTCAAGCATCCAGCGCCAGTCGCCATGACAAACACCTCTGTAAGGTGATTTAGGCGCAGGTCCTAACCAGGTTTCCCAGTCGAGTCCAGCAGGAACATCGATTACAGGAGGTGTCCCGATACCTTTAATACCATCTGGAAGGCCGACTTCAACACGAGTTACTTTTCCAACTCGTCCGTTGATCGCTAGCTCGGCTGCACGACGGAAACGTTCAACTGAACGCTGCCAGCTTCCCGTCTGCCAAACAATATTGTTTCGTTTTACGGCACTTACAATGGCTTGACTATCGTGAATAGTCCGTGCAAGCGGTTTTTCGCAATAGATATCTAATTTTTTATTCGCTGCTGCAGTATAGATCAGTCCATGCCAATGATCGGGTAGGGCAATCGATACTGCATCAATTTTTTCTTTCTCGAGAAACTCGCGATAGTCAGCATAGGTGCGACAATCGGTATTGTTATTTGCAAGGTCAATAATTCCTTTTGCCTTTGCTGTATGGGTGCTGTCGACATCACAAACAGCTACAAACTGTATTTCTTTACTATGACCTAGAAAATCTCTAAGGTTATTGGTCCCCTGACCACCAGTACCAATGGCTCCCATGAGAATACGATCACTTGGAGCTAGCTTTCCACCCATTCCTAACGCCGTCGAAGGGATTAGGGTGGGTAAAATAACGGTTGTTGCCGTTAATACAGCCGATTGGCGCAAGAAATCTCTTCTGTTTGTTTTAGTATTCATATTATTGTCTTGTTCGATCTAAATATTAGGTTGAAAATTTACATTCCGTTGAATGAACTATTTGTTGTATAGATCATTCAACTTTTTAATTACAGCAAGGTGCTGCTCTTTGAGTGCATTGGCATGATAGAATGCAACACCTCTTGCACCATGGTCATGGGCTTGCTTAATAGCCTCTTCAAATTCTTCCATGTTATCTCCATAATTATCTACAGAAAGACCAGTGAAAAGGTCTTGCCCCTTTTTCATCTCGCGCACACCTTCTTGTGTGGCAAAGCCCACCCAGTTTAGATTTCCTTGGTGATCTTTTTTATAGACCATAGGGAAGAAAGTGTCGAGGCTCCAGTGGGCCCAGTCTTGCTTCACATATTCTCTCGCTAATTGTGGGAATGGAAATACAGCAGCTGAGGCTCGTGTACCTTCTTCATGACAAATCTGAACACACTCTTCAACGAGTGAGGTTATGGCGTTCATCCGAAACTGTTTCCAAGCGGCATTCTCTTCTTTGTCAGGCAATTCCATCGGATCAGTTCCAAACTGTTCTTTAAAAGCTTTTCGTGCTAATGGGTGGTAGTCGAAGTCGTATTCGGCCATCAGACGATCCTGTACTAGTGGACCTCCATTATGTTTGTAATGTGTTTGTAGTTCTGCTCCCAGAAGCACATCGACATAACGGATATAATCGAAATGTACTGAAGCTAATCCTTTTACTTTAGCTATTTCGCGAACCCCATTTTTGATGTATTCACGTGCTCCAGGCGAGAATGGACTTAAGAAATTGTAGTAGTCGACATAAGGATGAAAATCTCTGCAACTTTGTCCTAAACGATTAACCGAATACCAGTCGGGATGTTCCCTGCACTCTTTAGACCCTCCAACATTCATCATCCAATGCCATGCATGAATCCGTATCCCACACTGATCTGCTAATTTTATAAGTTGAGCTAACCGTTTGGCATCTCCACCAGGAAGAAGATCTGTAACTCCAGCAGCTGCCAGAACTTTCATTCGAGCTAGTTGTGTCTCGTCGGAACCACTGCCTGCCGCACCCCAAGCTGCAAAATAAAATTTATGACTTGAATACGCACGCTTAGGCGCCTTCGGTTTATTGGCCCCTGTAAGATTAAGGGAAAATAAGGTGATAAGAATAATTGCTGCTATTTTCATGATTTATTTTTATTCTGCTATTTCTTTATTTGTCTTTTGATTACAATTTTTTGATCACTTCTCGTTCATCGATGGCATAGCGTTCTCCATTATCCACATTTGTGATAATGATATAGAAGCCAAAGAGTGATTCTTGCATTTCTGCTTTAAAGTTAACACCCTTAACTTGAATTTTATCGTCGCCAATAAGTGCTTTGATGGTTTTTGCTTCCATGTTTTCTCGTTTAGAACGAAGCAAGTAAATAAGCGTTTGTAGTATGGTTTCTTCCGAAGGACGCTTAAATTCAACGTTGCCATTTAACTCACTCGACAATTGCAGATATCCCCAGCATTCAGGTTCGTGCATCTGAACTACGCGTTGAGGCGACCACGTCCAATTGTCTTCTTTTAAACTTTCTTGATGTGGCCCTACCTTGTGAATATATTTCCCATCCGCAGATACTGCCTGTTCCCATTCTACTCGGGAGAAATTAACTCGCCAGATATCACCATCATTACATGGGCTTTTCCGTCCTAAGTCTCTTAGTGCACTCCAAGGGAAAGCAACTTCAACGCTCCATCCTTTATCGGTATCTGCAGGATTGTTGATCGTTCCTTGAACATCGACTCCAACAACTACATCGCGCATATCCCAGCTTTCCATATAGTTTGCTCCTGAACGATAGGGGCGGTGAAAATATAGATCCCACACTGTGCCTCTGGCATTCATCTCGAATTCGCCATAGGTAGGAGCCATGGTTGAAGGTTTGATAAACATCTCGAAGTCGTTCTCGATAAATATTTTGCAGTCGCGTTTGGTCTGATAACTCCATACATGAGGCTCTTCAAGTTCAGCATAGACATATAGATATTTCGCATCCCAAAGCATCTTCATTCGAGTTTTGAAACGTGGCTTGGGTTTTTTACTCCCCTCGATATCGTTAAAATAGTTGCTCCACGGGGCATTATCCCATGCTTTTTCAGCTTTCCCATCGATGGTTATGGGTTGTTCAACTTTATGGGCTACATAGCCACGCGGAGGAAGGTAATCCCATTTTGCCTGAGCCGTTGCTAAATTGGACGATAAGATGCCAATAGCTAGAACGATTAATCCAATGGATGTTTTAGTTTTTTTGAAGCTCATTTTATTTATTTTGCTGTATTTATGCGTTCAAGTGCAGCTTCAGCCGCTGCTTTTAATTCTGAATTCTCTGTAAGTTTTTGAATCACTGGAATGCTTTCAGATGACCCCATCCAGCTAAGCTCTCCTAAGAGTAATTTTTTCCCTTCCACTGTCGCAGCTTTGTCTTCCAATACCACGAGCATCATCTTTTCAAATTTCTTAAATCCGCTAGCAGTCTTGGCCTCTTTGCGCATATGGTGTTGCAAATTAACAAAGTATTTTGTGCTTTTAGTCAGATCATACTGGGCAATCTTAGCAAGGTCATCTTCGATGGTCATCACGCTAAAGTTAGGGCGTAATGATACTGTAACGGCAGTTGGAAAGTCGGCTGGGATCTCTTGCGTCACTTCTCCGCTAGCAGCCCATTCGGCGCCACGTTGAAAGGTGGTAATGAAACCGACGCACTGCATCGATGGTCCACCATTCTCATCTGCATTGCCTAGTACAGTTTGGAAAATACGTCCTTTCCCGTAGGTGATCGTCATCAAAATTGGCTCGTTGCGGCCTGTCCCTTTCATCAGCGTGTCGGCATAGGCCGTCGCCAAGATGGTCATGTTTTTACCTGGCCCACGAAGTTCGCTATATAACTCATCTTTACCATGAAACCAGGCCACAGGCAACCCTTTGGTAATGGGATGATCTAAGACTCTATTTTTGATTTTAAATTCGTGTTGTTTGCCATGTGATCCGCCGCGACCTTTAGTCGTGTCTTGGACAAGTTTTTCATTCCGTTTATTGTTGGCTACTGAATAGTAGAAGTAAGGCCCATCTTTTTCAGATCGGTTTCCCCAGCCTCCTACACCAATGATCTCATTGTACTCTTTCCATTCGGGAAAGGCATTATTTGCAGCATGATAGACCACAACTCCACCGCCATCTTTGACATATTTAACAAATGCCGCCTTCGTTTTTTCAGACCAGGAATCACCGTTGTAGTCTAACACAACGACTTCGTATTTCGAAAATTCAGGATTAAAAGTGCTCATGTCTCCACCTTTAGCCGGTGACTTAACAATGTCAGCTTTAAAGAGCCCCGTTTGTTCGAGCAGTTGTTTTAAAATTGGGGAGCTAGTTTCCCACATATGATTATTTTGACCGGTAACGATAAGTGCTTTATAATTACCGCCCCAATGACAGCTCGTCAAAAGCATTATTGTTGCTACTAAGCCTAGGATATGAATCGAGATTTTTTTCATTCTGTTCAAATATTAAAGTATTGGTTGAGTCCAAGGTGCACGATACGTACGGCTTAAAAGTCTGCTAGCCATAGGATTGTCGATGATCTCCTCTTTAATTGGATCCCAATGAATTTTCTGACCTGTTGTCATCGCTATCTCACCCAGGAGACCAATAGATATTGAGCGGTGTGCCACTTCAACAGGGCAGACAGTTTCTTTACGTGATCGAACACATTCAAGGAAATTCCAGAAGTGATTATCACTTTTATAGAGATGAATCTCATTCTCGCCAATCACCTCTTCCAAAATTTTAGGGTCTGAAGCATGTAGTAGTCCTCCATCACGGTCTACGTGAATCCATCCTTTTTCACCATACCAGGCAGCACCTGTGTTAAAACGCAGCCGAGAACCATTGGCCACGCGCATCTCTAAGCCATTTGCATACTTGCAGGTAAAATCAAACTCTACGGGTGTATTGTAATATCCTTCGTTCGGATAGACTCCGTGTCCTTCAATCGATACCGGACCAGTACGATCAAGCCCAGTGCCCCAGGCAGCAATATCCACATGATGACCAGCCCAATCGGTCAGACGACCACCTGAATAGTCGAGGTTCCAGCGCCAATCAGCATGGCATACCCCACGATAAGGGACTTTGGGCGCTGGACCGAGCCAGAGATCCCAATTTAATCCTTGAGGAACATCCATCACTGGCGGTGTTCCGATGCGTGAATCGCCATCTGGTAATCCAACTTCTACCCGCGTGATTTTTCCTACTCGTCCATTAATGGCTAGTTCCGCCGCTCGTCGGTACATCTTGCCCGAGCGCTGCCAGCTACCAGTCTGCCAAACTACATTATTTCGTTTTACGGCATTCACAATAGCTTGACCTTCTCTGATCGTTCTAGAAAGTGGCTTTTCGCCGTAGATATCAATCTTTTTATTCGCGGCAGCTGAATAGATCAGTCCATGCCAGTGGTCTGGAAGTGCTATAGATACTGCATCTAATTTTTCTTTCTCAAGAAACTCCCGATAATCCTCATACATGCGACAATCATCGGACTTCATAATCTTGTCCACCATCGCTTTTGCATTTAAATTATGGTTGGTATCAACATCGCAAACAGCGACAACCTGAATCTCTTTCGACCAGAGGAAATTTCTTAGGTTCCCCGATCCTTGTCCTCCAACGCCAATTGCTCCCATCACAATGCGGTCGCTTGGCGCCAATTTGCCCCCCATGCCTAAGGCTGTTGAGGGGATGAGCTGAGGAAGGATTAGCGTTCCTGAAGCAACCATGGCCGATTGCTTTAAAAAGTCTCTTCTGTTCGATGTTTTAGCACTCATTGGTATATAATTAAAATACTAGTTTTTAGAGATTGAAAATTCTTGTGGCGTTTCCGCTGATAATTTCATCCAGACGATTAACGTATAAGTTCCATCAGGATCGATCGTTACTCCTTGTCTGAAGTTCGGTCCTGAGGCTTGAGTTATATTGTTGATTTTAATTCCTGCACGTGATTTTTTACTATTCCAATTTTTAATCACAAAGCATAAATTACGGATTGGATTTGCTTCACTTGCCTTAATCTTAAAGGATAATTTCGAGTCTGACAAAGTGAACAGATAAGCCCGTTGAGGCTCTTCATATCCGGTTGTTTGACCGCCTTTAACCTCGCTGACAACAGGTGGTTTAAGCCATGATCTGGCTAACATACCCAGGGTAGAGGCCGCTTGATTGGTCATCCCCTCCATCAATGTCTCTTCGTAATAGGGTGCTTTCCCACCAGTATACTGGGTGTAAAAAGGCCATTTTCTGTTCGATATCGAACTATGACCCGCACGGTCGGGAAAAGTAGTCTTTCGGCTTGAGCTGTAAATTTGTGCTGTTGGCCAATGGTTCCAAGATGGGAAGACCGAATACCAAGTGATCTCACCCGCATACGGTGTGCCACTACTGAAATTCTGAATACTGAAAGGTTTGTATTCCCCCGTAAAATGAAGCAGTTGTGCTACATTCCCTTTGAAAGGTATTTTAGGTGGTTTCGGATTCCAATCCAGGTCGGTTGTCTTACCGTCGTAGTCGACTAAAGTCATCACCGGTGTTTTGTTAATGACACTCTCCGGATGTTGACCTTCGCCAAGGATAATAATCTGTTCATCCCATTCATGGTTTAATCTTCCGGTTGTATAGCAACGCATACGTTTGGTGGCAATGCCATCTGGATAGATGGTCCAAAGCCATTCGCTCTGATCGCCCCATCCCGTAGCCGGATCATAGTTTGCCCAGTAATGGAATACATCGCAAAGGCGATAGCGCCAACTGACAACTTTACGTGCAGGTGTATCTTCAATGACTCGAACATGAGAGTCGAAAGAGCCTTTGTCTGACATAGGTTCATCATCACCTCTGACCATCGTTTCATTAAACTCATTGGTTAGATTTTGATTCAGCTCGTTTGACATCATGGGGATATAGCTGACTCCATGCCAAAAAATAAATCGAGTCGGCACTTGATCAAAACCGACGACTAAATCAGCATATTTTCCAAATCGCCATAGATTATCCCATGTTTCAAAATAGTCTAGTCGTGTTCGCATAGCTTCGAACTTTCCTCCTGTGTTCGCAACAGGTAACGACCGTTTTTGCATGTCCGGAGCTTTAACAATTGCTTCTCCTGGATTGAAACTTTTGTACAGCGATGCGACATCCTCTGGTGAAATAGCGGTATCAAAAATTTTCACTTCATCAATTAAGCCGTCAATGCCATAGTTTGAAGGGCTTGTTTCCTGATTTCCCTCTGTTGGTCTCCTGTCGATACCCGCTTTGCCAATTCGAACCTCTGCATTTGCACTCTGTATACCACCCTTGCCGACTAATTTTTCTCCTATTTTTTGACCATTGATATAAAGAACCATCATCCCAGTATTTTTGGTATAGGTACCCGCAAAATGAATCCATCGGAATAGCGGCAAGTGATTTTTATCGGTATAGGGAGGCTCATTTGGAACGGTAAGCACTTCCCATTTATCGTTAACCTTTATGTTAAAGCCGGGATAGCCATGACTGTCAATTCCAAAGAAAAACCCGGTGTCATCGCCCTGCTGAACAATTGGAGCCCAACTCCAAGGGTATGCCCCGAGGCAAAACCACCCTTCCACACTTAAACTTTGACCATTTATAGCCGCAACACTTTTCTGAGGTAGCGCGAGAGAAGTATGATAACCATCAAATTCGATCGCTGTACCTGACACCCCTTTTTTCCAAAGTGCCTTAGGTCCAGTTATATAACAATCTATTTTACTTATAGCTTCCTTTGTATTTCTCCCCTGCGTTGGATCATTGAAATTGAACCACACTAGGGGCGGTTGTTTTAAGGATCCTATAATTGGATTTCCGCTTATAGGTGAAGAAGGAGGGGAGTGCTGTGGGTTGGTTTTACTGACCTCTTTTATCCCATTAGCACTCAATTGGAGCTTCTGAGTCGTTTGGTTTAAAGGGTCATTCCAATCATCCGTATTTACTGTCCCCTCTTTAAGAATACGTGTAATTTTCCCCTTGTCAGTAATTGTAAATACCTCGTTCACGAATGCCAAGGAGTTTACCTCTCCATGCGGATTTCCAGAAGTAAATGTTGGAAGATAACGCCAATCAATAACGATCTCATGCGGGTCATTTTTCACTAGCTGAACATGAGAATAGGTATTTGTATGGTCGGGCATGGTTGCGTTGCCGTCCCCACTGCGCGGAATGAGTTCTGTTAATTTCCATTCCCCATTTTTTGTCTTCCAAACGGGTAGGAAACTATTTCCCCGCCAGAAAATTAATTGACCTCCAGCTTTATTCAGGTTCACTACGATATCGGTACGATCCATCGTACGCGAATACTCCTCCCAGGGTTGTCCAGTATTGAGTTTGGTGTAATAGGCACCAAACTCAACCTGGCCATAACCCAAAGAGGTTGCAAAAAGTAATATCAGAAGTGTTAACGCCTTTTTCACTGTGAGATAGTTGAATTTAGTTAAGATATGGCTCGTTTAAATTTATTTAACGAGTGGTTCATGAATTAACTTTAGTCTCTTCGCTGGAATCTTCACCACTTTACGATCATAGGTCAAGAGGCCATTTACTTCACCATGTACATCTGATGTTTGGGTGTAAACGGCTCCACTTAAACCAATCTCTTTCTGTTGTCTGATGATCTCGTTAAACTTCACTTTATAGGCGTCCTCTAACTTCTTAGGATCATCGTACGACTGATATCCCCAGCCATTTTTATTCTCGTTCCAGGTATGGTCTTGCGTGTAATAGCCAATGCCACCATATTCACCCACTACAATTGCACGGTTTGTCATTGCCTTTGGAGCCTCAGGTACTTCGTTGTACGAGTGAATGTCATATACATCACCATAGTCAAGTAACGTCCATCCGCTAACCGAATTAATCAAACGGCTCTTGTCAAGACCACGCACAAAATCGGTTAGTCGACCCGTGTTATACTGACCCCAGCCTTCATTAAAAACAACCCAGCTAACTACACTTGGATGACTATAAAGCATGCTAATGATGTTGCGATATTCATGCTCAAACTGACCAGCGGCAGCAGATTTTTTAATTAGATCTGTCTTTGCTCCTGGACCAGTAAACTGTCCACATCGCATTCCTTTAGAGCAGCTAGCCGCTGAAGGCATGTCTTGCCAAATCAACAATCCTAGCTTATCAGCCATATAGTAATAGCGATCTGATTCAACTTTCACATGTTTACGCAACATGTTAAACCCTGACTCTTTAAGGAAGTTCATCTCGAAAAGTACAGCCTCTTCAGAGGGAGGAGTGTAAAGCCCATCAGGCCACCATCCTTGATCAAGAACTCCATTTTGGAAATATTGTTTATTGTTAAGGTACATCACTGGCTGGTTGTTTTTCCATGCTCCCAACGAGATCTTGCGCATGCCAAAATAACTAGAGACCACATCGAGTGGCTCACCAATGATTTTTGGTTCTACCTTCGCTTCATCTTGTTCTTTGGTTTTGCTTTTCGGATCTTTCACCGGCCATTCTAACTTAAGAATCTCCGCTTTTAGATCATAAAGAAATGGATCCTCAGGAGACCAAAGATGTGGGTTTGGGATTTTAAGCGTTAGATTATTATTGGCTTTTTCGATGGTCGAGAAGATAACTTTTCCTTTTGCCGAAACTGTCAGCCTAACACCATAGTCGTAACCATATAAGACATTATCCGTAAACACTTGAAGAGCTAACTCCTCTTTGTCGATATCGGGCGTCATACGAAGCTCTTCAATCGAAAGGGTTGGGCTAACAGGCTCTAGCCATACCGTCTGCCAGATACCTGAAACAGGCATATACCAGATTCCGCCCCAGACAACACGTTGTTTTCCTACTGGATTATCTTCCCAGTTGGTTGGATCCAACACAGAGACAACGATTTCATTCTCCCCGTCCTTGAGGTATTCCGTAATGTCGAAAGTGATATGATCAAATCCCCCTTTGTGTGAACCAACAACTGCCTGATTGACCCGTAATTCCATTTCATAGTCAACAGCACCGAAGTTCAATACAATTTTTTGTCCAGCCCACTCTTTAGGAATAGTGACTTTTCGTTTATACCAGATTCGGTCTGCGGCAGTAACCTTCTTTCCAACTCCAGATAGAGCCGATTCAACCGCAAATGGGACAAGTATCTCACCTTGGTAGGTTATTGGAGTAGGATCTTTTTTCGGGATAACCGCATATTCCCATAGTCCATTAAGATTTAGCCATGCAGTGCGCGCAAGCTGAGGTCTTGGATATTCTGGCAAAACATTTTCTGGAGTAAGCGCCTCACCCCATTTAGTCATAATCTTTGTTCCTGCAGGTTTCCATGCATAACTTGCAGTTGTAACAACTAGAGCAATCGCAAGTAGACTTATTTTATATGTTCTCATTTTTTTGTAGTGTATTCGTTCCAGTTTTTTCTCCACAGGATAATTTTGTTCTCAATATCTTTCTTGCTTCCCCCTTCACGTAAGTGTGTGATTCCAACCTTCTCGACAGTTTTCTCAAATCGATCAAGCTCCATTAAATAATCGGGACCAACAAATTCTGGTCCTCTAACCAGTTTTACGTAGGTAATAGGAAGTCTATCACGTTGAACACGATCAAGGACTTGTTTATTGTCCGCAAGTTTCTCTGCCTGATCGTAAAGTTGTGTCGAATAGTAAAGAAACTCTTTCGATAAGAATGGATGATCCATATCATAGCGAATAGGTTTGTATTTGTGATCCATAAGCCATTTACAAGATAGTTCAGTTTTGTAGATCTCCGCTTGTTTTTGAAGAAGTCTGTTGTATTGCGCTACCGCAGGAGCTGCTTTACCAAAATAACCATAGATAAAGTCGTCAATTAAATCATAAAGATTCAATGATGGATTCCAAAGTAATTTTGCCGCTACCCATGAACGCATCCAGTCGCGCTCTGAACCTACCGTTTGGTAGTTTGCTTGAAGCATCACACCCTCGGCGTTGTTGGCCACATAAAAGCGGATATTTTCGGCCATAACATCTAGGTTAGGCATTGGGGCAAGGTAATGACTGAAATTGATGTTATAATCCCAGATGAAAAGTCTCTTACAGACCTTAGACCAGTTTTTTACTAACGTGCCAATTTCACAGATCTCAGTAGGCTCAAAAGGTCTTCTCCAAGCACCTGTTTTATCGCTACATAGCATGATCGAGACATTTTTATTTGGTCTCATCGTTTTTGGTATTGGACCTGTCTCTCCATAAGCAAGTGTTGAGATTAGCACATGAGGATAGTCTTTCTCGATATCTTTTGCAACTGCATTAACTAAGACCATTAATGAAGCCATTTTTGATCCTTCTGCATCATCCAATGATTTACAGTTTGCACATAGACATGTTCCACCACCATCATTTTTCGAAATACTGATGAGCTCAGCATATGGATTTGCTTTTAGCACCTTGCGCACTTTCTCTTTAACCAGACGAATAACTTCTGGATTTGTGGTACAAAGCTGAGATGTGACACGCTTGTTTTGGTCGTTTAGCATGTAATATTCAGGATGTGCCTCGTAATAATCCTTTTCAGGGAAAAGACCATGAAAGGTGTGAACAAACATGCCGCCATAATCAATTGCGCCACCCCACTCTTCAGGAACCTTTGCATCAGGGGCATTGGTGCGGTTACGTAACGACCAGGTTGCATCAAAAGCAACATACCAAAATGGATCTCTGCAGCTTAGGGCAGGAACAAATGTGCGTAATGCTGGCGCAAATTTCAAGGTTCCAATCGAAGGGATCATGGTGCATTCATTCGAATACCATCGGCAACCAAGGTCTTCTTCGAGAAGCGCGTAAACGCCATTGATCACTCCACGAGTGCGGCCTCCCCAGATAAATAAAGTTTTGTCTTTTTGATCGATTCCATAACCCTCGTCTTTAAGATTCTCTGAGCTCGCAGCTAATTTGCTTTTCTTAAATAGTTGCGTCTGTCCAATGCTGATAACTTGATCGCTGGTTTTAGAATTCTTTGATTCAGTAACAATCTGAATCGTTGCTCCGGTCATTTTTTCAAGCCAGGTTTTTAGATCTTCAGCAGCTTTTTGATCTTGAGTTGTTGGCTTTTTACTGAGTAGGATTGAATAATTTGCTTTGTTATTTTCGGTTATCGTTAGTTCGGCGCCGATTTTTGCTGTTGGCTTCAGTGAATTAATCCAAGCAGAACGGTTGTTCGCAATGTCGATTGTATTTATCGCAGCATGGCCAACTTGAACAAAGCCAAGGACTAAGCTCATTGAAACTGCAAAGCCGTAAAACAGATTTTTAATTTTCATTTTGTATTTTTTAATAAATTAAAAATAGACTTAGGTTGCTTTATAGCATACCTAAGCCTATCTGATGATTTATGAAACTAATAGTTGTTTGTAGATTGAAGCCCAAGGTTCTCTCATCTTCCTTTTTAGCATACTGTTGGCTAGATCGTTATGGATGAATTGCTCTTTTTTCGGATCCCAGTTTAGATCTTGTTGCAATTTCATAGCGATGTTACCAAGGTGCGACATGGTTATAGAACGATGTGCTATTTCTACCGGTGCAATGGTCTCTTTTTTAGAGATCACACAATCGATGAAGTTGCGGAAATGATTATCACTCTTATAAAGGTGAATTTCTGAAGGCTTGATGACTGTTTCTCTTAAACTCTCTGGGAACACGGTATGACTACCTCTGTTGCCTCGAGCCCATCCTTCTGTACCGCGGAAGGTTACGCCCGACTGAAGTTTATCCGAGATAATCAACTTTACTCCATTCGCATAGACACATTCGAAATAGTAATGAGCAGCGCTATTCCAGATTGGATGAACGGCCCACTCCACTTTTGCATTCTGAATTTTTACTGGTCCAGTATGCTCTGTGTCCATTCCCCATTGAGCAATGTCAGGATGATGACCACCCCAATCGGTAAGCTGTCCTCCAGAATAATCTAGTACCCAACGGAAGTTTACATGAGTCCGAGCAGGACAATAAGGTGCATCTGGAGCAGGACCAAGCCATGTCTGATAGTCGAAACCTGCAGGTACTGGCATGGTATTAGTAAGATTACCTGTCTTGCCATAGTCAGGAGTTCCTGCAGGAAGACCACACTCTACAGTTAAGAGTTTTCCAATACGACCATTTCGAACGAGCTCGCATACGCGACGGAAATTCTCGTCCGAACGTTGCTGACTTCCGGTCTGAAAGGTTACGCCATATTTCTTCACCGCATTAGCCATCGCTATTCCTTCTGGAATAGTTAAGGCCAAAGGTTTCTGACAGTAAATATTCTTGCCTGCTTTTGCTGCCATCAAAACTGGAATAGAATGCCAGTGGTCTGGAAGGACAACCTCTACGGCATCCACATCTTTGCGTGCAATAACTTCTCTGAAATCTTCATATCCCTTGCAACCAGTGTAGTTCTTCTGATAGAGCTCTGAGTAGTAGTCGTTAACTTTTTTAATTCCGACTTCTCTACCGCCCATATTACCACTCCAATAGCCTCCACTCATCTTGTTGACATCGCAAATACCAGTTATCTGTACTCGGCTGTCTTTCAGGAACTCACCCATGTCATTTAAGCCTTGGTTACCAGAGCCAATCATAACTAGGTTGATGCGGTCGGAAGGGGCTACACTGCCATTTTTGCCTAAGGCACTGGCAGGAATTAGCGAGGGTGCTACAATTACAGAAGCAGCAAATGCTGCAGATCGTTTGATGAAATTTCTTCTATTTAACTCATTCATACTATTCGAGATTAAGGGATATTAGAAATTTATTTTGTTGGTTGTAAACGTGCTAAAGCAAATTTAGCATCGTCTTTTAATGCAGGGTTTTGAAGCAATTTCGTGATAACAGGAATCGAAAGATCAGAACCCATCCAGCTTAATTCGCGAAGGATTAACTTCTTTCCTTCATCGGTAGCGGCTTTGTTCTCTAATAGTTCAATCATAAAGTGCTCGAACTGTTGGCGTTTCTCTGGAGTTGTTCCTTCAGCTCTGATCCGACTTTGTAAATCGACGAAATATTTGGTGCTTTTAGTGATGTCATAACCTCCGATTTTTATCAAGTCGTCTTCAAGAGTCATCTCTTGGTAGTTCACACGTAAGGATGTTCCAGCCGCTGTTGGGAAGTCGTAAGGCACTTTTTGAGTAACCTGTCCGGTAGCTGCCCATTCGGTACCACGTTGAAGGGTTACGATAAATCCAGCACATTGAATGGCTGGACCTCCATCGACATCACCATGTCCAAGAACGGTATGAAAAATACGTCCTTTTCCATAGTTGGTCACAATTAGGATTGGCTCATCACGACCTGTTCCACCTTTGCCTGGAGGGGCAAATGCGGTAGCCAAGATCTCCATGTTTTTAGCTGGTCCGCGTAATTTGCTATATAGCTCATCTTTACCATGCATCCAGCGAGGAGGTAACCCTTTGGTAATTGGATGTTGAGTATTTCTAGTTCTTACTGTAAACTCTTGTCGCTCGCCATGACCTCCGCTAGGACCCGCAGTGGTATCAATGACCATCTTGTCGCCTTTAAAATAGACAAATGGGCCATCTTTTTCTGTGCGACCCCAGCCTAGACCGATCATCTCACTGTAAGCTGGCCAGTCTGGGAATGAGTTGTCAGCAGCATGAACGACCACAACGCCACCGCCATTTTTAACGAACTCGATAAACTCAGACTTTGTTTTTTCAGACCAAGAATCTCCGCTGTAATTAAGAACGATAACTTCATAATTCGAAAATTTAGGGGTGAACTTATTCATGTCACCACCTTTGTCGGGCGATACAGCCACGTCGACAGAGAATATGCCGGTCTGCTCAAGTAATACCTTAAATATAGGTGTAGTAACTTTCCAGTTATGATTATTCTGACCGGTGATGATTAAGGCCCTATGGTCAGCGCCACTCTTGCAAGCACTAAAAAGTGCAAGCATTATAACGCAGGCTATTGCTAAAAATGAATATTTTTTCATCCGTATCTAATTTAAATTTTTGGTAATTCCCAAGGTTCGCGATATGGTCTAACTAGTAAACGACTAGCAACTGGATTTCCAATGATCTCTTCTTTAACAGGATCCCATTGGAACTTCTGACCCGTTGTCATAGCTATTTCTCCTAATAAGCCAACCGATATTGAGCGGTGAGCAATCTCTACTGGAGCAACTGTTTCGCCTCTTGATTTCACGCACTCCAAGAAGTTTCCAACATGGTTTATGCTTTTGTACGGATGAATCTCATTTTCACCGATCACCTCTTCTAAAATTTTTGGATCTGAAGCGATCAGTCTGCCACGGTCGACATTGATCCACCCTTTTTCGCCATACCAGGTCGCTCCACCATTTTTAGTTGGAAGTTGTGATGAATTTGCAACGCGCATCTCAATGCCGTTCGCATATTTACAGTTGATATTATATTCTACAGGTACGTTAAACAGACCTTCTCTTGGGTAAACACCCTCACCTGAGAATTCAACAGGACCTGATCTTTCCATTCCTATACCCCATTGTGCGATATCGATATGATGACCTGCCCAATCGGTAAGCTGACCACCAGAATAATCTAATATCCAGCGCCATTGCCAATGAACGACCCCTCTAAATGGTACTTTTGGAGCAGGCCCAAGCCACATCTCCCAATCTAAATTTGCTGGAACCTCTTTTATAGGAGGTGTTCCAACACCCTTGTTGCCATCAGGAAGTCCAACTTCAATGCGGGTAACTTTACCAATTCGGCCGTTTAAAACTAATTCAACGGCACGGTGGAAATTAGGGGTCGACCGCTGCCAGCTACCTGTTTGCCAAACGATATTGTTGCGTTTTACGGCACTTACAATAGCGCGACCATCATAAATGGTTCTTGCTAATGGTTTCTCTCCATAAATATCTAATTTTTTGTTCGCTGCTGCTGAATAGATCAATCCATGCCAGTGGTCTGGAAGAGCAATACATACTGCATCTAACTTTTCTTTCTCTAAAAACTCACGGTAATCGCTGTAGGTTCTGCAGTCGCTATTTTTATTGGCGGCATCAACGAGTCCTTTTGCATTTTTAGAATGGTTGCTATCTACATCACAAACGGCAACAAACTGAACCTCTTTGATGTGCTCTAGAAATGTACCCATGTTGCCAGTGCCTTGCGACCCTACGCCAATGGCTCCCATAATAATTCGATCGCTTGGAGGTAGCTTGCCTCCCATACCCAATGCTGTAGAGGGGATGATTTGTGGTAGAAGAAATGCTCCAGCTGAGATAGCCGTTGATTTCTTCAAGAAATCTCTTCTCGTTGATTTGTCCGTCATTTTGTTGATTTTTAAGTGTGTTAGTATTTATTGTTATATTTTATTTGCCAAGTTGTTGTTGAAAAAAGTCTACGATAGGTGTTTGGTCAGCTAGCCCATGAGGATGATGACCTTCCCCTTTTTTCATGATTAGTTTAAATGTGCCTCCACATTTTTTGTACTCTTGCTCCATCCAAGCGCCATTTTCGTTGTAAGGGACTGCTGGATCTGTCTCACCAGCAACATAGATGATTGCCACATGGGCCTTCGCTAATTTACGCGCTAAGTCAACAGGGTTTTTCTTATAAGCCAATGCTTCAGCTTCTGATTTGAAATGATAGAGTTTTATCAAGTTTTTCCAGTCGCTTGGGCTCCCTTTCCCAATGCTGAATTTGCCTCCTGGCCAGCTTTTAAAGTCGCAAACTGCTTTGTCCATATACAAGGCCGATACTTTGCCTTTGTGCTCTGCAGCCCAGCGCGCAATGGCTAAACCTTCGCGACTAAGTCCCATTAACGAAACTTTCTTAGCCATCCCATATTGTTTGGTCATGATCGGGTAGAGGTTGTCCCATCTTGCAATCGCATCTGGTGCTCCATACGTGTTTCCTAGTTCAGAATACACGACATAAAACCCCCTTTTTGCTAACTCGATCTCGGTATGCGCAATGTACGCCACTGGATAACTGTCTAAGGTATAGTTTGATGGCGCAATCACCCATTGTCTTCCGGCTAATGGGGTGTTCGGACATAATACGGTCGCTTTTTCATTCCCAATGGTAATTGTATACCGGTCGAAACCTTGATATTGCTCCTTCGGACCTGAAAATATAACTGGCCCATTTTGCTCTTTCCCAACTATCAATTGACTGCTATTTGAGTGATCTATCGCATTAGTATTTAGCGAGATAGCGATCAATAAAATCAGGCAATACGCCAATTTTAATTTGGAGACTCTTAATTTATTATTTTTCATCAGTCGAATTTTCGAACCTCTTCTGGACCTGGATTTGCATAGTCAGGATCAGCAGCATGTATGAATACATCGTTGTTTTTGATCGTTACATCTAATGGGACAAGATTTAAACCTTGCTCATTTAGTGTATAGGCATTATCAGACAAATCTCTTTGTTTATATTCGTCTCTTGACAGAGGTGGTACATTCCCATTGAAAAATGCCGTACACCACCAACGTCCTTTGTTATCTTGAAAAGGGGTGCCATGACCTAAGAATCGACCAGCAAAACGCCTTTCACTGTATGGCCCCGTAATTTTATCGGCCGTTGCATAGTATAAGTTATAGGTCCCTTTCCTACCTTTCCCTGTTGACCACGCCGTCCCAAAAAGGACATATTTTCCAGCTATCTTTTTAATCAGACACCCTTCGTATCCTACATTCTTAAATGCTCCTGTCGGACCAATAGAGATCGGTTCGGAGGTGAAATCGGTTAAGTCTTTATTCAATGACGCAATCGAAGTTCCCGACCAGATCATCCAAGTGGTGCCATCATCATCTTGAAATAAAGATGGATCATGACGAATGCCAACTTTCGCACCTAGCGGATTGGTCCAAGGACGCTCTGGTTTGATCCCTGCAGCGACAGATAGGTTAGCGCCTTCAAAGGGTGATGGACTGGTATGAATGACAGTTAATTTTCCATTGATAAAATGAAGTTCAGGTGCCCATATGCGCCAACGATCTTCAGATCTTTCTTTGTATCGGGCTGCCTGAAGTTGAATCCAAATCCCATCTTTAAGCGTAAATGGAGTGCCAATGTATTTCCAATGAATCAAATCCTTGCTTTTCCAAACCTGTACTTCATACCCAACATGACCTGGGCTATACTTGTCTTCAGGGAGTTCTTTCCGCGTCGATAACTGCGTTGTTCCCGTAAAATAAAAGTTTCCATCTGGTGACTTAACGATGTAAGGATCTCTAAGCCAGCCATCTTTAACGTGAACGGTGCGATTATGAGCGGCGAGGTCTGCTTTTGTTACTTTGTGTTTCGACACAGAACTATGCTCTATCCCATAGGAATAAAGGTTTGTTAAGATCAGGCAAAGTAAAATAATTAGTCGCATAGGTAATCTGTTACCCAAATTAAGTAAATTATTTTTAGAGCAAATTGCCTCAAAAAACAGATGGTATGATCGTAATTTTTTCATCTTAATTACTCCTTGGTTTTATTCTCATTTGTTTGAATCGTTACAGGACCAAGAAGACCTCCTGGCAGCTGAGCATTGCTTAACCAACCCACAAATAAGGTGATGCTGGATCGCTTTTGTGCTTTTGGAAGTTTACGGTCACCAACGATCCGATTTGTCCAGGTGTTAATCACATTGACTTTTAATTCATTATTCTCTTTCTGTAATACTGAAGTAATGTCAACCCGATAAGGAGCACTCCAGAGTACACCTAGGTCTTTCCCATTTAGAGTTACTTGTGCTGTCTCACGAACATCTCCTAGGTCTAGAAAATATCGCTTTCCTGTTTCTAAACTAGCGACCTTGAAAGTTTTAGTGTACAAGGCAGCACCACTGAAATTCTTTATCGCTGGCTCTGATCTTTTGTTCCAATCTTCTAAGTGATCAAAAGTTAGAATGCCTTTTGCTTGTTCGGTGTCAAGATCTGTTGTTGGGTAGAACCATTTCGGGTCGAATTGAATTTTCCACGGACCAGCAAGCTCTTCTGCTTTCGTTAAAGCAGGGAAATTGACTTCCCCTTTGATCGTCTGGTCAGCTTTTTGATCCTTTTTGAAAACGACAAATAAAGCCTGGTAAGGTTCGAATTGGAGGTCCAAGATTGTTGATCCATTTTTTTCGGTGAACACTGGAAGGTTACGTTGTTCTCCAGTCACAGGACTCCAAAGTTGAGGCTGCTTGCCAGTGACCCTAAAGGTGAAAGAAGCTTTTAAAACCTTAGACCGTTTATTTACGACAAAATAGATCTCGGCATCAGCAGTCTGACGATGGATGAAATCGACCAATGTATTTTCATCGGCTGTTTGAACTGAAAAATCAGGGGTGATTCGATTTTTTAAGAGAACCTCGCGTATCGTTAGACCATTGATCACTTTGCCTTTACCGAATGAACGAACTTTCTTAGACGGTGAAGATTCCAATCCCCAGACCTTATCAGCTGTAGATTTTAGCTCAACCTCACTTGAAGGGAAGTTTGTAAGGCCAGGTGTGCGTTGAGGTTTGGGTCCAATTATAGTTGCTCCTGCAGCCACAAGATCTTCAATCTTTTTAGCGACGCTTAATGGCATTACCGGTCGATTAGGTAGAACCAAGACGGCATAGCTCATTCCGTCAGGTAAAACAAGTCGGCCATCTTTGACCGATAAACGGGTCAATAAGATCTCTGAATTACAAACATCATAATCGTAGCCAAAGCCACGAGACGGATCGATATTTTTGGGTGGAATAAAGTTAGGCGCTTCATCGCCGCTGTAATATAAAACATCGGCTACAAAAAGTCCTTGCTGCAAAATATAAGAACAGCGCGTAAGGTAGCGGAGAAATTGTTCAGCACCTTGGTTCCACCAAGTAATATTATGATTGAAATGAACTCCGCCAAAAACACCCTTGCCAGGTAAACCACTTTCGGGTCCAGATGTTGCCGATCCATGTATGCTTAGCATATTTATCCCCTCACAAAAGGCATTGTTGGCATGACGAATAAGTCGGCCAGGGGCTTGACTCCAATGATTTAATTCACCTCCAGTGGTAAACGCTTCAGAGGCAACTACTCTTTTGCCATATAAATGACCTGCACTAGCCGCTTGCTTGGCATTGACATTCTGCGCCCCTTCATCCCATCCCGGAGTCGTGACAACATGATGATCTGCTGGCTTAAATTGATTTTCTTTCCATAATTCAAGTTCCCAAAATTCCGCTACCGGAACATCCATTCGTCCTTGATTCATTAACCCGTCGTTACATAATAACCTAGGATGATGCTGTCCTCCAGCTTCGGCACGCACCTTTATACCATCGGCATGCGACAGCTCAGCCCACCGACCATAATGACCATCGGCCACACAGTCGGCAATCGTGCGACGCATATCCGCAAGAAAACGATCAGTGATCTCAACACTTGTAACTATTTCGCCTGCCAAAGCAGCCAGATAAGGTGAAGGGTCGTAACCTCTTCGAGTTTTAAATTCCTGAAGTAGCTCAGGTGACCAAGAATAGATGCCGTTTATCTCCACATTATCCTCAATAAAATATTTTAAGGTTTTGCCGGCCAGCGACCCTGCATCCCCAATTAATGGCTTGATCCCTTTTTCGTAATTTAATTCGGTTGCTTTAGGACTGAGATAGTCGGCAAGCAACCCTTTACCAAATGCTACATCTAAATCGGTGGTGGTTCTTCCAATCTGCACAATCTTCCATTTGCCAGGTGGAACCTGCCAAGTGAGCACCCCATCTTCAGATACTTTAGCCGTAAGATCAATCATTTTGTCGATCTTTAATGGCTGATCAGTTGGAAGATTGACTAGATCTTCGCGGACCAAGTTCACCTGATCGATTTGACGCGTACCGGTAACCCCAAGTGGATTTGTTGTTGCACGCTTCGCGGCAAGTCGAGCAATCCGCTCAACTTCCAACTGAGAGCCAAAGGCAATGTCGCGCACCTTCGTATTTTTTGATAGGCTGATCTTGTACCAACGAGCCGTGGTTGTTGGTATAGATTGGTAAACTGGATTGCCATTTTGACTTGGAATTTCAGTTACCGTTTTAAAGTTAATGCCATCGTCTGATGATTCAATAAGTACCTTATTCGATAAGTCCAGCCAAGTATAATCAACACCATGCGGTTGTCCAAAATCAAAGAGCATAGATGGTTTTTCATCCTTCTCCGTATCCCAAAAAGTATTGAAATTTCCATCGAGGATATTGGGTAAATCTTGTTGATTGCTACTTAACGTAATTGTTGGTTTTTGCGAAATAGATTCCGCTGCAATCGGGAAGGCCTGAATGGCCACTCGCTTATAGACCTTTCCTTTGCTCGCAGGATCGGTGATCTTCCCGGAGAATAGAGTCCCTCCATGGAGTATCATTTCACTGTGAACCATCGACCAACTTGAATATTCGGGGGTAATCCAAGGTCCTCCAGAGGGCCATCCCGGACACGTATTAACACCTAGTTTTAGTCCTACTCGATCGGCTTCGCGCAAGGCGTGACGGAATAGCTCTCGCCAGCCATCACTCATATAGGGCTTGTTAGGCATATTGCCAAGGTCGATAAGCATTGCTCCTCCGGCACCCTTAGCTTTTAATTCTGTTAGATGCTGAGTAATATTTGCGGGCGTTACCTCATTAAACCACCACATGTTAACCCAAGGCTTAGCGGAATCAGGAGGCGTACTGAATCCATTTGCAAGATTTTTGATCGATTGTTTTACTCGAATATCTTCCAAATTTGGAACGCTATGATGCTGTTGAGCTTTTGCCCAATTAAAAGAGACAATGCAGAACATCAGCAGCGCGAGGGCAACCAATTTCTGGCCGCCCTTCGCACGCTTTAAACTATGTTTCTGCTCCTTGGAATAGCTCATAATCCTGTTTTCGCTTCTATGGAATTGTATTGTAATCCTTGAATTATTTATCCGTTCTAAATGGTGAAGCAGGTAAACCAGAACCATTGACAAGGTTAGGTTCTGCTAATTCACTCCATCCGAAGCGCACAGCAGCAGGTTTTTTTAGACCATCGTTACTAACTACAATTGTATTGCCTACAATCTCAGCTTTTGCTGTGATGAACTTTTTATCTTTTCCGGCAATAGTAAACCAGGTTAGCGGTTTGCTGTCATTTGATTTTAATCCTGTGCCATGATCAAATGTTAGGATGATTTTTTTTCCTTTTATTTTCATCGCAGTATAGACCGGTCCAGAGTATTCGGCTGAGCCTACAACATAAGTCTTCGCTAATGCCCAAAGTGCAAGCCTACGGCCAATTTCGGCTTTATTTTTAGGGTGTATATCCGATACATTGCCAATATCAGTGGTAACAGCCATCCCTGTATTTGAGATGTTTAAGGCCGCACTCTGTGCTTCCCAAATAGCAGGTAGGTTTTCAGGTTTGCCATACGTGTATGGTGCAAGCTGAACATACAAGAATGGAAACTCACCTTGTCCCCAGATTCTGCGCCATGAGCTAATTAGAGCTTTCATCTTTTCGTAATAAAGCATCCCCTCGCCATTGTTTGATTCACCTTGATACCAGATAGCACCTCTGATGCCGTAAGGAACCAGTGGAGCAATCATCGCATTGTAAATGCCGGTCGGTTTGCCTGGTCCATTAAGTGGATGATCAGGAATTCCGCCTGGATAATTGGCAAGCTTCGTTCCTGCTTTTAAGGTCTCGCGACTTGTTTTCGCCCAGTTTTCCAGTTTGTCAAGATATGCAAACTGATTTTTGATATTCTGATTATCTGAATTTGCAATGAGTTCTGAAATGTCATTCAGTTTATCTGAGACTTTGAATCCTTCGGGATCTGTCCAAGGCTCAATGCGCGTTCCTCCCCATGAAGTATTGATAAGGCCAATAGGAACGTGTAAATTTTTCTGTAACTCAAGGGCAAAATGATAGCCTGCTGCAGTAAAATCTGGGGCCGTAGCTGGGGTACAAATAGCCCAACTTCCTGGTACATCTTTTTGTGGGATGTTATTGGTAACATGAGGCGCTTTAAATTGGCGAATTAGAGGATAATCGGCTGTTTCAATAGCTTCCTTCGCACGATCAGTCTCTTTTAAGGTGAATTCCATATTCGACTGACCTGAACAAATCCATACCTCTCCAACAAGGATATTTTTTAGTGTCACGTGCTTTTCACCTGCAGTGATTGTTATCTCAGATGGAGTCGCATTGGCTGGTGTAGGACCAAACGTAACCATCCATTTTCCATCTTGTGCGGCAACAGCACTTCTATTTTGAGTTAAAAAAGATACATCTACCGTTTCTCCCGGATTTGCCCATCCCCAGATTTTAATCGGAAGATTGCGTTGCAATACCATGTTGTTCGAGAAAATACGCGGCAAGTTAAGCGCTTGAAGCGATAGCCCTGATAGGATTAGAAGCGCTATCAAAGTCGCAAAAAAGGTTGTAATAGGAGAGAGGATTCTAAAAGCGCCCAGTACTCTGCTTGTTAATGCGGAATTCGATCTTTCTGTTTTCATGTTCGTTTTTTTAGTTATTGGTTTAAATATCTTTATTGAGTAAGTTTATGATGTCTTGCTTCCGCGAAGCTGGAAGAACGTTAAGCAGGGTTAGTTTCCCCCCTTTAAGTCTTCCTTCAATGGTGGTCTTAAAAGGCGCATGGAGTTTAAAGTCCACATCCCAATCTTTTGGCCATGCCGGGAAAAGGAATAGCTTCTTCCCATCTACTTGAAGGAGCATCGTCTGTAGCGTCATCATCGATACACCACCATGACATTGGTCTGGCATGTAGTCGTGACCAGGTCCCCAGAAGGCAGGGAAGCGACTGCCGCGATGATGTGCAGAAAAATTGGTCACAACCATTCTAGAGGCTTGGTCTGTTTTCCCAACATAAGCCGCTTGAATAGACGACTGTCGCCAAGCACCAATTAATCCATCGTATGGATAAACGTGTTGCAATTTTACTGGGACAAACTTTTCAAATGTAGCCTCGCCAATCTTTAAATCTGGAGTTCCAACGGTATATAATCGATATGGAAATATCCCATATAACTCAGGATATTCATCTCCTGGTCGATCTTTAACGATCTCTGCCTCCAAAAGAATCTTCTTTCCATTCTCAACGCCAATAGGTACTTCAGGAAGATCTGCAAGTGTTTTTGCCCAACTAGCACGTTGTTCTGCGGTGGTGGAATTTTGTGGTAACCCAATTAATCGCGGTAGCATAAATTTTAGGCCAGCTATCTCAGGCAATGGATTGACCACTTCATGACTCGCTTCTAAAGCGCACGCTGGATCAAATCGTATCTTACCTTGACTATCGCGTTTCCAATGCACATCGTAAAATTTGGCGATGCCACTAGCCATCGGTAGTAAGGTATTTTTTAAAAATTCAGGATCTTGCGTTTCATCATAATAGTCCAAGACCATCGCCATTAATTCAAGGCCTCCAGACCAATAATAGCGCATGTACATGCTTTGAAGAAGTGCAACGGGCCGATTTCCTCGGTCCCAATTTCTCGAAGAACTGTAATCATCATTCGAATAGGTACCCCAATGGTACATCGTCTCTGGAAAGAATACTCCCTCGTGTTTGTAATAAAGTTCGGTTCGTTTCTCCGCTAGCGGAACAACATTTCGATACATGGCAAAGAGGGGTTGCATCATATCAAAATCACCACTGCGTAACATAGGCCAATAGGGTAGACGGGTGTTTTGCCACCAATAAAGTGGTCCATGCGATCGATAGTCAGCCTCAATAAGGTTGTTTGGATCTCGTGTGTTTACAGTAAACAGGGAGCCATTAAATCGAATCGGAAATGCACCACGACCAGCAGCTGCCGTGATAAACCGTTGCTGAGCATAACCATCACTAACAACTTTCCCAGCAGGAGCGCCACTAATTGTCAAATCACGGTCAGCACGATTATTCCAATTTTTTGTCCCCATCAACGCTAACTGGTCACGTTCGTCATGACGAGCAGCTTCAATTTCGGGGGTCGATGGCATTCTGTCTTCAGGGGTCACTACGCTGATCCAGCTGCGCTGCCAGAACTCTTTCCACCAAGAAGCATGCAAGGCCCATGACTGATTTGAATCTCTATTTTGCTCTTCTGATTTTAATCTATTTATTTTCGTAATCCACTCCTCTGATGTTTCAGTTTGTTCAGTGAGGATAGCAATTTTAGCCTCAAAGTGTTTAGTGGGGATTACAGTCTGAAGCGCCTGAGTGGCTTGCCATGGATCGGATTTGACAAAGCCATCGCCATAGATAAGCCCTCCAAAGGTTCGATTCAGAAGAGGATCTTTGGTGGTCCCCATTAAACTCTCTAATCCTTGAGCTTTCATGGTCAACGGAAATATCGAGATGCTATTGCGGTGATACCAGATGATCGAATTCTCTTTTTGTGGAACCACCTGATCAGCCGTTTCGATAATTGGAATTCCACCGCTTATGACTCCATTCGCACTGTTGTTATGTTGCTGATCTACCTCTGAATTGCGCCAAACATTTAGGCTAACCTCAGCTGAAACGACCTCTTTAGAAGTCCCCTCGACATGAATGATAGGATGGTTGGCATCGACCCAGACCCGCAGTTTTGTGACCGAACCATTGGATTTGCCTTGGATGGTAATTTGACCATTTTGCAGTTCTAACTCTTGTCTGAATTGTTGAGTGGGTAGCGCTGGTGTTAGTCGAACACGCACCTGTCCCAGTTTCAACAATCGATCACAGTCGCTCCAGCTATCACTCTTTGAGATGAAAAACAGCAGATCTCCATTTTGTTCTACCCACACATTAAGACCGATATCACCATTGCCCAAAGGCATAGAGCCCGAGGAATTTTTGCTCGGGCTTTTCCAAATAACGTTCGATTTTTCCACCTTAGGTGAAGCTGCTCGAACGTTATTCAGACTAATGAAAAGGGTTAAAATTAATGCCGTTAGGCAGCTGAAATTCATTTATTTTACTGATTCTTCTATTTATTTTGTCGGTTTGAGTCTTGCTAGAGCAAATTCTGCTTCGTCTTTCAAGGCTGCGTTTTTTGCTAATTCTTGAATAACTGGAATAGAGAGATCAGAACCCATCCAGCTTAATTCGTGCATTAGGAGTCTTTTTCCCTCCGGGGTAGCTTCCGCTTTTTGAAGTACACTGATCATTTTTTTCTCAAATCCTTGCATGGCTTCCGGTGTTTTACCTTCCGCACGAATTCTTGTTTGTAAGTCGACGAAATATTTTGTGCTTTTGGTGATGTCGTAGGTTGCAATTTTAGTTAGATCATCTTCTAGAGTTAGTTGTTTAAAACCTGCTCTTAGCGATGAACTGCCAGCATTTGGAAAGTCATAAGGAACTTTCTGAGTTACATTTCCGGAAGCAGCCCATTCGGCACCACGCTGAAATGTTACAATAAAACCAGCACATTCTAATGCCGGACCACCAGTTGCTGATGGATGTCCAAGTGTGCTATGAAAGATTCGTCCCTTGCCATATTTAATAGTCATAAGTATTGGCTCATTGCGACCTGTTCCGCCTGCGTTTTTTGCAGAAAATGCGGTGGCTAAAACCTCTAAGTTTTCTGCTGGTCCGCGTAATGAGTTATAAAGTTCATCACTTCCGTGGATCCATCGTTTAGGTAGACCATTGACGATTGGGTGTTCTATGTTGCGCATCCGAATTTCGAACTCTTGGTTTTTCCCGTGTGAGCCACCTCTGCCAGCTGCAGTGTCTAGAACCATCTTGTCGCCAACATAATAAAGGTAAGGTCCACTTTTTTCGGTACGACCTCCCCAGCCTCCTAGGCCGATCATTTTGTTGTACTCTTTCCACTCTGGGAAAGAGTTATCAGCGGCATGAAAGCTTACGACGCCACCACCATTACTGACATATTTCTCAAAAGCTTTTTGTGTGGCTTCGGGCCAAGCTGCACCATTGTAATCAAGCACGACAACATCATACTTCGAAAAGTTGGGGGCAAAACTGCTCATGTCGGCTTTGTTTTCTGGCGACGTAGCAATGTCAGTTGAGAAAAGCTCAGTCTCTTCAAGCAACTGCTTTAAGATTGGAGAACTAGCTTTCCAGTTGTGATTATTCTGACCAGTAACGATCAAAGCTTTGTATTTAGCTCCAAAATGACAGCTGCTTGTTAAGGCTAGAATTCCTGCAAATGCAAGTATGATTAAGTATTGTTTTTTCATTTTAATTAGATTTAAAGTGTTGGTAATTCCCATGGTTTGCGGTATGGGCGAGTTAATAAACGATTTAGTTTTTGGTCTCCAATGATCTCCTGCTTGATCGGATCCCATTGTATTTTCTGACCTGTTGACATAGCGATTTCACCCAATAGGCCAACAGAGATTGAGCGATGTGCAATTTCTGCAGGTGCTACTGTTTCACCTCTGGTGCGCATACACTCTAAGAAGTTGTCGAAGTGTTCATCGCTTTTATATAGCTGAATCTCTTTTTCTCCAATCACCTCATCGAGGATCTTAGGGTCTGATGCATCTATTCTACCACGGTCAACAGAGATCCAACCTTTGTCCCCATACCAGGTAGCGCCACCACCGTGTTTTAAACGTGATGAGTTTGCAACACGCATCTGAATGCCGTTGGCATATTTACACATGAAATCATACTCCACAGGGGTATTGTATATTCCATCTCTTGGGTAGATAGCTTCACCTTCAAATTCTATTGGTCCAGAGCGCTCCATCCCGATACCCCACTGCGCGATATCGATATGATGTCCAGCCCAGTCTGTAAGCTGTCCACCTGAATAGTCCAAGATCCAACGCCAGTTCCAATGGCATACACCTCGGTAATCAACTTTTGGCGCTGGCCCAAGCCACATCTCCCAATTAAGTTCTGATGGAACTTGCATGATTGGAGGAGTTCCAACACCTGCACCACCATCGGGTAATCCAACTTCAATGTGAGAGACTTTGCCAATTCGGCCATTCACAACTAGTTCGGCTGCATGACGAAATGTAACTTTCGACCGTTGCCAGCTTCCTGTTTGCCATACGATATTGTTTCTCTTCACAGCATTTACAATTGCTTGACTATCATAAATAGTTCGAGCTAGTGGCTTCTCTCCGTAGATGTCGAGTTTTTTATTGGCTGCAGCAGTATAGACAATACCATGCCAATGATCAGGTATCGCAATTGTTACGGCATCCAACTTCTCTTTTTCTAAAAATTCGCGGTAGTCGCCATACAAGCGGCAATCGTTATTTTTATAAGCAGCATCAACAAGTTCTTTTGTTTTTGCCAGGTGTGTGGTGTCTAGATCGCATATAGAAACCATTTGCACGGTTTTATCACGTTTTAAAAATTCACGCACGTTACCTCTTCCGCGGGCTCCAGTTCCAATGGCACCCATTACAATTCGATCGCTTGGTGCTAGCTTTCCGCCCATCCCCAGTGCTGTGGATGGGATAATCTGAGGCAAGATCAAAGCACCTGCTGACACAGCTACCGATCTTTTCAGAAAATCTCTTCTGTTTGTTTTGTTAAGCATGATCGTTAATTTTTAAATTGTTTATGCTAATAAGTATACTGAGGACAAATCTTGCTGTAGCTCCACTTATCTCTCATCTCTCTTTTTTTCATTTTGTCAGCCTCTGCATCATTTACAAAGCTCTCCTTAAGTGGATCCCATTCCAGCTTTCTATTTAGCTTCAAGGCAATATTCCCACAGTGCAACATCGAACTGGTGCGATGCCCCGATTCGGCTGTATAGACCGCTTTTCGACCCTCCTTTATGCTGCGTAAAAAGTCAATAAATTCATCGTCCGCTGTTGGCAGCGATACTTTTTTGTCCTTTAGATCGAAGATATTTTCGTCGCTACCAATTAATTTTTGATTCCAACCTTTTGATTCAATCCACCCTTCCTCGCCGATCACTTTAATATTTCCGTTGCCTACTCCAACATGTAAGCTTACATTGTTGGCGTATTTGTAACTTAAGTCAAATTTATAGGCTGTATTAAAGATTCCATCATTGTAGAAAAGAGTTTCTCCACTTGGCGTAACTTCTGTGGGACCAGAATATTCATTGCCAGAAATTAATTGCGCTGTATCGCAAAGATGAGCGCCCCAGTCGGTAATGACACCTCCTGAAAAGGCATCGTTCCACCTGAAATGGTAAAATGTTCGTGAGTAGATGAATGGAATCTCCTTCGTTGGTCCTAACCACATATCGTAATCTAAGTCTGCCGGAGGCGCAGTGATATCTAATCCTTTTTTAGGTAGGTCTGAAACGGGTAATCCAACCTCAATATGTTTAACAGCTCCAAGACGTCCGTTTAAAACAACTTCAGCTAACTGATGGTAGACTGGAAGGAACCGGTCTTCAACAGATACCTGATAAACGACGCCAGTTTTTTTGATAACTTCACTTAATAGTCGACCTTCAGCTATGGTTAGTGTTGGTTTTTCACAGCAGACATGTTTCCCTTTTAATGCTGCCATAATGGTGATTGGCACATGCCAATGATCAGGCGTCGAAATCTGTACTGCGTCTATCGTTGGGTCATCAAGAATCGCTCTAAAATCTTGGTAGACCTTACAATCGGTCGATTTATACGTTTTATCCGTGAGGTTCTTCGCACTGGTGGCTCTTGTCATGCTCACGTCGCAAACTGCAACCACACGGCAGAGCTCAGGATATTTCAGGTAATGCCGTAGGTTACGTTCTGTCCCTTGAGAACCTACGCCAATCATTCCAATGGTGATTAAGTCGTTAGGCTTTTTGCTTTTACATCCAATTGGGAGTGTAATGAGTGATGATCCTGCGAGGATCATTCCAGTGCTGCTAAGAAATCTTCTTCTATCCATGGTGTCGTTTAGTTACAGGTTGCGAATCCAGATATTTTTATAACTCACTTTGCTGCCATGCTCTTGCAATAAAAGTGGCAACGCGTCTTCATGCGATTTGTATTCGGTATGTGGGCCATGTGACGTAGGTCCAATTAATGTTACATGATTTTGTATAAGCACGCCATTTTGAAAAACTGTAAATGAGGCAGGTGATTCCACTGAGTTATCGCATCTGAATCGCGGTGCAGTAAATACAATGTCGTAGGTCTGCCAAGTGCCAGCAGGCAAACAGGCATTCACCAACGGAGCATGCTGTTTGTAGATACTCCCAGCTTGACCATTGTAGTATATTTTATGTTCATCATTATAGGAGGAGTAGATCTGCACTTCATACAATCCCATAAAATAGATCCCCGAATTGCCAAAGTTTAGATTATTCTGTACTTCATTTTCCGGTATGTTCCATTCGATATGCAACTGACAATCACCAAACGATTGCTTGGTAATGATATCGCCTGTGCCAGGCTCAACGGTAAATTGCGGCCCATCTACTTTCCATGCAGCAGGAGCCCCTTTTTGACGAAGGCTCTCCCATTGAGAGAGATTATCATTCGCAAATAAGACGATCGCATCTGAAGGCGGTGTCGCTCCAACAACAGGCTTTATGCTTGTTGGCTGTTTCGACCAATCTTCAACGTTATTCGGCTCCTTTTTCTGTGCAGACAAGGATCCTAAATAGGTCATGTTTGCAACAACTAGAGCGATAAGCAATTGATGGAATCTTATTTGTTTCATGATTATATGGTGTGATTTATTCTAAAACTATAATGGTGTCAACATCATCCCACCGGTCACTTTTTGCAACTGTTAAACTTACACCCTCAGCGGTTTGACGAACTTCAACTGGATGATTGTTCGAAAGAAGTTTAGCTGTGGAAAACTTGCGACCATCAGCAGGTAAAGGCAAATCGATCACATTGGTTTTCGGAGGCAAGAATAAATGTAGATAAGTTCTCTTTCCATCAACAGATTCAGTAGCTGCATAGGAGAGTCCCACGAGCATTTGTTTATCTAATGTCACATAAGCTTTACTTGGATGCGTATTTAAAATAGAGGGGCCAGACTTATCCATTAAGACACCTATGCGTTCGCAGAACGAGGCTACTCCAATTTCCCATTTGCCGCCAGGGTGAGGACCAAAAGCCCAGTTCACACCACCACCTTGACGATTCGTGACAGATGCTTGCAGAACGGTATAGCGGTAAGCTAGCTCTGGACAAATGATAACCGAATTTTTCATCGCCCACCATTCACCTGTTATTGGCTTGCAGACTACCCATCGCGCTGCTGGATATGGAGGGTCTAAGGTTTCGAATGCGCCATAATCATTCACACTCTTATTCAGACCTCCATTTTGGATTAGAATGGCACCAGGTTGGCGACTTAAGAATGTCTTACGTAAACGTGGTAAATCGAGAATTCTCTTAGGTACTCCACCATCTAGAAAATAACCCGATACCTCCTTGCCATATCGATCAACGAGCTCGGCATAATAGGCATTGATAAAATCGTTGTATTTTGCATAGGGAGGTCCATCATTGTAGCCTACGCGCTCTTGATCTTCTTTGGTGAAATCATGACCGTCACTAGGATGAACATAAAACATCACCCGGATATTTTTTGCTTTAACGGCTTTAATCATATCCGTTAAAACATCCCGTTTTGAAGTGTGTCCAGGGATCCATTTATCCATAACCTTACTTGGAAACAGCACATTCATATTCGCATGTGAGGTTGTGAAAATAACATACTGAGCTCTCATCGCAGCTGCTTTTTGTGCTAGATCTTCTGCATCAAAATTATCGGCTAACTCATCCAAACTCTGAATGGCTGATCCATCGATCCAGTCGGTCGATCCCCATTGGTATTTCTTCCCTGGAAAGGAATAGTGGGCAAAGAACCCATAATGCATATTTAGGAAATCGGCATTTGCTGTTAAGGAATCTTTCGCCATCGAAATGACTGGTTTAGAGCCAATCTCTTTGACTGTGACTGCTTGCGTTGCGATACTCCAACAAAGAAGCATAAGAATAAGACTCGCCTGCATACTGAACTTGATCTTCATATTGAATAATTTAGTTTTTCTATTTTAATGAAATAAATTTAAGAACTACCATAAGTTCTCACCATATGACCATCCCTTGCGGGCCGGTTCTTTGATGTAAATATCCAGCTCTGGACGACCCACAGCCTTCATGGTTTTTGCATCGTAATTGATCTCGCCACCAAAACGTTGTGCAAGTATACCCACTTGTGCCATCTCAACTAAACTTGCCGCATAGTCGAAATTTGATCCAGGTAAGGTGTGGGACTTAATCGCTGCAATCCATTCCTGTACCGGTTTCTCTTCCAATATTCTAGGAATTGTTTTTGCAGGAGGGTTCTTCTTAAATTCTTCCCACTCCTCTTTAGGAACTAGTAGTCGGGCATCATTAGGACGCATTCCGGTGATCAATGTTTTTTTCTCACCAATCATGATCATCCCCTCGACAGGTAATTCGTCGATTCCCCATTCAGGTCTCACCTCAGGTTTGCCAAATCCTTCGTACCATTTCATGGTCACTGGAGCTTTTTCGCCCCGGGCTGCAAACTTCCAGGTTACTAGTGATTGTTCAGAAACAAATGTATGATCAGGTATTGGATTGATTTGTTTGGCCTCCGCATAGTATGGAATACCAAGATCTAATGCCCAGAAAGGGGCGTCAAGGGTATGGCAACACCAATCGCCTAATTTTCCATTCCCATAATAATAAAAACCTCTCCAGTCGCCTGGTGCATAAACTTTATTGAACGGGCGTTCGCTAGCCTGTCCTTGCCATAAATCCCAGTCCAGTTCTTTTGGTACTGGCATTGCTTGCGGAGGAAAAGTTGTAGATGGTACAAAAGCACCTGCTTTTACATTATTAAGTGGTGATTGCCAAGCGTGCACCTCTTTAACTTGACCGAGTAGTCCCATGTCATACCACTCTTTGACTAATCTGATGCCGTTGGTGGTGTGACCTTGATTTCCCATTTGAGAAACAACACCGTAATGTTTTGCCGCTTTTTTCAGCGTTCGTGATTGCCAGATGTTATGGCACAATGGTTTCTCAACAAATACATGTTTGCCTAGTTCCATGCAAGCCATTGCCGCTGCAAAATGGGTGTGGTCAGGTGTTGCAATGATTACTGCATCAATATCTCGGTGCATCTCATCGAGCATCACCCTGAAATCTTTATATCTCTTCGCTTTTGGACATGCCTTAAACCCTTGAACAGATTGTCTGTCATCCACATCACACATAGCTACGATACTCTCTTTTGGAACTTGTGTCCAGCTAGCCGAGCCCCTACCACCAACACCAATTACTGCAATGTTTAGTCTATTGCTTGGCTTACAGCTAATGAGGTTCGGAAGAAAAACTGTCCCTGCCACAGCGGCTGAGGCAGCAGTAAGAAATGACCTACGTGATAAATTTTCCATATTATAGTTAGTTCTGAATGGCTACCCCTTTTTTAACTAGGATATACTTTTCGTTAAGTTTTGTTTTAAATGTAATGATTTCGCCCGCTGCTGATTTTATTTTCTTCGAGCCAGCATAAAGATCTATCGGTTCAACACCCCATGGATTGCGGATACTGCAAGCAGCTCCCGCTTGGGATTTAATCTTTACATACGCAATCTCTCCATGTTCGTGTGATGACGAGACCATGAAATTGCCTCGGCATAATAAGTTAAACTGTACATCCCACTCTTTAGGCCAAGCAGGGAAAACACGGATCACCGTTTGCTCTCCTGGCTTTGATGGGATACTCTGACAAAGTGCATTCTGCAACGCATCTGATGATCTTCCTAAACGCTCGGCCGTAACTGCCTGAGTACCTTCGAGGATATCCATTCGATTTTCAAAGGTTAGCTTTGTTAAGGCTTTCATCTGATTTGGAATAAGGTATTTAACCGCATCCGATCTACCCAACATAGCCCCTACGATGGGTAACATCGTGAGAGAACCAGCGAGCGTATTGGCATTAATCCCATTTGGGAAGTAGCCATCGAAGGTATTATTCGCAATTTTCAACATCTCCGCATTCTTCGATTCCAATGTAAATAAATCAAAACACCAGATTGGCATGGTATTTAAATCAGGTAATGTCCAAGGTTCGCCATCCACAACAGGAAGAAGTCCTTTGACAAAAGTCACTGGCTTATCTTTAAGCGCTGGATATTCTGAGCTCATCGGAAGAGGGGAGAGGTTGGCTAAAAACTCTTTCCATAACGGACGTAAATCAGCATCTACCTGAAGAATCTCCGATGCTTTGATAGCCACAGGCAAGATCCCCATCATCGAAGAGATCTCTTCAACAGTATTTTGAGCATCCCAAACTGGTTCATTATCGTTCACATGGTAGATATGGTATTTCCCATCTGCGGCTTTTTTTACATTAGGATAGTTGCGATAGAACTCGGCAATCCCTTTAACCATCGGATAGGCTGATTCGGCTAACCACTTTTTATCTTGGGTGTATTCGTAATTCATCCAATAGGTATAAGCGATCTTAGCTCCTCTTGAAAAGATATGGGTAACGGGTCCAAAGGCGCCATTGCCAATGCCATTGTTCCAACGACTAAGCCATCGGTTGTGATTTGCTGCGAAGTTCTTAAACGATTCAGACCTTTTATCCCAAGGTTTTTTAAGTAGATACAATTCGCTCATCTCAGCTGCAATGGAATCTGGTAAGGCTGGATCACCTTCAAAACCAATGGTCTCGGCAATGTAAATACCTTTGCTTCCCCATTGCTGCTTGGCCGATAGGGCGCAGGCATCAATCATCCGAGAATACATTTTGAACATCGGATTGATCAGCTCAAACTCATTCGCGGCAAGCAAAGCATTGTACAAGCAGCTTTGATTGGCTCCCCAATAAGAACCTCCCCATGCGCGCGTGTCACCATCGGTAGTCCATAACATGCCGTTGAACTTAGTCATATATTCGCCTCGCGATGTTGAGGCCATCAAATAGAGGTAATAGGCATAGTTCTTTCCAACATAGTCGGCTTCTCCATCTTGGCTATGCAGTTGTATATACGACTGCTCCCAGAACGAATGCCACCAATCTTTATTTGAGGCTAGCATCTTTTCAGCCCCTTGCTTTGCTGCTGCTTCAAGCTGATTGATCGCTTTGCCTACCACATCAAATTTTGGATCAAACGTGGCTGCGCTGGCGATAAGGATCGTATAATTCCTCTGACCCGCTAAGGTCGAGAGTTTTAATTCGGTGTCTTTAGCAATCCAAGCCCTCGTTTGAGCATCTGGTATTGTGATGGCAACGGCCGATTTGCAATAATAGTCGCGCTCTGATGACTCCTGTGTCAAGATTAGCTTATCTCCAATGATTGATATTTTTGAGATGGACTTATGCTTTGCTCGCTGAACAATAGGGGCTCTTAAGGTACGAAGATTGACCACTGATGGCGTTTGAAAAGCTCTTGTGTCATGAACTTTAAGCACCATGACGTCGTGATCGTTCCAGACAAAAGCATTGGTTTGAATCCCTTTGCCATCTGTTTGTACCGTGCCATCGTAGCAGGATAGATGCTGATTGAAATTAGGCTGTGTAAATAGAGCTTCATTGCTTTGAAAATCGATATCCACAAAGCCAACACCACCGCAATAATCTCGCGGAGTACCATCAAAAGTAGTGGAGCTTGCATTAACATTGAAATAATCAACCCGATTAATTTGTAAGTTAATCGCTTGTTGGTTCGTCCAAATTAAGCTTCCCATACGACCATTCCCAATGGGCTGACCTGCCTCAGTCCGTTGCACTGGCTGGGTGTAGTTTAAGTCTGCTTTTGAGATTAAACTTTTATAATCAATGTTCGGAATAGTGACACTCTTTTGATTGACACTTTGCGCCAAAACGATAGAGGCATTAAATCCCATGAATGCAATTAAAACAATTTTCAGACTAGTCGTAATCTTCATTAGTTTCTATTTGGCTAGTTGTTATTCTTTAATGTTTGGTGTTGGTCCCATCTCCATCTCAAGGATGCCACCAGCGATAATCTCCTGGTGGGTAATCCAAAATCGGTCTAAGGGTTGTCCATTTAATTTTATCGACTGGATGTAGATATTTTGATCCGAATTATTTTTTGCAACGATGGCAAAGGTTCTTCCCGTGGCATAGCGTTGATCCAAGAATATGTTGGCTTTCTCGAATACTGGACTTGTAATCTGGTATTTATTGTCTCCTGGACAGATCGGGTGAATACCCATTGCCGACAATACATACCAAGCCGACATCTGTCCAACATCGTCGTTTCCACTTAATCCAAAGACATCAGTTCCATACGCATTCGAACAAATCTTACGGGTCCATTTTTGTGTCAGCCAAGGTTTGCCCGCTTCATTGAATAGATATGGCACATGGTGCACAGGTTCATTTGGATGATTGTAGTAATCGTTCCATTTGAAATTTTCAGGCGATTTATCGAAGAATGCAGTTAGCTCATCGATGAAAAACTGTTTCCCCATGAGTTTAATCATTCCTGGAACATCGTGAGGAACAAACCATCCTTGTTGGTATGGATTTGATTCGGCACACCCTTGACCATGAACGGTCTTTCCTTTCCAAGGAAGCCATTCGGTATCACTTAATCGGCCACGAAACCAGCGAACCTCTTTATCCCAGATGTTTTTATACGCGTAGCTTTTTTGATCATAAATTTTAGCCTCGTCTAAACGGCCTAATGATTTTGCCATTTGGCCAACGCACCATTCTGAATAGGCATTTTCTAGTGTGCCAGATATTGACCCTTTTAGGTATCCTTCTCTACCGCTGCTATTTCCATCTACAGTCGCCTTGCAATTCTGATAGGACTTTTCGACATCATAGTTTCGAATCCCTTTCATATAGGCATCTGCCATCACCACAACACCTGGATTGCCAAGCATAACTCCTGTGTTGTAATTCATGATTTCCCATTTCGGAGTGCTATGATCTCCTCTGAAATAAGCTGTTTCAATCCATGTATTTATGGCATCATTTACGATTTCTGGATTAATGATCGTTTGCAATGGAAACTGACTGCGGAAGACATCCCATCCACTGAAGATGGTACGAGCAGTATAGCCCACTGCGGGATGAATTTTTTGATCGCTACCCATGAAATTACCATTGTAATCGGTAAAATTCCGAGGATCAACCATCGTGCGATACATCGCAGTATAGAACTTTATTTTGTCTGCATCATTCGTTCCCGTTACCATCACTTTACCAAGTGCCTTGGTCCATGCACTCTTGCTCTCGTGCACAACTTGATCGAAATTCCAATGGGAGATATCGTTGGCTAAGTTTCCTTTGGCCCCTTCAACACTGACAAATGAAATTCCGCTCTTCATCGACACTTGCTCTCCTTCTTCGGTTTTGAATTCGGTAAAGAATCCTAAGTGTTTACCTTGCTGCTCTTTAATGTTGCAGCTAACCTTCGCATTCGCTACGAGTTGTTGATATTCTGGCGTATTTACTTCGCCGTTTTTTCTCTTCCAATCAGCAGGAAACTCAGCACTCCAAACACCATAGTGGATGAGAGGCTTGCTGAATTGGCAATAGAAATAGACCGTATACCAAACTCTTGCTCCATTGCCCCAGCCACCTCCATCAGGTGTGCATTTCATCCACCCACTGATCGTGTGATCGTCTTCAACCTTCACATACTGCTCTACCGATGTTCCTCCGACACGTCGTGAGAGATCAATCTGTATGCGTGAAAGTTCATTCTTTGGAAAGGTAAAGCGTAACATTCCTGATCGCGGTGCGGCCGTTAACTCAGCTTTTACGTTGTATTTGTCAAGGACAACCGAATAATACCCAGCCTTAGCTGTCTCATTGTCGTGAGAGAATCGTGATCGATAGCCCTCGTCAACATTCGCTTCATTGCCTTTGAAAGTCTTCAACGGCCCCGTTGTGGGCATAACGAGGAAATTTCCTAGATCGCCACCCCATCCAACTCCACTTAGGTGCGTAAAGCTGAAACCTTCGATGGTTTTGTTAAACCATGAATAACCATTCCCATTATCGCCACCTGTATTGGTGTCAGGACTTAGTTGAACCATTCCAAAAGGAGTCGTAGCTCCAGGTAAGGTTCTTCCACAATCTTTTCCTGCTAATTTTGAACCCGACGGGCTAAAGGCTCCAATCATCGGATTGACATAGTCAGCGACAGAAGATTTCTGAGCGATGGTCGAAAATGAAACTAAAATGAAACTAAGAAAAAGTAAACTGCTTAAAGAGTTGCGCATTCGTATTTAATATTCAAGGTTGTTTTTATATTTTTTCTATTTCTGATAGGCTGCTGGCACCTTGCTAAAGATGGCCTTGATCTTAGTCATATCAAATTTCAGACTTCTATCGTAGTTATAGATTCCATTTTGTTCTTGCTCCACATCCGTAAGCTGCGTATAGCAATAGCCTGAGATGTATTTTGTCGTTAGGATAGCATCGGTAAGTTTCTCCAATCTATCGTACAATTCTTCCAACGATTTAGGTTGACTATAACCCCACGATGATTCGCTTAGCGATTTAGAAACCCAGCCAATACCCCCATACTCATCAAGCACATATGGCTCATTTTTAAATTTCTGTACGGCATAATTGGTGAATATCTTCCCTTTCTCTTTCGGATCGAGGTAGTTTTTAAACTCTTCAGGGTTTTGTACATAACAATGAGCTGTCCATATGTCCGTTTTGTGATGAGTCCATCCACTGGCATCGTTGATAGGTCGCGTTGGGTCTAAATTCTTGGTGTTGTTAACGATGTCATTAACTAATCGACCAAACTGAATATTCTTTGAGGATCCAGTTTCGTTAAATGGCGTCCAAGCAATGATAGATGGGTGATTTCTATCGCGCACCACAATCTCGAACCATTCGCTCATAAAATTACGACCACCTTCTGGATCATTCGCGCCAAAGCCACCACTTGATGATTCAGCCCAGGTTAGATAGCCTAACTTGTCGGCCCAGTAATGAAATCGTTCATCAAAAATCTTTTGGTGCAGACGAGCACCATTAAACCCAGCATTCTGAGATAGTTGAATGTCATTTTTTAACGCTTCGTCTGTTGGAGCTGTCCAAATACCGGTCGGATAAAATCCTTGATCTAACACAAACCGAAGGTAGAGTAGCTTATTGTTTAAAAAGATACGATCTCCCTCGATGTGAATCTTACGCATTCCAGCGTAGCTTTTTACTTCGTCAACTAAGGTTTTTTTGCCATCAAAGACTTGGTATTTAATGGTATATAGAAATGGTGATTCTGGCGACCAGGTTTTCACTTTCTTAATTGGAAGTTCAACCGCATTGTTGTTCCCGGCAAAAAGCTCTTTTTGCGAAACGACCTTTTCTCCATCAAGAATCTGTACTTTCAACTTCATTCCTCGCTCAAGGGTGTAGAACTGAGGCTCGATAATAAATCGACTATTGTCAAGATCTGCCGTAACATGGCAATCTTTCAATCCGTTTTTTGCTACTGGTTCAAGCCATACCGTTTTCCAGATCCCGGTGGTACGCGAATAATCGCACCCTGCAGACTTTAAATCAAAGGACTGTTTTCCACCTGGTTGCTTTCCACCACGACGGTTATCGATCACACGCAACACCATGTTATTGGTCTCTCCTGGTTTCACGAAATCAGAAATATCAAAGTTAAACGAAGAGGTGCCACCCCAATGATCACCTACTAATTTACCATCGATATAAAGTTCACTCTGATAGTCGACACCACCAAAATGGATTAGAATTTTTTGTCCATTCCACGCTGCAGGTACCTCAATCTTACGTTGATACCACATCTCCTCAATAAAATCTTTGTATTCGATGCCTGAAAGTTTGCTCTCGGGACAAAATGGGACGTTTATGGTCCCCTTAAAGCCTTCCGAATGGCTGTTTCCGTCTTTTAATCCGGTTTTCTCAAAATCAAATTTATAGCTCCAAGCACCATTCAGATTTCTCCATTCCGATCGCTCAAACTGAGGTCGTGGGTATTCTGGACGGGGAATAGTCTGGGCGTAAATAGCTTGTGTTGTGGCTGCGATGATTGAAATAAAAAGGGCAATTTTTAATAGACTCTTATTCATGATTTATTTTGGACTTTTGTATGCTGAATTTAATTTTTAATTATTGTTTCTTACTTGGCTGGAAGGCTTCCGGAGTTCGGTTAAAGATCTCTCGGATTTTTGAAATAGTAAATTTCGGAGTCCTGTCGTACCGGTAAATGCCATTTTGTTCTTGCTCAACATCGAAGAGTTGCGTATAGCAATAACCCGAAATGGAGGGATAGAATAAAATCGCATCTGTTAGTTTTGTTAAATGAGCTACAAACTCATTTTCAGTCGATGGTGCACCTGCATAACCCCAATATCCTTCTTCCGGATTTGATTTTGATACCATGCGAACACCACCATATTCATCAAGAATAAAGGGCTGACCTTCGTAAGGCACTTGGTCGGTATTATTTGCATAGACTGCCGAATTCGCTGTTGGAGCCATCATCTCCTTGAACTTGATAGGGTCTTGCTCATAAACATGAGAAGTGTAAATGTCTGTTTTATGATGGAAGGGTGGTTGCGATCTCGTTCTACGATATCTTCCCACTCGCTCAGGAAATTACGACCTGCTTCAACATCGGCGGTGTTGCATCCCCAGCTCGATGATTCGCCCCAGGTGAGGTACCCTAGTTTGTCGGCCCAGTAATGAAACCGTTCTTCAAAGACTTTTTGATGCAGACGAGCGCCATTGAAGCCTGCATCTAAAGATAGCTGAATGTCATTTTTTAATGCCGCATCATTAGGAGCAGTCCAGATTCCATCGGGGTAAAACCCTTGGTCTAGCACAAGTCTTAAATAGAGCGGTTGGTTATTTAGGTAAAGTCGGTTTCCTTCAATGTGGATCTTGCGCAGTCCACCGTAGCTTTTTACCTCGTCAAGGAGGTTGTTGTTTTTGTCGGTTATTTGGTAGTCGAATTCATATAAGAAGGGAGATTCTGGCGACCACGACTTTGGGTTTTTAAGTAATAGCTCAGCACTTGTTGAGTTGCTAGCAAGAATTGTTTTCTCGTTTACGACCTTTCCTTTGTCAAGAACTCGAATCTTAAGCTTCATGCCACGTTCAAGTCCATAAAACTGTGGTTCGAAGATGAATTTGTTGTGATCAAAATCTGCCGTAACGCGACAGTCTTTTAATCCATTGGGTGATACTGGCTCCATCCATACGGTTTGCCAAATGCCAGTGGTGCGAGTATATACGCCACCGTACGACTTTAGTGCTCCACTCTGCTTCCCGACGGGTTGTTTGCCTGAGCGAGTGATGTCAATGATGTGTAAGACTAGTTGATGAGTCGTTCCAAATTTTATAAATCGGGTGATGTCATAGGTAAACGATGCCGTTCCTCCAAAATGTGTTCCGACAGGTTGACCATCAATGAGCAGTTCGCTTTGATAATCGACAGCTCCAAAGTGAAGCAAGACTCTTTTCCCTTGCCAGGCGGCAGGAATTTCTAGGGTGTGGTGGTACCACATGTTTTCGATGAAATCGGTATAGCCGACTCCAGATAGTTTGCTTTCGGGGCAAAATGGGACCGTAATTTTTTCATTGAAACCAGTAGCGGTTTGGTAACCTCTTTGGGCTCCAGTATTGCTGAAATCGAATGCGTAAGACCAGGTACCATTTAGGTTTACCCAGGTTGAACGCTCAAACTGTGGTTTTGGATATTCTGGTCGCGGTATTACTTGTGCTTTTAATTCAAATGTAGATAGAAGTAGTACGATTAGGGCCAAGGATAAATAAACGCTTTTTATTCTCATCTTTTGTTTTTTATTGGACATAGTTCGCACAGGCATCAAGTATATAGACACTAAAAAGGAGGTAATGTAGACACTAAACTTAAAGATTGAAACTTAGTGCCGGTATGGGAAAAAAACTCCCGAATCTCTAAATAGAAATTCGGGAGTTTAGGGAATCTATTAAATCAGAATTATTTAACTTCTTTCAAACGGAATACACCTTTCCAATACTGGTTGGTACTAGCGACACCAGTACTGGTATAAGCAGTACCATAAACGTTTGCCGCAGGCACAGCTGTTGTATTGTACACAATTGAATCATTCGCAGGAGTATAAATTCCGCTATGGTTTTTGTAATCAATAGGTACTGAACTACTTGCAGTTCCGCCGAAGTAATCAACGTGCAATACGTTACCAGTTTCGATGTTCCATTTAGACAATGGCCATACTGTTACTGGGAAGTTAGGCACGATCATTTGCCATCCTTTGTCAGATAGGAAGATCCAAACGCAATCTACTGGGACTGTTGCTCCAGCTTTTAGAAAGGTTCCTCTGAAAACTTTAGATGCAAGTGGTGAAGTGCCAACTCTTACCATATCAAAAGCAAGGAAGGTTGTATCTCCATAAGCAAAGTTTATGTTTTCATTTTCATAACTTAAAGAACCTTTTAGAACGATAGGCGAAGGCGCATCGATATAAGACTTTGGTCCAGATATTCCTAGAGCCGAAGTGGTTAAATCAAATTTAGTTCCGTCTGCAGTCCACGTTGCCGCTTTATTTGCAGTAACGTTAATAGTCGTACGTAAAGTATGATTATCAACTGTAAGAACCTTTGCCGTACCTTGACTTGTAAGGGTCATTACATGGGTTACATCACCATTGTAATAACGATTCGTCAATAAGTCATAGATAGGATTTCCAATCCAGACCGTTCCAGGAAGTGGGAACGTGACATCTGCCGACTTCTTACAAGAAGTAAAGGCTAGCACACTCATAAGTCCTGCGACCATTGTGTATAATAAGTATTTTCTCATAATTTTTTTCATTTTAACTTGTTAATGCTTTTATAATAGCTACTTATCCCAACTAGTTTAATTTAGGATCGAATGTACCGCCATAATTCTTGCTTTGTACAACCTTTGGATCCGTTAATAGGATACCAGAAGGTATTGGCTCAAGAGCATTGGTGTCATATGGATTTAGTATAGTTGAACTTGCGTCACAAACAATTACTTGATCCGTAAACATTTGCTGGTATAGCGCATCTGGATTTGGAGATTTTGCTAAGGTATCGCCCATTGCTTTCATAACATCCGTAGATGATAATGAATTTGATGATAGCGTTGCAATCACAATGGTTTTACCATTGATGGCAGCTTTCATTTTCAAAGCATTTACACCAGCATCATTAATTTTAGATTGTATTCCATACCAGTATTTGTAGTTGCGGAATTCTCCAAACAACACACGACGTTTGATATCCCAAACACGTTTGCCTTCGTATACTAACTCAATTAAACGCTCGTTCAAGATTAACTTAGTCCAAGCAGCTTGAGTTGTTACACCTGCAAAACCATAGCTACCATCCAAGTTGTTAATACCTGCTCTTGCTCTAATTGGAGTCAATAAGCCTACAACCTCAGAACGGTGACCATCTAACTCATTGGCACATTCAGCTAAGCTTAATAATACCTCCGCATAACGGTAGATTGGCCAGTTGGTTGCAATCTGGTCTAGCTGTTGGTTGTGAAGTGTGGTGTCACACCCTTTTCTCTGGCGAACTCCAGTTCCTCCTCCACGTGTTACATCAAAAGGATGATCACCTTTGATTGTTCCGGTAAAGGTCCACTCACGACGATTTGGATTAGCAATTGCAGTTGGGTTTGGAGGGAATACAAATAATGCTCCATTGTATGCAAATGTTTGTTTGAAACGTGGGTCTCTGTTGTTCCAGAAAAGTTTACGGTCATAGGTATAGGCAGAGGTAAGGGTATCTTTACCGTCTAACATAGGGTAACGTTGAAGTAATTGCCATGTAGGAACGGCTTCTTCATTACCACCGCCTTGATCTGGTGGACGACTACTACCTTTGTAAAGACCAGCTGAGTTCGTAGTTGGATAGGTAAATTCTTGTGCCCAGATCCACTCTTTTTTCGCACCTGCTTTATCAAAGAACATCGCAGTATATGGTCTTGTTTTACCTCTGAAGGTTGTGTAAAGACCAAAGCCTTTGCTGTCTAACCAAGTTTTTACTGTTGACCAAGCATTATAAGCATCTGTCCAGTAGCCTTGATTTGAAGTAGTATTAAAAATTGGACTTGCTTTCCACATTAATACATCAGCTTTGTAGATCAACGCAATTGGTTTAGTAACTCTAAATTTATCGTAGCCAGTGATTGCAATTCCAGGACCAGTTGGCTCAGGAAGATAGGCAATCGCGCTATCTAAACATTGCGAGATGTAGTTAAAACATTCTAGCGTAGTATTTCTTGCTTGACCCAATGCTTGTGGATCTGGACTACTTGCGTTGATAACTGATTTTACAAGTGGTACACCACCGTAAGTCTTAACCAACTTGAAGTATTGATGCGCCATCATAAAGTAAGCTTGTCCTTTAAGGACTTTTTTGCTTGCAAATGTTGCCACTCCAATATTTTCAAAGAATCTGTTTAGATCACGAATATTCGCATAGGCACTTGAGAATGTAGTGTATGCTTGAATACCTGATGCACTACCAGCTGCAATTTGGTCGGTGTTAAACTGAGTCCAGGCATTTTGTTGCCAAAGGCCAAACTCTTCCGTTGCTGGAGCATCCATCTTCGTGAAGTCACCATATAACCCGCTGTAAAATTTATTTACATATTGGGTTGTGAATGCTTCGTCAGTCCAAACCATCGAAGGGTCAAGACTCTTGTACTGCTTGATATCGTCGAATACTCTATTGCAAGACGATAAAAGCACCATCGTAAATCCCAAAAGGACAACGTATCTCTTTATATATAAATTCATAATAGTATAATTTTAAAAGTTTTATAAAAAGATTATTACAGAGTTATGTTAACTCCTAATGAATAACTTCTTAAGATCGGGTAGTATGATCCTTCAGTTGCTTCAGGTTCCATAACCTTTGGACAAAGTTTATAGATCATGAATGGATTCTCCATGTTGATGAATAGTTTGACCCCTTGAATACCAACTTTTTTGCTTAATTCAGCTGGGATGGTATAGCTTACCGACATGTTTTTCATACGTAAGAATTGCATGTTGTAAAGGTTCAAAGTACTTGGCTTATCCGTTCCACCACCTGGCCATGAACCACCTGACGCATAAATTGGGCTAGGCATACCATTGATGTTTGCTTGAGTCCACTCGTCTGGCCAGAATGCGCTGTACAGTGAAAAGTTTGCTGTATATCCTCTATCCCAACTTCTCCAGTATGAGCCTACTCCGGCTGCAATCATATTGATATTCCAACCTTTGTAGCTGATGTTTGCATTTAATCCAAACACCATACGTGGTGAACCATATTTACCAGGGAACCAAACTTTATCGTCATTGGTATTCTGATTTACGTTACCGTCAGGAGAGTTTGAGAATAGCGTGTTGTTTGATCCGCGTAAATCCTGCGCGAAAACCTGTCCTGGCTGAACTTGTCCACTCGTAGTCGTATAACGAGTTGCACCTACTGCATTTTCTGCTGCAACTCTTAGCGCCTCTGCCTGAGTACGGATAACACCATTACCAGTTCTGTTTTGTAAGATCATCCAGTTACGTAGACGATACGTTGGTTGTCCAACCTCGATATCGTAAGCACGAGTACCAGCAGCTAAATCTTTTACAAGAACTTTGTTCTTGTTGTAAGATGCATTCGCACCAACTGAGAAGTTTACCTCGCCAATTTTATTTGCGTAGTTCACTGTTAACTCAGTACCCCAAGCTTTCATAATACCGTAGTTCACATCAGGAAGATTTGCACCAATGATTGTAGGTGTAGACAAAAGTCTGTTTGATAAGATATCAGTTGTTCTTTTGTTCCATCCTTCAATAGCAAATGTTAAGGTATTATTCAATACTCCAAATTCAACACCTAAGTTGGTGTTTGCGTTTTTCTCCCAAGTGATAAATGGGTTAGGAACAACTGAAGCCGATAAGGTTGAATATACGTCCGTATTAATTGTGGCTTGTGATCCTCCTGAGAACATATCCATCCACTGCCACGGGTTGGTAGTATCGGTACCTGTTAAACCATATGATCCTCTTAATTTAAATGAGTTGATCACATTTTTCACTGGCTCGAAGAATGACTCTTTAGATACGATCCATGCTGCAGATGCTGCAGGGAAATTACCCCATTTCTGACTTGGTGCAAATTTGTAAGATCCATCACGACGCATCGTAGCACCTAAGATATATTTACCTGCAAAGTCATAATCTAAACGGCCGATATACGAAGCCATACCTTCTTGAGTGGTGATATCGCCAGAAGTTGATTGGTTTGCTGGGTCTGTGCTACCACCATTGATTTGGTTGTATGATTCTAGCGCAAAACCACGACGGTAAGCAGAGATTGCATCACCTTGATATCCACGGAACTCATAACCCGCAAAGGCTGCGATGTTGTGTTGACCAAAACTACGTGCGTAGTTTAATTGCAAGTTTCCTTGGTACCCAGTTGATGCACCGTAGTTTTGAGTTAAACTGTTGTAGGTGTTATTACCTTGCGCATTTCTAGTTCTGTATCCGTTTGCACCTGCAAAGTTAAATGCGGCTGTAGGGATATGACGATCGTAGATGATGTTATAGTAATATGGTGAAGTACTCCACTGTCTATCTTTATTCCATCTGTTGTTGTAGGTTAAAGTTGAACTAGCAGATAAACCTTCGATTCCAGGTATACGATATTTCAAAGATCCTGAAGTACTCAAGGCTGTGTTGAAATACTGACTATTACCACTCTTACCATACATTACTGAAGCAATGGTTGGATCTAATGGATAATTAACCCCATCAATCATCATCGCATAAGGCTGTGTTGCTGGACGAAGGTAAAGGTTACCATAGTTTAGGTCGTTACCATTGATACTTCCGGTGATGTCACTACTAGCACCTGGTGCTCCACCTGCAGAAGTTGGTCGTACGTTCTTGTCCCATGATGCAGACATTCTAAAGTTGAATGTTAACCGATCAGTCAGTTTAGACTCAATTTTTGTTAGAACGGTGTATTTCTCGTAGTTTACACTCAGTTTTTGCTGATCGGTTGTGTTCCAGCTACCAGAAACAAAATATTTTGTTTTTTCTGAACCACCACTCGCAGAGATGTTATGATTCTTAGAAACTGGATCTTGCCAGAAATCATTGAAAGCACTGTAGTTATGAGTTTTGAAAAAATCTAACTCGTATGGAAGGTACCATTCACCCGCTGATGATGGTCTACCAATCATTTTACTCCAACGGTTTTGTTGAAGCGCATATTCGTAGGCACTAAGCTTGTTAACTAGCTGAATTGGGTTACTTGAAGCATATTGGAAGCCATAGCTAATTTTTGCTTTGCCAGACTCTCCAACTTTAGTTGTTACCAAGATAACACCTTCTCCCGCTTTCATACCGTAGATAGCAGCAGATGCCGCATCTTTAAGGATAGACATAGAAGCAATGTCATTTGGATTCATCGCTTGGAATGCTTTAACATCCATTACTACACCGTCAATAACATAGAGTGCTCCAGCACCAGATTTCCAAGAAGATACTTCACGGATCTGAACACTAGGAGTCGTACCAGTAAGCGAGGTTGATGACGTTACACGTACACCAGTTGCAAGACCAGTAATTAAGTTAAGCGGAGAGGTAACTGCACCACGGTCTGCCAATAGTTTTGGAGAGATAGTCGATACAGAACCACTGATTTTTTCACGAGTCGTGGTAACACCATAACCCATGGTTACGATCTCACTTAGTTGAACAGCTTGTTCTTTTAGTGAAACAGTAAAGGATGTTTTACCTGCAATGGCCAACTCTTGCGAGTTCATACCAATAAAGGAAACAACCAATGTTTTTGCATCCGAAGCTACAGTTAGACTGAATTTACCATCCATGTCTGTTGTAACACCAGTAGTCGTTCCTTTAACAGAAACAGTAGCTCCAGGAATTGGAAGCCCTTTGGTGTCAACAACACTACCTGTAATCGCATTCTTTTGCTGTGCTGCTGGATTGTTAGCGTCTGAAGCTTCAGCGCGTTTAATCACAACGGTGCGATCATCAACCTCGTAGGTAAACCCGTAAGGAGTGATGACTTTGTCAAGCACATCTTCCAATTTGGCGTCGTGCATGTCGACAGACACCTCAGGAACTGTTGTTAAATTATCAGAACGGTAAAGGAACTGAAAATCACTCTGATCCTCAATTAACCTTAATACTTCTGACACATTCGCTTTCTCGACCTTCAGGTTAAGGACGGTCTGTTGAGAATAGACACTTGCCGATAACTGCAAGAGTCCCGCGAAAACGAAAAACATAGTAATCCTCATCATAAAGAAGATTTTTGTCCACCCGCTGTTGCAGATGGAATTCCATCGTTTTTTTTT
>JAPLDS010000064.1:35151-35825 GCA_026391295.1 Bacteroidia bacterium | reverse complement strand
CCAATCTTCGCTGTTTTCCATCATAGATTGGAACACTTAAATTAAGACCAAGGCTAGTTCCTCCATTGTGAGGTAGATTTTGAGGTAAGATGCTATTAAAACCAGCATCAGCAATAAAATTCACCTTCGGACGATAGCTTAGATTCAACAGTGTTTTGCTATTGTTATTTTTTAGGCTGTCTATTAAAAACTGAGCATAAACAGGTGAATTATCGATGTTTTTCTGGTATTGAATAACTAATTTAGGTCTTACCAGTTCAACGTCAGCTTTATCAATCGTACCACTAATCAGATTCAATATGCTTAAATCATTTTTGTATTGTATAAATGCCTGATTAATAGTTATAGACTGAGCTCGAATGACAATCTGAAGGTTCATGTAGTCGGTCACCAGGTAAACTCCTTTCTCAACCAATGCCTTTACGGTATTTTGTTCTTTATTTAACAGATCAAATATTGATTTGTTAAATTGATACTGGACATAATCGTTGTATGCAGTGAGGTATTGAGCTGTTATTGATTTTTTAAGATCGATGATCGTAATCTTAGCATTCTGCTTGACAGTCTGATTTAGCAATTCAATGGTCTGAAGTTGCTCTTGGATTCGATTTTTAGCAAATAGGGGCTTTGCCAAGGTTAATAAAGCAGCATAACTTCCGCCATTTGTAATTGCA
>JAPLDS010000064.1:3555-35137 GCA_026391295.1 Bacteroidia bacterium | reverse complement strand
TAGTGGACTGTTTGCGTAACTTGGTTTATTTGTGGTTTGTAGGAAGCTATCAAAAGTAAACTATCTAACTTACTAGCTAGTTTTTGATTGTTTAGATCAGCCAACAATGGACTATTTTTTATGCCTGATTCAATAAATGTTTCAAGCGGCTGTCCAAATCCCTTAAAGAAAGAGGTAAATATCAAAATTAGAAAAAGCAATGTACATCTTTTCATCGGCCCTCTAAGCTAATTGTTGTTTTAATGAAACTGTGGTAAAGATAAAAATATATCGATTAGAACAGGGCGCAAGGATGGTGCTAAAACACGGTTTATCCTTTATTTATTCCTGGTACTTTAAACTTGAAAATAAAACATATAAAATTAAAGTATATCTTTGAGGCTTAATAATATCTAAAACAATAGGATTATGAAAAAAGTAATCATACTTAGTTTCCTACTCGCAACTGGTTTTTTAGGTTTTTCCCAAGAAACGGAAAAAGCTGCAAAAAAAGCCCCTCTAGTATTAGAACGGAAGAATGTCTTTAAATTTTTACCCGTCAATACGACTTTTCATTCTCTTTCGTTTGAATATGAAAGAATGCTAAGTGCAAAAAATGCGATTACCTTAGGTTTTGGCCTACCAAGCAATGGAAAGATTGATGTCAGCGGAAGTTCAGAGATGAATTCAACGGAATTCAGTTCAATGCATGTGCGTCTAGCGTTACGCCATTATACCGGAAAGAGTCAGCTTCCACGTGGTTTTTATGTTGAGCCTTATTTGAAATATCAAGATATTACCGGAGCTACAGGTTTCTCTGGAACCGATCAAGCTTCCAATCAACCTTATAAAGGTGACGTAAATGTTAAATTAAATACGATGAATATTGGATTGCAGTTTGGAACACAAATACTAATTGCAAAACGTGTGACATTGGATTTCTATTTCCTTGGTCTTGAAGCTGGTTTGTTAAGTGGAAACTTAACTGGAACTGCCAATTTAACCAACAATACAAATCTGCCACCAAATCCAGGGACACTAGCTGCTAGCTATATCGTTGCTGATCTCAATGAAGCTAAAACTGATAATATTCCTTCTTTTATTAGTGACAAAATTATAGTAACCCAAGATGGCAATCGGGTTAATACGAAAATTAATGGAGTTCCATATCCTTGGCTACGTGCTGGATTAAGCTTAGGTATAGCTTTCTAAGGATCATTTTTGAATTGAACAAAAAAGGGTGCTTTCTTCAAGAAAAGTACCCTTTTTTAATGTGTTGTAGATTTTATTCAGGAACGCAATTAATTAGCTGAATATCCATCAGCATTCCAGCACATCGGCCCTTAAAAGAGGCTTGTGAGCCCTCTGTGATTGTTGAAAGTTGTGTTTTGAATTTCACTACATCGGAGCTGTCTAACGAACAACTAACCCCTTCCATCGTATCCTCTAGGCTAATTACCATTCCATGATTGTCAAGTGTCCGAACACTTTTGACAACGCCATTAACAGATAGTGCCTGGTTTAGGTATTTTTTATTCGCTGCAACGTCATCTTTTTTAAATTCTGAAAGGAGTTGCGAAGCTGTTAAGGTATAGGTAGCTGTCTCCTTGGAGAGATCTCTATGCGGCATGTTAAAGACGTAATAGATCGAACCAAACGCAAAAAGTAATCCAAGAAGGAATACCCATATCACAATGCGAAGCGTCTTTTTAGAGGTCATGGAGATATTTTATTTATAAGGGACAAAAGAGGCATCTATCTTAAGGGTCACCTCTTTGGCAATTTTTTCACGAACGGCAGATGGGATAGCAATATTAAATTGCTCAGGAGTAATTTTAAGGGTCGCAGATGCCACGATCTTAGTTTTACCAGGTGTTATCTGTGCTTGGAATGTAAACTCTTTTGTAACACCATGCATGGTTAACTCTCCCTTTACATCGGCGGTAGATGTTTTATCATTTTTCCAATCGACTGTAGAGATTATTTTCCCTTTAAAGGTGGCTTTTGGGAATTTAGGAGATTCGATGTAATTTTCATTAAAATGCTCCTCCATGAGTGCTCTTCTAAACTTAAAAGAGGTAGTTAGCACCGAAAACTGAATCGCATTTTTTTCAATGTCTAGAACGGCAGTGGCCTGATTCGATTCTGCAATAATATCCTCAATAGGGGTAGACGAATTAAAATTTATCTTGGCATCCTTGGTTAGGAATACATTTTGAGCGCTAAGAGCAATCGCAAAAAAGCTAAATAGAGAAAGTAATACTAATTTTTTCATCTTGTCAGTTATTATTTGGTAAAGGAGAATACTCGAGAGATATTAAATCCAAGGCGGACACCTGCATTACTCCATGATCCTGTTGTTTTGCCAATAAAGCCACCTTCTCGCATAGCCAAAGAATTGGTTAGCATAACTTGAAACACATGACCTCCAGTCTCAATATCTATGCCAATAGAGAGTGGATTATAATATTTTGTTAGTCCCGAATTAGGCGCATTCAAAGCACTGTCATTAGCCCGATAAACATAGAAATATTCAAGATTTAGGGAGATGCGCTTGGATAGTTTTAATCGTCCGCCTAAACCCATCGAAAAAAGATCATTTTTATCCAACTCCGTAGGTACCAAATTCCGGTGAATATAAGTAGGTGCTAATTGAATCGAGAGATTATCATTAAATTTTCGTGCAATCAAGATCTGTTGGATATAAGAACTCCGGGAATAGCCATTGGTATAATTGGGATTTAACTTCGATCCAATGTATTCAGTACTCAGTAAATACGAGAGTTGAATGGGCATGTTGCTAACGCCACTACTTTGACGAAGCAAAGAGATCTTGCCAAATCCATCAACGGTTTTTTCATAGGTGCTGCGACCAATACCAACTTCTAACCAATCTGTAAGACCATATTCTAACGCCAAATGAATGGTCCCTTGATCGAGTCCCCAAAAATTATACGAACCAGTATTTAATTCTCCAAAACGGTGAGATACCCTAAACTCTAACTGACTTTTCTTCATTCTTTCTATCGAATGTCCATTCACAACACGCGTTGATTTGAATGTTGCGGTAGCATAGACTGTTTGTGGTTGCGTTGATTTTGCTAATAAGGAATCTAAATCTTGACTCTTAGCTTGAAAACTTATCAAAAGCAGTGACGCAAAAATGAACAATAGAAACGATTTCGATTTCATTGGTTTAGTTATTAGGTGAGCCTTTGGTTGTCCAGGCCTGTATCATCGATATTTTACAATCACTAAGTTTCAAACCACCTTTGGGCATCGGAGAATAGCCAGATGCTTGTTGAACAGACCCTAACAACCGTACTGAATTGCTTTTTACATCAGCATAGTCTTGAAGTTTTATTCCTGCACCACTGGAGGCAGCTGTAGTGTTCGAATGACACGACAAACAATTCGATTGAAGGATAGACTTGATTTCAACAGAAAATTTTGTTGAATCAATGTTGCAGGTAGATGCTACAATCGCGGGCTTGCCAAATAAAGCCTCTTCGCTATCGTAATAGCATCCAGCAAGTACGAAAAGAAGAATGATTAATAGTATATTTTTCATAGGATAACTAATTCTGTTTAGCACCATTTGCCTTCCATAATTCCAATTGGCGCAATTCACAGCTTGAAATTTTATAACCAGGTGGCATTTGAATGGTTGTTCCTTTGACCGATGATAATAATCGACCATTGTCTAGATAGATCTTCACGCTTGCATATGAATCTAATAATATACCTTTTTGTGCACTTGATCCGCTATGACAAGAAATACAATTCCGAGAGATCAGCGCGGAGATCTGATTTGAATAAGTTACGGCAGTAATCGTATCACAATTTGAAGTACAAGTTTCATTAAGAGCTCCATTTTTAATCCAGTTAAAAATGCTGTCTTTCGATGCTTGAGTTAATTTTGCATAGTTGCTTGGAGGCATCTTATTATTCGCAACTTCAGTATAAAGTTTACTTGAGTTTGGTGCACCAGCCTTAACCATGTTAGCCATCACAGAGGCATAGCTAACAGTTACATATCCCTCTTTGGCACTTGTTTGATTGTGGCAACCAGTAGTTCCACAAGAGGAAAGTAAGATCGGAAGAATATCGCGCTGGAAACAAACCGCATCGCTTTTAAGTCCAATCGGACCTCCACCGGTCGTGCCGCCAGTATTCCCGCCTGTATTTGGAGGAGTAGTACAAATCGTATATTTTGCTCCTTGGTCTATCCAAACCCGAATCAATATTCGGTCGTTTTCCGATAAAGCGGAATTCGGAGGCATTAATTGTTTAAAGCCTTTACCTGTAATCGCTTGATAAGCTTTACTGTTTTGGGATTCAAATGGGGTAATGGATTTCATTATTGAGTTGTAGTCTGCATATGAATATCCAGCTTCCATATGCGATCTATTGTGGCAACTTGCACAATTATTGACAAAAATAGGGGCAATCTCAGTATCAAAACAGACTGGCTTAAGGGTTGCCACATTTAAACCATCGTGCCTGCATTGCACTTGAATTGCAATCAGAAGAATGGTCCCAAAAAAGAACAAAATAGATAATCTAAAGCTCCTTCTCATTTATATTGCTGGGTATTTTGAACAATTTTAAGAATTATAATTCGAACTAAAAACCAATAGGGTAAATCTTAACATTTGAATGATGTTCAGAAATTGTGGTTTTAAATCAATGAATCAGAACAGTTGTTCGTTAAGAAACTATTATTCAAATCATTGAAAATTAAACCTTAAAGACAGAGTACTTTATTTAGAGTTAATCTAAATTAATACCTTATATTCTGAGGAGATATGACAGGAGAATCTTCTATAGATATCATCGCATTGATAATTCTAGCCTCACTATATAAATGGAGATCATTTGGAGTAACCAGGATAGGTGTCACTATGTTTTCATTTAAATAGCTTTGCAATCTAGTTCCAAGAAGCAAGGGATTCAGCATCGAATACCAACGATTATCTCGCAATAACACTAAATTAGCATAGAAGGTATCGGTCAAAAAACCATCTTTAACAATCAGGATATCATCGCATTCACCTCTGTTCGAATACAACGACTCAAGCACTTGTCGGTCGGCGTATTTGAAGCTGTAATCTATAGAGTTATGATCGATTAGTTTTAGCGAATGGAGAGTTTTTATTTGATAGTTGGAGTAGGAGATATGCTGAATCTGTTCCGCATAAGTTACGGTGCATTTCACTGTCGAATGAATTAAATCCAGTGGAATACTTAGGTGACCAATTAGAGTAATCTCTAATGGTTTATCATAGAAATGATTGCGTGTTCGATTTAGCCGATCGTTATGGAGTTCGATTCGCTCAAATACGCCATTTTTATAGCAGATAGTCTCAATGAATTGGCACATAAACTTTATCAATTAATTCCTGGTACTCCTTCATCGGCTCGCTATAGCAGGTTATTCCGCCACCACTTTTAAAAATATAATCTTGAATTGCTTTTTCTATATATCGAATCATCACAGCAGACTGTAGATTCTGTCCATCAAAGACACCAAATACTCCTGTATAATAGCCTCTTTTATAGGTTTCAGCCTCTTTAATCGATTCTAAGGTTTTTCGCTTTGGAGCTCCACTTATAGATCCTGCTGGTAATAATTTTGATAAAATGGTCCCGAGGTTACTCTTAAAGTTATTCGGAAGAATTCCAGTTATTTCGGAGCTCACTTGAATCAATGTTTTGTCACTCGTACGAACATGATTTAGAAATCTAAATTTTTCAACCTTCACATCCTTAGCCACGATCGATAAATCGTTTCGGATCATATCCACAATGGTATGGTGTTCTGCTATCTCCTTCGGATCATTTAATAGTTGCTCCTCCGCATTTGGTAATGCGGCATCGATAGTCCCTTTCATCGGATAGGATGAGATCTTTCCATCCGTTATTGTGACAAAGGACTCAGGCGAGAAGACGACAAATTCATCTCCAACTAAAAGCTTAAACGGAGCCTGACTTCTATGAAAAATTGCAGATAAAGATAAGGAAGTGGCTATCTGGGTTGGGAAAGTGAGATTGGTTAAGAAGGAGTTTCCTAATTTTATTTCTGTTAATACTTTATCGTATGCCTCTTTAAATTTTTCATACGGTACTGGAAACTTTTGAAAAGTAAACGCTTCGTTTGTCTGAATCTGAGCTTCAAAGTTTCTAGTATTGTTCAAGGTGTATAAAATTCCAGCAGTAGCGGCCTCCTCAATGGGCAATACAATGGGACTTTTCAATTCAAAATCAAGGATAAACAGAAATGGCTTCCCCTGATGACCCCAATCATTCATCCTTTTTACAAAATCGGTGCAGACAACCCTTTTCATAACTACTATTTAAGGATTGACTGAAGGGCGTTTAAATCTAAAACAACCACTTGATTTCGTTCCCAACTTATGATTTCTAGTAATTCTAATTCTCCAATTATACGGGCCAAAGAGGGTCTGGCAACACCAAAAAGTTCGGCTACCTCTTTCTGAGAGTGATTAATTGGAATGATCATAGTATTGCTTTTCAGTATATTGAGTAAAAAATAAGCTAATTTTTCTTTGATTGTTTTAAAGCTTAAAAATGTAATTTTCCGAGATAAAAATTGTGCTTTGCCCGAAATAATATTTAAAAAATTTGCTAAAACACGTTGATCTAAGGTTAATAATTTGGTGAAATCATTTTTATAAATCACGAGCATCGTTCCATCCGAAATGGCCGATAAGTTGACAGGAAAAAGAGCTTGAGGTCCATATAAAAAAGCTGGAGCCACCATTTGAGGAGCATTTAAATCCTCTATTTTCAAGCTACTTCCTGCTAAATCAATCATCTCGCCTTGAAGTTTCCCGGTTAAGATGATCATCGCTTTATCAACAACCTGTCCTGAATAGGCCAAAACCTCATTCTTGGTGAAGGATTTGACTTGATGTGGACACTTGGCTATTAAAGTATTTATCTGATGGCTTTCAAGTCCATTAAATAGGGGAGAGCTACCTAGAATTTCGAACATCTTGTTTTTATTTACAAAGATACGATAAGGTGTAATAGTTGTTACACTTTTTAGATTTACTCTAAAGTAATTTTGTTGGACTAAAGTGAAAAAGATAAATTTAAATCTAACTACAATGCAAAGAGATATTCTTGAAATAGATGAAGCCAAGTGCAACGGATGTGGACTTTGTGTGCCAACATGTCATGAAGGGGCGTTGCAGATAATAGATGGTAAAGTTCGATTAGTTAGCGAATTAATGTGCGATGGTCTGGGAGCATGTATCGGTCATTGTCCAGAGGGTGCCATCACAATTATTCATCGTGAGGCTGTTCCATATGATGAAGTTCAAGTTATGGAGCTCATGGTTTCCAAGGGACTTAATACGGTTGTTGCTCACCTAAGGCATCTAAAATCGCATGAAGAGTTTGCTTACTTAAAGCAAGGGATGGGTTATATCATGGCCAATGAGTCAAGTTTATCATTCACTGTTGAACAAGTTAGAAATGGAGTCCATAGCCAAGACGAGCATCAAGAACAATCCGATTGTCATGGAGGGTGTCCTGGGTCTAAAACAGTTGTTTTTGAACCCAACACTTTTTCAATGGCAACACCTATAACAATCAGTCATAATTCTTCTGAACTTCGCCAATGGCCTACACAACTGCATCTTATAAATACAGGAGCTGCTTATTTTGCTGGTTCTGATTTACTAGTTGCCGCAGACTGCAGTGCATTTACGATTGGTGATTTTCATCAAAAATGGCTTCGAAACAAGACTTTGGTTATTGCATGCCCTAAGTTGGATCAATCTAAGGAGCTTTATATACAAAAGATAACTGCCCTTATAGACCAAGCTAAAGTGAATACAATCACGGTCTTGATACTCGAAGTCCCTTGTTGCAGTGGATTGGTTCAATTGGTGAAGATGTCACTCTCATTAGCACTGAGAAAGGTTCCGGTAAAAGTAGCAATAGCCAGTATAAAGGGGGAAATAGTTCAAGAAGAGTGGATTTAGTAAACTGTGTTTTACCGTTATATTAACAATGACTCTATGCTCACATTAATACTGCAGTAAAGGTTGATCTGTGTTATGTTTTTAATATCTTCGCCGAACCGTTAACGTTTTGGCATTTTATGAAAAGAATATTTACCTACTTTATTCAAGGATTATTGTTGATTGCTCCTTTGGGAGTTACTGTATTTTTTGTGTACCGGACTTTTATTCTCACGGATGGGTTGCTTTCTGTTTATCTCGAGGAGCATTTTGACATCAAAACGCCTGGTTTAGGGATTCTGATCATCTTTATTTTTCTTGTTTTGCTTGGAATGGTTGGGGAGACCATCTTAGCGCGTCCTATCAAACGATTCTTCAATGGTATTTTACAGCGAACACCATTTTTAAAATTAATATACTCTTCGATAAACGATCTTTTCTCTGCATTTATTGGGAAAGAGAGAAAATTTCACCGTCCAGTCATGATGTTGGTGAATAAAGAGAACGATATTTGGAAAATTGGTTTTGTCACTCAAGACAAACCCATAGTCGTTGGCAACTCCGAGTTAATTACTGTTTACTGTCCATTTTCCTATGGCTTCGCCGGTGAATTATACTTTGTTCCAGCTTCGAATGTTAAAGATTTAGACGTCCCACCAACGGAAGCGATGAAATTTATTGTCTCAGGTGGCGTCTCAGCTGGTGACTTTCATCCGAAATCCAATTAAGGAATATTCCTTTTTTGCACAGCCTCTTTGATATTTTTGTCTGTGTCATTTTTCTTTACTTTCATCTGCTTATTAACAGAGTGCTCTTTTAGTTCTATATCCTTCTTCTTTTGAGCATCGCATGTCTCTTTTTGAGATTTTTGTTGTTCTAACTTCTTCGCCTTTTTTACCTCCTTTTGAGGTTGAATAGGATTCTGATGGCTTACAGATCCATAACTAAGATTCAAAGACAACATAAACAGAACAAGAATGGATAAGGTGTAAATCTTTTTCATAATCTTAATTTTAAGTTTTATTATTTTAACATTGAAATTTACTCCATTGAATTTACACAATTTCAAGGAATAAAGTTTGATTATTTTGACAGGTAAATGGAACTTATTCGTATTTAATGATTTTTAGCATTTCATTCAATAATCAGTTAAACCATTGTTTACTAGATTAATAGTACTAAATTCAAATACGGTTAAGAAGTATTTAGGCTGTCAAAATTTCACCATTTTTAATTTTGGCTAGAAATTTGCTTGTATTGTTTTAAATTTGAATACAACTAAAAATTTAAGTTATGATGGGAAGTTGGATTATATTTATTGTTTTCGCCCTGGCGAGTTGGCTGATTAGCCATCAATTGAAACGTCGATTTGAGGAATATTCTCAAATTCCAACCTCAAATGGGATGTCAGGTAGGGAAGTGGCTCTTAAAATGCTTCAAGATTTTGGAATACAAGGAGTTAAAATCGAGTCAGTAGAAGGCAAACTAACAGATCATTACGATCCTACAACAAAAACAATTAACCTTAGCGAAGATGTATATGATGGCCAAAGTGTTGCAGCTGCAGCAGTAGCAGCTCATGAATGTGGTCATGCCCTACAACATGCAGCAGCCTATCAATGGCTTGGTTTACGATCTGGACTTGTTCCGATGGTTAGTTTCGCATCGCAATGGATGCAGTGGATAATATTAGCGGGCATCTTAATGGTTAACTCGTTTCCAGGTATTTTGCTAGCAGGAATCGTGCTATTTGCCGTTACCACGTTGTTTAGCTTTATTACCCTGCCTGTTGAAATTAATGCAAGTCATCGAGCCATTGTTTGGATTAGGACTTCTGGTGTCACAAATGCTCAAACACAACTAAAAGCTGAGGATGCTTTAAAATGGGCAGGCTACACCTATATTGTTGCAGCGTTAGGTTCACTTGCAACGTTACTGTATTATGTGATGATTTATCTCGGAGTAAGAAGAGATTAAGAAGAACCATACTAAAAAAAGAGGTGGGTAGTTTCAAAGAAATTCTTTGTGCTACCCACCTTTATTTATTAAAAGAGATTATTTATATAATCACGTTCCGGATCAATTGGGTATTGAACATCCATTGCAAAGCTTGGATGACGTTTGATCCATTGTCCACGAGTGAAATCGGGGAAATCGACTAGCTCACCACCTCTGGCTACTGACATTTCAGACAAAGCTGATACCGCGCTCCAAGCAGCAGCATCATAGGCATCTAACGGCACCTGTCTTTTGTGACGAACCGTATCATAGAAGTCACTAAGCATAATAAAATCCATTCCACCATGACCGGCTCCTAACGCCTTATCGCCCTTTTCACGCCAGTATTGATGGTCGTACTTCTGAAGCCAAGGCTCTGCCTTATCCCATTGATGTGGCTTGCTCTCTCCTTCAATATAGATTTGCTCACCTGCATCTTGCCAATCTCCACCACCTTCGCCTTTCCAAAGACCATTGGTTCCCTGGACACGGAAACCCAAAGAATATGGGCGAGGTAAGTTTGTATCATGTGTGACGATAATTGTCTCCCCATTGGCACATTTAATCATCGAGGTGACAATGTCGCCTGAATTAAAGTTCAAAGGCTCTAAACTCTTGTCGTTTTTAGAGTGATCGGTGATATACTTCTTTAATCCTCTAGACTTAGTAGCCATTGAGGCGATCGTTAAGAAACGATTTCCACGATTAATATCTAGGTAAACACCGATTGGACCAAGTCCATGGGTGGGGTATAAGTCGCCATTGCGCCTAACCGAATGTAAGCCCCTCCAATTGGCTTCGCTTCTAGCTTTTTTTCCAATGGTGAGCACCTCATTTTTAAAATCAAATTTTACTCCGCGCAGATCATGCTCGTAGCCACATCGACAATGAATAAGTTCACCGAAAAGGTTTTTACGAACCATATTCAGAATCGCCATCACATCTCTGCGGTAGCAAACATTCTCCATGATCATCACATGATTGCCTGTTTGCTCATGAACATTCACTAAATCCCAGCACTCTTCTAACGTATTGGCAGCTGATACTTCAACTCCGGTATAAGGAACACCTGCTTTCATTGAAGCAATAGCCATAGGAACGTGCCATTCCCATGGAGTCGCTATGATAACAGCATCTAGTTTTTCATTTTTAAGCATTTGCTCGAAAGCGCGATCGCCACCAGTATAAGCTTTGGCAGGTTTATGACCATTTTTAGCAAGTAAGGCCTGAACATTATCGATTGCCGATTGACTGATATCGCAGATCGAAACCACCTCTATTCCTCCAACAGTAATTGAATCGTGCACATGACCGGTGCCACGACCGCCAATGCCAATAAAACCAACTCTTACAATATTGGGATCCGAACCTAAACCTGCTTTAGCTTTGACCTTTTGCTGACCAAAGGCAGCAGCATCAGTTAACGTTAATCCTGCAATTCCGACACCGGCAATGGTCCCAGTTTTAACAAATTCTCTACGGCTTTTTTTCATGTTAGTTGTTTTAGTTTATGCATGATTAAAGATTTACATAATGGCCTTTATTACTCAATCTTTAAATTAGGTTAACTTATGTTGGCAAATCTTTATTTCTACTGTAAAAATGTGGATTCAAAATCAGATAATAAAATGTTTGGATAACTTTGCGACGTTAAATTTAAAAATAAATTGTATGAATAAAAAAGTTCTGGTGCGTAAGGCCGGACATGTTTTAACTTTCAAGAAATTTGGACGAAAGGGATTCTCTATTTTCCAGAGTCTTAATCGCGTGGTGAAGATAGGCAGTTTAAGTGTAGCTTACCTACTATTCGCCATACCTTCCAATGCTGAAAGAAACATGTTAGTTGCTGGTCACGACACACTCAATGCCATTAAAGATGTGGCTGTTGATGAGGTGGTGGTGAGCGCACAGCGTGTTCCTGTTGTCTTTTCGCAGGTTGCACGTGTCGTTAAAGTTATCAGTAAAGAAGAGCTTCAATCGGCTCCAGTACAAAGTCTTCAAGACTTGCTCAGGTATGCCTTAGATGTCGATGTTCGACAACGAGGAAACCTTGGCGTACAGACCGATTTAAGTATTCGTGGTGGATCATTTGATCAGGTATTAATTTTGCTCAACGGAATAAATATCAATGATCCGCAAACAGGACATCACTCTTTAAATCTCCCAGTAAGTCTCGATGCTATTGAGAAGATCGAAATCTTAGAAGGACCAGCCGCCCGGATTTATGGTCCAAATGCTTTCAGTGGAGCAATCAATATTATTACTGGAACAGAAACAAATTCTAACCTAAAAGCTCGCATAACAAGAGGTGAGAATCATTATCAAGATCTTGGTGCTTCGGCAACAATTATCTCGGGAAAAGTTAAAAACTTTATCTCTGTAGATCATCGCAGGTCTGATGGTTACATTAAAAATACCGATTTCAAACTTACCGATGCCTTCTACCAAGGAAGCGTTAAAACACAGATAGGTGATTTAAATTGGCAATTAGGAAATTCAGACCGAGGATTTGGGGCGAATAGCTTTTATACTCCAGCCTATCCAGATCAATATGAACAAGTGAATACCACCTTTGCGTCTATTAAACTTGAGACAAATACAAAGCTTCATTTTACACCCTCTATTTATTGGAGAAGAAACCAAGATCATTTTGAGCTATTCAGATATCCAGAGTTAATTCCATCGTGGTATAAGACTGATAATTATCACTTAACCGATGTTTATGGCGCGAATCTTAATGCATGGTTTGCATCCTCATGGGGCAAAACAGCTTTTGGTGCAGACTTTAGACAAGAGGATATTTTAAGTAATGTGTTGGGAACTCTTTTGAGTACTCCAATTCCTGTTCCAGGCCAGAGTGGTCATTCATTCACAAAATCTGATGAGCGGAATAATATTAGCCTATTTGCTGAGCACTCTATAACATTTAATAAAATAAGGATCTCAGCTGGTGCAATGGCAAATTCGAATTCACAACTAGGATCGAGCTGGAACCTGTTTCCTGGTGCTGACATAAGCTATTCCATTACAAACCAATATAAATGGTACTCATCGATCAATTCTTCTTTAAGAATGCCAACATTTACAGACTTGTACTATTCAAGTGCGACTAACATTGGCAATGCGCTGCTTAAGCCTGAGAAGGCTTTCGAATTCGAAACAGGGATCAAATATCAACTTGAGGGAGTTGAAGGGCATTTAGCCTACTTTCATCGCAATGGAACGGATCTTATAGACTGGGTTAAAAAACCTTCAGATAACGTCTGGTACGCTGAGAATATTACCTCGTTGAAGACAGATGGACTTGAATTTTCAGCTAAGATAACACCAGGCAAGCTACTGAACCAAAAGACATTTATCCAGTCCATAAATTTTTCAATTTCCTTTCTAAATCAAGGTAAACAATCGGGTATTTATTCCTCGAAGTATGTGTTAGATTATTTAAAGAACAAGATCAATCTAGGAGTGTCGCATAAAATCGTTAAAAATCTAACCGCGAACTGGCAATTTTCATACCAAGATCGGAATGGGACATACACCTACTGGGATGGGTCAAAATATGGAGCTGAAACAGCTTATAAGCCTAATGTATTAGTTGATACGCGAATACAATACCAACGAAGGAGAACGGCTTACTACTTAGAAGCAGCCAATTTACTCGATCAGAAATATATCGACTTTGGAAATGTTTCTGAGCCAGGAAGATGGATTAAGTTTGGAGTGATCCGGAAATTCAATCTTTGATTAACGTCTTTAGATAATAAGAAATCATTGCTGTAGATTGAAAAAGTATTATCTTCGGCGATCATAAAAAATAAAGAAACGAATTTATGTTAAAAGGAATTTTAGCCATTTCAGGGCAACCAGGTCTATTCAAAGTTATTTCAGAAGGTAAAAACAGTGTTGTAATTGAATCACTTCTTACAGGCAAGAAATCGACAGCCTATGCTGATGCAAAAATGAGTGCTTTAGAGGATATCGCTATTTATACAATTGTTGAAGATGTTCCTTTGCGCGAGGTCTTGAAGAAGATTTCAGACAAAGAGAGTGGTGGAGTATCTATCTCAACAAAATCAACCCCTGATGAATTCAAAAAATATTTCGAGACCATTCTTCCTGATTATGATAAGGAGCGAGTCTATGGTTCAGATGTAAAAAAGGTGATCTCTTGGTACAATTTATTACACGAGAAAGGGTTGTTGAATTTTGAAGAACCAGCAGAAGCAGTTGCTGAAGAGACAGTTCCAGTAGCTAAAAAGACAAAAACGAAAAAAGCCGAATAACAGAAGGGCTATAATCAGATAAAAAGAGCGGAAATGAATAATTTCCGCTCTTTTTATATTAAGATAACCAATCAATAGCTTACTCTAAATTTTCTGATCAATAAATTGACGAATGTTGGCTTCAATTCTAGATCCTGCACTGGCCACATTTCCTTTCACAAATTTATCGCCCGTGATATTCTCAAATAGCTCGATATAGCGCTCTGAAATTTGACTAACGATATCTTGTGTCATTTCTGGAACTTTCTGTCCTTCTAGGCCTTGAAAACCATTCTCAATCAACCATTGACGTACAAACTCTTTCGAGAGTTGTTTCTGTTCCTGACCTTTAGCCAACCGATCGGCATACCCTTCTAAATAAAAATACCTTGAAGAGTCAGGTGTATGGATCTCATCGATTAGATAAATCTGATCACCTTTCTTTCCAAATTCATATTTAGTATCTACTAAGATAAGTCCTTTTTCAGCAGCCATCTCAGTGCCTCTCTGGAAGAGCGCTCTAGTATATTTTTCAAGTATCACATAATCCTCCTCGGCTACCAATCCTTGTCTGATAATCTCTTCTCTGGAGATATCCTCGTCGTGACCTTCGGAAGCTTTTGTCGTTGGGGTAATTAGAGGCGTTGGGAACTTTTGACTCTCCACCATGCCATCAGGCATTTCCATTCCACATAAAACACGCTTGCCGGCACGGTATTGCCTCCAAGCATGACCGGTTAAATAGCCTCTGATAACCATTTCAACTTTAAATGGTTCGCAAAGATGCCCCACAGTGACCATTGGATCTGGCGTTGCTATTTTCCAGTTTGGCACAATATCAGAAGTCGCATCTAAGAATTTAGCAGCGATCTGATTTAAAACCTGTCCTTTAAAAGGAATTCCTTCAGGCAAAACAACATCGAAGGCAGAAATTCGATCTGTTACAACCATCACAAGATAGTCGTCGTTAATGTTATAAACATCTCTAACTTTTCCTTTGTAAAAGCTTTGCTGTCCGGCAAATGAAAAATCGGTCTTAACTATTGCATCACTCATCTTATCTAAATTTAAACGTTATTAATAATCTTCATTGTGTAGAATATTGGATTGATCATAGGCCTCCACAAGATCCGAATGTTGCTTGCGTGGCAAATCAATTTGAGTCACATCACCGGTGATAATATATTTTGTATTTAACCCCATCCGAGTTAAAAACATTTTAAGTTGGGGAATTGTTGTGTTTTGTGCCTCATCCAGGATTACAAAAGCATTACTCAACGTTCTGCCGCGCATAAATGCTAATGGAGCGATTTGAATAACTCCGTCTTTAAGGTATTCCTCTAGCTTTTTAGCTGGAATCATATCTAATAATGCATCATAAATAGGTTGAAGATAGGGGTCAATCTTCTCTTTTAAATCGCCGGGTAAGAAACCAAGATTTTCTCCAGCTTCTACAGCAGGCCTACTCACGATAATACGTTTGATGGTTCGATTTTTAAGTGCGCCAATGGCTAAGGCAATTGCTACATACGTCTTACCAGTTCCAGCAGGACCAATTGCAAATACTAGATCATCTTTTTTTGCTCCATCGACAAGTTTTTGCTGATTTTGGGTACGTGGACGAATTGGCTTACCATTATTTGCAAAGACCAAAACATCACTCGCATTTAACATACTTTGTTCGATAGAGTTGATATCGTCCATCATGATCTGATGAATAGTCTCATCAGATAAGGCGTTAAAATGGTAGTAATGTTCAATGATCAGCTGAAACTTGCGGATAAACTCACCGACTTCTAACTCTTCGCCTTTAACTTTGATGGTATGACCTCGTGCCACCACAAGAATTTTAGGACAATACGATTTAATCAACTCCATTTTAGAGCTTCTAACACCGTAAAATTCTGTGGGTTCTATCCCTTCTAACGAAAAAGTATGCTCGATCATATGGTGGCTTAAATGCTGTTACAAAATAAACATTTTTTTGAACTTGACCTTGAAAAACCGAAGTTCATCCATCAATTATTTTAAACGTATTCGACCCATAATTAGTTCAATTCAAAAGAACTGAAATTATCGTCATTATTGTGTTCATTTCAATTCATTCAATTGGAAGTTAATTCAATTTGTTACCTTCGCTATCCTAAAAATAATCGATCGTGAACAGTAGAAAAGAGCAGTTGGAGTCTTTTGAAAAGCTCCTTGATATCATGGATGAACTTCGGGAAAAATGCCCGTGGGATAAAAAGCAGACCTTTGAGTCTCTGCGAAGATTAACCATCGAAGAGGTGTATGAGCTCGGTGATGCCATCTTGAAAAATAATTTAAATGAGATCAAGAAGGAGTTAGGTGATCTTTTGCTGCATATTGTATTTTATGCGAAGCTTGGATCTGAAGTGGGTTCATTTGATATTGGAGAGGTCATCACTCAGTTAACTGATAAATTAATTTACCGTCATCCGCATGTGTTTGGAGAGGTTTCTGTCGCCGATGCACAAGAGGTAGAACAAAACTGGGAAGCCTTAAAATTAAAGGAGAAGGGGAGGAGCAATCGAGTTCTTGAAGGGGTTCCTGCTGCACTGCCGGCTCTTGTGAAATCAAATCGGATTCAGGAGAAAGCACGCGGTGTAGGTTTCGACTGGGAAGTAAAAGAGCAAGTCTGGGACAAAGTCAAAGAAGAGCTAGCCGAATTTGAGTTCGAGATGAAAGCTGGAGAAGTTGTTAAAATGGAGCAAGAGTTAGGTGACTTAATCTTTTCGCTGGTCAATGTTGCTCGTCTATACGATATTGATCCAGAAAGTGCATTAGAACGAACAAATCAGAAATTTATCCGACGGTTTAATTACCTGGAAGAGCAAACCTTGCTAAAGGGGCAATCGTTGCATGACTTATCCCTAGCTGAGATGGATGTCCACTGGGAGGCTGCTAAGAAGTTAGAGAAGAAAATCTGATAAAGAAAAAAGCGACTATTTGTCGCTTTTTTCTTTATCAATCAATACTGGTTCGTGTGGAATTATGCGAACAGCAATCTTCTCTTTTGTATCGTCTAGGTCGATCTGAATAATATCTCCTTCTTTGACCGTATTTCCAATAATAGACTCGGCCATTTCATCTTCAAGATATTTTTGAATCGCTCGTTTTAAAGGACGTGCACCAAATTGAGGATCAAAACCTTTATCTGCAATGAAATGCTTAGCAGCTTCGGTAATTTCGAGGGTATATTTCAACGTCTCAACACGTTCGTAAAGACCTTTTAATTCGATATCTATGATTTGTTCGATGTCTTTCTTCTCGAGTGGATTGAAAATTATAACATCATCAACACGATTTAAAAACTCGGGAGCAAAGGCACGTTTAAGTGCTTTCTCAATCACGAATTTCGCATATTCATTCTCCTCTTCAACCGTTTTACGTGTAGAGAAACCTACACCCTGACCAAATTCCTTTAGCTGACGTGTACCAATATTAGAGGTCATAATAACAATGGTATTTCTGAAATCTATCTTGCGACCCAGACTATCTGTTAAACGACCTTCATCCATCACTTGCAATAAGATATTGAAAACATCGGGGTGTGCTTTTTCAATCTCATCCAATAGAATAACTGCGTAAGGCTTGCGGCGCACTTTTTCGGTTAGCTGACCACCTTCTTCATAACCCACATATCCTGGAGGCGCACCTACCAGACGAGAGACGGAGAACTTCTCCATGTATTCAGACATATCAACCCGAATCATCGCATCGGCTGTGTCGAAAAGGTATTTGGCTAAGACTTTAGCAAGCTGCGTTTTTCCAACCCCTGTTGGACCAAGGAATATAAAGGATCCAATCGGTTTGTTTGGATCTTTTAATCCAGCTCGATTCCGTTGAATAGCTTTGGTGATTTACAGCACAGCATCATCTTGACCAATGATATTTTGCTTCATATCTTCAAACATATTCTGAAGTCTTTTCCCTTCAGCTTGGGCAATACGTTGAACAGGAATACCTGACATCATGGCTACAATATCGGCAACTTGCTCTTCGCCAACGATCTCGCGATGATTTTCAAGTTCTTTTTCCCAGATCTCCTTCTCTTTTTCTACGGAGGCTAATAGGTTCTTTTCTTGATCCCTAAAGCTAGCTGCAAGTTCGAAGTTCTGACTTTTTACAGATTGAATCTTCTCATTTCTAGCCACTTCAATATCCTCTTCTAGTTTCAGAATTTTTTCAGGAACCGTGATATTTGTGATGTGAACTCTAGATCCTGCCTCATCTAAAGCATCAATAGCTTTGTCTGGTAGATGACGATCTGAGATATACCGAGTTGTCAATTTCACACAAGCCTCAATTGCTTCGTCGGTATAGGTTACGTTGTGATGATCTTCATAACGCTCCTTTATATTGTGTAGTATTTCAATCGTCTCTTCAACACTCGTTGGCTCGACCATAACTTTTTGGAAACGGCGCTCTAGGGCTCCATCTTTCTCGATATGTTGACGATATTCATCCAGCGTAGTGGCTCCAATACATTGGATATCTCCACGCGCAAGAGCAGGTTTAAGCATGTTCGCTGCATCGAGTGAACCAGTTGCTCCACCAGCCCCAACAATGGTGTGAATTTCATCGATAAACAGGATGATATTATCGACCTTTGCAAGCTCATTTAGAATCGCTTTCATCCGCTCCTCAAATTGACCACGGTATTTCGTTCCGGCCACAATCGAGGCTAGATCTAAGCTAATCACACGCTTGTCAAATAATACTCGAGAAACTTTTCGTTGAGAGATGCGAAGGGCAAGTCCTTCCACGATAGCTGATTTACCAACTCCAGGCTCACCGATTAAAACTGGATTATTCTTCTTGCGTCGACTTAATATCTGTGCAATACGCTGAATTTCTTTCTCTCTACCAACAATTGGATCCAAACTGCCTTCGATCGCAGCTTTGGTGATATCGATGCCGAAATTATCCAAAACTGGAGTGTCTGTCTTTGGAGCTGCAGATGCTTTCGAAGCAGATGAACCGCCAGAGCTGCTTCCACTTTTACCAAACATATCATCGCCGTCGTCACTATCTTCCGGAAAGTCAGATTTATTCTCAATCTTGGAAAGTTCTTCTATCTTAGACTTAACATCTTCATATCCAAGATTTTTCAACTTAAATATCGAACTTATCAATCCTTGTTTCTCTTTCAAAATTGCCAATAATAGATGACCAGTATTCACAATGTTTTCATTCATTGCACGAGCTTCCAGAAAAACTAATTTCAATACCTTTTCTGTATTTTTCAACAGCGGAATATTAGCCTCTAATTGGAGGGAAGTCTCTTTGCGGATTTGCAATTCTAGCTCTTTGCGCATCGACATATAGTCGAGTTGCAAATTATTCATAACGTCAATTGCAATGCCTTCACCATCTCTAATAATACCTAGAAATAGATGCTCTGTACCAATATAATCATTCCCCAATCGTATTGCTTCTTCTCGACTATAGGAGAGCACATCTTTAATGCGGGGTGAGAATTTTGAATCCATATATTATGAATGGTTTGTATGTTGTTTTATGAACGACTTAATTTCGGCACTAAATTACGGAATAATTCACAATAAAACATCATTAATCTATGTTAAATGAATTTATATAAAGTAATTAATATTCTCTTATATAACTACAATACAATAGATTACAGCAACTCGGGGCGATCACATCAAGAATCTCAAAAATGGGAAAGTCCTGTCTTTCAAATCATTATTCTAATGTGTTTTAGAACGGCATAAAAAGTCTAATTCATGGTTGATTTAAGATAAAATTTAGTATTTTTGTAAGACTTTTTACTATTTAAACAAAACGAGGCATATATGTCTGATTTAGAGAGGATTATACAGATAAACATTGAAGAGCAGATGAAAACTGCCTACATCGATTATTCGATGTCGGTGATTGTATCAAGAGCACTTCCGGATGTCCGTGATGGACTTAAACCCGTGCATCGCAGGGTTTTATTTGGTATGAGTGAGTTAGGCAGTGCGTCTAACAGACCATATAAAAAATCGGCCAGGATAGTGGGAGAGGTGCTAGGTAAGTTTCACCCCCATGGTGATTCATCGGTTTATTTTGCGATGGTTCGTATGGCTCAGGAGTGGTCGTTGCGATATCCTTTAATTGACGGCCAGGGTAACTTTGGATCTGTCGATGGAGATAGTCCGGCTGCCATGCGGTATACTGAAGCCCGTTTGAAAAAATTAGCAGAAGAAGCTCTTGCAGACTTAGATAAGAATACGGTTGATTTTCGTCCGAATTTTGATGAGACTCTTCAAGAGCCAACTGTGTTGCCAACAAAATTTCCAAACCTTCTTGTAAACGGAACATCCGGGATTGCGGTGGGTATGGCAACCAATATGCCTCCTCATAATCTTTCGGATACCATCGATGCAATTGTGGCTTATATCGCTGACAACAACATCGAGATAGGTCAATTGATTGACATTGTAAAGGCACCTGATTTCCCTACCGGGGGAATTATTTATGGTTATGCTGGTGTTAAAGAGGCATTTGAGACTGGTAGAGGACGTATCGTTGTTCGTGGCAAGGCGGAGATCGAATCGGTAGAGAGCGGGCGTGAGAAGCTTGTAATCACGGAGATTCCTTATATGGTTAATAAGGCCGAATTGATTATCAAAATTGCCGATTTGGTCAACGAGAAGAAGATCGAAGGTATTTCAAATATTAATGATGAATCAGATCGGACTGGAATGCGCATTGTTGTCGACATCAAACGCGACGAGATGGCCAGTGTGGTTCTAAATAAATTATACAAGTTTACGCAGCTTCAGACTGCCTTTAACGTAAATAATATTGCGTTAGTCAAAGGGCGTCCACAGATGTTAAACTTAAAAGATCTGATTCACTATTTTGTGGAGCATCGTCATGAAGTTGTTATTCGTCGTACGCAGTACGATCTAGAGCAGGCTGAGAAGAAAGCACATATCTTAAGAGGACTTATCATTGCCATCGATAATCTTGATGCAGTGATTAATCTGATACGTAGTGCGAAAACTCCAGATGAGGCTCGTGATGGACTGATCGCTAATTTTGCATTGGATGAGATCCAAGCTAAAGCAATCTTAGAGCTTCGTTTACAAAGACTTACTGGTCTTGAACGCGACAAGATCCACGCTGAATATGAAGAACTTAGCAAACATATCGAATGGCTAAAACAGATCTTAGCTGATGAGTCTATTCGAATGGGCATAATCAAAGATGAGCTTTTAGAGATAAAATCTCAATACGGTGATTCTCGTAGAACTGAGATCGTTTATGCTTCGGAAGAGTTCAATCCGGAGGATTTCTATGCTGATGAAGAGATGGTTATCACAATTTCTCATTTAGGATACATTAAACGGACACCATTAAGTGAGTTCAGAACGCAGGCTAGGGGAGGAACCGGTTCGAAAGGATCAAGCACGCGTGAAGAGGATTTCTTAGAGCATATGTTTATTGCCACCATGCACAATACTTTATTGCTGTTTACAGAAAAAGGGAAGTGTTTCTGGCTTAAAGTATACGAGATTCCAGAAGGAACGAAAGCTTCTAAAGGTAGAGCAATTCAAAATCTACTTGGTATTGAAGCTGATGATCAAGTTCGTGCCTATATCAATGTAACTTCATTGAAAGACGAAGAATATATCAATAACAACTATATCATTCTTTGTACGAAGAAGGGTGTAATTAAGAAAACACCTCTTGAGGCTTATTCACGACCACGTCAAAATGGGGTTAATGCTATCACAATACGTGAAAATGACCAATTAATTGAGGCTCGATTAACCAATGGTAACAATGAAATATTGTTGGCTATAAAATCAGGTAAAGCGATTCGTTTCCATGAGAAACATGCTAGAGCTATTGGCCGTACTGCATCTGGAGTAAGAGGTATAAGTCTAGCCAATGAACAAGATGAATTAGTTGGTATGATTTGTGTTGAGAATGACTTAGAAGATGTATTAGTTGTCTCTGCACATGGTTATGGCAAACGTTCTAAAATCGAAGACTATCGAATCACAAATAGAGGTGGCAAAGGTGTTAAGACCATCAATGTGACTGACAAAACAGGTTCTTTAGTTGCGATAAAAAATGTAACTGATAAAGATGATTTAATGATCATCACCCAAGCTGGTGTGACAATTCGACTTCCGATTTCAAAAATTAGAATGACCGGTCGGGCAGCACAAGGCGTTAAGCTAATCAACCTTAGAGATGATGATTCAATTGCATCGGTTGCTAGGGTAGAGGTTGAAGAAGGTGAGGAGATAGATTCCGAAACATCGGAATTACCAGAATCTGAAGAAGAGACACCTGAAGTTGAATTGGATTAAGGACAACTTATTCGATAAGACAAAATTTAATTTTTAGTTTGATATTTTAGAATTAACTATTAACGTAAAATAGCACAAAATGACTAAATTACTTTTCACATCACTGTTTGTAGTGCTTAGTGTTCTAACTTTTGCTCAAAAGGGAAAAGTTTCAAAGAATCTGGAAGGCTTGACAAAGCTTTGGAAGCCATCACTGAAACCTTAGATCCAGCTAACCCTAAAGCAGAAAAAACAATCAATTGGAATGGAGCTTGGCAAGCCCGCGGAGAGATTATCGAAGCGATCATACTTTCTAAAGATGAGAAATACAAGAACCTCGTTGCAGAACCAGTAGAGGAAGCCTACAAATCGTATATGAAGGCGATTGAATTGGATGAAAAAGGTGGTAATCCACTTATTAAGCTGAAATTAGTCTCTTTTTCAAATGTGCTAATTAATGCTGCAGTAACTGCCTTTCAAGCTAATTCATTTGACAAGGCAACCGATTATTTTGAAAAGAAATTGCTAATTGACAAGTTGCCACTTTTCAAAACCGATGCAACCATTGATACGGCAATCATTTACAATACTGGCTTGTCTGCCATGAATGCAAAGCAATATCCTAAAGCAATCAAGTATTTCACCGAGTGTACCAAGTACGGTTACAATACCGATGCACCATTTTCTCAAATCATTAGCGCTTATCAACTGCTAAAGACAAAAGAAGATACAGCTGCATCTGTTGAAGTGATGAAACAAGGGTTGGCGAAATACCCAAGCGCGCAGAGCATCAATGTGCAGTTGATCAATTACTATATCATGATTAGACAAGATAGTGTTGCTATGCAATATCTTGATAAAGCAATTGCCAAAGAGAAAGATAACGTTTCGTTCTACCTTGCTAAAGGTGTAGCTCTAGACAGGTTAAAACGTACCGACGAGGCTATTGAGGTCTACAAACAAGCCATTGAGGTTAAACCAGAATCTGCTGATGCTTATTACAACATTGGAGTTATATACTTTAATCGTGGTGTAAAACAATTTGACATCGCAAACAGTGTCCCAACTTCCGATCTTGTTCGTTATGAAGCTGAAAAGAAAAAAGCAGATGCGCTATTTTCTAGTTCTGTGCCATACCTTGAGAACGCTGTCAAATACAATCCTACTGATACCTACATTGCTGACCAGCTTAAAGGGTTATATTATCGTCTCAAGATGATGGATAAGTACAACGCTTTAAACAAAAAATAAAAATATAGAGGGCCAACCACCCTCTTTATTTTTATATATATAATTTAACATAATATTAATTATAAGACATATATTCGAGACAGAAAAATAGGGGAAATTATACTTTTAAGAGACGTTGAAATACATCATTTATAATGTGCGTTTAAACAATTATAGTAACTTAGGCGTTACGTATTCAAAAAGACTAAATATGAACTATCTCTATTTAATACTAGTGGTAATTGGCTTAAATATAAATACACAAGTTATGTCGCAAGATAAATCAGAATCACAAGAGCTCAAAATCAAACAAGTGGCACCAAAGGTGGTAAAAACAGCCGATGAGTGGAAATCCATACTAACTCCGCTAGAATACGAGGTTACGCGAAATAAAGGGACTGAAAGGCCTTTTACAGGAAAATATTTCGACTTCTATGAAAAGGGTCGTTATAACTGTTCAAATTGTGGCAGCACGCTATTTGATTCAGATTCTAAATTTAAATCTGGTTGTGGATGGCCTAGCTTCAGTGCCATTGCCGATACAAAGTCAATAAATGTAATTGTCGATAAGAGTCATGGAATGTTTCGGACAGAAATTACCTGTTCGAATTGCGACGCTCATTTAGGTCATGTATTTAATGATGGTCCACCGCCAACAGGATTGCGCTATTGTATCAATTCGGTATCCATCAAGTTTGTAGCTGATACCAAAAAATAAAAGACTGAAATTTCAGTCTTTTATTTTTTATTCAATTGTGCGTGTGATATAGACGCTATAGTCTTTTAAGATCGGCTTATAATCCAAGTGAAATAACGGTGATGAGATCATAAAATCAGCGGTCGAACGATTCGAGGCTGTTGGGATATTATACAAAACAGCGATTCTCAGCAGTGCTTTTACATCAACATCATGTGGTTGTGGTTGCATTGGATCCCAGAAAAATATAAGCAAATTAACGTTTCCTTCGCAAATCATGGCGCCTAACTGTTGATCACCTCCAAGCGGTCCAGACTTTAATTTAATCACTTTTGGTGGCATCTCATCGTGCTCTTTGCATTTCTGACTGATGGTATCTTCAACCATTTTACCAGTGGTACCAGTACATACAATGTTATGCTGAGCTAATTCTTTCCAATTGTATCCAACCCATTCAGCCATATCTTTCTTACGGTTATCATGGGCTACGATGGCAATTGTCTTTTTTATTTTCATTCTCATTTTTTTTAAATTACTATGCAAAGGTAGAACAATACATTTATTATTCGTCTACCATGATGATTATCAAATTATTAATATTTCAAAAAAAATAGCCACCAAGGCACTCAGACTCCAAAAAATATTCAGAAAACGAATAGCCACCAAGGCTCCAAGAAGGCACTAAAAAAAAACAAGGTGTAACAATTATTTTATGGTCACTTAGCCAACTTATTTGTCCCTTCGTACTTTAGTGGCAAAACTTCTAATACTTCATTAAGAAAGATCTCAACGAAAAACGCTCTTTGAATTTAGGATCAATAGCGATCACATCGTACTTCTCAAGGTTGTTGCTAGCAATAATCGACCTGGCCATAACTGAATATTGGTCCGTATCTTCGTGGTAGCTATTCAGGTACCGGATAAGCTGAGAAGAAGAGCCTCCCTCCCATCTTTTCTGTCTGAATTTTTTATAGGATGAAACTGTTGAAATAAACTGGAAGTAGTGTTCAATAGACTCAATTACAGAACTATATGTTCGGAGGTATCGATCATCATCACCTTCGTTAAAGCGCATAAGTGTGCGAGATTCGTCGGGAGAAAAGGACATAATACCAAAGATATTATTCCCATGACGAAATATACTTGAGGTTCCCCAGCCTGATTCAAGAATGGCTTGTGCTAACGCTAGACTGACAGGATGTGGATAGATTCGTTTTCTTAGTTCTCCAATGGAGTCTGTTTTGTATTTGGTTTTGATCTCGGACATAAAGGTTGAATCGAACTTTGAAATCGTTTTGTGTTGATTAATCCGATTCGAAATAAACTCTACATGATGTAAATCATCTAGTAACCGTTCTCGAGTAAGAACAATAGCTGGAAGGATATGCATGATAAATAGATCCTTTCTCTTTTCACCATCCACAGAGCGAAAGTCAACAGCTCCTTTGTAGTCAATTGGAGCGATGGTATTCCCTTTTTGACTGATTATCGAATCCGGTGAAGTCAGTTGAACTGTTCGAATACGAACAAGTCCAGGCCAGTAGCTTGAATAGTAAATATCAACCTTCACACTAAAGTACAAGGCGAAGATCAGAAGCGAAAAATAGAGTACTTGACGAAAAATTTTAAGCATAAAAACACCTGGTTAAAATGCCACCTATTTGCTAAAATACCAGCCTTTAAATCACAAACAAATAGGTTATAGTTACTTCTTAAAATCTTTTTTCAGAAGTTCAACCCACTGCTCAATTCTTTTAGTCGAAAGTCTAGCTTGGTTTTCTTGATCCAAAGGAAGACCAATAAATTGGCCATCTCTAACTGCTTTTGACCTTTCGAAGGTATACCCTTCTAATGGAAAGCTGCCTATAATAGTCGCCCCTTTATTTTCAAAAAAGGTAGCCATAATACCTATCGCATCGCAGAAATTTTCTGAATAACCAACCTGATCACCTAGTCCAAAGATGGCAATTTTTTTATTTGAGAAATCCTCATCTTCCAAAGCTGGAAGGAGTTCATCCCAATAATTTGGCAACTCACCATCAAACCAGGTTGGTACGCCAAAAATCATTCGATCGAATTCTAAAAAATTTTCGTGATGTACCTCATCAACGTTAACTGAATCAACATCGGCACCCGAGAATGCATTCAAAACTAGTCCGGCAACCTTCGCGGTTTTTTTTGATTTGAAACTATAAAAAAGGCCTATTTTTCCCATTCGATACTTCTTTTTATATTGGTGGATGAACTTATTAAGCCCATCCAATTTAATTTGACGAATATAATAACTTAATAGTTTAGTCTATTAGTACTTTAATAAATCCTTAGCCGCTTCATAGATCCTCTGTTCGTTGATCAAAATAGCTGCTTCAAGGATTCGACTAAAGCCGACTGGTGTATTTTCAGAACCAACGCGGCGAACTGGAGCATCAAGGTATTCAAATGCTTCTTCACCAATAATTCCTGCTAGTTCACCACCGTAACCACCAAAGACTTTATCTTCATGTACAATTAATACGCGACCAGTCTTTTTAACACTCTTCATGATTGCCTCTTTATCCAATGGGATTAGAGATCGAAGATCCATTACTTCAATATTGATCCCTTCGCTTCCTAAACGCTCAGCAGCTTTAAGAGATAAGTGGGTCGTATTGCCATAAGTAATTAAAGTAAGGTCTGTTCCTTCACGACGAATACGAGCTTTACCAAATGGAACTTCAAAGTCATCTGGTACTGGTGTAGCAGCGACAGGCGAGTTATAAAGTGCTTTAGGCTCTAGATACAATGTTGGACCTTGAGACCGCAATGCAGTTCTTAATAATCCAGCAGCATCATCGGCAAAAGATGGATATACAATTCGAATACCAGGGAAAGTTGCTAATGTACCTTCGGTTGTCTGTGAATGATACAATCCACCCCCAATATAACCTCCTGAAGCCAAACGAATAGTCACATTTGGACTAAATTTTCCATTTGTTCTCCAGTATTCATGCGTCATCTCAACATACTGTTCCATTGCTGGCCAAAAATAATCAGCAAACTCAGCGCCTTCAACAACGATTCTTATTTTGTCGCTATAGCGTGACATTCCATTTGCAGTACCGGTGATAAAATCTTCCGCAATAGGACCATTGAAGACTCTGGCTGGACCAAACTCTTGTTGCAATCCTTTAGAGACATTGAAGATTCCCCCTTTTTCTTTATTCGCGATATCCTGACCCCAGATAAACGTGTCTGGATTTAAACGGAATTCCGCTTTAAGAGTCTCGTTAATTCCCTCGATTAATTTTTTCTTCTCTCCTTGGAAATCATGCAATCCTTCCGGATATTTTGAAGCTGGATAAGCATCTGGAATAACAAAGTCGTAAATAGAAGCTGGATCTGGATCTGGAGACGCCATCGCACTTCTATGAGCGATTTGAACCACCTCTTTTGCTTGTGCCTCAATAGCATCGATTTCTTCCTGCGTTAGACGCTCATAACGGACCAACATCCGTTTGTACTTCAATAAGGGGTCAGAAGCAGCTACATAGCCTAATTCAGCCTCATTTCGGTATAGATCGTGTCTATCAGAATTTGAATGTGAATGGATTCTAATACAGTTTGCCTGAACGATACATGGTTGTTGATTGGCTAAAGACCATTTCTTAGCCTCTACCATGGCATTCATTGAATCAAAAACATCTTTACCATTGCAATGAATGATCCGAAGGTTTTTAAATCCAGTGAAATTATTAGCCACTTTACGGTTGGCAGTCTGATCTTTCTTCGGAACAGAGATTCCGTATCCATTATCTTGGAAAACAAATATGACAGGTAGTTCTTCGGTCGATGCGCCATTGATAGCTTCATAAACATAACCTTCAGAGACAGAGGACTCGCCTTGTGAACTGATTGAAACACCTTTGCTTTTATAATATTTCATTGCTCTTGCAACCCCCACTGCGTGCAGTGTATGGTTACCAGTGGCAGAAGATACGTTGTGAATGTTCCATTCCGGTTTACCGATATGGTTTGACATATGTCGACCACCGCCAGTAACATCGGCAGCTTTAGAGATCCCATTGAGAATAATCTCCTCTGCAGTAAGTCCGGCAGATATATTGGTTAACATATCTCTATAATATGGGAACAAATGATCATGTTGCTTGTCGAAAATCTGCCCAATAGCCAATTGAATACCATCGTGACCCGCATAAGGTGCATGATACGACCATCCAATAGCCTGCTTCAGATAATTAGGTGCTTTTTCGTCAATAATACGCCCTACGGTCATCAGATGAAGCCATTTCGCAAGCGTTTCTTTGTCTGTATTTTTAATCGTAAAAATCCGATGTACAGGCAAATCGTGTTTATCTTTCATTGTATGCATATTATTCTAATCAAAGAGTTTTTGGTTGTTCGAATTGTTCTAATAAATCAGCTATGCGGCGAAGGAATCTTCCACCTAACATGCCATCAACGACACGATGGTCGTAGGATAACGATAAAAACATTTTATGTCTAACTACAATGGCATCACCGGTTGGTGTCTCCATGACAGCTGGTTTTTTCTCAATCATGCCCACAGCCAAGATCGCCACTTGAGGTTGATTGATAATTGGTGTTCCAATAAGACCTCCGAATGATCCAAAATTGGTAATGGTAAAGGTACCACCTTGTAAATCATCTGGATTCAGTTTGTTTTCGCGTCCTGCCTTACCATAGTTATTGATCTCACGAGCCAATCCAACAATATTTTTGGTGTCGGCATCTTTAATAACTGGAACAACAAGGTTACCATCATTGGTTGCAACGGCTATTGCAACGTTGATATGTTTGCGAAGGATAATATTATCTTCATCCACCGAGGCATTAACCTGGCGGAATTCGGAAAGTGCTTTTGCTGTAGCCTCTACAAATAGTGGCATAAAGGTTAGCTTCTGACCGTTGATCTTTTCAAATTCGTCTTTTACGGCATTTCTCCAAAGGACAATATTTGTTACGTCAGCTTCAACGACTGAAGTTACGTGAGGAGAAACCTGTTTTGACATCACCATATGGTTTGCAATCAGCTTGCGTATGCGATCCATTTTTAATATGGTATCCTCTGATCCAATCGACACTGAGACTTTCGGTCTTTCAATTGAACTAGCTGCAGAAGCGGTAGATCCACTCTTCTGGCCACCTTTTTGGGATAAATATTGAACGATATCATTTTTTTGTACTCTACCGCCTAGTCCGGTACCAGTTAGAGCTTCTAATTCAGCTAAACTCACACCCTCTTTCGAAGCAATACTTTTAACCAAAGGAGAATAAAAACGAGAAGCACTATTTAAGTCTTCTTTCGTGACTACTGCAGCAACCGGTGCAGGCTCCGCTTCAACCTTTGCTGGTTTAGCTTTTTCCTTTTTATCTGAAACAGCGGGTGCCGCTTCAGCTATAGGAGCAGGAGTTGAAGCCACTTCACCACCCATGCCAATAACCATAACAGCCTGTCCAACAGGTATTAGATCATTATCGGCGCACATAATCTCTTTGACAACGCCAGCCACAGGTGACGGAATTTCAGAATCAACTTTATCGGTTGCTATTTCGAAAAGTATTTGGTCTTCAATTACTGTATCTCCTAGCTTTACAAATAACTTTGTAATTGTAGCCTCTTGGATACTCTCCCCCAATTTTGGTATTAGTACATGAAAATCAGACATTGTTTCTTATTTACATTTTAATTAGTACTGATAAAAAAACGAAATCTTTTTGGTTTACTCGATACGCAATTAACAAAAAGATCAATCTTTAGTTTAAAATAGATATTAAATCATCATTTGCCAATAAAAGCAAATAGGTTGTAATCTGGCCAGTTATTAACTTTAAGCAAAATCCGCGACATCACTTTGTCCATCTCTTTGGCTAAATGTGGTCCCTTATAATTACTCGTATTCGATAAAATGACCCATGAAATTCCGTTTGGCAAACGCTTTACGAGTGCTGATGCACCAGCTAAGGTACCAGTTCTCCACCATTCGCCATTAGCTTTAGTTCCTCTCCATCCTAATGGATTTAAACCTTTTGGATCAACTTGAGTCATCTGAACTATACTCTCAGTGCTCAAAATATCTTTAACCTCTGGCTCATTATCGATCACCACAATTAATTTCATTAAATCAACCGATGAAGCAAGCCATCCACCTGCTGATCCTAACAAATGAATGTCGTTGCCACCATAGATCTTTGGAACAATTCGGCCACTACCATCAAATGCTTCAGTTGGTTTACCATCTTCTGGCTGATAATAGGTAACTTCATTCGGAAAGGCATCTTCTTTAAAGCTTCTACCAAGTCGCATATCATGAATTCCTGCAGGCTTTAATACCGCCTCCTGGACATAAGACTCATAGTCCATTCCAGAAGCTTGCGCAACGACCTTTCCTAGAATTAGGTAACCCAGATTGGAATAAACGCTATTTGAGCCTGGTTCGAAATGAACCTTGTGTGTTGTGACAAACTTGATGTAAGAATCGATACCCACTGGTAATGGATCTCCAACACCTTTCGAAACGGTTTTAGGCAAGAATGCTAAATCGCCATAGTGCTGAGTCCAGCCACCTGAGTGATTTAAGAGATTCCGAACAGTGATCTTTTCCAGTCGTTTATCTTTGATATGCAAGAATGCTTCATCATTCAGAATTCCATCCTTGCCAAATACTTTTGATTCGAGGGTAATTTTGCCACTCTCGACAAGTTTCATTACAGCCACGGCAGTAATTAATTTGGAGACACTGGCTAATCGAAATAGATTGGTTGGGCTTACCGGCTGTTGCGCTTTAGCATTAGAGAAACCGTAACCTTTTGCAAAAACAAGCTTCTCATCTTTTACAATCGCCACAGAAACACCTTTCAGTCCATTTTGAGTCCGAAACCTCTCTAGGGCCGCATCTATAATTACCGTATTCTTGTCTTCAATGAGTTTATTAAATACTAAACTATTGAACGATTCACTCTTCGGCAACGAAGTGGTATTCCGATTTGAATATGAAGACTGTCTGAACGGACTAAAAAGAAAGATCAGAAGCCAGATAAAACATATTCTTTTCGAAAAACTGGTCA
>JAPLDS010000064.1:0-3498 GCA_026391295.1 Bacteroidia bacterium | reverse complement strand
ATAACGGTTGAAAATTTGACTTAAACTCATAAATTATAACTGCAATCCTCCAATAATATCATGTATAGAACTAAACTTATGACGGTTTAGATAATCATCAATACCATCAATAATTTTTATGGTTATCATCGGATCCAGGTAATTTGCTGTTCCAACTTGAATAGCGCTTGCGCCAGCTAAGAAAAATTCAATGGCATCTGTTGCATTCATGATGCCGCCCATCCCAATGATTGGCACCTTAACTGATTTTGAGACTTCCCAAACCTGACGAAGTGCAATTGGCTTAACTGCAGGTCCTGAAAGTCCGCCTGTTATTGTGGCTAAAATAGGCTTACGACGCTCCGCATCTATAGCCATCGCCATTAAGGTATTGATCAAAGATAAGCTATCAGCACCAGAAGCTTCAGCAGCGCGGGCTAATTCTCCAATATCAGTCACGTTAGGGGATAACTTAACGACCATCGTTTTGTGATATACCTTGCGAACGGCACTGACCACCGCGTCAATAGAAGCACATGACGTACCAAACGCCATACCGCCCTCTTTCACATTTGGACAGGAGATATTCAACTCAATGCCTGGTATATGATCTAACTCATTAATGATCTCTGCACAGGCAATATACTCTTCAATGGTTGAACCAGAAACATTAACCAGAATATTGGTATCGTATTTTAATAGCTTAGGGTAGATGTCGGTGGCGAAATACTTAGCCCCCTTATTTTGAAGTCCAACTGAATTAAGCATTCCAGATGCCGTTTCAGCCATTCTTGGATATTCGTTTCCTTGTCGAGGGTGAATCGTAGTCCCCTTTACAACAATACCACCTAACCGACTCACATCAATAAAATCATCGTACTCTAGACCATAGCCAAAAGTACCTGAAGCCGTTAAGACTGGGTTTTTAAGTTTTAAGTTGTGTATATTGACTGTTAGATCTCCCATTTCAATATATTTATATTAAACACTGGTCCTTCAGTACACACACATTTATGACCATCGATTGTCTTTGTGATGCAGCATAAGCAGACACCAAAACCACAAGCCATGGTATTTTCAAGAGATAACTCACAGAAAATAGATTTTTCTTTCGCCTTTTTTGCCACTGCTTTCATCATCGGTTCCGGACCGCAGCTATAGACACGCTGAAACGCTGATAACTCTAAGTCGAGAACAGGATGATTCGTTACATATCCTTTAACCCCTTGAGTTCCATCTTCAGTGGTGGTATATACCGTTCCGAATTTCGAAAACTCATCAAGTTCAACAAGATCTTTAGATGAACGGGCACCGATTAATATGGCCACTTCATTGGATTTCGCATGCAATGATTGAGCTAGGCTCATCAGTGAAGCCACACCGCTACCTCCACCTACTAAAAGAACTTTCTCCTTTTCAGTCGGCAAGGTGAATTTATTCCCTAAAGGAAACATGGTATCAATCTCAGATCCGACAACAGCTTTCGATAATGCCCGAGTGCCTTCACCTATTATTTTAATGTATACTGATATTGTGTTAAGGGTATAATCAACAGAATAGATCGAGAATGGTCTGCGCAAAAATACAGTCGATGAGTTTGCAACCAATAAATTTGCAAATTGACCTGGGTGAATCTGCTCTAACTTATCAGCTGACTGTAAACGCAATATATGATGATCATCGTTAAGTCGAAGGTTTGCAATTACCTTCAGATTCTGAACGGTTTTTCTCATCCCAAAGAAATTTAAGCTTTAATTTATGGCAGCTTAAAGACTATTGCTCTTTACATCCGGCAATATACCCCTCCCTGCGCTAATTCGTGCAAAGATAGGTCAAATTCTATTTTGAAGGAGTATGTACTTCAAAAGTTTTATCCTTAAAAAAGATAACAATCCGCTCAACCTCTTTATTATCAATAGAATAAAATCCAGAATCTGTTGATTTTGATCCTGAATTTAGTTCATTTTTAGGATTGCTTGAATTGGAGTAATCCTTTTTATCATTCAGATTTACAGATGGTTGTGAGGCAACCTTCAAATTGGCTTCGCGCGCTAATATTTCGCCCAAATTGGGAATTTTAGGCGATTCAGGTTCAATAAGATTATCAAACAATCGAGGCTCTTTTATCACTTCAACATTGGATTCAAAAATTGGACCATCACCAAGTAAGATCCAACGTGAATTTAAATTCGGAAATGCAGCTAACATTTTTTGAATAAATGACGCGCTTGGATGATTCCTCCCATTTATAACATGAGAAACACTGGAACGCTGAACTCCAATCTTGTCGGCAAATTCAGCCGGTGAGATTCCCTCACTCCGAAGAAACTGTGTAATTCGATCTTGCATCTTACAATTGTTTAAAATCTAAAAAATCAAAACAGCAAAATTCTAGCTGTTTCTTATCACATTTAATTACGTTACAAATGTACAAAATAGATAATTGCGAAATGTAACTAAATACAAATGTAGATTTGTGCACAAATGTAATCATGTAAATTGTGTTTACATTTTTAATCTGGCGGTAATTATGTGGATTTATACAGTTCAATAGGAAGCATATAGCACTTGAATAGATAAGTAATTAATATTCAATGGTATAGATACAAATAAAGGTATTTACCCATCTTTAATAATGCATAAACTAATACATTAATTAAATTACATAAAACACTGGTTTTTAATGTTTTAAATCTTATTAATAGACTGATTTATAGTATGATAAAGTTAGAAGAGCCAATATGCTTAAATAATATTGTATTAATACTTTATATAAACTCTTTAAGTATCTATAAATGTCTACTTTATATTAATTATATATGTTTGGTATTGCTGTAAATAATGGCTTTTAAAGAGTAATGATTATAGATTGCTTCTTGTTACTTATTAAGTACTGATGTAACAACTGGCAAACCTATTCTTTGCTAAATCCATGGAATCGCTGATTTACATTTGTAATATACAAGAGTAAATTAAAACATTTAGCTACTCCCCTGTCCTATCGGTAATAAAATTCTTAAAGGATATTGTTCCGCAGACCTAAGATTGAGTTATTGTGGCAATTTATGCCCAGCAGACAGCATAAACAAGGGATCATGAGCCAAAATAATCTAATAGACAAAGAATATGAAACCAATATTTTCGCTGTAATTAACGACTATGCAACTTTAAATCTGTTACTTAGATAGTAAAAAGGAAGAAAATAGACGCGCTGAGAATCCCACGAATCAAGTCTGAGGTTACTATCGCTCATTAGATTCTATTGTGTCTATTGTGTTTTTCCTTTTGTGTCCTACGGTGTTTCTTTTTTTACCACATAGGCACATAGGGCACATTAGAAAGCATATTTGTATCTATTGTGTCTACTGTGTTTTTTCTTTTTCACCACATAGGCACATAGAGCACATTAGAAGGCACATTAATTCTAATGTGATTTCTAATGTGCCCTATGTGCCTAATGTGGTGAAAAAAAAAGGCAAACACATTAGGACACAATAGGAAAAACACAATAGATACAAA
>JAPLDS010000073.1 GCA_026391295.1 Bacteroidia bacterium | reverse complement strand
GCTTCTCAAAATCAAATAAAAGGCCCACTGTGTTTCTATTGCCTGTTGGTGATCCTATCTTGAGTGCTGCTAGGGCGCTATTTTCAGCTGAGTTTTTTGGAGTGGTCGGTTATGAGATAATCCATAGTGATCTATTCAGTTCGCTTGACGTCGGTTTGACTGCTGCGCTAGAGGCTCAGCCATCCGTCGTAGTTCTTTGTAGTTCTGACTCTGAATATGAGGAGATGGCACCAGTGGCTTATTCTATTCTTAAAAACAAATCAATTTTTGTGGTGGCATGTGCTCCTGATTGTGCTGAGAAATTGAAGCAGATGGGCATAAAGCAATTTATAAATAAGAAAAGTAATTTAGGCTCTACCTTGGCAAAGTTTAACCGAAAACTAGGCATTAATAACATCGATCATGAAGCCTGATTTTAGAGCAATCGATCTCAAGACCGTCAAGCCCTCTAAGTCTAAAGAATTAGACCTAGGTAAGTTGAATGCGCAAGATTGGATGACGCCTGAACTCATTCCTGTTAAGTCAAAATACACCAAGTCTGACTTGAATGGTATGACTCACCTGGATTATGCGGCAGGAATTGCCCCATTTCTTCGCGGACCTTATGCCACCATGTTTGTTTCTAAGCCTTGGACAATTCGTCAGTATGCTGGTTTTTCTACTGCAGAGGAGTCCAATGCGTTCTATCGAAGAAATCTTGCCGCAGGGCAAAAGGGTCTTTCAGTCGCTTTCGACTTAGCTACGCATCGAGGTTACGATTCAGATCATCCTCGCGTAGTAGGCGATGTTGGGAAAGCTGGCGTGGCTATTGATTCGGTGCTTGATATGAAAATATTATTTGATCAGATTCCTTTGGGTCAGATGTCGGTATCCATGACCATGAATGGAGCTGTTTTGCCAATCATGGCATTTTATATTGTAGCTGCATTAGAACAAGGGGTTAAATTAGAAGAGCTGGAAGGGACTATTCAGAACGATATTTTGAAAGAATTCATGGTGCGTAATACGTATATCTATCCGCCTGAATTTTCCATGCGTATCATCTCCGATATTTTCAAATATTCATCTAAGTATATGCCTAAGTTTAACTCGATCTCAATTTCGGGTTATCATATGCAAGAGGCTGGAGCAACTGCGGATATCGAAATGGCTTATACGTTAGCTGATGGTTTAGATTATGTTCGGGCAGGCATAAAGGCGGGATTGCCTATTGATACTTTTGCTCCTAGGATCTCTTTTTTCTGGGGTGTAGGGATGAATCATTTTATGGAGATTGCCAAAATGCGTGCAGCTCGATTGATTTGGGCTAAGCTCATTAAGACTTTTAATCCAAAGAATCCAAAGTCTATGGCGCTGCGGGCTCATTCGCAAACTTCGGGTTGGTCATTGACTGCCCAAGATCCTTACAACAACATAGGTCGCACCTGCATTGAAGCGATGGCTGCAGTATTGGGTCATACCCAGTCGCTTCATACCAACGCGCTTGATGAGGCTATTGCATTACCTACAGATTTCTCGGCTCGCATTGCACGTAACACTCAATTGTATCTTCAGTATGAGACTGAGATTACCCGTTCACTTGATCCTTGGGCAGGCTCCTATTATGTCGAGTCGTTAACCGATGAATTAGTTAAAAAGGGGATGGCACTTATTGAAGAGGTCGAGAATCTTGGAGGGATGTCGAAAGCGATAGAGACTGGTGTGCCAAAAATGCGTATTGAAGAGGCTGCTGCACGAACACAAGGTCGTATTGACTCAGGTAATCAGGTGATTATTGGAGTCAATAAATATCGATTAGATAAGGAGGATCCAATTGATATCTTAGATATTGATAATACTGCTGTGCGTGCAGCTCAACTAAATCGATTGTCGAAGCTTCGAGCAGAACGTGATGAAGCTAAAGTGCTAAAATCACTCGATGCAATTACCGAATGTGTGCGAACAGGTAATGGTAATTTGTTAGAATTGGCTATTTTAGCCGCTCAAGAGCGTGCTACGCTTGGTGAAATCTCTTTTGCTTGCGAGAAAATCGCAGGACGTTATAAAGCAACTATTAGAACTATTTCAGGCGTGTATTCATCCGAAACAAAAAATGATAGCGACTACGAAAAGGCAATGGAGCTAGTTCGTAAATTTGCTAGTAAAGAGGGGCGTCAGCCTCGTATCATGATTGCAAAAATGGGGCAAGATGGCCACGATAGAGGTGCTAAAGTGGTGGCTACTGGATATGCCGATATTGGCTTCGATGTTGATATGGGACCTTTGTTCCAAACCCCTGCTGAGGCTGCAAAACAGGCTGTCGAAAATGATGTTCATGTATTGGGTATCTCTTCTTTAGCGGCAGGTCATAAGACTCTTGTTCCGGAGGTGATGACCACCCTTAAGCAGTTAGGTCGCGAAGATATTATGGTTGTTGTAGGTGGGGTGATACCAGCACAAGACTATCAGTTTTTATATCAAGCAGGTGTAGTTGCAATTTTTGGCCCAGGAACCTCTGTGACTGCAGCAGGACTAAAAATAATAGAGATACTGCTAAAAGCTCAGTAGCACCTAGTGCCCGTTAAGATCGAGCCTTGATTTTTTGCTCTAAAGAGGCGATGCTTAATTCAGATTTTCGCTTTGATTTAAGCGATAGAGCTAGTTCCCAAGCTAATTTGATGCTCTTCTTATCGTAATCTTCTAGCCACATAATATAGCTTGTTTTCCCTTTGAATGTTGCTTTTAGCTTGTGTTCGTAGTTGGCCGCAATGGTTGAAATAACCAGCTCTGCTTGTTTTCCTCTATAGCTTACTTTCTCCCATTTTGAACCACCGAACTCGCTATGGTGACAATCAAAATTATCAAGAGCGACAGTATCTGAATTGACAGATGTTAATTCAGTAGATAAGGTAATAAACGTGTGATCAATCGATTGCTCCCCATAATAATTGCTCGCTAGTGTAAGATCCCCTTTTTCATTAAGAGTTGCCTGTATAAATGAGCGAGACCAGCTTTTGTCGAACACTTGTCGATTAGGGATGTAGGTGATATATTTCTCGAATTCACCTTTTTCTGCTTTAAACTCAGGGAGTAATCTATGAATGGTTTCGCTTGCAGTGCTTAGAATTTCTTTTGCTCTTGAGAGCTCGGCCTTGTAAAATTTAAGACTAATTGCATTGGCTTTATTGATTTCGCCTTTCGCATCCGGAAATTGCTTTGAAATTGCGTCAAGTGTTAATAGTGCAGCTACAGTGTCTCCTTGTGCTAGCAAGGAGTTTGATTTGTTTATTTTTTGTTGTGCAAGATCGGCTTGAGAAGTGCCGCATGCTGCTAAAAATATTAGTGTAATTAAGATTAATGCGGAAGAAAATAGATTTTGTTTCATCAGTTTGAAGGTTCTGAGATTTGAATAACGTTTACTTAAGCTATTTAAAAACTGTTTTGGAGTCTGTTTATAAATCTATTTGGACTCGTATTTCCAACTTTAACTGATTGTAAAGATATAAAAAATCCTGCTTGAACGATGATGGTTTGTGTGTGTATTTCTTAATTCTGCTCATCTTTAGGAAGTTGGCCTGAATTTTATTCTTGTATTTTTTTTTAGAATCATCTTGCCATTCTGATAAATAGTTCTTTTCTTTGCAACGCTAAAATAAAATAGCAAATAGCTTTATTATTTCGACTTTAAAAAGATGGAGTAATGAGTGTTTAAAGAAAAAATATATTACTTTTACGACCCCAAACAATGGGGAAATAATAAAATGGCCCGTTCGTCTACCGGTTAGGACATCAGGTTTTCATCCTGGAAATAGGAGTTCGATTCTCCTACGGGCTACAAATTTTTAGAACACAGAAATTTTTAAGAAATGGCAAACCATAAATCAGCTATTAAAAGAGCAAGGCAGAGTGAAGTTCGTCGTCTGCACAACAAGTATTATTCAAAAACTGCACGTAATGCAGTTAGATTGTTGCGTGAGACTACTGAAAAGGCAGCTGCGGCAGACTTATTACCTAAGGTGGTAACTATGCTTGACAAGCTTGCAAAGCAGAACGTTATTCACAAAAACAAAGCTTCAAATTTAAAGTCTAGCTTATCATTGCACGTTAATAGCTTGTAATTTTAGCTTTAAAATATTTTCATGAGCTCATCCTTCCCAGGGTGGGCTTTTTTTCTTAATCTCCTTTTTATTGACTATCTTTAATTCAGGTCTCACCTTGAATTTGTCAATTCACAATGGAGCAATATCTACAACAACATCTTAAAGATTGGGCTCTTGAGGATCGTCCTCGGGAAAAACTTCTTGCTAAAGGCATCTCATCGCTAACGGATGCTGAATTGGTTGCTATTCTAATTGGTTCAGGAAATTTAGATGAATCTGCTGTTGAACTCTCTCGGAGGATACTTTTATTCGTGAAGTATAACCTCCATGAGCTAGGTAAGCTCAATGTTGATAATCTAAAATCTTTTAAAGGAATTGGCGATGCTAAGGCCGTTGCAATAATTGCAGCGATGGAACTTGGTCGGCGTCGTGATCAATCAACAGCCCTAGAGTTAAATACAATATCTAATAGCAAAGATGTCGCAAGTTATTTACGCCCTTTAATTGGTGATTTATTGCATGAGGAGTTTTGGGCTCTATTTTTAAGTAGAAATAACAAAGTCTTGTATACTAAATGCTTTGGCCAGGGTGGTATTACAGGAACGGTGATCGATGTTCGGGTGGTTCTTAAAATGGCAATTGAGAAAAATGCTGTATCGTTGATATTTGCACATAATCATCCATCTGGAAACCTCGAGCCAAGTGAAGCTGATCGGAAGATTACAAAACAAATAAAAGATGCTGGTGCGATTATGGATATCCCTTTGCTCGATCATTTAATCATTACCCAGAGTGGGTATTTTAGTTTTGCTGATGAGGGATTTCTCTAGTTGATAGGTTTATTTAGAGTGTATCGTTGACTTTTTCAACGGTTAAGGAATCCTCACAAAGCGCAAGCATCTGATGGATCTTAAGGCCTATGACAGGATCAATTTTATCTGGCGCTAATTCGCCTAATGGTACTAGGGCAAATTTTCGCTTGGCAATTTGCGGATGAGGAATGATTAAGTTTGGTGTGTTTAGCACTAAGTCATCGTAATAGAGGATATCTAAATCGATGGTTCTATTCTCATAATGACCCCCTTTTTTTGTTCTGCCTAGCTCTTTTTCAATGGCCTGCGTTCTTTCAAGTACCTCGTGCGGATCATAAGGAGTGTCTACTATAAGGAGTTGGTTCCAGAAGAGATCACTTTTAAATCCCCATGATTCGGTGGCATATATAGACGATAGTTGTGCTATCTGTCCAATTTTATCGGCTATGTGGCTTATGGTCAGATTAAATATTTTGGACTTATCTCCCACATTACCACCTAAAAGGATAAAAACATTAGCCATTTTTTATAGATTTGCATATTATACAAACGACAATAGTAAGGATAATTCATAACTATTTAAATTATACCTTCATTTCATTATAGCTATTTATATGAAAATTTTCTGGAAAGCCTTTCTTGCTTCACTTCTTGCCATCGTTGTAGCATCCGTTTTATTGCTATTTCTGTTGATTGGAATGATATCTGCTATTACCTCTTTTAAGGATCAGTCAGTATCAATAAAGAGCCAAACATTGCTTGTCATCAAATTGGATGGTCGCATTGTAGAACGCAAATCGAATAACCCTTTTGAAGATCTTGAAATTCCTGGGATTAAAATGTCGAATACGGTTGGATTAAATCAAATTCTTAGCGGTATCGAGAAGGCTAAAACCGATGAGCATATTAGAGGTATCTATTTAGAGCTATCTGAGATTACTGCCGGTTTTGCAACAATAGAAGAGATTCGAAATGCATTAAAAGATTTTAAACGTTCTGGGAAATTTATCTATTCCTATTCGGATATGATTTCTCAAAAAGCCTATTATTTGGCTACCGTATCTGATAGTTTAATTTTGAACCCTATGGGGATGTTCGACTTTCGAGGTTTAAATGCTGAACATACTTTTTTCAAAAAGGCTTTCGACAAGTTTGGCATTGAGATGCAAGTTGTAAGAGGTAAGAATAATAAGTTTAAATCAGCAGTAGAGCCATATCTCTTTGATAAAATGAGTGATGCGAATCGTGAACAGACCAGTATTTATTTGAAAAGCATCTGGAATCATGTTTTGAAGGGGATCTCTGAACAACGAAAGATTGCCGTGGATAGTCTTAATATATACGCCGATGGTGTGATGACCTTTCAAAAGGCTGATAAAGCTTTGAAGAATAGATTTTTTGACAACCTAAAGTATAAAGATCAGGTATTGTCTGATTTTCGTAAACTCGCACACCTTGGTGAAAACGATGAGATACCAATTGTTTCAATCGGAGAATATGATAAGGTTCCAAAAACATACGAAACCGGTGGTTTAGCGAAAGATCGCATTGCGGTCGTTTATGCCTTTGGGGAGATTGATAGTGGATCTGATGGTCCATACGAAATTGATTCAAAAGAGGTCTCCAAAGGGATACGAGAAGCGCGAACAGATACAGCCGTGAAGGCAATCGTTTTAAGAGTTAACTCTCCAGGTGGCTCAGCTTATGGTTCTGAAGTTATTTGGCGCGAGGTTATGCTAGCTCAGAAGGCTAAGCCTGTTATTGTTTCTATGGGTGATTATGCCGCTTCTGGTGGTTATTATATTGCCTGTGGGGCAGATGCTATTTTAGCTAGTCAAACAACCATCACGGGTTCTATAGGTGTTTTTGGTACGATCCCTAATTTAAGTGGATTGCTTTCTGATAAAATTGGGATCACCTTCGATAATGTTTCAACAAATGAGCATTCTGATATGCCATCTATGACTCGCAAGATGACCCCATTTGAACGCAATCTAATGCAATCGTATGTTGAGTCGACTTATGATACTTTTATCACGCATGTTGCCACAGGACGAAATAAAACATCTGGGTATGTCGATTCAATTGGTCAGGGACGTGTTTGGAGTGGCGAGAATGCGCGCTTAAATGGATTGGTTGATGAGTTTGGTGGACTTAATGACGCACTTAAATTGGCTGCAAGTAAAGCTCATATTAAACAATATCGGATTAAAGAGTTACCAAAACAAAAAGACACTTTCGAAGAGCTTATGAAAAGTTTCTCGACAAAACTTCAAAACAGCGTACTGCAAAGTAAACTTGGGGATTCATTTCATCTGTGGGAACAGTTCTCACGAGAAGCTCATGCGAATGGTATCTATACTAGAATGCCATATAACTTAGAAATTAATTAATCTATTTGGATGAAGTATCTCTTATTAAAATTATTGTCTCTGTTTTATGGGATGCTTGTAAGTTTTAGAAACGAGCTGTTTAACCTTAAAGTGCTCTCTTCTAAGGAATTTGATCGTCCAGTTATCTCCATTGGAAATATCACAGCGGGTGGTACAGGAAAGACTCCTCATACCGAATACATAGCCCAATTGTTAAAAACGAATTTTAAAGTTGGCGTGCTTAGCCGAGGATATAAGCGAAAATCGAGAGGCTTTCAGTTTGTTGAGTCAACTTCGAAGGTACGTCAGGTGGGTGATGAGCCTTTGCAAATCAAGCTTAAATTTGAAGATTTATTGGTAGCTGTGGACGCAAATCGTGTTCGTGGGATTACTAAAATGCTTCAGTCGAAACCTGAGCCAGACGTGATTCTATTGGATGATGCATTTCAGCATCAATATGTCAATCCCGGAATCAATATTTTATTAACCGATTATAACAGGTTAATTACCAAAGATTCATTGCTTCCGTATGGTCGCCTTCGGGAATCAGCGTTTAATAAATATCGAGCAACAATCATTATCGTCACTAAATGTCCGAAAGAGTTGCAGCCCATTGACGAGCGTATTATTACCAAAGAGCTTGAAATTAGGCCTTATCAAGATCTTTTCTTTACAAACATCACCTATGGATCGTTAAAGCCAGTTTTTCCGGATGATGTTTCTCAAGTTTCTGTAGATATCAAAGGGGGATCTTCTATCTTATTGGTCACTGGGATAGCAAACCCTGCACCTCTGAGAGATTACCTTTTAGAAAATCACAATGAGATCTCAGAGTTGATTTTCCCCGATCATCATCAGTTTTCTGCAAAGAATATTGAACGGATCAGAAGTAATTTTGAGGCAATTACAAAGTCTAATAAAATTATTGTGACCACAGAGAAGGATATGGTTCGATTTCGGGATGCACCGGACATTCCAGATCTAGTTCGTCAGAATATGTTTTATATCCCAGTGGGGATTAGCTTCTTGAACAATAAGGGTGCTGAATTTAATAGAAAAGTTTTTGATTATGTTAAAAAAAATAAAGGAAACATCGACTTTTATTCAAACAGCAATTGGGATTAAAGTTGAGATTGGGGTTATATTAGGCACTGGTCTTGGCGGCTTAGTTAATGAGATTGAGATAATAAAAACCTTACCTTATGCTGAAATTCCAAACTTCCCCCTTTCTACCGTAGAGGGTCATCAAGGTAAACTTATCTTTGGAAAACTTGGCGGTAAACATATTCTTGCCATGCAAGGTCGTTTTCATTTTTATGAAGGTTACGACATGACTAAGGTCACTTTCCCTGTTCGTGTGATGAATGACTTAGGAATTACTATTTTGCTGGTGTCTAACGCTTGCGGTGGATTAAATCCTGATTTTGCAGTTGGCGATTTGATGATGATTACAGACCATATTAATATGTTTGGTTTTAATCCATTGACTGGGCCAAATATTGATCAGTTAGGTCCTCGATTTCCCGATATGAGTCAGGCTTATGATCTACAACTTCAAGGTTTAGCGCGAAATATCGCAACAAAAAACCACTTAGATCTAAAAGAGGGAGTATATATTGGCGTTACTGGTCCTACTTTTGAGACTCCTGCAGAATATAAGATGTTTAGAATTATGGGCGGTGATGCTATCGGCATGTCAACTGTCCCTGAAGTGATCGTTGCCCGCCATATGGGTATTCGAGTTTTTGGCATCTCTATTGTTACAGATAGTGGTGTTCCAGGTCATATTGTGGAAATATCACACGAAGAAGTTCAAGAAGTTGCAAAACGAGCCGAGCCTAAGATGAGCTTGATAATTAAAGAGTTGGTAGCAGCTCTTTGAACTTATTAGTTGGTTTGTTCTTCTTTTATTCTCTGAATTAAATTTTATTTAATCGGAAATTTCTTACTATGCCTCTTCTGAAGCGCAACATCCTTTGGATCATTTGTATAATCGGACTCTCTCAATGTCAGGTTATGAAACCCCTAATGCCAGAGGAGAATTATTCACTCGTCGTTTCAAAGCCTCAGATATCAGTTATTAATTTATTTGCAGAGGTGAAAACGTCTAAGCTGGAGGCGTTAATAAACGAAAAAGTAGAGAACGTATTGTACCAAGATACTAGTTTCCTGGATCATGATAACGACAACTTGAAATTTTTAGCAACGCGAGATGGGGCGATTAAGCTAAATTTTGACCAAGATCAATTGAGTTGGGAATTGCCTGCTAATGTAACATTCCAGAAGGGTGTTAAAGTTTTTGGTTACAATCTTCCAATCGTAGACTCGTGGCAATATAACGGACAGATAAAACTTCGTTATAAAACAAGGCTAACACTTGGTCAAGATTGGAGCATTAAGACCCAGACCACCTCAGATGGTTTTACCTGGACCAAAAAGCCAGCAGTTAAAATTGGTACCGTAGACGTGCCTATAACGCTTGTTGCGAATTTGCTTCTGCCATCTTACCTGAAGAGTTTTTCCTCACAAATAGATACTCTATTTGCCTCTAATTTTAATTTTCGGTCCTATGCAGAGAAAGGTTGGGCTATGTTGTTTAATCCGTTTAAGATTCCGGGTAATTACAATGCCTGGTTGTCAATCGTTCCAAACTCGATATCGGTCTTGCCGATTAAAGGTTCTGTAGGCCAAATTAGAGTTGGAGCCGCAATAGCTTCAGAGGTTGTTTGTGCCATGGATATTCCACCGGCTACTGCGAAGGCTTCAAAATTGCCTGATATGCAACCCCTTAAGGCTGCAAGCGATACGTTTAAAATAAATCTGCTTACCGATATTCCTTATCCGACAATTAATAGAGAACTAAATGCTCAACTAAAGGATTCTGTTTTTGTCTTTGGGTCTAGAAAATTGAAATTTGAAAATTTCAGAGTTTATGGAACCTATCAACGGATGGCTGTTGAGACTAAAGTCTCTGGAAGTTTAAATGGATTGTTGTATCTGACGGGTGTGCCCTATTTTAACGCTGCAGATACCACACTTCGAATTAAAGATCTGAAGTTCGATTTAAAAACTCATAACCTTTTGTTGAAATCTTCGAAATGGCTATTTAATGGAAAAATTGAACGGTCAATTACGAGCTCTTTGGCCATTCCATTTGGATCAAATATTTCAGATATGGAGTCTCAAATTAGGAAATCAATTACTCACTATCCCTTAGCATTCGGATTTGAGCTTCAAGGAAAATTAAACAGATTAAGTGTCTCTGATCTCTATCTAACCCCCGAATCTGTAAAGGCTAATTTAATTTTTTCTGGAAAACTAACCTTAGGAATTTCTGAGTCAAGCCAGAATCCAATGAAATAGTTAACTTAAAATTTAACTCTTTATTGGTATTTTTAATTTTTGTCCAATAACAAGGTTTCTCTCGTTTTTTATGTTGTTGATGGCTTTAATTTCAATGTCAGTTACTCCTGTGAATTGTTTGGCTATCTTATTTAAATTATCACCATTTCGCACGATATAGTATGTAAAGCCTGCATTTTGATCTGATGTGGTCTCAGATGCAACCTCTTTTTTAACCGTTTCTATCGATTGTTTTTGAGGCTCATTCACTTTTGCTGCCACTGTCTTTGATTGCTTTTGATCTATGTAAAGAACTAAGCGTTGCCCGACTTTTATTCGATTGTGCTTAAGGTGATTCCATTCACTGATATCACTAATCTCCACTTTATAGTTTGCAGCTATAGAATTCGGTTTGTCCCCAGATTTTACCGTATAGTAAATTTTACGCTTACCTCCAGTATCGGCATAACGATACCCTCGATCATCTTTTATTGGGACTAATTGATTGTCTGGAAAATATTTCTCTCTGTCAAGGGCGAATATTTGATTTTGTGCATCAATAAAAGGGGAGATTTTATCAATCGGTAATTTTAATACGTACTGCTTGTCTGGTTTTGCAGGTATTATATCTCGCTTATATTGCGGGTTTAATTGTCTTATTTCTTGAACAGGTATATTCAGAACATTCGAAATTTGCTCGAAATGTAAATAGGATGTGACGACAATTGTATCCGTTAAAAAATTGAAATTTGGTCTTGCACTTACAATCCTATGCTCTTTGGCATAATTCATTACATAATTAGCAGCAATAAAAACTGGAATATATCCTCGTGTTTCTTTAGGCAGTTTTGCATAGATCTCCCAATAGCTTTGCTTCCCACCAGAGCGCCTTACTGCCTTGTTGATGTTACCCGGTCCGCAATTATAGGCGGCAATTACGACATGCCAATCTCCATAAATAGCATACAGATCTCTAAGGTATCGAGCAGCTGCATCTGTTGACTTAATTGGATCGTTCCGTTCGTCGATGTAGGAATTAACTTCTAATCCATACATCTTTCCTGTGCCATACATAAACTGCCAAAGACCTGATGCTCCTGCTCTAGAGACAATCTTTGGATTTAGAGCCGATTCAATAATGGGCATGTATTTTAGTTCTGCTGGAAGATCATATTTAGCTAATGTTTCTTCAAAAAGAGGGAAGTAGTAGTTCGATAATCCCATCATGACCGAAACCATCCCTTTTCTACGATTAAAATAGAAATTAATTAATTTCTTAACCATGTCATTGTATGGCAAGGCTATATAGGAATCCAGGCTCTGTAATCGTTGTACATAAATCGAATCTGGCACTGCTTCGGAGGTTGAATCAGCTGCATATGCTGCATTTAAACTATCTACAGGGAAAGAGTTCTCGACATACCAAGTATGCATCATAGAGTCAAGCTTGTCTGAGAGAATCGTATCAATATTGTCATTGAAATTAAGTCCAGAAGGATTAATTTTAGTCGAATCATTTTGCTGGGCTCCTTCGATTGTTGATTCTGGCTTAACGAGTGTCTCCTCTGTTTGACTATAGCCATTGATGCTTATAGTCAAGAATATTAGTGCAATTATGAGTTGATAGATCTGTTTCATGATTTGGAAATATTAAAAGCGAATGGCTACATTAAGTCCCATTCCAGTGTTTTGAGTGCCAAGATTTATTGGCATAGGCTCGATTCTCATGCTAATGTCATTGTTGATGTCGAAATCAAATAGATTCGCATCGACACTAGCATCAATAATACTTAATACATGCATCATTGCAATGCAGATGATCGTAAGGTCTCTGTTGCGACGAAAGAAATCTTTCCCGCTTTTTAATTGATCGGAAATATAGGTGAATGTGGATGGATTATCTAGCCGTATGGATGGATTTTTAATCAAATTGGTTAAAAATAGTCGCTCATCAGGCTTGAATTCTGCAGCGCTAGTATACTGAGCAATTATGCGATAGCCTTGTGAGTAATCAGAGTAATTGTTGTTGTTCCATCCTAAGACATAGATTAAGCCTGCATAGCCACCATAGACAATGGGAAGCTTCCAATATTTTTTATTGTATATCTGTCCTAGACCAGGGAAAAGTGCGGCATAGATTGAGGCTTTCTTTGGGGATCTTTGCACCTTTTGAACAGGAGCTGTCACCTTAAGACTGTCATTCGATATTTTCAACGGTTGGGCATTGGATGCCAAATTACCCGCTGTGAGAATGACTAAAATAAAAAGTCCTGCAAGAATAGTTCTCAGCATGCTTGTCTGCACTATTTATTTCAGAGATTTAGCTTGTCAAATATTCCAATTATCCGCTCTAAGTCTTTAGGATCTCCAAATGGAATCTCAATTTTACCTTTCCCAAGATCATTAATCTTAAAGACCACGTTTGTCTTAAAATAATTGGTTAGGTGATTTTTAAGCTCTCGATACTCATCAGGGAATGGGGCTATCTTTTTTGCGCCAGTTTGATCTTCAGCATCTTCTAAGTTGATTTTTCTAACAATATCTTCAGTTTTTCGTACCGAAAAATCGTATTTGACAACCTGTCTGTAGATCATGATCTGTGTCTCAGGCTCAGGTATGTTCACCAAGGCACGTGCGTGGCCCATGGTGATCTCCTGCTCTCTGATCGCTTTTTGTACAGTTGCTGGCAGCTTTAGTAATCTTAAATAGTTTGAGACAGTTGAACGTTTCTTCCCAACCTTTTCACTTAATGTCTCTTGTGTTAGGTTACACTCGTCAATTAGTCTCTGATAGCTTAAGGCAATCTCAATAGCGTCAAGATCTTCACGTTGAATATTTTCAACCAAAGCCATTTCTAGCATGGTCTCATCGCCTGCCTCTCTTATAAAGGCTGGAATTGTTGTTAAGCCAGCAAGCTTAGAGGCTCTAAAACGCCTTTCACCCGCTATGATCTGATATTTGTGATCAGCAAGCTTGCGCAGGGTAATCGGTTGTATGATGCCTAGCTCTTTGATCGAGTTAGAAAGATCAAAAAGTGCCTCTTCATCAAAATGGATACGCGGTTGAAACGGATTCGCCACAATTTCATTGATAGCTATCTCATTTGAAACTGGGGCACCAACAGGCATGTCACTGCCTTCAATTAGGGCGCCTAAGCCTCTTCCAAGTGCGTTTCTTTTTATCATAATTCAATATCTTTTAAATTATAGTTCTAGTTTTTCAGCCTGGTCGATCTTCGTCATGTTGTTATTTTGCAATAACTCACGTGCGAAATTTAGGTACGACTGAGCTCCCTTTGAGGTGATATCATATTCCACCGCTGGTAGGCCATAGCTCGGGGCCTCAGAAAGGCGGATGTTTCGAGTGATAACGGTTTCAAACACCATCTCTTGAAAATGCTTCTTAACCTCTTCGTAAACTTGATTGGATAAGTTGAGCCTCGAATCAAACATAGTGAGTAAAAATCCTTCGATCTGTAACTCTGGGTTTAGTCGGCTTTGGATTATCTTTATGGTATTGAGTAGTTTACCTAGTCCTTCTAAGGCGAAATATTCACACTGTACCGGAATCACAACTGAATCAGCAGCCGTTAAAGCATTGACAGTTATTAATCCAAGTGATGGAGAGCAATCGATCAAAATAAAATCATAATCAGAACTTACTTTGTCAATGACTTGTTTCAGTACCTTCTCCCGGTTAGGAAGATTCAACATCTCAATTTCTGCACCTACAAGGTCGATATGTGAAGGGAGAAGATCAAAATTTGGCGTTTTTGTATTTAAAATGATCGATCTTGGATCCACATCATCTACCACACATTCATAAATACTAGTCTTAACGTTGCGTACGTCAAAACCTACTCCTGAAGTAGCATTCGCTTGTGGATCGGCATCAATAAGCAATACCCGATACTCCAAAACAGCAAGACTAGCAGCCAAGTTAATCGCTGTTGTCGTTTTTCCTACCCCGCCTTTTTGGTTTGCTATCGCAATTACTTTTGCCATTGATTCTAATTTTTAAAGATCGGTTCAAATTTAGCATTTTAACCTGAATTAGCTTCCATTCCATTTCAAATGGGTTAAATCCGGTGTTAAAAAAACGAAATTAATGATATTTTAATTCTATTCTTATCGCTATAGTGTTGATAAATAGCTGCTTGTGATTGATTGCTGTTCCGGTATTCCTAAGGATTTCAAGCCGACTGGTCAAATTGGATCAACATCAATGCCGATTTGAATGGCCTTGTTCCCATCGCGCAATTTTACTTGATCGAGAATCTCCTGCATCTGCCTTTTTGCGCTTACCACAGAGATTTCACGCTCTATTTTTATCCATATCTGCTTTATAAACTGCAGTTTTATTCTGTTGATCAATGGATATTCTGGTCCGAGAATTCTTGCGCCAAATCGTTCGCGAAGTCGGTTCGAAAGTTCGTCAGTGATACGATCCAGCTCCCTTTTATCTCTATGCTTAAGTGTTATGCCAATCATACGATGGAACGGCGGGTATTTAAAATGTTCTCTCTCTGCTATTTGTCCGCGGTACATCGCTTCGTAATCATTGTTTGTAACATTTAGAATGATCGGATGTGTAGGCTCTGAAGTCTGGATGATCACTTTCCCGCGTTTATTTTTTCTCCCTGCTCGTCCACCTACCTGAGCCATTAGCTGATAGCTACGTTCGTAAGCCCTGAAATCGGGTTGATTTAAGAGATTATCGGCGTTAAGTATCCCCACAATGCTCACGTTTTCAAAATCTAAACCCTTGGTCACCATTTGTGTTCCAATAAGAATATCAATCTCTTTGTTCTCGAATCGCTTGATGATCTTCTCGAACCCATGTTTCGAGCGTGTTGTATCAAGATCCATTCGATCTATTTTCGCATCTGGAAAGATTTGCTGCAAGTCTTCCTCAACTTTTTCGGTCCCAAATCCTTTGTTAGTTAACTCTTTGCCACCGCAACTTGAACAGGCCCCAGGGTGATTAATCGAATAGCCACAATAGTGACATACCAATGAGTTGTTGTGCTTGTGATAGGTTAAGCTAACATCGCAATGGGCACACTTGGGAATCCAAGCACACAGCCGGCACTCTACAAATGGTGAAAATCCTCTTCTGTTTTGAAATAGTATGATTTGCTCCTTTCGCTCCAAGGCCTCGGTCATTTCTGCAAACAATAAAGGCGTCAGATGTGAATTCATTTGCTTTCTTCGATAAGCATCTTTAAAGTCTGCTGTTAAGATCTCCGGCATCTCAATCTTCTGATGTCGCTCACTTAATGTGACTAGTCCAAATTTTCCGGATTGGGCATTAAAATAGGTCTCAACAGCTGGGGTTGCAGTGCCTAATAATACAGGTGCATTTTGCAGATGTCCAAGAATCACTGCTGCATCACGAGCATGATAGCGAGGTGCTGGATCATACTGTTTGAAACTATTTTCGTGTTCTTCATCAATGACAATTAAGCCTAAATTGGTGAACGGCAGAAACAAGGATGATCGAGTGCCTACAATAAGCTGATAGTCGTTTTCGGTTCGATTTGCTTCTTTAATCTTGCCAAAATTGAGCACCTTATTCCAGATCTCTACTCGCTCAGAATCACTAAATTCTGAATGATAAATACCTGCTTTATCTCCAAATACTCGCGTTAAACGGCCAATAATTTGAGTCGACAACCCAATTTCTGGAAGTAAGTACAACACTTGTTTTCCTTGTTCGAGGCACTCTTGAATAAGTTTAATATAGATCTCTGTCTTTCCGCTTGAGGTAACTCCGTGCAGCAGTGTGACAGGCTTCTGGTCGAACGAAAGTTTTATCGCATCGTAGGCCTCTGTTTGGGCCTGACTTAATTGCGAGATGGCTTTTAGTTCTCCATCAAAGGAGGCAAGTCGATCGGCCGATTTCTCAATCGCAGTTAGAATATTTTTTTTGATCAGCCCATTGAATACTGCAACTGATATCCCGGTATGACTGAGTAGCTCTTTTTTCGTAATCCCTTCGCGAGGTTCCGATTTTTGATCCTCTGTCAGCGCAAGAAATCCGAGTAGCAGCTGATGCTGTAACGGAATTTTCTTGATGGAATCTAAAGTGTTGCTGACCTTTGTTTCGGTATTTAAATTGTCGTGGAGCGTAATATAGGTTTGTGTCTTTAGTCGATAACTCTCTTTCATCTCCTCTTCAATTGAGACAGCTCCTTTTTGCAATAACTCTTTGACGAGCACTAACGCCCCTTTTTTAAGCAATGAATTGTTTAGATCTGCAATTGACAGACTGTGTTTTTCACGAATTAGCTCAAATAAAAGTTGCTCTTTAGGGGTAAGCATTGTTTCTTCTTGCTCAATGAACTCCGCATTGAAATTAATCCGCGTTTCGCTCTCTAATTTCAAGCCCGAAGGAAGGGCTGCTTTCAGAACTTCACCTAGTGCACAATGGTAGTATCCTGCAATCCATTCCCAAAAAGCAAAGCTCGAATTAGCGATTATTGGGCTTGAATCTATGCTATATTCAATCGGCTTTGTTTGATAATTGATTGGCTTTTGATCATGAATCTTATGCACTAAAGCCGAGTAGAATTTCTTTGCTCCAAACTGAACAATCACCCGCATCCCAGGCTGAATCTGGCCTTCGAGTTCTTCTGGGATAGTATAGGTGAAAGATCCTGCCAAGGGAAGAGGCAGGATCACATCAGCATACGTTTCAGGAGAAAGATTCATTTAAGCAGTTCGGGGTCATTAATTTTTATCACTCTTGGAAGCTATTTCTCCCTCGGCTATTTCTTGTTATAACTATTTTGTGATGCTTACGATGGGTTTGCCAATACATGCGTTAGGTGCCATGATATTTAACAATGCAGCAATTGTTGGTGCAATGTCAGTAATGTCAATAGCTGCAGAAGTATAGCCTGGTTTGATCTGTGCACCATACCAGAGCAATGGAATATGAGTGTCGTAAGTGTAGGTGCTTCCATGAGTAGTGCCAGTAGTTGACAGTTCTTCTAGCCAAGCTGGTTCAAGCAAGATGGCTAGATCGCCCGATCTTTTTCGGTAAAATCCATTTTGAATTAATTCAGCTGATTTGTTTTTTAAAACGTCACCATTTAATTGTTCTGCCGTGTACACATTTGCTACCCCATTAAATTGCAAAACATAATTTGCAAGGTCGGCTGTGATTGATTTGAGATCTAAATTCTTTTGTTGAATCCGTTTCCGATTCAGATAAATTTGGTTGTTAACCATAAAAGAGACTAAACTTGTATCTCCATACGATTTGTTGAGGTAGCCTTTTACAGAGTCTGAAAATGCAAGACCATTAAAATAACCAGCATTCATTTTGTTATCAGTTAATTCCGCTGATACATAGGCCGCTGCATGGTCTGCGGTAAGCTGATACATAGGCCGCTGCATGGTCTTCGGTAAGAAATACGAGAATGTTCTCTTTTCCGTAATTCTTTTCAAGAAGGGTTAATAATTCAGCAATATCTCGGTCTAGTCTAAGGTAAGTATCCTCCACTTCCACCGATTGAGGCCCCATTTTGTGCCCCACATAATCGGTTGCAGAGAAGCTTACGGCCAATAAGTCGGTATATGGTCCTTTACCAAGATTCTCGCCTTGTAAAGCTGCTATCGCGATATCTTTGGTTATTGAATTACCAAAAGGTGTTGAGCGAATGATGCCAAAATCTTTTTGATTGTAAATTGAAGGCAGATCATGCGGGAATACAGGTTTTTTCTCTTTTCCATAAAGACCCTCATAAGGATTATCATCAGCGGCGCTTTCGGTATATTGATCGATTGGCAACAATGTATTCCACGGTTTTGATAGGTAAGTATGTGCTAATTTTCTCTCGTTGAAAATAGTCACCCAAGTTGGCAACTCTTTTTTGTAGAAGGTAGAGGTGATAAAATTACCTGATCCAGAATCAAACCAATACGAGCCATCTGATAGGTGTCCACCGGGCAAGATAGACGCCCTATCTTTCAAGGACACTGCAACGACCTTTGATTTAAGATTTGAATATAGTTTAAGCTCATCCCCAATTGTTGAGGCTAAGAGATTTCGTGGCGACATTTTACCAGCGCCACCAGCAGAACTGCCAACTGTTTTTTCGGTCGCATCATCTGTAACATAAGTTGTCTTGCCAGTTTCTCTAACATACCAGTCATTGCCTATGATACCATGATAGGCTGGCGTGGTACCTGTGTATATTGAAGCATGACCAGGTCCGGTATAGGTTGGTGAATAGTTGTAATTTGCATTTTTACAATTGAAGCCTTGATTCATTAACTTCTTAAACCCATTCTCGGAGAACTTGGCATAGTATTTCGAAAGGTAATCGTAACGCATTTGGTCGACTACAATTCCGACCACTAACTTTGGTGTTTTGCTATCTTTTAGACTACTTGTTTGACCATCAGTTTGATGTGAAGCAAGCAATAAGGTAAATCCAATTCCGATAAATAACTTGATGTTAAATTTCTTAGATCTCATAAGTGTGAATTTTGACGGGGATTGAGTAGATTTTTAAAATTTGATTGTTAGTGAAGCACTTCATTGAAGATTTTCAATCGTCTTATTAGACTATTTAATGTTTTATTTTGCGGAGAGAGAGGGATTCGAACCCCCGGTACCGTTAACAGTACAACGATTTTCGAGACCGTCCCATTCGACCACTCTGGCATCTCTCCTATGCAATTTAATGGTTGCGGTGGCACACAAAAATAAGAAAAAACCGGAAAGATAAGGGGTGAATTAACAATCTAATAACATCAAAATAAATTTAATTTTTAATATCATTCTTTTAAATATTTGGATAATTTTACCATCGTGAAAATCTAATCTCATCCAACAAATGATTGATGCGCCATTTATTGTAGAAGTACGTAACGTAAAGAAATCATTTAAAGATGTTCATGCGGTAAAAGGCGTTAGTCTTTCCATTAAACCAGGTGAGTTTGTGGCCTTACTAGGCCCGAATGGTGCTGGCAAAACAACTTTAGTTGAGATGGTTGAAGGGATACAGAATCCCGATGAAGGGGAGATCTTTATCTCCGGTTTGCAGTGGAAAAATAACCAACATGAACTGCATCAACTAATTGGCCTTTCCTTGCAAGAGACTCGTTTTATGGATAAGCTCACCGCATATGAGACCATGCGTCTTTTTGCAAGTTTCTATAAGCTTGATGCCCATCGGGTTGACGAGGTTTTTGCTTTGATTGGATTAGAAGATAAGAAAAAAGCTTTTGTAGATAATCTCTCTGGAGGTCAACGTCAGCGCTTAGCTTTAGGGGTAGCACTTTTGAATAAACCGCAAATCTTATTGCTTGATGAACCTACAACTGGACTCGATCCCAATGCTCGCCGTGAGATATGGAACATCTTGTTAGGTCTGAAGAAATCTCAAAATACCTCGCTGATACTTACCTCGCATTATATGGAGGAAGCCGAATATTTATGTGATAGGATCATTATAATGGATCAAGGAACAATCTTGGCTCAGGGAACACTAGCTGAAATATTAGCTCTTGGCGGTGGACACCGGTCACTTGACGAACTTTTTATATCTCTAACCGGCCGACATCTCTATGAATAAAATTACAAATCATCAGCTTTATCGTCTAGTCGTCGCCCATTTTGCTGAGATTATTCGGGAACCGGCAGTCATCTTTTGGGGTGTTATTTTCCCAATCTTGATGGCTTGGGGACTGGGTATTGCTTTTACGCAGAAAACGGGAGTACATGCTAAGATTGCAATTGTTCGGACAGAACAGACCATTGATGGTCGTAAGAGTAAACTGTTCGCTGGCCTGACTGAAAATGGCATCAAAAAGGATAGCAGTTATTTGGTGACTTTAAAGAATGAAAAATTAGGGGATGCTCAGCTGAATTATTTTGAGACCTCATCTTCAAATGCATATCGTCTGCTTAAAAAGGGGAAGGTATCTGTGATTATTGAAGACTCAAATAGGGGTTCTAAATATTCCTTCGATCCTTCTAGTCAGGATGCGAAAGCTGCTTATCAATTAGCTGCTGATTTTGAGCAAAATGGAACGAAGTCGTATGCAAAAATGCAGGAGTCTATTGTCCCATTAACACTGAAAGGATCTCGATATGTCGACTTTTTAATTCCTGGTTTGTTGGGGATGGGAATTATGATGGCCTGTTGCTGGGGAATTAGTTATACCATCATTGATCGTCGATCAAAAAAACTTTTGCGAAGAATGGTAGCGACGCCAATGCGAAAGACAAATCTTCTAATTGCCTTAATAACAGCTCGTTTTTTTATGAACCTGGCTGAGGCTATCCTGTTATTTATCTTTGCTTGGATCTATTTTGATGTGACGATACAGGGAAGTGTGAGTGCCTTGATTCTCTTATTTATGGCCGGAAATATTGCTTTTTCTGGCATTGCCATCTTGATATCTTCACGTACTGCAAGCTCTGAGGTTGGTAACGGAATGATTAATGCGATTGTGACTCCTATGATGGTTGTCTCAGGTGTGTTTTTTAGTTATCATAACTTTCCAGATTGGGCGGTATCTGTTATCCAATACCTCCCCCTAAGTATGATTGCCGATGGTTTCCGAACTATTTTCAATGAAGGTGGTACCTTTGTCGATGTTTGGCGCGAAGCAGTGATACTGGCATCAGTTGGAGTCTCCACTTTTGTGATTGGGATAAAAACGTTTAAGTGGTATTGATATTTGCCTTTTGATCTAAAGCAGTCGCTGGAGGTAATTGGCTACCTTAGCAGACGTTAAAGAATCTATCGATTCACCTTTTTTAGCTTTCTCTCTTAATTCAGTAGCGGAAATATCTAATAGCTTGGCTGTTAAGCAAGTGGTGTTTTTAAATTTTAAGATATCTGCTGATTCATATCCTGGTCGGGGATAAACAATCAATCCAAAATCTGAAATAATCCGCTGGTATTCGACCCATTTTTGAAAAATGGCGAAGTTGTCACCGCCGATTAATAACACAAACTGATGAGTGGGAAAATCTTTTTTAAGAGCATCAAGGGTTCGAATGGTGTAGGAAGGCCTAGGGAGCCGAAACTCAAAATCGCTGACAATCATATTCGGTTCTTCCTCGATGGCTAAGCGAACCATCTCTAGTCGATCTTGCTCAGGCAAAAGATCACTGTTAACTTTCAATGGATTTTGTGGAGAAACTAAAAACCAAACCTGTTCTGCTGCACCTTGATGTAAAACCTCCCTTGCAATAGCGAGATGACCATTGTGTATCGGATTAAAAGACCCAGCGTAAATAGCTATTTTCATCAAGATCAGGATAGAATTCTATTTATGTTTTCGGCACACTAAATTTTATTTATCAAAGACGTGATCTTAAACTTTAGGCCTTTAGGCTATTGATTTGTCCCTTTTAAAAATCTATTCACGTTTGTTTCAGCTTCTAAAAGTGCATCTTCAAGTCTGTCGTTAATTATGACAATGTCAAAAAGTTTCACGAAGCTCATCTCGAACTCCGCCTTGGCAATGCGTTCTTGAATGATTTCAGGATGATCCGTAGACCTATTTAGCAATCTGTTTCTTAACTCCTCTATAGATGGCGCTTGGATAAAAACAGCCAGAGCCTTGTCGCCATACTGCTTTTTGATATTACTTCCGCCTACAACATCGATATCAAAAAGGATATGTCCGCCAGCTTGAAGTATTCGCTCAACTTCTGATTTTAATGTTCCATAAAAACATCCCGGATAAACTTCTTCCCACTCAAGAAATTCATGGTTGTTAATTTTGCTTTGAAACTCTTCAGGAGTTAAGAAATAATAGTCCTTTCCATCTATTTCAACCCCTCTGGGTTTGCGGGTAGTCGCAGAAATGGAGAATGCAAAGTTTAGGCCTAAGGATAACAAATGCTTTACAATTGTTGTCTTGCCAGCCCCCGACGGAGCAGAGAAAATAACCATTTTGCCCTCACTCATTGCATTTCTATTTTTAGCGTAATCGGATAAGATTTTATAAGGCGTTGAGCAGTTGTTCTTTAATTCGCTCTAAGGAATCTTTCATCCCGATAACTAATTTTTGCATCTCTGTATGGTTGGCTTTTGAGCCTAACGTATTGATTTCACGGCCAATCTCTTGAGCAATAAACCCTAGTTTTTTTCCAGTAGGTTCATTCAATTCCATGGTTTCAAGAAAATAGACGCAATGATTCTTTAGTCTAACTTTCTCTTCGTTGACATCTAGTTTTTCTAGATAAAAGATCATCTCTTGTTCAAGTCTGGTATGGTCGACACCATCAGGTGATGACAACTCCTTCAAACCTTCAGCAATCCGTTCTTTTATTTTAGTGACCCGTTCAAGCTCAAAAGGTGCCACTTGTTCCAAAAGGGCGGTGATGTTATTTATGTTGATTATTAGATCTTTAGCCAGGGAGTCACCTTCTTGAATTCTGAAATTTTCTAAGGCTGCTGCTGCTTCTGCAATTCCTTTCTGGATAATTTTCCATTCGTCTTCGTTCAATTCATCACGAGTCATCTTCACAACTTCAGGCAATTGCATGACGATCTGTAAAGTGTGCTCGTTAATTGGAACACCTAGGTCGGCACTGATGGCAGAAAGTTGACTGAAATAACTTTTTACGAGTGAACCATTTATGGCACTGTTACTCTCGACTCCCAACGATTCAATAAACAGACTGAAATCAACTTTGCCCCGAATCAGTTTGTCGGATAGCTCTCGTCTGATTTCCAGTTCTTTTTCTCTATAAACACTTGGCATTCTAGTGTTTAATTCGAGCTGCTTGCTGTTGAGCGATTTAATTTCAATGGTTACTTTTTTCTGGGCTAGCTCGCATTCTGCTTTCCCATAACCGGTCATTGACTTAATCATAAAGTTAATTTTGGTCAAATTTAACTTTTTAATTTGAAAGGTTGAAGTGTGTTTGGGAATTCAATGAATGTAAAATGCCGCAAGGCTATTGCATAAATCCATCATCCGTAATTGGATAACAAAGATCTGCAAAGACCTCACGGCATTTCAGTCGATAAAAGTGCGGTTTCTAACCTAGTTTGAATAAGTAGGGTAGTCGATAAAGCCTTCTTTGCCAGCAGAGTAGAATGTGTCGAAATCTAAGGTCTCAGATAAAGGCCAGTTGTTTTCAAGTCGTTCTACTAAGTCAGGATTGTTGATAAACTGTCTGCCGAAACCAATGAGGTCTGTGTTGTTGCTTTGAAGATCTTGTTCTGCAGTTTGCAGGTTATACCCACCGGTAAGGATTAGGGTGTTTTTGAATTTTGTATGGATTGTATTTTTAATGCTGAAAGGAACTGCTGGAGCACCCATGGCACTATGATCTACTAAATGGATATAGATGATACCTCTGTCGTTAAGTTGTTCAGCAAGATAGGTGTAAGTCTCTTCGATCTCTGGATAATGAGGCATGTCGCTGGCCACGCCAAATGGGGATAGACGAATACTTGTTCTATTTGCTCCTGTAGCTTTGATCACGCGGTCGATAACTTCCAGTACAAAGCGACATCTGTTTTTTACGCTTCCGCCATACTCATCAGTCCGTTGATTACTAATTGGCGAGATGAATTGCTCTAATAAATAACCATTTGCAGCATGTAACTCCACGCCATCAAAGCCTGCTTTGACTGCCAAAATAGCTGATTGCTCATATTCTGTAATCGCTGCTTGTATCTCTGCAAAAGTCATTGCTTTGGGCACATCAAAATCAACCATTCCATGTGCGTCAGTCCACATCTGACCGGCTGCATTTATGGCCGATGGAGCTAGTGTAATCGCCCCTTCAGGTAAGTTGTGCGAACTACTAATTCGACCAGAATGCATCAGTTGTACAAAAATTGCACTTCCCTTTGCATGAATGGCATCTGTAGTTTTTTTCCAACCTTCAGCTTGTGCCTCATTGAATAATCCAGGAATACGGCAATAGCCAAGACCATTTGGCGAGGGTGAGGCTCCTTCCGTGATGATAAGTCCTGCACCTGCTCTTTGTTCGTAATAAGTTGCAATTAAATCGTTCGGAATATTCCCAATTGCACGACAACGTGTCATAGGAGCCATCACGATTCTATTTTTTAATTCTAGATCTCCAAGTTTGTATTTTGTAAATAATTTCACTGTACTCATACTGTTTTTTTAAAGTTAACTACCTTCTTATAACAACTTCCATGCCCTAATGTTCTAGTTTGGTTTTCGACATGAAATAGGGGGCTAGCCTAGACTAATATCTAAAAAAAAATATTTTTTTGAACCTTGGGATTTAATTTGTATCATTAACCTCCTAATTAAGCGATTGCCTAATCTCGATCTTTCGGTTCTAAATCAACTTCTAAGTGATTGTTTACTAGTTGTCATCATCTAATGGGTTGTTTCTTGCCTAAATAGAATTGTGTATTTTTTATGAGATTGAATTCAATTCAAATGCTCTTTTGTAATCTTCTAAACTAAACTGATATGTTTAAATTAATTTTTTGCCTTCAGATCTTTCTTTTAATTGGCTTTTCTGCCTTTTCGTCCGATCAAGAGAAATTATCTCTGTACGATTTGCATTGCGAGGGATTAACAAATCCATTTGGTATTGCAACGACAGCGCCAGGGTTAAGCTGGAAAATAGCTTCAAGTCAGAATGGCACTCGGCAAAACGCCTATCAGATTATTGCTGCTACTGACAGCTCTCTACTATCTGAACAAGGAGCCAATTTGTGGAGTTCAGGAAAAATAAGCTCTACAACTAAAGGGATCGTACTTTGGGGTGGTAAGCAATTAGATTCTAGATCGTTAGTTTATTGGAAAGTTCGTGTGTGGGATCAGAATGATCAAGCTTCTTCCTGGAGCTCAACGAATTTTTTTAGTGTTGGTTTGCTCGCTGGGGTAGACTGGAAAGCCGATTATATTGGCCTACCTATATCTGCAGGAAATCCAGAAAGTCCATTGTTAACCACACATTTAAAGTTGACTGGAAAAGCTACTAAACGATTGATTTATGTTAATTCATTAGGCTATCATGAGGTTTATATCAATGGGGTAAAAGTTGGAAATGCTCTGCTGGCACCTGCTGTTTCGCAGTTTAATAAGAGATCATTAAGTTTAACGTATGATGTTTCATCTTACCTAAAAGAGGGAGATAATGACCTTGTAATATGGCTAGGACGTGGATGGTATACCGCTGATTTACCAGGTGTTGAGTATAAGGGCCCATTAGTCAAAGCGAGGTTAGAAGAATTAGTTGATGGCAAATGGAATACTCTCTCTGTCACAGATGGTTCTTGGAAAGCGAGAGTTAGTGGGTATTCCGCTATAGAAACTGGTAAGGGTGGACACTTTGGTGGAGAGAAGATTAATGCAAATACGACGCTTGCCGATTTGTCTGGTCCCTCTTTAGAGAAAGAAACTTGGAGCCCAGTTTATATTACAAAGATTCCGAATCATCTTGTTACACCTCAGACCGTTGAGGTAAACAAAATTCAGGGTGAGGTTGGCGTATCAAATGTTAAACCGTTTGGTTCTAAAACTTGGCTTGTAGATATGGGGACTACCCTTACAGGAATTGCAGAGGTTAAGTTTGAAGGTTTAACAGCTGGTCAAGAAGTTATTCTTCAATATACAGATCATCTAGAGAAAGATGGAAAGTTTGTTTCTCAACGTCAGGAAGATTCCTATGTTGCGAAGGGCTCAGGGAATGAGATCTTTAAAAGTAAGTTCAATTACCATGGCTTCCGCTACCTAAAAATCAGCAATCTGCTTGCGGCACCTAAAAAAGAGTGCATTAAAGCTTTTCTAGTACATACTGACTATAAGCCAGCAGCCACATTCGCTTGCTCAGATAAAGATCTGAATACAATCCACGACATGCTTTTCTATACGCTGAAATGCTTAAGTATTGGTGGTTATTTAGTCGATTGTCCTCAGCTAGAGCGTTTAGGTTATGGCGGAGATGGAAATGCTTCCACATTAACCGCTCAGACGATGTTTGACTTAGGTCCACTATATTCGAATTGGCTACAAGCATGGGGTGATTGTGTTCGTGAAGATGGAGGGATGCCCCATACGGCTCCCTGCCCTTATCCAGCTGGCGGTGGCCCCTATTGGTGTGCATTTATTATTACCGCTTCTTACAAGACTTACCTCAATTATGGCGATGCTCGAGTGCTGGAGAAATACTACCCAGTTATGCAACAGTGGCTTGGTTATGTGGCTAAATATTCACCAGATGGATTACTGCAACCTTGGCCAGAAACAAATTACAGAGGATGGTATTTGGGTGATTGGGCTGTGCCTGAAGGGGTTGATCAGAGAGATAAGGGGTCAATTAACTTAGTCGATAACTGTGTGGTAAGTCAGAGCTTAGAGAAAATGGAAAAGATAGCACTCTTGCTTGGCAAAAAGGAGGATGCCCAAAAGTACGCTCTGCAAAATGAGAAACTAAAAAAACAGATTCATCAGGCCTATTTTAATGCCAAGAAATATAGCTATGCCAGCGGATCTCAAATAGATAATTGCTATCCGCTCTTAACAAACTTAGTTCCGGACTCTTTGATCTCCAAGGTGACTCAGTCACTTCAAAATGAAATCGTGGTAAAGCGTGGAGGCCATATTGCTACAGGTCTGGTTGGAATTCCAATCTTTACGGAGTGGGCGGTTAAAAATAGAACCGTCGATCTGTATTATAACATGTTGAAAAAACGCGATTACCCTGGATTTTTATATATGATCGATCAAGGTGCTACCACAATTTGGGAGCACTGGTCTGGACAGAGAAGTCGTATTCATAATTGCTATAACGGCATTGGCTCCTGGTTTTATCAGGCGGTAGGCGGTATTCGGCCAGATGATAATTATCCGGGATATACTCAGGTGTTCATCGATCCACAAATTCCTAAAGGAGTTACGTGGGCAAAATCAACGAAAGAAACACCAAATGGAAAACTGGCTGTGAATTGGAAGATCGAGAGCAATAGCCTAAAAATAGAAGTCGAAGTTCCAGTGGGATGTCTGGCAAAGGTTGTTTTAAAGAGCGGTACTAAATCGTATAGCTTAAATGAGAAGATTATAACTCTAGGATCTCAAGATTCTAACTTAGTAAGCCTCGGAAGTGGAAAATATACGCTAAGTTATCAGCTGTAAAAGAGATGGATAGCTGTTTTTAGGACAGAATAATTAGCGCAAGCCACGATTTAAGGATGGCGCGATCTTAATACTATCGACAAAATAATGACTCTCACCTTTCCAAGGCAGGGTGCCATTTTTCTCGCGGTAATGGACAATTATTGTTTGGCCTTGCGCTTTCTCAATTTCTTGAGCCACCTTCTGATCTGTAACTGAGAATAGAAATTTCTCCGATGCAATGGCAACGTTCGCATTACTTTGAACACTGCTTAAGATCATTTCACCTTCATAGGTCTTGAATAGATTCCCTTTTCTTGAAAATTTCTGCAGCAATCCAGCTCTGTAACCATCACTGTAGGTAAAGCTATATTTCCAGTAAATGGATAACGCGAAGAAAAGCAAGATCGATATCACCGCGATGGAAAGAAATTCTTTCATAATGTTCAAGTTTAATAACCCTTTGACAAAATTAGTTTATTTATGTGAATCTGCAGTTTCTCACCGTTGGAGAAGTGAGAAGGTCTATTTTGCCTGCTATTTCACAATAAATAGGAATAACTAAAAAATAAATTGTCAAATCTGATTAAAAATACGAATTTTGGGACTCAAATAAAAAAGTAAAATCATGGCTGAAGATAGGCAAGTTATATTCTCAATGTATAAGGTAAGCAAGACTTACCCACCACAAAAAACCGTTATTAAAGATATCTCGCTTTCGTTTTATTTGGGAGCTAAGATTGGGATCATTGGTTTAAATGGTTCTGGTAAGTCAACGCTTTTAAAAATCATCGCAGGTCTAGAGAAAGATTTTAACGGAGAGTTGGCATTTTCTGCTGGATATACCGTGGGTCATTTGTCGCAAGAGCCTGAATTAGATGATACGAAGACAGTAATGGGCATCGTTCAAGAAGGCGCTCAAGATATTGTAGATATTTTGGAGGAATACGAAGATATTAATCAGAAGTTTGGTCTGCCTGAGGTCTATGAGAATCCAGATGTTATGGATAAGATGATGGATCGTCAAGCGGTATTGCAAGAAAAAATTGATGCTACTGATGCTTGGAATCTAAATAATAGGTTAGAACGTGCGATGGACGCTCTACGTTGTCCAGACGGTGATACCTCGGTTAAAGTGCTGTCAGGAGGCGAGAGGCGCCGAGTAGCTCTGTGTCGTTTATTGCTTAAACAACCCGATATTTTATTACTTGATGAGCCAACCAACCACCTTGATGCAGAATCTGTGGAGTGGTTAGAACTTCATTTGCAGCAATATAAAGGAACAGTTATCTGTATTACCCATGATCGATATTTCTTGGATAATGTAGCTGGTTGGATTCTGGAACTCGATAGGGGAGAAGGGATCCCTTGGAAGGGCAACTATTCAAGTTGGCTTGAACAGAAGTCTAAACGTTTAGAAATGGAAGAGAAAGGTGTTTCTAAACGTCGTAAAACACTTGAGCGAGAACTAGAGTGGGTGAAGATGAGTCCAAAGGCTCGTCAAGCCAAATCAAAAGCTCGACTAGGTGCTTATGAGAAATTATTGAACGAAGATGTGAAGCAGAAAGAGGATAAACTAGAGTTGTTTATCCCGAATGGACCTCGCTTGGGTGATAAGGTCATTGAAGCACACGGCGTTTCAAAGGCCTATGGCGATCGCTTGTTGTTTGAGGGCCTCGACTTTGTCCTTCCACCTAATGGTATCGTGGGTGTTATCGGTCCCAATGGTGCAGGTAAAACAACCTTGTTCCGGATGATCCTCGGACTTGAGAAGATAGATTCTGGTAGTTTTTCTGTTGGTGAGACCGTGAAAATTGGTTATGCTGATCAAGGTCACGAAGCTATCGTTAATGATAAAACAGTCTATCAGGTGCTTTCAGGTGGAACTGATGAGGTGATGGTGGGTGGTCGCATGACAAATGCACGTGCATATGTTTCACGCTTTAATTTCAGTGGTGCTGATCAAGAGAAAAAGTGTGGCGTATTATCAGGTGGGGAGAAGAATAGACTTCACCTCGCTTTGACATTAAAGTCAGAAGCTAATGTGCTGCTCCTCGATGAGCCAACCAATGATATTGATGTTAACACTTTAAGAGCACTAGAAGAGGGTTTGGATAGCTTTGCCGGTTGCGCCGTAGTGATCTCCCATGATCGCTGGTTCTTAGATCGCGTTGCCACGCATATCTTAGCTTTTGAGGGAAATTCACAAGTCTATTACTTCGAAGGAAGCTATTCCGAATACGAAGAAAACAAGAAGAAACGACTGGGCGATAGTACCCCCCATCGTATTCGCTATAAAAAACTGGGGGAGTAAGTCATTACAACCTTATTCAACTATAAAAAAATCCGGAAAATTCTTTCCGGATTTTTTTATAGCCTTTATCATACTGAAATCTTATTCAGCTGCAAATGGAACCGTCTGTTTCAGGCGATTGCTCTCTAAGCAAGCCTCGAGTATTCTGATCACAGTTAAGGCCTCTTCGGGCTTTACAAAGAGCTCTTTTCCTTCCCGGATCGTTCCATGCAGTTTCGCATAAAAACCGGCTAAGTCACCTGGTATCGTCTCAATCTTTCCATGGAAATGAAGACCATTGACCGTTGTATTAAGTGTTCCCCAGTCTTCAGGTTTATCTTCACCCCATTGAGGCTCATTGGGAAGGTGATGCAATTTTAACATCTCTTCTTGTGGATCAGTAGCCATCTTGACAAATGACCCTTCTGTACCATGGACGATATACTGTGGTCCCATTTCGCGTACTAAATAGGAGCAGCGAAGGATGGCACTGAACTTATCGTAATGCAACCGAATATCAAAATTATCTGTTGTTCGACCTCCGGTGCGTAAGACGTTGAGGTGAGCCGTTACTCCTTTGGGAATACCAAATAATACTAAAGTTTGATCGACAATATGAGATCCTAAATTAAATAACACGCCGGTACGCTCATCGCCGTCCTCTTTCCAGGAGCCTTCTTGGATGTAGTTCCTATACCGATCGTAATGCGCTTCGTATTCTACCACTCGACCGAGCATTTTATCTTCAAGAATCTTTTGTAAGGTCAAGAAGCCATTGTCTAATCGTTTGCTTTGATAAACTGTAAGGAGAACCCCTTTTTTCTTCGCTAAGGCGATTAGCTCTCTAGCTTCTTCACTTGTTTTGGTGAATGGCTTCTCTACCACCACATGTTTTCCCGCTTCAATAGCTTGCTTTGCCATCTCAAAATGCAAGAAATCTGGAGTATTGACAAGAACGAGTTCGACAGTAGGATCGTTCAGTATCTCATCGTACGAGCGGACGATGGTTGCTTCAGGATAACGCTGACTGGAGCTGTTTTTAGTCCGTTCTAAGATCTTATGTATTTTGTATTTCTCTGGAAAAATCTTTAACGAGGGTCCTTGAAAAACGGTACCAGACATTCCAAATGATGCAATTGCAGTTACGATTGGTTGACTCATGTTTTGTATGTTTTTGAATGCTTAAAGATAGTGGTTTGTTTTTATTGATCTGTCTGTTATCGTCTAAAGCCATTTTTTTCGTCTGAAAAATAGCAGCATAAATGCAGTGATTATGATCATGATGGCCCAGAAAATAAAGTACCCATAGCGCATCTCGAGTTCTGGTAAGTATTTGAAGTTCATGCCATAAACACCGGCAAAGAATGTAAGAGGAATAAATATGGCAGAAAATATCGTTAGGACTTTCATGATCTCATTCATCTTGTAGCTTACCGTGGAGAGATAAAGGTCCATCATCCCAGAGGTAAGGTCTCTAAGGCTCTCTAGTGTTTCAATAATTTGAATGGTGTGATCGTAGTTGTTTCTAAAATACATCCTTGTCTCTTCGTTGAGCAGCTGATGATCGGAGTTGTAGACCTGATTTAGAACTTCGCGAGCAGGCCAGATGGTTTTTTTGACATAGCCTAAACGCCTTTTAGTTTTGTAGATGGCTTCTTGAATCTCTTGCCCTGGTGCGGTGATCAGCTGCTCTTCAATCTCTTCGATATTGTCGCCTATCCCTTCAATAAGTGTGAAGTAGTGGTCGATGATGATATCGATGATGGCGAAAGCTAGATAATCGCTTTTCATCTTTCGAATTCGCCCTTTGCTGGATAGAATTCTGCTCTTTAAGGTCTCAAAATCGTTCGGTGTCGTTTCATGAAAAGAGATGACAAAGTTGGCTCCTAAAACTAAACTAACCTGTTCGATTGTTACCTCTTGATTTTCGGGATTCAGCTGAAGTATTTTGAATACCAACAAAATATAATCATCACGTTCTTCTATTCTTGGTCGCTGTGTTGTGTTTGCAATATCTTCTAAGTCAAGCGATATGATGTTGAATTGTTGTCCGATCTCTCGCAGGATTTCAGAGTTGTACACTCCAGTTACCTGGATCCATTTGATACCTGGTTGCTCTAGAAAACCCGGCAATTCAGAGACTGCTTTTACCTTGGTAACCTTGGTGAAAGTTGACTCATCATATTCTATAACCTCAATAGTGACGTTTTCTTCCCTCTTTTTACCTATATATTCAATAGTTCCAGGAATACTCCCTTTCTGGGCTGTCTTCGATACAAATTTATGAAGGTCAATCTTCTTAAGTTTCCGTTTCGACATTTTTAATCGGTTTTTAGCAATGTTTCAAGATAAAGTAAAATAGATTGAAGCACTAAATTAAATCTAATTTAGAATCCTTAATTTAGCCATCGAATTTTCAGGTTGAAATTACCTATTTTAATAATATATCACATGGATCTTGTAATTTTTAGACTGCATGATCATTAAATCTATTAATCGTATGAACTCTAAGCGTATTCTTTCTTTTTTCTTTATGTTATTTCTCCTGATTTCAGTTGATGTTCAGGCAAAAGATGGGGAGGTATTGAAAATTGATAAAGCTCAATTTAAGGCCATGGTAATGGATTATGAGAAGAATCCTAAGGAGTGGAAATTTGCAGGTAAGTTACCTTGTGTAATTGATTTTTATGCCGATTGGTGTGGTCCTTGCAAAACAGCGTCTCCCATCTTAGAAGAGCTCGCTCTTAAATACAAGGGTAAGCTATTGATTTATAAAGTGAATACCGATCAAGAACGCGAACTTTCAACTGTTTTTGGCATCAGTGGTATTCCTGCTTTTTTATGGGTTCCACAGCAGGGAAATCCAATTATGACTAGTGGTGTTGGTAAGTCTGTCGAAGAGACTAAAGATCAGTTTGAAAAAATAATTCAGGAGCAACTTAAAGTAAAATAAAAAAGGGTGGACTCAATCAAATTGAATCCACCCTTCTGTTTTTAACTAGCAAGTTAAATTAGATTTCAATAACAACTATTGTGTCAATTGGTTTCCGTTTATCGCTAGGAACTTTGATGGTAATTCCAAATTCGTTTTGTTTGAAAATAACTTTAGATTGATCATCGAAGAGGTAAGCTTTCTTGATCTTCTTTCCGAAGTCATTCAGTAGGATATTCTCGTCTGATTCACCCATTAAGTGGACGTAAATTTTATTTCCTTTGGCAGTAGTAACGCCCCAAGGATGCGCATCGATAGGGCCTCCTCGTGTTCCGTATACTGTTTCACCATATTTTTTCATCCATATGCCCATCTCGCCAAGAGTTTTGATAAATTCAGGCTGGATTTTACCATTTGGCATTGGACCAACGTTGAGTAAGAAGTTGGCGTTTAATCCAGCTGCTTTTACCAAGTATTGGATAAGTTGTGTGGTTGATTTGAAATTCTTATCATGGATATTAAAGCCCCATGCACCATTCATAGTTTCGCAGGTCTCAAGTGGCAGAGCACCTACTGTTGACTCTTCACTAAAGCCAGTCGTATTCTTTCCTGGCAAGTCTTTTTCAAACTCTGCATCTTTTTTATCCCACCATCCATCGAACCAAATTCCGGCAATCTCACCATAATTGGTTAATAGCTCGGTTAGCTGGGCATCCATGAAATCTAAATATTTATACCAATCTCCACTGTTTGGACGCTTTGAGCTACCTCCAGTGCCTCCTCGTGGATAGTAATTCTCTTGGTACCAATCTAAATGCGAATGATAAAAGAATAGTTTGACTCCTTGTTTGTGGCACTCAAAGGCCAGCTCACGGAGTATATCTTTACCGTAAGGTGTTCTATCGACGATATTCCATGTGGTTTGCTTGGTTGCCCACATGGCAAATCCATCATGATGCTTGCTGGTAATAGTGATGTATTTCATTCCAGCATCTTTAACCATTTTCACCCATTCGGCCGCATTAAATCCAGTTGGATTAAAGAATGCTGGTAGCTGTTCGTAAGTTGCTTTATCTATCTTTTGCTGATTCATCACCCATTCACCACTGGCTAAGGTTGAATAGACCCCCCAGTGAATGAAAAGTCCAAACTTGGAGTCTTGAAACCATTGACGTGAAGCGAGGTTTTCTGGAGTTGGTTTGTAATCTTTTTGTCCTTTACTCGTGATACAAGTTGAAAAGACGATTAGTAATGCTAGGAAAATTCTGTTTTTCATCTGATTTTTGTTAGGTATTATTGTAAAAAATTAAAAATTATCAGCGATTCGGTATGCTTCTAGGAGCGCGAGTTCGCCTTCTTTGCCAGTGATGCTTCGACCATGCTCCATACATAACACACCATCGTAACCTTTGTTGTGGATAAACTTAAAGATGTTACGGTAGTTCATCTCTCCTGTACCTGGCTCTTTACGACCAGGATTGTCTCCAAGATGAAAAGCAGCAATCTCCGACCACGATTTTTCCATGTTTGTGATGATATTTCCTTCCGTAATCTGTTGGTGGTATAAATCATCGTTGATCTTGCACGCTGGACTATTGACGGCTCTACAAATTGCATACGTTTGCGGCATGCCAGTTAAGAAAAGTCCAGGATGATCCTGTTTATTTAAAGGTTCAAGAACGATCGTTAATCCTGCTTTTTCAGCGATTTCACTAAGCTCACGCATGTTATCAATAACGTTGGCGGTTTGGTATTCCCAAGCCATATGCTCATTGTATCGGCCTGGCACCATTAGACCCCATTTTACCCCTGTGCGCTTAAATACTTCCACGCCATCGAGTACTTTGTTTCTTAGCATCTCACGAGTCTCTGGATCTCTTAAGACCATCGACTCCTTGCTGAAATCAGCGTAGATAAGGAATGGGCCCATATCCATATTTTGACGGGCTAATTCGGCCATTACCTTCTCTGACTTGTCGATTGCATATTTCGGTAGTCCTAAGTCAAACATCGCCCTAAAACCTTGGCCTGAACACCATTTGATAACTTCAACAGGATCTTTTCCTGCAAGTTCAGGGAAACTTCCGAAGCCAGGAGCATATTTAAGTTTGAATTTTGCTGCATTTGATGGCTTAGCATCGGTTTGACCTGCGCCAAAAGCCGTGTTTGAAATTCCTGCAAAAGCCGTTAGGGCAGCAGAATTCTGAATGAAAGTTCTTCTTTTCATGAAGTTGATCTTGGTTGAGATTGGTTTAGTTTTAGTAGCTTTTGTAGCTTTGAACTAATTCAAAGCACCGGATTAGTTAGTTAGATTTTGAAAGAGACCAATTTAGTTTTTCTCTTTCGGAACTATGATCCACATGATCAAATAGATTAAGGCTCCAGGGAATACCGCGGTAAAAAGTGTAGCTAAGACATAGAGTAATCTTATAATAGTTGGATCTGCCTCGAGGTATTTTGCTAAACCCCCACAGACGCCTGCTAAAAGTTTTTCATCACGCGTTCTAGTTAATCGTTTTGGAGCTTGAATTTCCATGAGGTGAAAATTTAGGATAACTTATTTATCGTCTTGATCTTCTTCGTTTTCAAGTAAATATAACTCTTCCTCGTACTCTAACTCAAGATCCATAAACTCTTCAGCCATCTCAAGTAGTTCTTTTTTTAGCTCTTCGCTAGCTGGTTCTTCATCGATCCAATAGATTTCTTGATCTATGGTAAATCCCTCTACATCACATCCTACTATAAATCTAGGCTGTTCGTTGTGTACGACAAAAATTTTGTCAGGTAGTACTTGGGAATTGTCTGCTAAAAGAAATTTTGGAAGCATGGCTTTTTGTTTGAGTCTTAAAATGAGATAATGAACTGTTGTCTATTCAAAAATACACTATTTTGATTAAGTTCAATACATTTCTTTAATCTTTCGCGATAGGGTATAATCTTTTTTTCAAAATCAATGTAGAAATTAATTATACCCGAGTTTTGAATAGTTTAACTGTCTCTTAGTAATGCGTTAAGCTCCTCTTGCAAGCTCTCTTGGATCTCTAAGAAGTTGTTTTGTGCAATTAGCATATTAGCGGCTAAGAATTGCTGGATATCCTTCCAGTCGTTTGTATTGTAAAGATCTAAATCAGGTTTTTCAATGTAGATGCGGCATACTTCCTGATCGTTTGCGTTTAGGTAACAAAAATCCCAGGTTAGATCGGTTGAAAATCCTTCGTTTAAAAGTGAGCGATATCGCTCCAGTTGCTCAAACGCTTGAAGGCGGCGAAATTCAGATTTATGATTTATTTCAATTGCTACAATAGCAGAGTTTTTGCTCAAGTCAAATTTGAGGTCAATATGACTGATTTTAGTGTCGTGCAGGATCCATTTTTTCTTGCGACCTTTTAGTTCAGGAAGTGTTTCGCAATAGTCATCAAATTGTGTCCAGAATTGGATGCTTCGGATCTTTCTCTCCTCCTTGGTAAGCATAAGTTAGCTCAATTAGTTGATTGGATAGGATCTTGTTGAAGCCTAATGAAATGAGAAAAAAAACGAATCGAAGATAAGAAAAGTGGAATCCCCATGGTGCAATAAATAAGTGATAGGTATTCTAGTGGGATTATTAAGGTCTTGCGAAGTGTAATTCCCATGGTAATCATCCCTGCCATCATAAGATAGCTTTTGAAATTAAAAAACTGATAAGGATAATGTCGGCCTCCAGGTAGACTTTTAATTCTTTGGATATGTTTAAATGATATTTTTGAAAATAGATAGAGATAGAAGAGTATTCCACTCCCCAAACACGAAAATATGTTCGCCACGGAGAACCCTTGTGCACTTTCAAGCATTATTTTCCCTCTGGTTAAAAGCATGATGCCTGCAAACATCCAAATCGAAGCTGCCTCAAAAAGTAACATCTTTTTAGATACCCGAATGTTTTCAATGAATCTAGAATCCATAATAGAATGTTTTAATCGTTCAGAATAGGGCAAAAAGAGAGCCTTACAATTAGTGTAAGGCTCTCTTTTTTAATTGCTTGATTTAGTTTTGTAAAGACTATGCTAGTTTTACATTTACCGCATTCAATCCTTTTCTGCCTTCGGTTACATCGAAGGTAACATCATCATTCTCTCTAACTTTGTCGATAAGACCAGTTACATGTACGAAATACTCTTTTTCAGAGTCATTGTCTTTGATGAACCCAAAACCTTTAGATTCATTGAAAAATTTTACTTTACCTGATTGCATTTTATTTATTTTTAATCTCGACAAATATAACTCAAAATGATGAATTTCAAAGTTTTTTATCACTTTTATTCATTTTGACTAAATCTTTTCTTTGTTTTTATGATAAAAGTCATGGTTTTCATTTGTACTTAACGGCTGTGAGCCTTTATCTTATAAGGCTCGTACTAATCACATCTGTCGATATTTTAGTCTTAATTATTTGTTTTTTAGGTTCTTACGTTGAATGTTTTGACTTGTCTGATAGTGTCTTGAGGTACTACTCCCGAACTGTCAGTTATTAAATGATTGATTATTTGATGAAGAGAAAAAATCCATCGGCAAAATAGAAAATGCCAATTAAACCTACGCCAAGACTTATAAACCAGACATATTTCTTCTTTGCTAAGGCTGAAATAGACGATAAAAGGATAGAAATCTGAAGGAAAATCACCGCGATGCCAAACCCAGATCCGTGTAATTTGCACATATCTCGCTCAGCTTCATAAGCTCTTGCTTTCTTGGTAATCTCTTCTTTTTCTAATTCATATTGCTTGATTTTCTTCGTATACATATCAATCTTTTCCTGATATTTAGCCATAATCTCTGCCGAGGCTTGGAGCTTCCCGTTTTGCTGATTTTGTAATTCTAGGTTGTCTTTTTGCATCTCGAAGATGTAACTTTTCAAGCTCTTAGATTGAAAAAAGGCCCATTGATCTGACGCCAACGTCTGATTCATTAATGAACGTGTGCTATAACCGCCACCTTTAAAGGTTGATAATGTGGCGCATACCACGATAAGTACTGTTGAAATGGCCATGTAGGTGGTCCATTTTTCTTTCTTCTCTTCTGCCATAATGTGTTCTAATTAAATTTTATTTCGAGCAAATTTATCACTTATATCTGCAGTTTCGATTAGATCTAAAATAGATTTATAAACCATTTTAAAGATGGCTAATCTATTAATTTCAAAATATTTAAATAGTTTATGGTTAGTAAATTTCTATGTTTGATAGCAATGGCGCTGCTTTTGAATCTATTATGGAGATTTTAATTTGAGTCGTTTCTGTCGGTTCGAGTTTCACTATCTTTTTGTATCCAATTGTTGTTCCTTTTCCAACTTTTACCCATTGATTCTCTTTTAAGACTGAAATTTCAAATCCTTTTACACGTTGACCAAGTTTAATAAACTCTTGCATTAAAACATATTTAACGACGTGTTTTCCCTTTAGGTCAATTGTTAGTTCTCCATTAACTTTGTTGTCATCGGTAGCCCAGTATGTCTCTTTCTTGCCATCTAGAGTATTTGACGGTGCATATTTTCCTGATTCTCCCCGATAACTATCTGCCTTAATTTTTGCTCCCTTTGCAAGATTGTTTTGGAATGCGTCATCGATTAATTTTTTCCATCCAAGTAACGATTTAACATCATTTTCATGCAAAAGGCCTCTACGATCAGGTGGGATATTTAGAATAAGATTCGATCCTCTTCCTACAGATGATAGGTAGATCTCAAAAAGTTTTTCCGGTGTTTTTACCTTAGAATCTTCTGTTGCATGGTAGAACCATCCTGGACGAATAGATACATCTACTTCGGCCGGAACATAACTTGTTCCATCAGCTGATCCACTATTTAATAATTGCTGAATGCCATCCTTGCCGGCATAAATAGAGTCTTTGGTGATATTACCCCAGTTAGTCTCTCCTGCATATCCACGTTCATTGCCACACCATCTGATGTCCGGTCCTGCGTCGCTAAAGAAAATAATGTTTGGCTCCAACCCACGTACCATGCTTGTTGTCTTCGGCCAATCGTAATAGGTGGCACCATTAATACTGCGCTTTTCTCTCGCTCCACCATAATATCCATCGCCTCCATTAGCTCCGTCGAACCACATTTCAAAGATCGGACTATATAGAGAAAACAACTCTTTTAGCTGATTCCTATAATATTCAATATAAGCTGGTGTCCCATAATCTTTGTTATTGCGGTCCCATGGCGAGAGGTATACGCCAAATTTTAGACCGTATTTTCGACAGGCTTCAGCCACTTCTTTGACCACATTCCCTTGTCCATTTTTCCATTTACTATTCTTTACTGAATGCTCTGTGTATTTACTTGGCCACAAACAAAATCCATCATGATGTTTACAGGTCAATACGACTGCTTTTAGCCCTGATTCTTTAATCACTTTAACCCACTGGTTAACATCCATGGCAGATGGATTAAAGACTTCTGGACTCTCGTCGCCAAAGCCCCACTCTTTCCCTGTGAAGGTGTTTGTTGTGAAGTGTATAAAGGCATACTGCTCCATCTCATGCCATGCTAGTTGCCTGTCGGTAGGAAGGGGATAGACCGGTTGAGGTGATGCTACTACTTTGGGTTTATCACTTGCTTTTGTCTGGGTGAAAGCGAATAGGATTAGAAGGATTAGAAAAGATCTTTTCATGGCTGCTGGGTTTCGTTAAGATTAGTTGAAATAATTCTAGCAGGCCAAAGATAACTTTTCTTCCATTAACTGACTGACGGAATTATGAATTAAGAATTACGAATTAGGAGGGGTTGAAAGAATGATGTCTGTCGTAATCAGAAACCCCGTAGGGGTGGTATTATTATAAAACATCATATCGCACCCCTCTAAATCTCCCCAAAAGGGAGACTTCAAATCTTACTAGGATAATATCTAGCTCAACACTCCCCTCCTTTGGAGGGGTTGGGGGAGGTTCGGAATCAAGCACGAAGGAAATCAATTATGTCAGTCCGTCGGTTGACGGACGGAAGGAAAAAAAGCGCCACCAAGACTCCAAGACACTAAAAAGGCACTAAGAACGAATTAGGAAAGAAGGAATTATGAATTAAGAGTTGATTTCGTCGTAGACTCTTTTAACCCTGAAAGGGTGATATTTTAATAGCCATGAGCGGTAGCTTATGGCTATTAGGAGGGTTGGAATCCGTCAGCCCCGCGAGGGGTTGAACCCTTTCAGGGCTCTAGCTTGATTGGATGTTTTCTAACCCGTCCGTCCGTCAACCGACGGATGGACGGATGGAAAAAGACAAAAAAAAGCGATGCCGCACCAGTGGTACAGCATCGCCTGTTAAACTATATAATAATGTATGAATGCGCCTTCGCTAATTTCAATACAATTTAGAGTGGCATTCAGAACATAACTTAGTCTTCCATTTATCCCCAATATCTACTGGATGTTTGAATTCAAGAGGCTTGAAAGAACTAGCGACTTCCATCGTTGAATCGGCTCCTTGAGCGACAATATTATGGCATAGATTACAATCGCGTGAGATCTTTTTCCCTCCAGTAGAGATATGCAAATCGTTATGACAACGGTCGCAACCTACCGATTCAAGGTGGCCTAAGTGATTGGGATGAGCCGACCATTTAGCACCCATCTCTGGGAATATGTTCTGACTGAACCCCTCCTTAATACCAGCAATAGTCTGATCGATCTCATTTTTCTTACTTGCTACAAGTTTCGGATACATCGAAGTGTAATATTCATTCACTTGTTTCTCAATGGCGATCATCGCACTGTCTGTTGTCGAATAATCTTGATTTAGAATGTTCATAGCCACGATCTTCACGTCTGGTAAAGAGTGAGGTATTTTTCCTGCAGTAATCAGCTCATCAATAAAGTCTTGAGGGTTCTTGTAATTGTGAGATGGTCTGTTATGGCAGTCGATACAATCCATTTTCCGCATCTCCATAGAATCCAATTGAGAAGTTGTGGTTTTCTCTTTAGTATCTTCATAGATGGTGACTGCACCACTCTTAAGATTCGTGTATCTAACCCAAGGGATCTTTTCGCGGTTTGCCGAAGTGGTCTTGTATTCAATTTTCACATCAGGGTTAATATGCCAATGTATTCCTTGCGCAATACCTTGAGCACTATTGCTGGCACTGGTCTTCATCTGAAGGTGAATATTCCAAGCCGAGGTAGTCTCATCGGCTAAATAGGATATTTTATTTTTCTGTTTCCGATCGTAAAATTTTTGAGGCCAATGGCAATGCTCACAAGTCTCCATTGCAGGACGTAAATTGGTTATAGGTGTTGCTATGGGATGAGGTATATTATTCGTGATAACTGCATAAACCTGATATAAACCAGTCATTTTACTGCGGATATACCATCCAGCTCCTGATCCAACATGGCATTCTACGCAGTTTACTCTGGAGTGTGGTGAATTTTGATAAGCGGTATATTCTGGTTTCATCGTCACGTGACATAATTTACCGCAAAACTCATTTGATTCGGTGATGTGAAAAGCCTGAAAGCTTCCAATCGAGGAGAGAATGGCCAAAAGGATAGTTCCAACAAGAAATATGGCAGCGGCATTTCGTGTTGATGGTTTGTTGAAATCCCAAAGTGGATATTGCTCGTCTGCTGTTTCATTTTTTTTATTACGCTTTTTTGTGCGAATCATCCCAATTGGAATAAGAAGAAGTCCAAAGAATAATAACGCTGGCAAAGCCATATAAATAAATATGCCTAGAAAATTATTATCTGGGAAGATAAAATTAGAGACAATAAACAAGAGTAGAATCAATGCGAGACTTGATATTGCTATGATTACACCAGCAATGGTTAGCAAGTTTTTAGAAGATTTTGGCAATTGCATATCCGTAGATTGAGAGGGTAAAGAGGAAAATAGACTAAAGTTAATCCCTACTAGGTAGGTTTATTGCCCTTTATAGCTGAGTAATTGGTTAAAGAGAGCAAGTAATTCGACACCGAGTATTCACTCAGTGCCGAATTAAAAGGATGTTTATTTTAGTGAGCGGACAAAATTTACAAGGGCCCATCTGTCATCTTCTTCTGCTAGTTTTTTATCAAAAGCAGGCATCTCATCGCGTCCTACGAAAATTTGGTAGTACAATGTGCCATCTACTTGAGATTGAAATTTGGCATCCTTAAATGATCCAATTTTTGTTTTCATGCTAGATGCCTTTGGGCCATCGCCTAATCCAGCACCGCCATGGCATGATTTGCAATGTTTCGCATACAAGTTCTTGCCAACATTAACTGAAGCTGCATCTCCTTTAAGGGTGTTTTTCATCGCTTTGTATTTTGCTGGGATCTCCCAGGCCGCGCCAGGTTTTTGATCTTGGGCTGATACAAAGGACGAAATGGCTACAAGGCACATCATCAGACTCAAACTTTTTAAGAGAATACTGAAATTTTTCATACGAGTTGTTTTAAAGATTAAACATAAACCAAGCAGCCGAATGTTGTTAGGAAAGAAAGACGTAATGTTGAACTTTAATTCAATGAAAACAACTATGTAAATCCGTCTGAATGACTATTCAAAAGTAGGAAGGATATCTTTTTTCAAAGACTAATGCCTATTGATATAACGATCAAGTTCTGTTGATATAAAGCAGGAATAAAATTGATTTTTATTGGTTCTAAATAAGCATTTTTCATTATTTAGAATGATTCTTCGTGGTTAATCTGTTGAATTATAAGGTCTAATGCTTGTTGGGGTCGTGGTATCCGTTCAGGATGCTTTTAAAGTTTTCTAAGGGGTGTTTGCCAATGGAGGCAACATACAAGTGAATGATTAAAAATATGGAGACTAAAAAACCAAGCGAGGCATGAAGTAGGGCAGTCAGAAATATTCCACTTAGATGATACACATTTTCAATAATTAGTTCGGGGAACAACAAACCAATGCCGGTAATAATAAGTCCGGGCATAAAAACATACATAATAATTGAATAGATCAATTTTTGTAGTGGATTAAATTTTCTCTTTTCTGATAGGGGAAAGGGAGGATGCTGATTATTAAACATGCCTACCATATAATATTGGCTTTGTTTTAAAACCTTCTCAAACATGCCAATGCGTTTTACTTTGTAGTGTTTATGATTCGTTGTTCTTAGGTTGCCTATGCTGAAAATCAGATAACTTAGACCGACCATGATCCCCGTAATATTATGCATGTTGATCGCAAGTTGGAAATCCATCAGTTGAAATCCACGGTTTGAATAATACATGGTAATCCCAGTGTAGATCAAAACCAGAATTCCAATGGCATTTAGACCGTGCCAAATTCGAATCCAGATCGGGTAGAAGTAGATCTTGTTTTCAGACTCTTTCATATCAGTTTCTTCATAATTCGTGCAATCACATGGAATCCAATACCTAGTAATACAAGTGCCAAGATGATAAAGCTGATTCGTTGTAGCCAAGTATTCTGATAGGCGCCAATAACATATGATTTATTCGAGATGATTGTGTTTAGCTTCCCTTCTTGATTTCTTGATTGGAGGTTTTTGTATTTGTACAACGAAGCTTCAAGCATCGAGTTTTTCGAATGACACTCTTCACAATTCTTCAAGGCTTTCTCTTTGGGCAAAATATTATGTGAGACTGCTAAAGAATCAACCAACTGGGTGTGACATTCTATGCACCGTACATTCTTAAAATGGAGCTCCTGATTGGGTAGCCAATCGTGAATTTGCGCTAATGCTGGTTTTAACTTATCAGAAAGCAATTGAAATTTTGTGTTGTTGCTATGGCATGACATGCACATCTCATTGCTAAATAATACGATATCACTTACAATGGCGCTATTCCTTGATTTAGCTTGGTAATAATGCTGATTGTGACATTTGGAACAGGTGAAACTTTCACCGATTTTTTTAAAATGGATGCTTTTTTGAAACTCCTCATCAATCTTTTCAAATTGAAAAGAGGCATACTTTACATCTCCTCCATGACAGTCTAGACAGGTGTTTAAGGGCTCTAGTTTTAATTCGGCTTTGTGAGGATACTGTTCGTACTCAGAAGAATGGCAATCGATGCATTTAAACTTCGCGTGTACCCCTTTAGCAAAATGGTCTTTATCTAAGATGTAAAATGGGTTCATTAACCGTTTATCTTCATGCTTAGTTAGCGTGTTGGTAAACGTGATGGTTTGATGTGAATGGCATTTAAGACAGCCATTCACATCAGTATTTTCATTTTTTTCTTCGGCCTGAAGCGTTATTCCGTGAAGGATTAACGCAAACAGGAACAAAAGATACGAGGTTCGCATTTTGTGTCTGTGAAAGATTAAAGTAGGACCTTAGCCAAAGCGGCTAAGGGAGATTATTTCAAAGTCCGAATAAAACTGACGATAGCCCAACGCTCTTCATCGTCTAGGATCTTCTTTTCGAAATTCGGCATCTCATCACGACCGACAAACGATTCAAAATAGAGATCTCCATCGTTCTGGGCCTGGAATTTAGAATCTTTAAAGCTGTTAACTTTAGTTTTCATGCTGTTGGCTTTGGGACCATCACCAGCACCAGAGCCTCCATGGCACGATTTGCAATGTTTGGTATAAAGCATTTTCCCCGTGTTAAGGGCTGCAGGATCGCCCTTTTGTGGGTTTTTCATGGCTTTGTATTTTGCTGGAACAACCCATGGTGCACCAGTTTTTTGATCTTGCGATGCTGCAAAGCTTAACAGCATCAGCATACAGAACCCGCCTAAAATACCAATGATTAAATTACGTAAAGTCCGTTTCATTTTGTTGTCTTTTTTAAGGTTAAAAAATCAAAGTCAAAATTGAGGAACAGTAATCTGGTTTAGTTCTAGAATCCCCAGAGCCTTGTAATATTAAATCCAATTACAAACTGCTGCTTGGTTAAGTCATTTTGATTGCTCATTATGCTTTCTTGGGCTAACAATCCTGTAGCAGTAGCCATATACATTTGAAAAGAGTGGGTGCTTGTTGATACTTCATAACCGAATGCTAGATTTGGTTTTGCTGGATTAACAAAAGTCCATTGCTCTGAAATATCTTTAATCTTTAGTGGATAATCGTAATTGAAGATTATAGACCCTTGGGGTGATACCTTGAATCGCCCATTTAGATGTAAGGCCACTTTGTCATGGTCATAGGGCAATCCGATTACATTAAAATGCGTGAAGCTCACTGCGGCTTGAAGTGAAATCTTCTCTGAGAATTTACGCCCTACAATAAGTTCAGAGAAATAGCTTAAACGATCTGGGAATTTGAATAAATTAACCTGTCCTAATTCATGAGCAACTTGAACATTTCCGGATTCAAATTCGCTGATATTTCGACCGTCAATTCCAACATTCCCAAACACAGTAACAGCAAATGGTACCGTATTTTTTCGGGTTTGTTGAAGCAGTGTCCATTTTACATTGAAGTCACTAGTCATTTTTTTGTTGTTGATCCCTGCACCTACTTGGAAGTTCTTGACAAGAACATAATCTAAAGCTAATCGAATGCTGGCACCAGGTGAGAATATACCCCATAAGTCGGAGTGACCATTTTGTATGGTTCCAAATTTATGTTGAATGACAGCCTCAAGCGTATGTGCTGGCTGGATTACTGTGGTCTGTGCATCAATAAGATATCCGCTTTCAAATGGGGATCGAACGGGTTTGTCTTTTTCGACGACAACAGCGGTTGTATCAGCCGTCCCATCTTGAGCATAAACATATGTTCCAATCAGGGAGAACAGGATAATAAATAGGATATATTTTTTCATGATTGCGAATGTTAAATTTCTACTAGTTGTTTTTTGATCCTTCTGTTATCCATTGTAAGATAATAGCGGCCTCACTGGCAGAAAGCTTTTTCCAATTGTGTGTTGAAGTTGAAGGTCCTGCTAAAGTATAAATTAGGCTCTGGTTGGGGGAACTAGTATTAACTAAGTTTGGTACAATAGAGCTATATGCTTTTTCTGCAGTATAGTCAGGGGACTGTCCACCTGCCTTATGGCACGAAGTGCATTTATTTCCTGTGGTAAAGATTGGAACAACCTTAGTTGCAAAACTTACCCCCGCGGTTACCGGAGCTTCTGGCACTGGTAATATGAAATCATATTTACAACTTACGACAACAAGCAGAATGGGAATAAGGAATATTAAACGTCTTTTCATAACTTACATTTTTAATGTTAGGATTAAAAAAAGACTCCAATTTTTTTAAAAAAAGAAGTCTTTTTTTATCTTTTCACGCGAATACCTTATTTTATAATTTGGCAATAGAATTGGTTAGTAAAGCTTTGCTGTAAGCAAAATTGTGTATTCCTAAGCTATACTCTCTAAGACAAAGTTGGAAATTAATTAGGGCTCCCATTTGGCTATAGGACAATGTAATGGTTGGCAAGGTGGCATTGTATGCAATCTGTGCAGCAGACCATGTTGATGGAGGGGTTCCTACATATTTGAAGCTACTTACATTGTATGTTTGTCCTGTAGGATTGGTGATTGGATCGTAAATATTTAAATATCCATCGTAATTGTTTGTAGTAATACCTGCCCATAAATTCGTGGTCGCATCTGGATTTCTATTTAAGATTTCTACTCCACTAATTACAAGTTTAGATGCCAATGTGTTTAGGAGCGTTTTAATTTCTGCTCTTGGATTGATCCATAAGGTCGTGCTAGTTGAAGTGATCGCTGTAGAATGGCATCCAGTAGTATTACAGGTTGTAAGATTTCCTTTCGCAACGAATGTGTGTCCACCAGCTTTTCCAACTAAATCACTTTGTCCACCTTTGGCTCCCATATGACAATCGATACAAGACGCTGCAGTGGTATGCTTCGAGCTAGTGTAAGGAAGTGTACCTGCAAATTCAACCCCGCCAGTACCTGCATAAATCGCTCCAACAGTTCCATAATGGGTATGTGTTCTATAGCTAGGTTTGATGATGTTTGTTGAACCCACTGGGTTTCCGTCGTAAACAACACCAGTTGTCGTTGCTAAAAGATTGTAGTCAAGGACATTTCCTGTTAGGGCATTGCTGAATGGACGTGGCTGATGACATTTAACACATAAGTTACTATTACCTCCATCTGCTGCGAGATTAATCTCTTTTTTTCCTCCCCACATGGTCATTGAGACTGGAGCCACAGTTGTAAGGGATGGGAGATCAGAAGATGTATACGTATTATGCAATGAACTATGGCATGTTGCACATTTTAGCTCACCATAGGCTGCGGATGTAATACTAGCATAATCATTGACATACTTGTTCGTCGTTGAATTTAAAGTAAAGCTACTAGGAACTTTACTTTTCACCACATATTTAAATCCTTCTTGCGAGTGACATGGAGCACAACTTGTGTTGCCAGCTTCTTCAAAGGCAGCCTCGCCATAGTCATGTTTGGAGAGCTGAAATTGAGTAGAGATTATATCCACTTTTGCTGGATTGTGACACATCTTACAGGTTTCATTGGCATCTGCTCCATTCGTGCCATCTTTCCCAGCTGCCCCTGTTAATCCCATCGGGCCTTCTTTAACACAGGATGTTATTGCAATTAGAAGAACAAAAACAAAAAATAAGATCGGGTAATGTCTCTTGAGTTTCATAGATTTGTGAGTGAAAGGGTTGTGATTAATAGAAATTTTTTCCGAAAACCAGTTAGCTAAAAGCTCGAAGGTTCAAGTTAAATGTTTGAATTTAGAAGATTCATGATATATGCTGTTTTTTGTTAAGAATAACCTCTTGCGAAATCAATCGTTATTAAGTACTGATTACGGGAGTAAAAGTACCAAGACAGCAAATTTATTCGGGGAAAAAACCATTGACATGTTCACTCACGAACATGGATTTATAACAAGAATTAGGGGGTGTTATATCAAGATTTGATTGATATATGTCAACTAGCCATTCCGGCTAATCTCCAGAAGATCCTCTTCCTTAAGGATGTGGATGGAATTACGGGAGTGATTGATAATTCCAGAATCTTCAAAATCTTTTAAATTTCGGATAAAACTCTCCTTGGTCATGCCCGACATTTCGGCGAGTTCTTGCTTGGTTAAGATAAATTGATACGGATTAGTGTCGTATACATTGTTCTTTAAATAAAGTAACGTGTCCGCTACTCTGCCTGGCATATACTTGTGAATAAGATTAATCAAAGTCTGGTGCATTTTAATATGCTGACCATTGTAAAGCTTCATTAAATCAATCGCAAAAGAACTATTAGTCGAAAGATAACTGAAGATCTTTGAAGTCTCAATAAAACAACACTCGATATCGGTTAATGCCGCAACCGTGAAGTGATGCCAGTCATCAATGACAGTGCCACCACCCGTAAAAATATTGTTGTCTTTGATCAAATCAACAATGAGATTCTTCCCCTTTGGACCTTCAGAAACAACCTTCGCTAGCCCGCTCTTGATACAGATAATATGGGTTAAAGGGGTGTTTTGCTTGGTGATGGTCTCGCCAGCACGAAACTTAATCTGACGCTTGGTCTCCATAATCGACCGCAGATCTTCTTGACTTAAACCAACAAAAATATTTGCGGCACCGCAATTGCCGGAAAGGCAGCAGTTATATTGGCATCCTTCGCAGGAATCACAGCTATTTAGAGGCGTAGAGGCGTGCATATCAAAAATCAATTACTACGCGAATTTAGCATTATATTTAGAATTCTCAGAGCCCTTGTTTTTGGAGTAAAGGACTTTTAGAATTGATAAATATTAGGCTCTTATAATGATTTATAAATCAAATAATTAAACAGGCTTAGGTGCTTATTTAAAGTGTTTCTAAATAGAGATATCTGTAATTTTATCGGTTAATCTTACTGATTGTTTTTTCCCCCATAAATGATGAGTTCTTATTGTCTTGTTTAAGTCTAAATTGATAAATTTCGTATCTATTTGGATTCTAGTTATTGATTTTTAGTTTGTTAGCGCGAATGCAATTATTTTGCTTTTAGTTCTTAGTATTTAAGTTATTTTTGAACAAACTAAACGCAGTCCTAAACGTATTTTTCAGTGACTGAATTGACAGACTTATAACCTCTTACTAGTTCAATATGAAAACTCGAATTTGCTTTGTTCTCCTGTGCTTAGGCTTTGCCTTGCCGTCTCAAAAGCTACTTGCTGCATCGATACCTACAAATTTAAGATGCGAATATTTAATCAATCCAATCGGTATCGACGTCACCCATCCTCGCTTTTCGTGGTATGTTGACGATCGCACCCCTGAGGCCTCACAATCAGCGTATCAGATTATCGTTGGGACAGATTCAGTAAAGGTTCTTCAAGAAATTGGGGACACCTGGTATACCGGAAAAGTGAATTCAGACAAGATGCTGGTTAACTATCAAGGTCCTGTCTTAAATCCCTTCACCAAATACTTCTGGACGCTAAAAACATGGGATGCCAAAGGTCAGCCATCGACTAAATTGGCTGTGGCAAGTTTTGAAACCGGCATGATGGAGATGCAAAATTGGAAAGGTACCTGGATCACCGATACCCGTGATATTACCCTGAAAGCAGCACCGATCTTTCGAAAAACATTCAATGTGACCAAGCAGATTCGCTCTGCACGCGCTTATGTGGCTGCTGGTGGACTATTTGAACTTTATGTAAACGGCGAAAAGGTTGGAAACCATCGTCTCGACCCCATTTATACCCGTTTCGACCGCCGTACACTCTATGTCACACACGATATCACTAAATTATTGACTTCAGGCACGAATGCATTAGGCGTCTTGTTGGGCAATGGATGGTACAACCATCAATCTACGGCTGTTTGGTATTTCGACCAGGCACCATGGCGTGCTCGCCCTCGCTTTTGTATGGATGTTAAGGTGACTTATACCGATGGTTCGGAAGAGACTATCTCCTCAGGTGTAGACTGGAAAACATCACTTAGCTCAATCATTTTCAATAGTATTTATACCGGAGAACATATCGATAATCGTCTGCAACAAGATGGCTGGAAACTTAGCGCATTTAATGACGCTTTATGGAAAAATGCGATTCCTGTTCATGTCCCTTCCATGAATGTGGTTTCTCAATCTTTGCAGCCAATACGGGACGTGGAAGTGATCAAAACGGCTAAATTAACAACGATCAGTAACACCCATTATATTTTTGATTTGGGTCGAAATATCGCTGGTGTAACTCAATTAAAAGTGCGCGGTGAAAAGGGTACGGTGATCCGATTAAAGCATGGTGAACGATTGGGATCTAATAAGTTAGTCGACATCTCGAACATCGACGCACACTACCGTCCAACCAACGATCTGGACCCATTTTCGACCGATATCTATACCTTAAAAGGGGAGGGAGAAGAGATCTTTAAGCCAACCTTTAACTACAAAGGTTTTCAGTATGTTGAGGTCACAAGCGATAAGCCTGTTGAGCTTACCAAAGAGAGTCTGACAGGCTATTTTATGCATAGCGATGTCCCTCCAGTTGGACATATTACCTCCTCAGATAGTGTTCTAAACAAGATCTGGAAAGCAACAAATAGCAGTTATTTATCCAACCTATTTGGCTATCCGACCGATTGTCCACATCGTGAAAAGAATGGTTGGACTGGTGATGCACATACCGCTATTGAAGTGGGACTTTACAATTTTGATGGGATTACCGTTTATGAGAAATGGTTAGCCGATCATCGTGATGAGCAGCAGCCCAATGGCGTCTTGCCTGCAATTATTCCAACGAGTGGGTGGGGTTATACCTGGGCTAATGGACCAGACTGGACCAGTACCATCGCTATCATTCCTTGGAATGTTTATCTCTTTTATGGCGATTCTAAACTCTTATCGGATTGCTATCCTAACATCACCCGCTATGTCGATCATATCACTCAAATTAGTCCATCTGGCTTGACCGATTGGGGCTTAGGCGACTGGATACCGGTGAAGTCAAAAGCACCAAGGGAATTAACCTCTTCGCTATTTTATTTTACCGATGCTAAAATCTTATCAAAAGCGGCTTTGGTGCTTGGTAAAAATGCCGATCATCTGAAATATGAGGCGCTGGCCGAGAAGATCAAAAATGCCATTAACGCTAAATATCTAAATCGGGAGACTGGGATCTATGGAACTGGACTTCAAACCGAGTTAAGTGCACCGCTGCATTGGGGTGTCGTGCCGGATGAATTGCGCAGTAAGGTGGCTGAAAACTTAGCGAAACGCGTGATTGCCGATGGGCAGCATCTTGATGTAGGTTTGCTGGGCACCAAAACCATCTTAAATGCTTTGAGCGCCAATGGTTATGCTGATCTGGCCTATGAGTTAGCCCTTCAAAAGACATTCCCTTCCTGGGGTTGGTGGATTGTGAACGGAGCCACAACACTGTATGAAAATTGGCCTATTGATGCCAAATCAGATATCTCCTTGAATCATATTATGTTTGGCGAGATTGGGGCTTGGTTCTATAAGTCGTTAGGTGGTATCTATCCCGACGAGACACTGCCTGGATTTAAAAATATCATCTTAAAACCCGATTTTGTGAAGGGACTAGGATCTTTCGAGGCGACTCATATTGGTCCTTACGGAGAGATTCGCTCTGCTTGGAAAAAATCGAAGGGTAAAACGGAATATCAGGTTACGGTACCACCGAGTAGCACGGCTAAGCTAGTCCTTAAAGGAGCTAAAATTTTCCAAAATGGGGTAGAGCTGAAAGAAAAGGGCTTGTTTCATTTTCAGAAACTCGCCCCTTCGGTTTATCAGTTGACCCTTCCAGCTGGAAGTTATCTCTTTGTGATAAAATAGTTTAGATCTCGACTAAAATATTTGAAGTTTCCACGGATCGCGGTAGCTTAGCTTCGTAAGTTTCTGAGCATCCTCTTCGGCAAAGCTCATGGTCTTGCTATCCCAGTGGATCAGTTTGCCTGTGCGGTAGGCTATATTGCCCATTTCACATACCATAGCTGTCTGAGCACCAATTTGCACCGATGCGCGTTGTTTATCCCCTTTCCGGATGCCGTTAAGGAAGTTTTGCACGTGCTCTTTAAGTCCGCCGATGGCAGGTTGACTTGGCACATCGTCGATGTATTTCTTTTTGTCTTTATTGCTCACTTCGGCGGTTACTTGCCATCCATTTCTCGAAACGATCAGTGTTCCTTTGGTACCGGTGAATGATACGCCATGTCCCATTCCATAAGGTCCCATGCGTGGTATTAATCCGCATTCCCAGATCATGGTGTGTTTGGGATAGCTGTAAATGGCTTGTTGGATATCTGGAGTATCGATAACGCCTTTGTTGAGGTAGCATCCTCCTCCTGGAGAAACGGAGTCTGGAAATCCGACATTCATGCCGTGCATCGCAAAGTCGAGTAGATGAACGCCCCAGTCGGTCATGGCACCACCGGCGTAATCCCAGAACCATCTGAAATCGTAATGGAACCTATTTTTATTGAATGGTCGCAATGGTGCTGGACCTAACCACATGTTATAATCGACGGTGTCAGGTGCTTGCGAATTTGGTTGAGCCGGCACTGGAGTTCCCATCCCTTTGTAGATCCAGGCACGAACAAGGTTTACTTCACCAAGTTTCCCTGATCTAACATATTCAGAGGCATCGAGCCAATGTTGACAGCTTCGTTGCCACATCCCAACTTGAATAACCTGTTTAGGATATTTCTCAGCTGCCTGAACCATCATCATGCACTCTTCGATACTATGTCCCATTGGTTTTTCAACGTAGACATGTTTTCCAGCTGCTAAGGCCATTAAAAGAATCATGGCATGCCAATGATCGGGAGTGCCGATAATTACAGCATCGATCTCTTTATTCTCCAATAGTTTTCTGAAGTCGGCGTATAGGATTGGTTTTTTACCGGTTAGTTTCTCCACCTCAGATGCTCGATCTTCGAGGATTGTTTTGTCGATATCGCAGAGCGCTAAACAGCTCACATTTGGTTCACCAAGAAAGGCTTTCAGATCGCTAAAGCCCATGTTTTTGCACCCGATGAGCCCAACGCGCACATGGTCGGATGCTGATTTGCAGCTCACACTGCCAGCTAACATCGTAGCGGCTAAGGTTGTGCCTGTCACCAGGCTCGACTGTTTTACAAATGATCTACGATTAAGTGTGTTCATAGTTATCTCAGCAGTAAGGTATGATTGGAATTATTTTCTGAGCTTAGGTTTAGGTGTTACAAACCTATGAAAAAAATTACATCGAACGAATGGGAGGTTGAAATTTTAATTTAAGTGAACTAAACAATCGGTACACGCATAAAAAAAGCCCTCCGATGAAGAGGGCTTTTGGTGTTTAACGATAAGATAATTTGATGCTTATTTTTGTTTAAAAGTTTTTATTCACAACCAAAATTGTTAGCACAGCTGTCATGGCCGACATGGTCGTTTGCCAGAAAGTCTGCCAATCCATTTTTTTCTTTTCTCCTTCTTTACGCTCTATTTTAGGCGGTTTTAGCTCCATGGTAATCAAAGAGCCTGCCGGAACGCTTGGGTAATTTCTGAAAATAAGGAATCTTTTTGTGCTTTTCATTTGCTTGTTCGGTAAGGTAATCACCACACTATTGCGATCCGCTTTTTTGTCGAAACCTCCAGCAAAATTATTAATATACCACTTCGCTGATTTTTTCCCTTGAAAGACCACATTGTGTAAGCCGTTTTCGGTGTTGTATCCATTTTGAGGAATCCGAGTGCCCAGCTCTCGAATCGTCACAATATTCTCACGTCTATTGATGTTTATCACATCACCTTCAAAAAGTATGGGGTCAAATTTTGTATTGTTTGCTTTTTTAAAACTGTTGTTAATGTCTATGCTAATTGCTCCTCTCGCTTTATAAGTTCGGAACAGGCTAGATCCAGTTAAATCGGCATCGGGTAACAAGCCACCAGCTTTTGCAATTATTTCACTTAAACTGCTTTCTTCGCCTGTCAATGGGTAGACCCCTGGGAAATTTACTTGTCCGTTTAGCTCTACAGAACGTCCTAAATTGAAATTAGGGGTGCTGCGTACAACGATGTAGTCATAGGGTTGCAGAGAAAAGTTATCCGTATTTGTGATTTTATAAGTGCTATCTAAAGTCAAGGTTATCAATTCGAATTTCACTTTGTCGGTAGGTGAGATCTTAGTCCGAAAGACCTCGATACGGTTGTATGCAGCACTAATTGTAAACCCTCCAATATTGGTAAAGATATCACGCAAGGTTAACGATGGGTCATACGTAAATCCTTGAGGATTTTTTACTGCTCCCACGATCTTTACTTCACCAACGTTCGTATATCTGCTATTATCGTAAATATTTAGTTGATCGCCAGGTTGAAGATACATCTGCTTGGCTTTTTCTAAATCGACACGGATATACTCAGTCTTCGCTGGATTAAACAGATTGTGCCTGAAAATATATGCCACTGGATAAACATTCGTTTTTAAGCCTCCAGCCATTTCGATCGCTTGGTCAACTGAGATCTTATCGTTTAAGGCGAATGCTCGTTTAAAGGGCTCCCTTACCTGGCCATTGACTTGGATATCTTCAACATCCCGATAGGTTACTTGATTAAGAATGCGGATTTTATCAAGTGGCTCTAGTTTGAAATTAGACCGATCATTTCCTGTTTCTGAAGGAAAGGGGATCGTTAGAAATTCAATGGTTTTATCAGAGCGCACCCTTTCGATAAATAGGATATCAGTTTTTGCTTGTAGATCGGGCTTCGCTTTCGCAATAATACTTGAAAGAGATGCATTGTTAGCTAGCTCGTACCTCCCTGGATAGTATACGCTCCCTTCGATTTCGACATAGTTTAGCATCGGTTTTCCGATGGTTTTAATTCGAACTACATCCCCATTTTGTAGCGGCACTTTGGTCTTACCTTGAAGCACTTCAGCTAAGTTCCATTCTTTTAAAACTTCCTCTCCATTTGTAAAACGCTGTATCTGCACAAAATCAGGGAAGACATCAGTGTTGACGTTCCCAGCAAATTGAATTAAATCAAGCAGCGACTCCTGTTCAAGCATCTCATAAGTCATTGGTCTTTTTACTGCACCTTCAATGCTCGTAAGTATTTTGGCCACTGGTATATAGATAATGTCGTTCTGTTGCAAATCATAACGATACTGAACGGTAGGGTCATTCATAAACGCATACATGTCTATTAATTTCTTCGTGCTCCCACGAATAAGCTGAATAGTACGGACCGAACCAATCCCAGTTGGGCCTCCACTGGCGCTTATTGCATTTAAGGCAGAGTTAAGAGCCGAAATGGTAAAGCCCCCGGTGATCGTTGTCTCTCCAAATATGTTAACAAGGATTGTGCGCGAGGTTGCAATGGTGACCGCAATCTGATCGGCTCTAAAGGTATAAGCACTTGATAATCGCTTTTGAATAATCTCGCGACCTTGTGCCAAGCTAAGCCCTTTAAGATAAATTTTTGCCGTCCCGACAGGTTGTATAAACCCCTCGGAGTTTATTTTTTGTTGAATATCTGTTTGGGAAGCTCCAAATATGGTAATTCTTATCTCATCACCTTCACCTAAAATATAGCTCTCTGGTGCTTGAGCTCCATCCGTTGTTCTGAAGACATCTAACGATTTATCGGTAAACATCGAATGACCATAGATAGCTGCTCCTGCATGTTTTTTTGAAGCCTCTTTTTGATTCACTCGCTGTTCTGCCTCTGCAACAGCTTCAGCATGAGTTGTGATTGGCGCTGGTCCTTGGCTTACCGTTGATACTGTAGCAGGTACATTGACATTGCTCGGCGGTAAAGCTGCTGTATCATTGCTTTGCAACGTCACTGCTTTTTGTGTCGCTTTCTCTTGCTGCATTCTATCCAATATTGCAGTTACTCGATTGCGATAGCCCTGAACTTGATCCAGTGGGATATTATTGGGATCAATACCCTCTCTGACTAGACGGGCTTGCACCTCATCTTGAGTAAGACCGCGTTTGTTCAGCTCACTATTAACCATGGCCAGAATGGCGGGAGTTGGTTTAATTTGAGCAAAAAGTGGTGCATAAAGGCAAAGGCCAAGCAGGAAGATCACGATCATCCTGCTTCGAATAAATAATTTCATCATGGTAATTGATTCTTTAAGATAAGGATAAACTAGAACTAACTATGGAGCATGGATCGCCTATACCGATAGCTTCTCACTGTCTGGATGTTGATCTTTTAAATCTACTTGTCCGTAGACAGGGATTTCTTTCTTGAATTCAATGTATAGCGTCGTGTTAACTGTGTGGGATCTCTTGTAGGTTAAAGCATATAATCGAATAAATAGCACAATGCTAATAACCGTTGTGACATTAAGTGCAATTAGAAGTGGAATATCTTCCTCGTTAAAAATCAAATTTATAATAATAAAGCAGAGGTTGCCGAGAATGATGATTGAACTTGTTTTCTTGTGCGTGAATTTTAGGTCTAAAAGTTTGTGATGTAGGTGATTTCTATCGGCAACGAACGGGTGTTTGCCAGTCCACAACCTGCATATTACCACTTGTGTCATATCTGTTAAGGGATAGATCAGTATTGCACAAATTAAAATTGGAGTTGTTTTTAAGGGTAGTAGATTGAGGTAGTTTGGATTGGGGATTTCATTGAATTCTATTACTAACAATGAAATGACTAACCCAGCCAAAAGGGACCCTGCGTCACCCATTAATAGTTTATTTTTATGTCCATAGACATTGAAATAGAAGAAGCCGATTAATCCTCCGGCAAACGAACTCGACAAGAGGGCAAAGTCATACCGTTGATTTAAATAAAATCCGATCCCTAGAATTAGGGCGGCCAAAATTCCGATACCAGCAGCTAAACCATCGATGCCATCCGATAAGTTAAACGCATTGATAATTAATATAACTACAAATAATGTAACGAATATGGATACGCTAAGTGGAATTGTGGTAAGGCCAAAAAGTCCGTGAAATTGGGTTATTCGAATCCCTTCGAATAAAAACAGGACCATCGCTGCAATAAATTCAGCTGTAAGTTTGCGGATTGGACTAAGACTATGGATATCGTCTTTAAGACCAATGCGGATCATAATCAAACAGGCGAATAGGAATACCCATAGGTTGGTGATGGAATATTGACCTTGCATCACAATGATGCCTGCTACCATTCCCATAAAGATCGCAAACCCTCCAAGTAACGGGATTCTGGTCTGGCTTGCTGTACGAGAATTGACTTTGGTTAAGATATGCAGTCCTTTGGCTGCATGCACAAGAAAGGGGATGCTGTAGTAGCATGCAAGTGCTGCTATAGCTAAAGGAAGTAAGATGGAGTAGAGTAAATCTAACATAATACTTGACTTTAAGTTTGTTCTAAGGTAAGGTTTGGATCAATAGGTCTGCTAAAAATATTTTTTGAGTTTCCTAACGTTAGGATTTATAGATTAACGTTAAAATCGGAGTGAATAGGTCGAATGCAGAGACCTTAAAGATATTTTTAAAGGCTGTTTTTGATTCTTAGGCCATTGACTTAGTCATTGGTCTTCAACGACTTTTTATAGTGAATAAAGATCATCAAGTAAAGGCCAATCCCTACCAAGATCCCAATGCCATTTGCAACTTCATCTGTCCATTCGAAGGCCCGTCCAAGCTTCATTTCGAGTTGTGAAATTTCCATGACTAGTCCCCAGAGGAGGCAAAAGAGGGCGATCAGAATAATTCGACTGTTTTTTAATTCGGCATGCAGTGTCCAGCATCCCAGAAGGGTTAATCCGAAATATAGACAACTATGTACTAACTTGTCGAAGCCTGCGAAAACGGCAAGTTGAGGAAGGTCATTCCCTGCTATTAAAGAAAGAGTAGCCAGTATGCCTAAATATATTAGCCAGATTGCACTAATATTTCAAGCAGGAACTAAGGTAAGATGGGTTGTTGCTGATTCGATTAGAACAGTTATTCCCAATGGAAGTATTCGTACCGAGACTTTATTTTTCCCCCTAATACTAACAAGTTCACCACGAAGGCCGATCATTGGGCCGGCTGTTATCTCCACTATTTTGCCTGGGAGTAGCTCTTCGGTGGTAACACTTACCTCTAATTCATGTTGTTCCAACATTCGTTTTAGAAGCTCAATTTCACAGTCTTGAACGACGGCAAGTTTACGTTCAAAGCGGACAAATTGAATCACATGGGTTAGCTGTAAGACTTTATTTTGTTCTATAGGACCAATGTGGACAAACAGATATCCAGGTATCAGCGGTGCGTCAACCCATTTTTTCCGATCGCTCCATTGGTGCAGTTTGTGTTGTAGGGGAAGATAGGCTTCAATGTTTTGAAATTGACATTCGGAAAGCACTTTTTTTTCGGCGCGTGATGACACATACGCGGCGTGCCATTGAGGTTGAGTGAAGGGATCTAGAAGTGGCATACTTACAAAAGGTTAGGACTATTGTAATCTGAGAATATGATGAATCAATGCAAATATACTCAGTTGAATACAAATCTCTTTTGTTGGTTATGCGTCAGTTAAATCGCTTTTTGTCTTATTTTTAATCGTTTTAAATAGTTTGATCCTCAATATATTATAGATTAGTGTCTTATGATTTTCCCTTTTGTGTTTTGGTCCGAATATTAAAATTCAATATCCCTGTAATTTAGAATTGTTCTATAATTTTTTTCCGTGTTTATCTATATTTCTGACCACTGATTACTCGGAGGCTCGGATGATCTCTATAATTTTATCACGGCTCTGCCGCTTTGTATGGATTGTCTGTGAAGATTTTAGGTGCAGAGCACCGTTGATATTTGTAGAAAATTAGGCGGAAAAAAATCTTAGGTGCAGAACACCTAAATATTTATTATCTGCTGGTTGTTATATTACGGTGCGCTGCACCTTCCTTCGTTTGATTTTGTCTTTTGCTACAAATATTTCGCGGCACTGCCGCTCTAGGGTATCTAAGGAAAGCGGTTATAGATTTCTTTTCGATGAGCGAAGGCAACAAATGTGACTATATTTTTTTCTATGATTACACCAATCCGATAATCACCAATTCTAATTCGGTAAGCCGATCTAGCACCTGAAAGTTTTTTTAGATTGATTATTTCATTCGCGGATGTAGCTTCTGAAACTTGTTTTGCTACTTCCAGAATGGAGCTGGCAAGTTCTTTGTTAGTTTCCTGAAATCTTTGACAAATGACTTTTCAAATTCAAAGTTCATTTTGCAATTCGTCTAAGAAGTTGTCTTTTTCTGTCTTAGAGAGTATTTGATTCTTGTGGTTTCGTTTTATTTTCGAAGTTAGGATAGCATTTTCTTTGGTAATCTCAATCCCTACACTTTTCTGGGCCATAACACGAGCTGCTTCTAAAATGGCTTTCCCAGCTTTCGTTCTTTCGTTGATCTCGATTGTTATCATGGCTTTAATTCTTAGACTTCAGTGCTTAAGTTTTAACAAAATTACGAATAATTCTATTGAAAGCGTAATTCGTGATTTTTAAATAATCCTTCTGTATTTTTTGTTAGAATACAAGTTACACGGCCTGTCCCCATTCATCGGAAGATTTTTTATTTCAGCCGATCTGCCCATGTTTCAGGGTTTTGAAAATCACAAAAAATTGCAATAATCATAATGGTATTGGTATCAGCAATTACTCTATAGTGAATGGTATATGGGAATTTGTATAAAGGAATACACCGTACATCAGCATACCGCACTTGAAAGCCAAAGGCATTTGATTGTATTTCTGATGTCTGAATTTTAACAGTTTTAAAAAAACGAACTCCTAAGCCTTTTGCTCTGGAATTATAAAAATCTACTGCATTTTGGATATCGTTATAAAGCTCATTGGCATAAATAACCTTAAACATTAAGTTTAGAGTTTTATTTTACGTTCAATATCTTCCCAGCTTAAACAGCTCTCAGGATTTTCTTCCATCCGTTGAATTCGGTGATGCACGATTCTTTGATGTTCTTCTGATATTGTAAGCTCATTTGCGGCTTCAACTTTTTCTACAAACGAGATTTTCTTCATCATTTCAAGGAAAATATGCTCTTTATTGTCCGGTATGGTTATCTTGAAATTCTTCATGACTGAATTTGAACACAACCTGTCCCGACTTGTCGGGAGATGTTACGGATCCGCCAGTGGGCGGACTGATTTAACAATTGACAGATCAGTGTTTCTTTTTCCTCTTTGTTTTATTTCGAAGATCTCCGGGCGCTTGGGTAGGTCTTTAAAGATGGAAAAGACCAATTCGCTTTTGGGGAATAAGATCACCCATGCCGTTAGGAAAATTAGCATGAGATCGGTGTAAAAAGAGAGATGCTTTTGATACCAAAGTTCTACTTCTCCTTTGTAGGGAGCAATATACCTTTTGTAATATAAATGCTTATCACCTTCTGCAGACGACAATAATTGTTCTTCATCGCGAAAGATAATAGACCCAATGCCAGATAGGCCTGGTTTGACATTATTTATAACTTTTCTGATATGAACTGGGAATTTTATAAAATCAATATCCATTTGCGGTCTCGGACCTACAATCGACATATTCCCAATTAATACATTTACAAGCTGTGGTAATTCGTTAATCTTAGTTTTTCTTAAAAAACGTCCTATTAATGTAACACGTGGATCGTTTCTTAACGTAATACTACCCGTGCCTAAATTCGGACTATATTTCAGCATGGTAGCAAATTTCCAGATTAAAAATTTGCTCTTTTTATAACCAAGTCTTTCTTGGAAATAAAAAACCTCATGTTCGCCAGTAAAGACTAATAGGATGCAGATAAGAAGTAAAAAGGGTATTAATGATATTAGCGCAATTAATGCTGCAATAATATCAAAACATCGTTTGCCTAATTTTGAATACATAAATGATTATGAAGCTAGGTTTAAGAAAGATATTTCTTGCTCATCTTAAAGCTTGTCAGTTATATTCTTGAATTACATTTTTGAGTCTAGTCCTTTCCCCGTTTCAATATGTTCAAAATTGGGCAGGTAATGCGTAAGAATATCCACAATAGCAGCTTTTATAACATGGCCAGATGCAAACAGCTGCATTAGCTCATCAAAAATGGTGTCGATCTCTTGGATGCTCCGTTTTTTCGAATTCTTTACCACCCCTAGGTTAACAAACGAGTCGTTGTCAAGTACTTCATCATCGGTAAAGAACTCTTCAAAAGCTTTCTCTCCTGAAGTATTCGAGCCAAAGAAATAGATCGGATAAGTTAAAATTTCTCCACCCTTTGTTCTGATGTCTTGATTGACACTAGCTTTCTCTTTTGCTTCTTCTTCAGTCTTACAAATATCCGGAGTTAAGCCCATCGTTTTTAGAAGATCCATTGCAATTTGGTCAAACGGAATCATATCCCGTTCTTCGTCCAGCTTAGGGAAGAATATATCACCTGATTCGCCCATGATGGAGGCCATTAAACACAATTCACCGGATTCTTGTGGTGAGACAAAGAATCGTCGAATGCCTCGTGGGCACGACCAAGGTTGGTTTTTATTGAGTCTTTCCAAAAAGCCCAACGGGAGACTGCCGTTTGAAAAGGCGACATTGGCAAATCGGGCCGTTTTGATAGGCAACCGATCCGAATAAGCCATAATCAACTCCTCCATCAGTTTCTTGCTGGCTCCCATGATGTTTACTGGGTTAGCCGCTTTATCTGTTGAGACACAAAAGAAATGTTCCGGTTTATGCTGTAGTAATAAATCGAGCAGTTTACGAGCCCGAAGCACATTATTCTCGATCATGGCTTCTATTGAGAAGATATCTTTCTCACTTCTGACATGTTTATGAGCTGCAAAGTTGGCAACTATTTCAAATGGACCATGTTCATTAAAAATCTTTTCAAAAACGGGGTCTCCGAAGTTTACCGGATAGGTAATGAACTCATCTGGAATGTTATAATCATTTGAACTTCTCAAATCTCGCACTAGTTCAGTAAGTCCGTTTTCGTTGATGTCAACCACCACCAATTTAGCTACCTGAAACTTTAGGATTGCTTTGATGTATGATGATCCGATCGTCCCTGCACCACCAATAACCAGAACTTTTTTGCCATTTATTCGCTTATTTAGTTCTGTAGTATATTTAATAAAATCATCTAACAATAAGCTTTTCGGGCGTTTGGTAACCTTGGTGGTTATGAAATTATCTAGATTGAAATTGGTTTGCATTTGAATTGATTTGATTTGATCAAATTTTTTTCAATGTCTAGGCTCATTAACTACACTGAAGTATGCCTCAATAACCGTCTCAACTATTTTTTGTAGTTGTTCATTTGTTAATCCGTTATAAACAGGCAAGGAGATTTCATTAGCATACAATTTATATGTAATTGGATAATCGTCCATCTGATATCCTAAGTTTTTGAAAAGTGTCAACATAGGCATCGGTATATAGTGAACGTTTACTCCAACACCTTTCGAACTGATATGTTGAATTATGGCATCACGTTGTTCTTCTGTAATGTTTTTTATTCTCAACATGTAAAGATGAAAAGAAGAGATTCGTTCTTCTGATTCTGATTTAGGAAGAATTGCCCAGGTGTGTTTTGAGAATTCTTGATTATAGAAATTAAAGATTTCCTTACGTTCCGGAAGTAGAGTTGATTTATATTTTCTGATTTGCGCCAATCCAACCGAAGCACAGATATCCGGCATATTTACTTTGAGTCCCTGACCGATGATATCATATTTCCATTCTCCTACTTGATTTTTCTCAAAAGCACTTTTGGTTTGTCCGTTTATGGACAATGCTTTAAGATAATGGTATTCTTCTATATGATCAAATTGTTTTGGTAGATTTAAACAGATCGCCCCACCTTCGCCGGTGGTGATGTTTTTTACGGAGTGAAGAGAAAAGACTGTTACATCTGTAATTGTACCTATTGGCCTGCCTTTGTAATTAGCGCCAACAGAATGTGCTGCATCAGCCAATACGAGTATGCGTCCTAGTTTTTCCTGATTGGGACTTTGCGGAATAAATTTACTTTTAATTTCTTGATCATTTAAAACAGTATGAATTTGGTCGTAATCACACGGCCATCCACCAATATCTACAGGAATTATTGCTTTAGTTTTAGAAGTTATGGCAGCTTTGATTTTGGTTGGATCAAGGGTGAAATCATCTAATACGTCTATCATCACAGGTATTGCCCCAATGTTTAAACAAGCCAATGCGGTAGCACAATAAGTATAGGAAGGTACAATAACTTCATCTCCATAACCCACACCAAGCCAGCGAAGCATAAGCATTGCCCCTGAAACCCATGAATTTACACAAACGACAGCTTCAGCAGTGGTTAATTTTTTGAATTCATTCTCCAAGACCAAAACTTTAGGTCCGGATGTTAACCAACCGGTATTAGTCAGTGTATCGTTCATTTCAGCAATCACATCAGAGTCAATAATAGGAAGTGAAAATGGGATAATCATAATTAGGATTAATTAATATGACTTAAATTAAGATATTATAATAGTGGTTTAAGGGTTCTCTATTACTTCAATGATTTTTATTGATAGACTTGTGTAATTTAAATTGCTTAGCGCATATTGTCTTCCTTTTTTTCCCATTTCTTCCCTTTCCTCTTGAGAATAATTTGAAAGCAATTGTATGGCTTCTATTAGTTTTGTTTTGTTTTCAGCTGGAATTTGGATTCCACATCCAACTCTTTCAACAAGACAATTGGGTTCATCAACCGCAAAAATGATGGGTTTTTCAGCCAACATATAATCCGTAATTTTATTGTATGAGGTGCCATATTGATGCAGGATGCTGCTTGTGCCACCGGCATAGAGCAAATCAAATTTCAGTAATAATTGTGGAATTGAAGTTTTATTTACTGAAGGTAGAAAATAAATGTTTTTCTGATTGTTATTCTTCGCTATTTGCATTAATTCATTTTTCTGATTCCCATTTCCTACCAGTACAAACGATATAGTAGAAGTATTCTCGAAATATTTTGAAGCTAAAACGAAACTCTTCAATGCGTTTGAGGGTGCATGCCCACCAGCATAACCTATAATCAGATTCGATTCTGCATTTAACCTTTGTAATAATTCCTCATGCTCCTCTGGGATCGGAGTCCCTTCGAAATTTAGTTCATTTTCAGAAAAACCATTTGGGACATGGAAAAACTTTTCACTTTTCAATCCATGCAGTATGAGGTGATCTTTTGTATTGCCTAATATTGAGACAACGCAATCACTTTTCCGGCAGGCAAAATTTTCGGCTTTTTGCAATAGCCAGATGAACGGATGATATTGGGAATAACCACCGATTAGCATTGGTGATAATGGCCATAAGTCGTGCAATTCAAAAACAAGTTTAGCCTTGCATTTTTTGGCTATTCGAAATGCAGGATAAATATCTAAAGGATACGTTGATGAAGCTATCACTGCATCGGGGCTTGTTTTTAGCAAAAGCCTATTGCTATATTTAAAAAGTTTTATAACATAAGTCAGGATGTTAAGAATCCTTTTTATTCCTGATGAATGATATTCGGGAGTATTGATCCAGATATATGTAATGCCATCAATAATATCTTCGTCCAGATCATTTTTTGTAATTGGCTGAGTTGTTCTCAGATGTGAATAACTAGCAGCAACTATGGTAACCTTGTGACCTTGTTTTATCCATTCTTTGGATAAATAATACGGACGAAACTGCATTCCCAACGTTGGACTGCCCGCATAATGATCGAGATACAAAATGTTCATATCTGAAAAATTAAATAACTTTCCATTTCAGTATGGCTTAGTTTGCCAAATCAGAATTTGCTCTAATTAATGTTATTAATGCTTTAGCAGATGTATTTATATTCCAATTTTTTTTTATAATTTTCCTGCATAGCTTTGAAGCACTATTATATTCATCCGGATTGTCATAAAGGAATTTTATTTTGAGAGCCAGTTCATTCGCAGATTTGTCAGGAATAGTTAACCCTATTTCTTTGGGCAACAATTCATTGATTGATCCAGTTTCAGTTGAGATTACCGGAACCCCATAACTCATTGCTTCCATGAGCGATACCGGAACTCCTTCGTGTTCGCCGTTTCCTAAATCAATACTTGGTAATACCATTAGGTGAATTCTTCCGCTGGAATAATAATCCAGTAGCGCTTTGTGTGGCAGCTGCCCCAGGAAATCAACATTTGCACAAATTCCCTTTTCTTTTATCAGGATTTCTAACTCTTTTCTTAAGAACCCTTCACCAGCTATAAGTAGTTTTATTTTATAGCTTTCATTCACCAATATATCTACAGCCTCTATTAAATAAATATGGCCTTTTACTGGAATAAGGTTAGCAGGACACATTACAATAAATTCCAAACTTTCCTTTTCCCATACTGGTGAATTGGGTTTGCTTGGAATTTCAGTTCCCATCGGTATTAAAACTGATTTTTCAGATAAAACTCCAAATCTTAGGGCATCAGTTTTCCCTTTTTCCGAAATGAAACGAATAAATTCAGATCGTTCAGATTTCTTGCGGAGTAAGTTGTTTTCGTAAATATCCCAACGATGACAGGTTAATGACCATGGAGTTGTAGTAATTACCGAAGCCAGCATTACGGCAGAAGATGTAGTGCTACCCCAGTGCACATGTATATGATCTGGCTTTTCTGCTTTTATGATGGAGGATATCCATACCGATTTTGGCAGAATTGCCAGATTTTTAAAGAATTGTGAAAAGGTCGAATCTTTAAGCAATACAATTAGCTTATAAAGTGAGATAGGATGGAAACATGAAAATAACAGAAAGCAATTGAGTATTTTTAGCGATATAAGTTTCTCCAAAAATATTCTGCCAGGGAGATTCTCCCAATCGTTACGGAGTGCGCCTCTGGGGAAGAGTGGTACGACAATGATATTTACGCTTTCATTTCTTAAAGCTTTAATCTCAGGTATCAAAAATGATTCTCCTGAGCCAAAAGGGAATGAAGCAGTAATATAGAATAGTTTCATCAGTGATATTTAAGAGACAATTGATTTATCTTTTTAAAGGAATATATCAGAATAATCGGGAACGCATATCCTTTTGAAAAAGCAATCATCCAGCCGGCTAAATCAGAAGAAACAATATTCAGAGAACTTGCAATGATTATTGCAATGAAAGTAATAGCAAGAATATCTTTTTTATTTTCGGTTCCTATCTTTAATATGCTTCTCCAAAAAAAAGCAAATATTATCCCGATTATAACTATGCCAGAAGGTCCAAAATCCATAAAAGGTGCCGAAAGCAGAAAGAATTGTCTTCCTTCATTGAGCGGTGTTGTCCCATAAAAGGTTTTCATGTACCAATTAGCTAAAGGAAGCGGTCTTTCCAGCCACAACGCTGAAGGAATTATAGATGTAACGGGTCGTAGGCTATATACTCCAAATCCCGGATTATATTCATTACCCAAAGATTTTATTACTTGAGGGAACGTTTCGAATGGAACAGCAAAATTTCCAGTAGTAATGGTATAAAAGAAACTGACTGAGTTGTCGTTATCAAGGCTTCCCTTTTTTATTTGCATTTTATCAACTAAAGAAGAAAAATTTTCATAAGAATCTCCACGAAGAAAACCAATAAGAGTTAAGAGGTAAAACCCGAGAATTCCAATAGCTAATATTTTATATGTTTTGATTGGTTTGTATAATTGATGAAACAAATAAACTGACGAACCGATTAAAATGACAAGAGCTCCTCTTCGTCCCATTATTGCAAACGAAGCTGCTACTGTAAGTAATAAAAGCATGGTTGGAATTATCTTTTTTCTTCTTTGGGTAGTCAAGGCATTTCCCCACAATAAAAGACTCAATGTGACAATCCATTCAAAACCAACTGTATAATGACCTTTATTAATAAATAATTCTGTTACTTGATAACCGGAAAGGATAAGACCGGGGAGACCTCCAATTTCTTTACTTAACTGATATAACAACCAAATGCTGATTGAGAAAAGAATATAAATAAAGAAAACTTCAAATTTTGAAAATTCCTTCGATTCACTGCTCTGTTCAACATAGACCTTTCTGAAAACTAATTTGCGGTATGAAAAAGAAAAAACCAGATTAAACATGCTGCACAAAACAAGTGCAAGTGGAATATATCCGGCAAACGAATAAAAATGATCACTAATAATTCCGCTAGGTGTTGAAAATGAATAATTAAAAAAAGATAAGGGCAATACGTAAAGGGCAACAAGAGATAAAAAAAGTAGAGGCAAGAAATGCTTCAAGTTGAAGAGTTTACTTGCGTTTTTTGGAGCAACAATTACTATAGAAAGTGCCAAGCTTATGAAATAAACTAACAATCCTAATAATCCAAAAAATTCTCTATTTTGCATAAGTGGCTAGAATATTTTGAGCTCTCTTCTTTTAATAAACCTAGCAGGTACACCTCCCCAAATTTCCATTGCAGGTACATCTTTTGTTACAACTGCTCCAGCAGCAATTATAGCTCCCTTACCTATAATTACTCCTTTCAGAACTACAACGTTAGCGCCTATCCAGTCTTCATCCTCAATGATTGGCGGAGCTACCAGCTTTTCGACTTTGCTGGTAGGTAATCCAAGTTTAGTTGCATGAGATGGAGATGTAGAGAATATTTTAGGATTATGCTCAGTAGGTCCAATAATTACGTTATACGCAATTGAGCAATATTTGCCTATAATACCAGTCATGATAAATCCAGAATTAATATAGCTACCTTCTCCTAAAACTACAGCTGAACCAACTGTGGCATTATCGATAAAATATGCACCTTTAATTTTTGCTTTAGGGCTTACTTTTGCCCCCCTTCCTAATCTGACTCCAAGAAGGCTTGCTCTTATGTTTCCTATCAAATAATATATTATTTCAAAAAGATTTGCGGCAATATTTTTAAATAGAATAATTATGGCCATAATAGTTCTTCAAGTTATTTAGTCTTTGGGAGTAAGTTATATGCTCTTAGGGTTAATAATGCTCCAATTATCTCTGATGTGGTCCAGCAAATTGCCAACCCAACGAGTAGATTGCTGGAATTTAAGATCCATACATAAGATAAACATATAAATACGAGCAGTCTTGCCAATCCGATAATAGTATTATACTGTGGATAGCCTTTAGAATGTATTGCAGGAATTAAAACTCTGACATGGAAAATAACCGGAGTTATAAACAGTAAAATTTGCACAACCTGTATTGATGGGATGTATTCGGATCCAAATACAAGTGGTATAAAATAGTTTAACAGCAAGGCTAACATTCCCCCGATAATTAACTCAATAAAAAAAACTTTGAATCTGTTAAATTTCATGATCAGGTTTTGATCGTCATTTTTTGTCCAATGCTCGAAAAGTAGAGGAGCCACCATTCCAATTGGTACTAAAAAGCCTTGAAACAGGAAAAGACCAAGATTAAAATAACCAATTTCTAATTCGCCGCCAATGTATTTGTTAATAAACCAATAAGCAATTATTGGTTGGAGAACAAAAAACAATGCTTGTAAAAAAGAGTTCGTTCCATGATTGAATAAAGCAGTCCAGGGAAATGTTTTTATTGAAGAGCTTTCTGAACTGTTTAGAATAGGCTTTACTAAGATTAAAACGGTAATCAGAACTGGTATTGAAGAAACTAAATAGATTAAATGAAAATTGTACTGATGTAAAATAACGCCGGTTAATACGAATGGAAAAAGAAAGGTAGCTGGAAGAATAGAAAATGCTGCAAATAAAATGCTTTGATTATGAGTGAGATATATACCCCGAAGAAGTCCATGAAATACTAGCATAGTAACTGGCAAACTAATAAGAATGACTTGAGAGAGTGTACTTAGAACTAATGGACTAACCATATTAAGCTCAATTAATGTGAGAACAATTAAATTGAAACATACGATGAAAACTAAACAATAGAAACTTGTGAATTTAAACAGCACCTTGGGCGAAACATAAAGTTTGTTAATTAAGTAGATAAACCCTTGTGGAAATCCAAACGTCCCAATGACAACAGCCAAATTTATCCAAGCTGTTACACTGGCATAACGCCCTTGTACCTCAGCTCCTCCGAATTTTGCAATAATAAATATTGTCAGAAAAGACAGAGTAGGCCCAATAGATTGGATTATAAGATTATAAGAGAGTTTTTCTTTTAATGACATTGTTATAGTTTATATATCTTTTCCGATTTTTCTTTTGTTACATTTCGTAAATCAACAATCAACTTCGAATTGCCTGTAATAAAATCAATATCAAAATTCTCATGATTGGTCGTAATTACTATGTAATCAGCTTCATTAAGCGCTTCCTTGTTTAGGATTACCGATTGAAAAGTTCTATTTTCGGTTTTGATACCGGGAATATAAGGATCGTGATAGGTAACCACGCCACCTTTTTTAGCAACTTCACCCATGATTTTTAAGGCAGGAGATTCGCGTTCATCGTCAATATTGGGCTTGTAGGCCACACCTAGAAAGAGAATCTTGCTGCCCATAATTGATTTCTTGTGACTGTTTAATGCCGAGGTGATCTTGTTGGTCATGTAATTCGGCATCCTCATGTTAATATGACCCGCTGCATGTATCATGCTTAAATCAAAATCATACTTCTTGGCAATGTGCTCAAGATAAAATGGATCCAGCGGAATGCAATGCCCTCCAATGCCTATACCAGGATAAAAAGCTTGAAAACCAAATGGCTTGGTCTTCGCTGCTTCAATAACTTCCCAAATGTCGATGCCCATCTTGCCTGATAATAAGGCCAATTCATTAATCAGACTTATATTCACTAACCGATAGGTGTTCTCTAAGATCTTAACCATTTCGGCAACTTTAGTTGAGCTAACCAAATGTAGCTTGTCGATAGCCTTGGAATATATTTTTTCACCGATTTCCAACCCCTCTTTCGATATGGCGCCTAATACTTTAGGGGTGTTCTTCGTATGAAAAGTTACATTCCCTGGATCGACACGTTCGGGTGAATAAGCAAGCCAGAAATCTACCTCGCTCTTTAACCCAGAAGTCTTCTCAATAATCGGTAGCATCAACTCTTCGGTGGTTGTTGGGTAGGTGGTACTCTCGAGACTTATAAAAGTTCCTGCCTTCATGTGCTGCCCAATAGTCTTGCAGGCTGACTCGATATAACTCATCTCGGGCTTTCGGAATTTATCTAGTGGTGTTGGTACACAGATTAGTAAAGCATCACACTCTTTTATCCGCGTGAAATCAGCGGTTGCAGTAAGCTTTATGCTATCAACAACCTCGCGCAAGACAGCGTCGCGGATATCTTTGATGTAGTTATCACCTTGATTTATCTTGTTAACCTTGTCGGTTGACTTATCAAATCCAATAACTTGAAGTCCTGCCTTCGCAAACCCTACCGCCAAGGGTAACCCAACATAGCCAAGACCAATAATGCCAATAACTTCCAAGTTTTGACTTATTTTGTCTTGCAAGATTAAAGCGTAATTCATTGTATATTTAATTGATTATTCGTTTTTATTATTCTCGATTTTGCTTATGAAACTAGTTTAGCCTTACTTTCATAGTCTCAAAATAATCCTTCGTAAATATTACAACGATACCAATAGCACCTCCTATAAAAAACCAGATTAGAACGACTATAGATCGTTGTGGCTTTGAGCGCTCATGCGGCACCATTGGAGGCTCTATAATTGTAAAAATGGGAGTCTCCTTTTTAACTTGAATCTTTGCTTGTTCAAATTGTCGTGCTAATTCCTGATAAACACTGAAAGTTATGGTGTATTGAGTTTGGAGTCTGTCAGTCTCAATCTGCGGTATGCCACTTATGAATCCTTTGCTTCTGTCATTCGCCATAGTAAGTTTTACTTGAGCTTTTTCAAATTCGTCCTTGGCTTTTAAATAACTCCCTTGAATAAATAGGAGATTGGCTTGTACCTTTTTAGTCTTAAAATCAATTACGTATTTTTCCAATAATTTTTGTGCCTTAATGGCAAGTTGGGCTGCAGCTAATGGCTCTGGGAGGTTGACAGTAATTTTAATATACCCATCTTTTGTCATCATGGATAGTGTAACTATATCAACAAGTGAATTCATAATCTCCACCTGATCGTCAGTTAATTTAAGTGGAGTTAGTTCATTATTAGATGAATCAATTGTAACTGCCTTTTCCCCTTGTAGCAACTTAGATAGTATACCCGGTAATCCTAGGGTGTATTTCTTAATTGTTCCTAAGATTGTTTGCTTTTGAAACTTGGTTAAATAATCAAAAAGACTTATTGAATTATCGGACACTTTGAAATTGAGAGGCGTATTCATCAACTCCAATTGAAAGGGGATGCTACTTGCAATCTGAGGGTACACTACTGGAGAGAGATCAATGCCACTTTGTGCAGCCATATCAACGTTTAAACCAGCTAAAGCTGCTAGCCCACCTAATCCACCAAGTTTAGTATTTGAATCACCTAGCTGCGGTACAATAGTGCTGCTGGCCGAGTATTCTGCGGGAGTGATTAATGCAATGGCAATCCCAAGAATGGTGCAAATTGCAACAGTTTGTAAAACAAAGGCACGTCCTTTCCAGATCTTTTGAGCTAAAGCTAAAAGATCGATTTCGTCCTCCGTGGAAGGTAGAGTTGTTTGAGGTGATGGTTGTTTCATGGTGAATTTTTTTGGCTATTTTGTCGCCTTGGACTTTCGGCTTTTCCCAGCTTCGCCTCCTCAGTCACAGGATAGTAACTAAGCAGGCCCTTGATTTGGCATCACTAGATAGGGCTTAGTGCTAGTGATGTAATGGACAATCAGCCGGGTTAATTGGGCAGATTGTCCCCCTATGTTCGAGCAATCGTTTGATATCTTTATTTATCGTATAACTGACCCGTACTGAAACAGGAATCTTTATTCCACTTTTTAATAGGATAAAACTCTCTTTCCCTTTTACATAACGGCAGATATATAAGATGTTGACCAGGTATGATTTGTGTATTCTGTAGAACTGATTATTTCCTAGCAACCGCTCTAGGTATTTTAGCGATTTGGTGATTAACACTTCATTCCCTGTGTGTAATTTCATGATCGAATATGCCTGATTGGCCTTGCAAAACTCAATGTTGTTCGTGTTCTCAACCATAAAGCCACTCTCGACATCTAAAACAATTGTGGTCCCTTCTACCGTTGGGCGACCAGCGTTTTGAATAGGGTAGGCGTGAGCATGAAACTCTTGTTCGTCACCATATAACTCTAATAAAATCTGAATCTTAGATTGAAGCTCACTAATTGTTAGTGGCTTCTGAAGATGAGCAAAAGTGTCTGATTTCGAAATATCCAAAATCGGAGGCTGATCGCCAGAAACAAAGATTATTTTAAATGCTGGATTGCTAAAATGTGTGTAGATGGATAACCCATCTTCGTCAAGCATGTCAAGATCGATAAATACAAGATCAGGATTGGTCCGTTTAATGAGCTGAACACCCTCGTCTAAACGATTGGTGGTCCCACAGATCGTTAATTTCAACGAATTGAAATTACACAGAAGCCCAATTAATGTTAGTAGGGCATTGTCTTTATCGTTAATTAAGACCGCAGTATTCATCTAATAATTAGATTAATGTGACTGACTAGTCGATTTAATCTATTTGCTTACGTATTAACTTCAAAAACACTGAGATGATCTAATAGGTATTTTAATTCTCTATTGTTGGATGTATTGTAACTTCTAATTGAGTGACACGAATGTTGAACTGTTTTTGTTGTAATTCGACTACCTATCTGTTTTGAGAAATGCTTTAGCCAGGATTCTTGGGGGTAGTCTGTAAATTCAATTCCAAAGTTTTAAATTATTTCTTTAATCACCTAAAAATATTAGCTGTATTATATTTCATCTATTTTGGGACGAATGACAAGGGCAATAATATGACTTTTATCATGTTTTAGACATTTTATTTTACTTTTTGCTTTAAATCTTTAAAAATTAATCAGCGCCTGTCAAGCCGTTCAATTGATTTGAAATTTAAATTTTGTTTTCTAACGTGTATTAAAGTCTAGAATTGCGTAAAAATCAAGAATGTGATAAATTTAAACTTAATCGTTAAAGATTCTGGGGTATTCGTGTAGGTTAATTTGGACCTTCTGCTTAGGTGGAATAGTAAAAGTTAAAGTTACACCAGTAATTTACGAGTTGTATCAATATTAACATGACATATATCATGTTTATATTGATATTGAG
>JAPLDS010000072.1 GCA_026391295.1 Bacteroidia bacterium | reverse complement strand
TTTTTGTTTATAAACTAATATATCAATAAAGATCTATAACCATGAAAACAATTCTACTCCATTGCGAGAATCGACTAACAAGGTTTAGCTTCTTAACAATCTTGCTTTTAACAGGTATCTCCTTGCAAGGTTTTTCACAATCACAAGCAAAGAGTGATCTTCTCAAAATGATTGCTGAAGATCGAACAACCATCGAAGTGATTGCAAGTGCTGATAAAAACATACATGCTGATTTGCTACTTGTGGCACAAACGCCAGATTTACTTGGCAGCATTGAAGAGTTGCAAGAAAAATCGCAAACCCAATTCAAGCTCATTATTGATCCCTATGATCGAACTGCGCAAACTGCTTTATATGAAATGGCGCGCTATCCTGATCTGATTTCAGAAATCGTATCGAAAGGTAGGCCAAGCCAAGCAGAAATTGAAAATATTGTTTTAAAATATCCACAAGACATTCAAGAAATAGCAAAAAAGAATGCACTTAAGAATTTTAGTGCCTTGGTAAGAATTGAGCGTATAAATACTCAAATAGACAAAGCATTTACCGAATTGCTCGACCCATATTCTAAGAAAATCCACGAAAGTGTTCAAGTGCTGCTAAATCACCCCGAAGTTGTTTCGGCCTTAGTCAATGATAAATCCTTCACCAAACTTTTAGGAGAACTTTACCGAGAAGATCCGGAGTGGGTGATTAATCAGATTAACCTAACTGCCTTAGCAATTTCAACACGAGAGAGAGAGGATTTAAATTCCTACAAAGATCAACTGGAGAAAGACCCAACAGCCTACAACGAGCTAGTTAACGCTTCCGATAAATTTGCAAAGGAAAACTATGAAGTTCGATCTATCCAAAACTCATCAGCACCAGTTGTAGAGACGAGAATCATCAATTGCTATCCTTACTGGTTTGGCTATCCGTACTGGTATTCAGAACCATTTTGGCGTCCAAGACCTCTCTATTTTCATACAGGGATCTATCGAAACAGTGTCGGGCACATCATCTTCTACGGACTTCCATCTGCCCTATTTTTACAGTGGCATACAACCTATCATCCTAGACTTTATCGTCACCTTTCCTACAACTATTATAATTTTTATGAAAATCATTATATGAAGCGCTATCGATCCACACCTTTAATCTTCCCAAGGCAGGGTTTTTATCGTTCGATTGAAAATCATATAATTAACAATAGACACATAAATAATAGAGCGTTAGTCAGAATCGATCATCAAAGAGGATTGAACATAGTAAGAGCTCCATCGGCCTATAAGCCAACTGGGCAGACTAGCAGAGCGACTGTGAATAGTCGACGTAATTATACAACCCAGCCTATTCAAGGATTGAACAACAAGGCAATAACCGCACCTCGCAGAGTGGATCGGCCTAACAGTTCGGTTGGTTCATCCTACCAAAAATCTGCTACTCCACAAAGCTATAGAAGATCAGCAGTTACTGCGCCTTCGCAAGTTTCGGCACCCAAAAATTCACAAACACTTAAGAGTACAACTACGGCACCTTCAACAAATACAAAATCAACAAATCGCAGACAATCGACCTCTAAAGATAAAACAACAAAGGATGAGACAAAAAAAGAGAACAGAAAAGGGAGAGAACGCTAAGATTGACTAATAGAACTATAAAAACAACATAAAACTAGAAGAAGATGAAAACACATTACTTTAAATTATTGATGCCATTCGTGCTACTAATTAGCATGATCGGCTGCACTGGGATTCGGGTAACGACAGACTTCGATAAAAAAATAAATTTTTCGAATTATAAGACCTATAATTTCAGCAAAGAAGTTGACAAAGTCTCATTGAACGACCTAAATCGTAGAAGATTGAAAGATGCAATCTCTCGAGAATTAGAGTCCAAAGGGTATAAATTAGCAGCATCACCCGATCTACTCGTGTCAACTTTCATAAAAGGAAATACTCGGTATACTGCCATTGCAAACAACATGTCGATGGGTTATATGTATATGCGCCCTTGGGGACAATCGAGTACATATATCGATGTCAATAAATCGATAGAAGGAACTCTTTTCATTGACTTAATAGATGTAACTGAGAAAAAATTAGTCTGGGAAGGGGTTGCGGAAGGGCTTATGAACCCGCGAACAGACACGCGAGAGGAGAAAATAAATAGTGTTGTACAGTTAATATTTAAGAACTATCCTCACTAAGATTCATCAGTTAAAAAACAAGGTTAAAGGCTGGAATTTTTCCAGCCTTTTTGCATTTCAATAATCAATCAAACGATTTCATAAAAAAGGTATTCGTTCCATTAAACCTTTAAGGACTAATAATCGTTATCAAGGTATAGGAATAGAAAAATTTCCTAATTTTGTGGTGCTCAAATTTTTAAATTTTATGACAGATAAGAAACTCCCATTTTCGAAACAAACATTAGAAAATATAATTGAAAAATATCCAACTCCATTTCATATTTATGATGAAAAAGGGATGAGGGCTTACGCGAAACGTTTTGTTAAAGCATTCGATTGGAACGAAGGGTTTAAAGAGTATTATGCCATTAAAGCGGCACCAAATCCTTACCTAATGAAGATCCTGCGTCAAGAGGGTTTTGGTATTGATTGCAGTTCTATTGCAGAGCTTGAATTGGCTGAAAAAATAGGGATGAGCGGTGAAGAGATTATGTTCACCTCCAATGATACTCCAGCTTATGAATATCAGAAAGCGGTATCGATGGGTGCAATCATCAACCTAGATGACATTGCACATATTCAATACCTTGACGAAAACATTGGCTTGCCGGAGTTGGTTTGCTGCAGATATAACCCAGGTTCCCTAAAAGAAGGGAATGCTATTATCGGTCATCCTGAAGAGGCTAAATATGGCTTCACAAGAAGTCAACTTTTCGAAGGGTATCAAATGCTTATCGACAAAGGGGTAAAACGATTTGGAATCCATACCATGGTCGCTTCCAATGAGCTTGACTCAGATTACTTTGGAGGCACTGCGCAAATACTCTTCGAACTTATTGCAGAGCTATCACAGAAATTAAACATCACCTTTGAGTTTGCGAACTTAGGTGGAGGAATTGGGATTCCCTACAAACCTGAACAGAAAGAGGTTGACCTTGAAAAAATGAGTGCAGGAATTAAAGCCAATTACGACAAGTATATCTTAGGTAATGGACTGAAACCTATCAAACTATATTTCGAGTCAGGACGTGCAATTACAGGTCCTTATGGCTATTTAATATCAACAGTTCTGCACATCAAAGACACCTATAAAAAATATGCAGGTTTAGATTCGTGCATGGCGAACCTAATGCGCCCTGCGCTATATGGCTCTTACCACCACATTTCTGTTCCAGGCAAGGACGAGTTGTCGAATAAAATCATGTACGATGTAACGGGTTCTCTTTGCGAGAATAACGATAAGTTTGCCATCAACAGGGTACTTCCTAAATTAGAACCTGGTGATATCGTAGTTATCCATGACACAGGTGCTCACGGTCATTCGATGGGCTTTAACTACAATGGAAAACTTCGTTCTGCTGAACTTCTGATGCGCGAGAATGGCGATGTTATTCAGATTCGTAGAGCTGAAACTTTAGACGACTATTTTGTGACCCTTGATTTCAGCGGAGTGCCAGCCTTTAAGGTATAAGACCTTATAACCAGTGTATAATATAGATAACTATGAAAGTTTGCGGTTTTAGCTTTGTCAAAAATGCAGTTAAATTCGACTATCCGATAGTTGAAGCTATAAACTCCATCTTGCCAATCTGCGACAAATTTATCGTAGCCGTTGGAGATTGTGACGATGGCACCCGTGAACTAATTGAATCGATAAACTCACCTAAAATTGAGATCATAGATACCATCTGGGATCCAAATTTACGGGAAAAAGGCCGAGTATTAGCTTCTGAAACGAATAAAGCTTTCGATGTTATACCAGATCAATACGACTGGTGTTTTTATATCCAAGGCGATGAAGTGGTGCACGAAAAATATCTTCCAGAGATTAAAAATTCAATGGAAAGATACCTTAATGATAAGGAGATCGATGGGTTAATTATGCACTATACCCATTTCTACGGAACATTCGATTATTTTGCCGATTCAAGACGGTGGTATCGAAGTGAAATCCGCATCATCAAGAACGACAAAGGGATCCGTTCGTGGAACGACGCTCAAGGTTTTAGATGGAAGAATGCCACCAAACTAAAAGGGGTATTTATAGATGCTTGGATGTACCATTATGGTTGGGTTCGACCCCCAAAATTAATGAAAGATAAACTTGATGGAGCCAAACAATATTGGTCTGTCAATTCAAAACACATCAAGACGATCGAGCAAGAATCGGCTGAATATCAGTACGAAGATGGTATCGACAGCTTAGAGAAATTCGAGGGAGACCATCCGCAAGTTATGCAATCGCGCATCAACGAGCTGAACTGGCATCCTCAGCTCTCCATTAAAAAGAAGAAACTAAACGGACGTTATTATTTCTTATATTGGTTTGAGAAGATCTTTAAATATAGACCGTTTGAAAATAAACACTTCATCGAAGTTAAGCGATCATGATAGCAACTAGTTTCCACGACGATCTGGCAAAAGCTGTTGAAGTATTAAGAGCTGGAGGAATTATCCTTTATCCAACGGATACAGTTTGGGGTATTGGCTGCGATGCCACCAATGCAGTAGCTGTTAAGCGAATCTATGAGATCAAGCAACGTGAAGACTCAAAAAGCATGCTAATCTTAATGGAAAATGAAAATCTCTTAAATAGCTATGTCACTGAAGTTCCTGAAGTAGCTTGGGATCTAATTGAAGTTTCGGAAAGTCCATTGACCATTATCTATCCAGCGGCAAAAAATCTTGCTGCTAATCTCTTAGCTGCCGATAGAAGTATTGGGATAAGAATTACAAGAGAAGCATTTACGCAACAGCTGATTCAACGTTTTAGACGACCTATTGTATCTACATCTGCAAATATTAGTGGAGAAAAGTCACCCCGTAATTTCGCTGAGATATCTTCTATGATAAAGGATAAGATGGATTATGTTGTAAACTACCGCAGAGACGACTTATCGGAATCAGTTCCATCAAGCATCATAAAGCTAGGTGTAGGTGGCCAGATCGAAATTATCCGCAAATAAAGACTACTCCTTTTTTACAATTCCGGTACCCAATATTGCTGTATCAACCAATGGTTGACCACGATAGATAATATTTCCAGACCCAGCTAGTCGAGCGACTAAATTTTTAACAGCATTCACCATACAGTTTCCTGAGCCGCCTATTTTTACATTCACATCATTAGCAGGAAAATCAATTGCTTTAACATTGCCAGAACCGGAAACAACTGCCTTAAGTTCAGCAGCAGGAATTTTTCCAGATAATTGAATATTTCCAGATCCAGAAATTGCCGCTGACACTTTAGAAGAGTTCAGTTCAGAAATTTTAATGTCTCCACTCCCACTGATTATTAAATTTAAGATTCTAGAATCAATCTTCTCGTCGGCAATGATTGAACCAGAACCTAAGATCAAAAGCTCATCTATCTGAGGCATTGTAATATACAAATCTACCTTTCCTGGGTTCCATTTATTAAACCAGGTATCACTTGGATACTTAACAACTAATGTACGACCGTTGATCTCGGTTACCAATTTTCTCAAGGTAGCTTCTTCCCCTTTTACCTCAACAAGTTGAGTATCTCCTTGACGCAAATGGATATTTGCCCCAATTTTTAATGATATCTGTGTAAAAGCAGATAGCGTTCTAGTCTGTGTTGTTTGCGCAACAGCGCTAGCAACTAACATAAAAACAAGTGATAAGGAGAGAAAATACGTTTTCATAGTCTAACTATTTAAATTATAATTTTTAAAGTGCAAAAATCAAGCCAAAAAGTAGAAAGCTGCTGATATTTTAATCCAAATAGATCTCAATGAGACCATTTGGGCAGTCTAAGCGAATCTCGCGCTTTGTTTCATCGATTGAGACAATCACCTGATCCGAAAGAGGGATCATAATCTCAGCTTTAGGATGGGCAATGGTGATCACTAGATTACCAGAAACATCATCTACACGACTGATTAGTCCTAGCTCTCCAAATTTGGCATCAAACGCAGCCATTCCAACCAAAACAGAAGCTACCCCTTGATCATCTGAAGTGATAACTTCATTCTCCCAGACATACACTTTGCACCCAACAAGTTCTTTTGCTTTTTCAACTGAATCGATCAATTCAAGTTTACAGATAGCACTCTCATCACTCCGGTAACGAACACCTTCATCGTCGATAAAGAATGGGACTAATCCACCATCGACATCGATAAAAAGCAATTCCAGATCCTCGAAAGTCTCTTCAAACTCCTTTTCAAATGCAAATACCACTTCCCCTTTCAGTCCATGTGGCTTTTGAATATATCCAACCTCTAAGCAGTCGCTCTTATTTATTTGATCCATAGCTTAACAAAATTACAAAAAAAGGGCGATGGTTTAAACCATCGCCCCTTTAAATTATGATCTTAAAAGATTAAAATCTTTTGAATTATACAGCCTCTTCAGTTGTTTCAGTAGCATCAGCTTCAGGAGCTTCAACTTCTTCTTCAGCAACAACCTCTTCAGTAGCTACTTCTTCTTCGGCTTCTTCGGTCTCTTCAACTTCAGCTACTTCTTCAGCAACTTCTTCAGTCTCGTCAACTTCAGCAACTTCATCTGTAGCTTCTTCTTCGGCTTCTTCTTGTGCAGGCTTAGCTTCGGCAGCAGCTGCAGCAGCCGCATTTTTCTTCGCGATATCAAGTATGCGAGCCTCGTTAATCTGAACTTCAGCCTTAAAGCGATTTTTCTTGTCTTCAACTACATTAGCTGCAAGACCATCTTTCTTCGCCTGAATAGATTTTTCTTTGTCTTTTACCCAAGCAGCAAAGCGAACATCAGCTTCGGCAAGATCAAAAGCTCCTTTTTTAACACCCTCTAAAAGGTGTTTTTTCATCATTACACCTTTGTGCGATAAAATCGTACGACAAGTGTCTGTAGGCTGCGCGCCATTGTTTAGCCAATTAATGGCTTTATCAAAGTCAAGATCGATGGTGGCAGGATTAGTATTTGGATTGTAAGAACCAATCCTCTCAATAAACCTACCATCTCGTGGTGACCTGCTGTTTGCTACCACAATGTGGTAATAAGCATGTTGTTTACGGCCATGCCTTGCCAAACGAATCTTTACTGACATAACGTTTTACGTTGAAATTTATGTTTTAAAATTGACGGGCAAAGATACACTTTAAATTGGGAAATAAAACATCATAGCAATTTTATAACCACTCCATATTCCTATCTGAAGTAAAATAGTGGATTTTGGCACAATTATTGTTCCTGTTTGGCGAGTAAAAACTGAGCAATTCAGGCTTTTAAGTTTCTATATTAACGATAAAAAATATAGAGTTTAATCAAAATTAATGCGCGAAGAAAAAAAATATATTTATGTATCTTTGACTCGATTTTCAAACAACCTAGCAATTATAAAATTACCATAAATCAATCAATACCTAATCAACTATGAAACAACTTAACACATTAGCAACTTGTCTAGTATTCATTGTGTTTTTAACAAGTTGCGAGAAGGCAACCGTAGTACCTGTAGCTGCGGCAGATACATTTATTAAGGTCATACGCAACCCAAGCGACACGAGTAAATTAATTTACGGCTTAGTTAACAGTGTGTTTTCATACAATACCATGATCTCTGCTAAAGTTTTAACACCGGAGAATACGACCATTCAACTGACCGATTTTAGCAGCTCAGGAAATTCACTCTATAAGATGCCCTCTGACCTAGAGTTTACATCAACTGTGCCTTCACCAGGCAATTATGCCTATACAGTAAACTTCAAAGACGGTGATCCTATCACCTATAACAATGCAGTTTCTGCCTCTACCATTGCTCCAGTGCGAATTATTTCGCTAGCCAAATCAGCCAATGCCGATTCAGTCATCGTTTCATGGAAAGTTGCAACCAATGCTCAAGCATACTCTTTAAAAATAACCTGTGGTCCGAATCAAGTATACTTCCAAAATCCATTTTCAGATACCAGTGGAAATTCTGTTATGAAATTAGGCTTTCCTCTTACAAATGCGATATTTACGCTGAAAGGAACCTATACCTTTGAAATTGACGACCTACTTTTTGAAACGTCTGAAATGACAACGATTCAATCTGTTGGAGCAGCCAAAAAAGAAATTATCCTCTAGATAAAGTTTTATCCCATTAAAAATATCAACAAAGGAGAGTCGGATGACTCTCCTTTGTTTTTTTATATCCGATGTACCAAGCAAACCTTTAACCTTCAACCGGTTTAAATCAACACAGAATAGTTATCAACACACAGGTATTTACGGACAAATTTTTCTATTTTTAACGTTGCGAAAAACATAGATATAAATCATAACACTCGCATTTATTAAAGAAATTTCTATCGTATGACCTCATTCACTCATCTTCATGTTCATAGCCAATATTCAATCCTTGACGGTGCGGCAGCAGTTGTCGACCTGGTAAAAAAAGCCAAAGAAGATGGGATGACTGCACTAGCTTTGACTGACCATGGTAGCATGTTTGGAATCAAAGATTTTCACCAAACCTGCAAAAAGTTTGGTATTAAGCCGATTCTTGGCGTAGAGACCTATGTGGCCTCACGGGGTATTCATTTCAAAGATAAAAACGAAAAAGAAGATCGATCAGGCGACCATCTAATCTTATTGGCTAAGAACGAAAAAGGATATCGCAACTTATTAAAACTGGTCACTATTGCCAATACCGAGGGGATGTATTACAAACCTCGAATTGACAAAAATCTACTCGAGAAACATAGTGAAGGACTAATCGTCTCATCAGCATGCATTGGCGGTGAGATACCACAACATATCCTAAAAGGAGATATGAATGCTGCTGAAGAGGCCATCCAATGGTTTAAAAATATCTTTAAAGATGATTTCTATCTGGAGATACAACGACACAAAACGGCAGAAGCTCATCTACCAACCGAGGTATACGACAGCCAATTAATCGTAAACAAGGAATTAGTTAGACTCGGCAAAAAATACGATATCAAAGTCATAGCAACTAATGATAGTCATTTTACCAATGGCGAAGATGCAGATGCGCACGACTTGCTGATTTGTTTAAATACGGGTAAAGATCTCGACGATCCATCTCGGATGCGCTACACGAAACAAGAGTGGCTTAAGACCACCTCTGAGATGAATCAGCTGTTTGGGGATATGCCCGAAACATTAGCTAATACCGTTGAAATTTCTGATAAAATTGAATTTTACGAGCTTGACTCGAATCCGATCATGCCAGAGTTTCCTATACCACCCTCTTTTGGCACCATTGAGGGGTATAAAATTCAATTTCCGGAAGAGGTCCTAATAAAAGAGTTTAATGATATTGCTACCAGAGCAGGGGGCTATGAAAATGCCATTCGGGTTAAATTTGAATCAGACTATCTTGCCCATCTGGTCTATAAAGGTGCCATACTTCGATATGGAGAAGAGTTAGACAGCGTAACTAAAGAGCGAATAGAGTTTGAGCTTGAAACCATTAAAACAATGGGTTTCCCAGGCTACTTCTTAATCGTTCAAGATTTCATCGCGGCTGCCAGAGAGATGAATGTCATTGTAGGTCCTGGCCGAGGATCAGCAGCTGGATCAGTGGTTGCTTACACGACTGGGATAACCAATGTTGACCCGATCAAGCACGATCTACTTTTTGAGCGATTCCTGAATCCCGACCGAATATCAATGCCCGATATAGACATCGACTTCGATGATGATGGTCGTCAGTTGGTGCTCAATTGGGTAAAAGAGAAATATAGCCGAGATAATGTGGCACATATCTGCACTTTCGGTACAATGGCGGCAAAAATGGCTATCCGTGATGTCTCACGAGTGCTAAAACTTCCCCTTTCGGAAGCTGACCGTCTGGCAAAAATGGTTCCAGAAACACCAAAGATAACCTTAGCCAAGGCCTATCACGAAAATCCAGCACTAGAAGCAGAGCGAAAATCTCCGAATCCACTAATTATCAAAACACTAAAATTTGCAGAGACCTTAGAAGGGTGTATTCGACAATATGGAGTTCATGCTTGTGGCATCTTAATCGGCAGAGACAAGCTAGATAACCATATTCCTTTGATGCCTACCAAAGATGAAGATCTGCTTACCACACAATACGATGGTCACTTTGTAGAGTCTATTGGCTTATTAAAAATGGACTTCCTCGGTCTTAAAACACTATCA
>JAPLDS010000012.1 GCA_026391295.1 Bacteroidia bacterium | reverse complement strand
GCTCGTAATGTATTGAAGTTTAGTGATGCCGATTCGACAGAAATGAATGAGAGCACTAAACATCCAGTGATTGACTTAATGGAAGAACAGAAAGAGATCACCGATAAAGGTGGCACCATGCGATTAGGTGCATATGCTTGTCAACTGAAGAAAGACTCTAAGGTTTACGATGCCTATGGAAAACCTAAAATCATGGAACGTCATCGTCATCGTTACGAATTTAATGATACCTATCTGAAAAATTTTGAAGATGCAGGGATGAAAGCTGTTGGTATTAATCCAGAAACTAAACTTGTGGAGGTTGTCGAAATTCCTAATCATCCTTGGTTTGTTGGCGTTCAGTTTCATCCTGAATATAGCAGTACCGTTTTACAACCACACCCATTATTTGTTGCTTTTATTAAAGCAGTACTTGAACATTCTAAATAATCCCAATTCGAACTTTTTTATGGACAAAAATACAATTACAGGTCTGATCTTGATATTCACTATCCTGATAACATTTAGTTATCTGAATAGTCCTTCGGAAAGTCAGCAGCAGGCCGCAAAGCATCAACAAGATTCAATCGCTCAAGTTGCGACTGCCAATGCTCAGCAATCAGAGCTCAAGGCAAAACAACTAGCTGCTGCACCTTCAGCTACACTTTTAAGTAGTTCTGATACTTCTAAGAACGCAGCTGGTAATGAACTTAAAAGTTTATATGGCGTATTCTCCGAAGCCGTAAAAGGGACAGAGTATTTCATCACTTTAGAGAATAACTTAATGAAGATTAAGGTGTCGAATAAGGGTGGAAAGATTTACTCTGTTGAGTTAAAGGGCTACAAAAGATTTAATGGTGAACCATTACTGCTTTTTGAAGGTGAGAAAAATAGATTTGGGTTGAACTTCTTTTCGCAAAACAAAAGCATTCAAACAGATCAATTCTATTTTGTCCCTTCTTTAAAAGATTCTGTTTTATCTGTTTCAGGAGCTCCAGTTTCTAAAGGTAAAGAGGGTCGCGAAGAGTACAATGCTAAAGGTAACGACTCTTCTAAGTCAATAAGTATGCTTCTTGATGCGGGCAATGGAGTTAAGGTAGAATATGTCTACACCATCAAACATAACTCTTTTATGGTTGGTTTTGATGTACGTACCTCTGGGCTTAAAAAGGTTATGGGTGCTAACTCAAACTACATCAATCTAAACTGGACCATGGAGATGCCTCGGCAAGAGATGGTCTCTAAATTTGGCGAAGATAACTACGCAACAGCCTACTATAAATATTTCAAAGATGAGGTGGGCGAGATACCTCCTGCTAAATCAGAGACTAAAGCATTAACGACTAAAGTGGAATGGATCAGCTTTAAAACGCTCTTCTTTTCGTCTGCATTGATTGCTGATAAGACTTTCTTAAACGGTCAAGTAACAACCAAGAAAAGAGATAAAGACGTAGCTTATGTTTCAGATATGAGTGCAGATTTGACCCTTCCTTTAGATAATTCGGGTAGTGAAACATTTCCTGCACGCTTTTATTTTGGTCCAAACCATTACAATACGCTAAAGCAATATGATGTAAAACTAGAAGAAGAACTTTCTTTAGGTTGGACCGTAATTGGTTGGACTAATAAATACATCATTATTCCAGCATTCGATTTCCTTCGCAGGTATATTAGCAACTTTGGTTTAATCATCCTTTTGCTTACGATATATGTGAAACTTATCGTGGCGCCATTTACCTATAAATCGTATATCTCACAGGCTAAAATGAGACTTTTAAAGCCTGAGATTGAAGAGATCCAAAAGAAATTTGGGGAAGACAAAAAACTAGAGTCGCAGCAGGCAGTGATGGGGCTATATAAAAAGGCAGGGGTCAATCCAATGGGAGGGTGTTTGCCTATGATATTCCAAATGCCTATCCTGGTTGCCATGTTCTATTTTTTCCCAATTTCGATCGAATTAAGACAGCAAAGCTTCTTATGGGCACATGACCTTTCGGCATTCGATTCAATCGCAACCTTGCCATTTGATATCCCTTGGTATGGCCATCACGTGAGTTTGTTCTGTTTATTGATGACCGTTACCAACATCTTGTATGTGAAGTATAACAATGAGATGAGCGCTACTGGATCACAGCAAATGCCAGGTATGAAAACGATGATGTACTTGATGCCAGTGATGTTCTTGTTTATCTTTAATAGCTATGCATCAGGCCTAAGTCTTTATTACTTCTTGTCTTTAGTCTTTACATTTGTGCAGATGTTCATCTTCAAGAAGCTAGTTAATGAAGATGAGATTCATGCACAGCTTAAGGCTAAACAAAAGATGCCAGTGGTGAAATCAAAGTTCCAAGCTCGCTTAGAAGAGATGGCTAAACAACGTAACGTCCCTCAGAAGAAAAAATAAGTGAAGAGTAATCTTCAAAACAAAAAAGCTGCTCTAGAAATAGAGCAGCTTTTTTGTTTTGATCGAGTCAGATTATTTGACTATTTCCTTTTGAAGTTCCTCCAGACACCCTAGACAGACACATGAATCAAAATGTGAAGCGACATATTCTAAAACTTCTTCAGAAACTGGTAGATCAAAGCATGGACATTGCGCTGTGCCTGTACAAAGGTGCATTTTACTGCAGCGACTACAGGATGATTTGTCGTACTTTGAATTCATAATCCTTTAGAAGAATATCTCTGTTCGTATATTGCCTGGCATAATACCTTGATGCTCAAGGATTATCGTGAGTTCATTAACCATCTCTGAATTTCCACATAGGTAATAAATAGAATTTTTATCAACCTCCTGAGCTAGTAAATAGTCTGTAACGCGACCCCTATAATTGCCCGTCTCGGCTTTGGAGGTACAGTTGATATACCG
>JAPLDS010000029.1:58344-92936 GCA_026391295.1 Bacteroidia bacterium | reverse complement strand
TTTATTGGCAGTCAGTGTTTGGCCGTCTGGATGTTTGGCATTGCCTTGCTGCTGTTGATCGCATCTTTAGGTGTCTCAATCCTTGAGATTCAGATTTCAGTGCGTGCCTTAGACCTACACTTAGGTGAACTTGAAAATCATAAACCATAGTGAGCCTCAAATTGTATATCTTTGTCGTTAAGTTTAATTAATTCTGAATGTTAGTAGACATACTTATCACGTTTTTATTGGTTTTCTTAAATGGATTTTTCGTCGCAGCTGAGTTTGCAATTGTAAAAGTGCGGGCTTCTCAGTTGGAACTAAAAGCACAAGATGGAAACCATTTTGCTCAAGTAGCTAAAAATATTGTTTCTAAACTTGATAAATACCTTGCCGCAACCCAACTAGGAATAACATTGGCTAGTCTGGGTCTTGTCAGCCCTGGGGGTTGAATTAGACCCTGAAATAACCCATAAAGTCGCCTTGCCAATTGCCTTTTTAATTATTACGATCCTTCACATCGTATTCGGTGAGCTTGCCCCAAAATCAATCGCGATTCAGCGTTCGCAGCGTACCGTTCTGATTATAGCACTACCCTTGCAATTTTTCTATTTTATCTTTCGCCCATTTATTTACATCCTAAATGGTACTGCTAACCTATTATTAAAGGCCGTTGGAATATCCAATGTTCATGGGCAGGAAGTTCATAGTAGTGACGAATTAAAATATCTCGTTCAGCAAGGCAAAGAGAGTGGCGAGATTGAGCAAGCGGATTACGACATCATAAAAAATGCATTTGAATTTTCTGAACGGATTACCAAACAGATCATGATTCCTCGTACTCAGGTTATGGCTATTGACGTTGAGGATTTTCAACTTTCGATGGTCGATCGGCTTATCGAAGAGAACTATTCGCGAATTCCGTGTTATGCCGATTCGCTGGATAATATTGTTGGGGTTGTTTACTTGAAAGATATCTTGATCCTGCTTCATAAAAATGAGGAGATAAAAATCTCTTCAATCATGAGGAGCATATTGATGGTTCCGGAGACAAAATATATTGCTGATCTGCTAAAGGAGTTTCAATCAAAACATCAGCAGATTGCTATTGTTTTAGATGAGTATGGCGGTACGCAAGGGATTGTTACAATGGAAGATATCTTGGAAGAGCTTGTCGGTGAGATTCAAGATGAATATGACAATGAGACTCCATTTGTGGAGAAAAAAGGGGATAAAAATTATGTAGTTCTAGCCTCTGCATCACTTGATGATGTGAATGAACTACTGCCTCATCCACTCACCGCACATGAAGACTACGAGACAGTCGCTGGATACCTTATTCATAAACTGGGACGAATTCCAAATATGAATGAGAAGGTAAGTTTTGATAATTATGCCTTTACGATTCTTAAGAAAAATAAGAACTCAATTATCTCAGCCCAGCTGCTCGATTTAGAGGCCGAAATTTAAGATTGCTATTTATTCCCAAACAACTTCTGCTCAAGATCGGGACGGTTCATCTTGCGTAACTCTCCAATAAGTTCTCTTCTGTTTTCTGGTTTATACCAAAAGAAGAATTTTCGTTGCGTAAGCTTTTTGTTAGCATCCCTGGCGGTACTTATTTTTTCCAACGTATAAGGATGATAACCTGAATAGTAGATCACCGTTGCTAAGGTCATTGGAGTAGGGGTAAAGTCCTGCACTTGCTCAAGCTTAAAGTCTAAACCTTTTGTCTCGGCAGCTAGTTCTGCCATCTCTGCATTTGTACTTCCTGGATGACTTGAGATAAAGTATGGGATTAGCTGTTGTCTTAGTCCATTGGACGCATTCACCTTATCAAAGAATTTTTTCAACTTAAAGAAGATGCTAAACGAAGGCTTGCGCATGATGTCAAGAATCTTGTCAGCCGTATGTTCGGGAGCAACTTTTAAACGACCTGGTACATGATTCACAATCACATTCTCTAAATATTCTTCATTCCCCTTGTTTACTTTTTCATCTTTAGTCTTGTGGAAAATGATGTCGTAACGAATTCCGCTGCTGACAAAGGCTTTTTTTACTCCAGGCACTGCAGAAACTCTTCGGTAGAGCGAGGTCATACCGCGATGATCTGTGTCTAAGTTACTACATACGTCGGGGAAGATACAGGAAGGACGACGGCACGCTTGGCACATTTCGAGGTGCTTTCCTTCCATCTTATACATATTCGCCGACGGTCCGCCAATATCAGAAATATAGCCTTTAAAATCGGCCATTTGCGTTACCTCTTTAACCTCTTGCAAGACCGATTCTTCTGATCTAGATGCAATAAATTTACCCTGATGTGCTGAAATCGTGCAAAACGTACATCCGCCAAAACAACCGCGATGCGTGTTCACCGAATGACGAATCATATCATAAGCAGGTATGGCCCCTTTGTTGTTATAACGAGGATGTGGCAGTCGGGTAAATGGAAGCGTATAATAGCTATCTAGCTCGTCTGTCGTTAAAAGAGGGTATGATGGGTTGATAATAACTTGTTTGTCTTTGTAACTCTGCACAAGTTTACGAGAAGCCATTTTATTCGACTCTTCCTCAATGTGTTTGAAATTCTTAGCGTAGTTAATCTTCTCTTTTAAACAAGCTTCGTGCGAGTTTAACTCGAGCTCTTCCCACTCTTTATTTGTGGTATAGGTGGCTGACTTGTCAACTAGAAATGCTGTTTGAGGCACATCGGTAATCTCATTGAAAGGGATCCCCTCTTTTACCTTCTTAACAAAGTCGACAATTGATTTCTCGCCCATTCCATAAATAAGAAGATCGGCTTTGGTGTCAACTAATATAGAAGGTTTAAGTTGGTCGGACCAGTAATCGTAATGCGTGACACGTCGTAATGAGGCTTCAATGCCACCAATAACTACTGGGATATCAGGATATATTTTTTTAAGAATGTTTGAATAGACCACCGTTGCATAGTCAGGACGTGCGCCTGCTCGGCCATCGGGTGTATAGGCATCATTCGATCTTCTCCGTTTGTTGGCGGTATAATGATTCACCATGGAGTCCATGCAGCCTGCGGTTATTGCAAAAAACAGACGAGGCTTACCAAGCTTCTTGAAGTCACGCAAGTCATCTTGCCAGTTTGGCTGCGGAACAATGGCAACTTTCAGACCTTCACGTTCTAAGATACGACCTATAACGGCTGCTCCAAAGGATGGGTGGTCAACATAGGCATCACCTGAAAATAAAATTACATCAGGCTGATCCCAACCTAATGCCTCAATTTCTTTCGTTGTGGTAGGAAGCCACCTGCTTATCGATTTTCTCTCCGTCTGTATCATAATCTGCAAAAATACATCAATTAATTAGGCTTCTGTAATCTACAGTTAACAAATTACTTACCTTAGTGTTCAATAGTCGTTGGTTCAAATGAAAAAACATGCCATTAATTGATGTCAAATTTCTATTTTTAAGCTCTATTATATTTTGAATTAGATGAAGCTTGTTAAACCACAGGATCTGCTGAAGATCAATCCATTAATGCATTATTTAGGTGGCGAATATTTTGCCAAATTATTGATGCGTCTGTTGCAGTTTAACCAGATTAATGATTTATACGATAACATTAGTGATAAAAAAGGGATTGATTCCATTGATGGAATCTTGGAATATCTCGATATTTCATTGGATTTAGATGAAAATGATTTAAAAAAACTTCCCCTGGATGGCCCTTTTATAACTGTTTCAAATCATCCCTATGGTGGCATTGATGGAATTCTCCTGATTAAATTGTTGTCAATGGTCCGCCCCGACCATAAGGTTATTGCAAACTTCTTGCTGAAGAAGGTTGAACCTATTGCCGATTATTTTTTAGCCGTTAATCCTTTTGAAAATATTCCAAATGCTGCTTCAAGCGTTGGAGGACTAAAAACAGCCATCGACCATCTTAATAGTGGAGGCGTACTTAGCTTCTTCCCAGCAGGGGAAGTCTCTACCACTTATGCTTCCTCTGTTATTACCGATCGCGAATGGCTAAACTCGGCTTTGAGATTTATTAAAAAAGCGAATGTTCCCATTGTTCCAATCTACTTTCATGGCAGTAATAGTAAACTCTTTCATCTCCTAGGCCGGATTCATCCTGCTTTGCGAACGGCAAAACTTGCCTCAGAAGTGATGAATAAGCAAGGTAAGACGATAAAGGTTCGGATTGGAAACCCAATTTCGGTGAAGGATCAAGCTCGATTTACAGATATTCATCAACTTGGCCGTTATTTACGTTCAAAAACCTACTGCTTGGATTCTGGTATGGATATCAAACACTTCTTTAATTATTCGTTGAAAGGTCATCCAGTCCCTCAGCCAATTGTAGAGGAGACATCTGCGTTTGATGTATGCCTTGAAATAGAACAACTACGAGTTGACCATCTTCTTTTTACCATAAAGAATTATACTGTTTTTTGCGCCCCATCTAAGAATATCCCTTCAATTATGAATGAGCTAGGTCGCCTGCGTGAGATCACATTTCGTGAAGTTGGCGAGGGGACTAATCAATCGACAGATATCGATGAATTTGATTTGTATTATGATCAACTTATTATCTGGGACGATGAAGAGCAAAAAATTGTTGGCGGTTACCGAATAGGTAAAGGTCGTGAGATAAATGCTCAGTTTGGTTCTAAAGGGTTTTATATCCAGAGCCTCTTTAAGATGAAGAGTGGGTTTGGCCAAACCTTAGACCAGTCGCTTGAGTTAGGACGCTCTTTTATCGTAAAAGAATATCAACGAAAACCATTGCCACTATTCCTGTTATGGAAAGGGATCTTATATTTCTTACTTAAAAATCCTGAGTACCGCTATTTAATTGGACCAGTAAGTATTAGTAATACCTATTCTGGGATATCTAAAGAATTAATTATTAGATATATAATGGCTAATTTCTTTGATTATAAAAGAGCATCTTTAGTCCAACCACGCAATAAATTTAAGGTCACAACCGACGATCCACATCTCAATACTGCCTTGGAGACTCTGACTCCAGACCTACATACGCTTGATAAATTTATTGGGGATATCGATCAGTACAACAGTGGATTGCCCGTTCTGCTAAAAAAATATCTGGGTTTAAATGCTAAGATCATCGCTTTTAATGTCGATCCTAAGTTCAACGATTGCATTGATGGGCTTCTTGTCTTAGATATTTTTGATGTGCCAAGGCATACCATTGAATCCTTGCTGAAGGAGCTTAATGATACCAAGCTTCTTAGTCGTCTTTTTTCTCCAGACGAAATTTAGTCGCCTATTTAGATCATAATTCGCATAACAAATTACAAGATGAATAAACTTAAAGCTCTATTTCTAAGTGTCGCGGTAGCATTCTCTATATCTATGACGGCTCAGCCAAAAGCAGATCTGAAGATGGATCAGTTTGTCCGCACGTTGATGGGTAAGATGACCTTGGATGAGAAAATCGGGCAGTTGCATTTGCCTGTCGCCGCAGATGTGGTAACAGGACAGGCCAACAGTTCAGAAACAGCTAAATTTATCCGTCAAGGTCGGGTTGGAGGAATTTTAAACATTAAAACAGCAGCAAAAATTCACACTATTCAAAAGGTGGCTGTTGAAGAGAGTCGTCTTAAAATCCCTTTAATGTTCGGTCTTGACGTAATTCATGGCTATCAGACGATGTTCCCAATTCCTTTGGCCTTGTCGTGCAGTTGGGATCTTAAACTTATAGAACAATCGGCACGAATTGCCGCGCAAGAGGCGAGTGCCGATGGTCAATGCTGGACGTTTTCGCCGATGGTAGATATTTCGCGTGATCCTCGTTGGGGTAGAGTGTCGGAAGGATCGGGCGAGGACCCATACTTAGGTAGCCTAATCGCAAAGGCTATGATTAATGGTTATCAGGGCGATGATCTGAAGAAAAATAATACGATCATGGCATGTGTGAAACATTTTGCTCTGTATGGTGCTGTCGAAGCGGGTCGTGAATACAATACAACCGATATGAGTCGATTGCGGATGTATAACGAATATTTTGCACCCTATAAGGCCGCAGTAGAAGCTGGTGCCGGAAGTGTAATGACCTCTTTTAATGAGGTTGACGGAATTCCTGCTTCTGGCAATAAATGGTTGATGACCGATGTCTTACGTAAGCAATGGGGCTTTGGTGGTTTTATTGTGACCGATTATACGGCGATCCCAGAGATGTCGGAACATGGTTTAGGTGATTTACAACAGGTCTCTAAAATAGCTTTACAGGCTGGTGTGGATATGGACATGGTGGGAGAAGGGTTTTTAACTACCCTAAAGAAATCGCTCAAAGAAGGGTTGGTTACTCAAAGTCAAATTGATATGGCTTGCCGTCGAGTTTTAGAAGCGAAATATAAACTTGGACTTTTTGATGATCCATTTCGCTATTGCGATGAAGAGCGTGCAAAGAATGAGTTGTTTACGACAGAAAATAGAATGGCAGCTAGGAATACAGCCACTCAGGCTATTGTTTTATTAAAAAATAGCAATCAGATTTTGCCTTTAAAGAGGCGCGGGACAATTGCCTTAGTGGGTCCATTAGCCGATAATAAGGAAAATATGACAGGTACTTGGAGTGTGGCAGCTGACTACCCAAAGTCGGTTTCGTTGCTTACTGGAATGCGTGAGGCAGTAGGAACTTCAGCCACAATTCTTATGGCTAAGGGAACTAATGTGGTTAATGATACTGCCTTAAACTCCCGTATTAGCATTTTTGGAAAGCCTACTTATTACGATAATCGTACTCAGTCAGAAATGGTTGCTGAGGCTGTAGCGATAGCCAAAAAATCAGATGTTGTTATTGCCGCATTAGGTGAAGCAGCTGAGATGAGCGGTGAATGTGCAAGTCGTTCGGATATTAATCTTCCCGAAAACCAAAAGGAACTGCTTAAAGCCTTGCTCGCTACTGGAAAACCGGTGGTAGTGGTTCTGTTTAATGGCAGACCTCTTTCTCTATCTTGGGAAAATGCGAATGCAACAGCCATCGTGGAGTCTTGGTTTTTAGGCTCAGAAGCTGGGAATGCCATTGCCGATGTATTATTCGGGAAAGTCAACCCTTCTGGAAAACTAACCATGACCTTCCCTCAGAATATTGGCCAGATACCGCTTTACTATAACCATAAGAACACTGGTAGACCATTGGTAAAAGGTTGGTTTGAGAAATTCCATTCCAACTTCCTCGATGTGTCAAATGAACCACTCTATCCTTTCGGTTACGGATTAGGGTATAGCCTTTTCTCCTATGGTGATTTGAAACTTAGTGCGACAACTGCCAAAGGCAATCAAATTATATCAGCTTCAATCGCCGTTACAAATGCCGGACAGTTCGATGGTGATGAGACGGTGCAATTATACTTGCACGATTTGGCAGCAAGCGTCACTAGGCCAGTGAAGGAGCTAAAAGGATTTCAGAAGATAGCCCTTAAAGCGGGAGAGACCAAGGAGGTAAGCTTTAAACTATCAGTAGACGATCTTAAATTTTATAATTCGGATCTTAAGTACGATTGGGAGTCGGGTGATTTTGAGATAATGGTGGGTGGCAACTCTAGAGATCTAAAATCGGTTAAGATTAACTGGGTTAAATAAGAGCAATTACGCGAATTGACTATTTCCGTGACCCTTCAATAAGTTGAAGCTCTCTCTTTTTGTTCTCTAGTTTTATCCCATTAAACTCAGCATTGTCAGGAAGGTGTAGTTCATAGCTTTGGACCGTTTTAATTTCAATCTCGCCGATGGAAATGGTGCAATTTAAGATATGACCACCTTTGGTTTTATCGTTCGAAAGAAAGTGAAAATGGTAATTATCCAGGTTTACCTCTTTTAAATACGATGGGAATTTAAATCCTATCAATGTTCCGTCTAAATTAGTCAAGTTAAAAACCCCTTGTTGCTTATAGGCCTCAATTAGCCGTTTGTAAGGCTTGGACTGTTTCGGCACGCTGCGGATTGAAATAGAATCGAAGCTTCCCCTTATGCGATAGACAGATATTAGATTTGGCTTAGTGATAAGTTGATCAAGGTATTTATCGAGTTCTGCCATGGAGAGTCGGCGGTTTAACTTGATAATTGTATCCGGAGAAAAGTTGAGTGCAACAGCAAATGGAGTAAGCGTGCTATCAGGTACGGAAAGAATTTTTCCATCCGAAGTCGCTTGATAACATTTCCCATCAAGAAGTATCATTTCACCATTGAGAGCATTAAAAGTACCCATGCCAAAGTTTCCATGTTTCCTCAATTCTCCAATGGTAAGATCGCCATCATAAACTCCTTCTAATAATGCACTCAGGGTAGAATATTGGAAAATTTTATGAGCTGGAATAGCTCTTTTTTGACCCTTCGTTGAGTTGCAAAAGCAACCCAAGAGAATTAAAACAATCGATAGTATCTTTTTCATTACGATCTAATTATGCGATGCCAGGAAGTTCCATCCCGGTGATCTTGCGATAGAGGTTTAGCGCATATAGATCGGTCATCCCTGAAACGAAATCTACAACCATTTGAATCTTGCCATACATCGTTTGATCCCCATTTTGATACTGAGACGGGATTAAGGATAATAATTTTTTTGATAAGAAGCTTTCTGGTTCCACGCTTGCCGTAATGAAGGCTTCAAGCAGGGTCCCAAGTATTTTATAACCTGCAATTTCAATCTCTACCACAGCTTTGTCGTTGTAGATTTGAACCAATGAAATGGCTCTTACTTTTTCCATGGCACTTTTTGATGGCTCTGGGAGTAAGTCGAATAGCGGAATAATACGCTCTATTTTGTTGTAGTCTTTTAGCTTTTCATTAAATAAAATAGCGCATTCTCGGGTTAATTTGCCGATAACCATCGCTCGGAAATAGGCTATTCGCTCGTTGGCATCGCCCACCAAGGTGAGGTTTTTAGCAATGTTATCCAGGATAGCAGCATCATCGATAGGATGGAAGAAGTTCATAAATAAAACCTCTGTCTCTGCGTATGTTAAGATCTTAAGCTTGTGCGCATCTTCAATATCCATAATCTGGTAGCAGATATCATCAGCTGCTTCAACGAGATATACCAATGGATGCCTCATATAGTGCAAAGGATGATCAGATAGTTTTACCATATTTAACTTGGTTGCAATCTTACTGAAGAGATCTTTCTCACTTTGAAAAAATCCAAACTTTGGTTTCCCTCCTGCCAAAGCCGATTCAAAAGGATATTTCACAACGCTTGCTAAGGTGCTATAGGTGAGGGCAAATCCACCCTCTCTTTTCCCTTCAAATTGATGACTTAGCACTCGAAATGCATTTGCATTCCCCTCGAAGCACGTGAAGTCGCTCCATTGTTCAGGTTTTAAATCATTCTGATATTTTAATCCACCTCCTCTTTTGAAAAAATCTGCAATGGCATATTCGCCCGAGTGTCCAAAGGGTGGGTTTCCTAGATCATGTGCTAAGCAAGCAGCTGAAACAATGGCTCCAATCTCACTAATCTTCGGATCTAAGCTTGAATTTTGAGATTTTTTTAATGTCGCAGCGACAAGGTTTCCGAGCGATCGGCCTACGCTAGCCACCTCTAGTGAATGGGTGAGTCTATTGTGAACAAATATACTCCCTGGTAAAGGGAATACTTGCGTTTTGTCTTGAAGTCGACGAAAAGGTGACGAGAAGATTATTCGATCATAGTCGCGCTGAAAGATAGAACGAATGTCGTCATCTTTGGGAGAATTTCTCTCTTCGAGGCCAAGTCTGCAATCGGTAATTAATTTATCCCACTCTACCATGTTAAGCTCTATTTTTTATTCTCATTTAAATGAGAAATGATTTAGATTATGAAACAATCTAATCTTTTGTTGTTTCGGTGTTTCATTTTGCTGCACCAAAGTATATCATTTTTCAAGGATATAAAAATTTATAAGATCATTAATCATAATTGTATAACTTCGCATCATAATTTTGAAAAATTATGATTTCTCCAATGCTTAATGGATTGCTTTTGCCTTTTTTAGTGGCCATGTTTTTGGCTATTAATATGGGAGGAAGTGGAACCTCTCCGGCCTTTGCAACTGCTTACGGATCAGGTATATTACGAAGGGATTTAATCCCAGGCCTCTTTGGCTTGTGTGTCCTTGCTGGAGCTTTATTGGCTGGCAAGAATACCGCAATAACCCTAGGAAAGGGGATAATACCTGCTGAGAGTTTGAATTATGTTTTAACGACGATCATCTTATTTTCTGTCGGTTTATCTCTCTTATTTGCCAATTTACTTGGAGTTCCTCAGTCAACATCACAATCTACCGTATTGGCTTTGGCAGCTCCTGCGCATTATTTAGGTCAACTGAATTCCACGAAGCTATTTACAGAGATTATTCCGGCTTGGATCATTCTCCCTATTATATCATTTGGAGTCATGTATTTGATTGCAAATGTGTCTATTAAGCGATTTGATGTAAAGTATCCGGGCTATTTTCAGACCTTTAAGCGACAATCTTTTTTCCGGTGGGTTGTGATTATTACCAGTTGTTATGTTGCTTTTTCTATTGGGTCAAACAATGTGGCAAATGCTTCTGGACCTATTGCTTCAATGATTACAAATGAGCTTCATATTAACCCTACGAGCAATAATTTTATTTTAATCATGATCCTTGCGACCTTAATTATTGCTCCATCATTTGGTATCGGAAGCTCTATTTTTGGAAGGAAATTAATTGTTAAGACTGGCACCGAAATAACCGAAATTGGGAAAGTTGAGGCATCGATAATCTCAGTCATCACTGCCACATTGCTTCTTGCTGCTTCTATTAGTCGTGGAATTCCAACCTCGTTGGTACAACTAAATACTTTTGCTATTCTAGCTTTAAGTGTTTCTAAAAAGGGTTGGAAAGAGACGTTCTCCAATAAAGTGGTAAAACGGCTTTGGCTGATCTGGTTTATTGCCCCAGTTTTTGCCTTCTTACTATCTTATGGATTGACTGTTCTAGCCGATCATGCAGGTCTTTTACATCTTCGTAATTGAGCCTATGCCTGTTCCGGTTTTTTTCAATATAGCATCTAGCTCCTTGATGTCTGGAAAGTAATTTTGCATGGTTGCTTTAAATTGAGGACCATGGTTTTTTATCACCGTATGCACAAGTTCGTGGACAATTACATAATCAATCAGCCGGCTATTTAAGCGCATCAGATGAAGATTCAGATTAATGTTTTGTCGCGTAGAGCAACTTCCCCAGTTCGATATATTGTTCTTAATCGTTATCTTATTATACGTGTATCCATACTCTTTAGCTAACTCTTCTATTCGTTTTGGCAGGTATTTTTTGGCGTCTGTGCGAAGCATTTTTTCAATTAACGTCTTAAGGCTTAACTGAATCTCTGCTGACTCTATTTTCTGTGTATTGGGAAATTCAAAATAGAGAGTTCCTTCTGTTCTCACATAGCGTATCCGGGGTTTTAATACTGTTGCTGAGCGAACTAAATAGGTATAGTTAGGAGTTGTAAACTGATGTCCTTCTTGAATTAATCGTATGACTTTGGGCCTTTGACTTAACCGTGCTTTCGTGTCAGTGATCCATTGAATCTGCTGTTTTAAGAAGTTCTCGCCGCTGCTAAAAGAAGCCAACCATGGGATCGTAAGTCGCACTTTGCCATCTGGTTTAATGGATATTCGAAAATTCATTGAGCGTCGATTTCGAGAAATCAATACTTCGCCGATAGTCTCTAGCTCAATTGTTTTGCTTGGTTTTAAAAATTTCAAAATATAGAATGTGCTATTTTGTTTGAGCCACTAATTGATTGAAAACCTCTAATTGTTCTTTTAATGCAGCCACTTTATCAGTTGGATTAGTTCGGGCCTCCATGAGTATCCATCCTCCATAATGCATCTGATGAAAGAGTTTGAATAACTGGGAATAAGGGTAGTCTCCGATATTTAATTCGCGGACATGTACCGTATCTCCAAACCATCTCTTCACACTATTAAAGTTAGCATCTAATCCTGGCGCAAGTAAATCCTGATCGTTGCAATTCCAACACATCTTTACATTCTTCTCGCTGACCTGATCGAATATCGCTTTCATGTTAGGGAGTTCTTGCGATTTATTTCCATGCACTTCAACGCGGATAGTTAGTCCAAAATCTTGCGCATATTTACCTACTTCATTGAGCGAAGAGGCTATTTGAGCAAAGGTTTTTTCTTTTGCTACTCCTTCAGGAATACCGTTCGGTTTAACTTTTATCCCAGAGGCTCCAATATCTTTACAAAGTTTAATATACTCTTTTGTTTGATCGATATTCCACCTAAGTTTAATAGGGTCTGGATTGTGGTATTCAAAATTAGATCCATAACCTAGGCAGGTGACAGTACTATCGTGAAACATTTTCTTGACTTCTCTTCTTTGATCGGCATTCAGATTAATTTCAACTTTGTGGGCATGCTCAGTACGAAGCTCTACACCTAAGATGCCAGTCTTTTCGCAATTTGCGATTAGTGTTTTGAGATCCCAGTCTTTAGCCCATTGGTAGGTTACTAAGCCTAATTTCATCTCAGGATGCTTAGGTTTCGCCCATGCTGCAATTGGGTTTAGAGCAGCTATTCCAGCCCCAGCTGCAAAGCTTTTTTGAAGAAAGTTCCGCCTAGTTAAGTTTGAGTCCATTCCCTTTCGTGTTAATTCAGTATCGTTATGGTGTGAAGATATACATTCCTTACTGAAAATGAATTATCGCCTAAAATTTTGTTTATTTTGCAGTATGAAATATTTAGGCATTTTGATCTGCTTAAAATGATCAAAATACCTTATCTCAATGATTTAGGTTTAAGAATTTGTTTTCAATTTTTTACAATGAACATACTTATTGTTGGCTCGGGAGGCAGAGAGCATGCTTTTGCATGGAAGATTAGTCAAAGTCCGAGAATTAATAAACTATTTATAGCTCCAGGAAATGCTGGAACGGCCGATTTTGGAACGAATGTGCCAATCTCGGTTACTGATTTTCAGTCGATGCGAACACTTGTTTTGGAGCATCAAATTAAAATGGTAGTCGTTGGACCCGAAGTTCCGCTTGTTGAAGGCATTCATGATTTCTTTGCCAATGACGAGAAGCTTAAAGATGTTTTTGTTATTGGTCCTAAAAGTGAGGGAGCTATTCTAGAAGGGAGCAAAGATTTTGCTAAACAGTTTATGTTTCGTCATTCTGTTCCAACCGCTGCTTACTTGTCTGTTACCCAGGCGAACTTAGAGGAGGGAATTCAGTTTTTACGCTCTTTGACAGCGCCCTATGTTTTAAAAGCCGATGGTTTAGCTGCTGGCAAAGGTGTGTTGATTATCGATGATCTGAACGAAGCAGAACAATCAATTCGAGAAATGCTTGGTGGTATGTTTGGTCAGGCAAGCGCTACCGTTGTTATTGAAGAGTTTCTTTCTGGTATCGAATGTTCTGTTTTTGCATTGACAGATGGCAATGACTACAAGATCTTACCCGTTGCAAAAGATTACAAGCGAATTGGTGAAGGCGATACTGGATTGAATACTGGAGGTATGGGCGCCATCTCTCCAGTTCCATTTGCGGATGCTGAATTTATGAAAAAGGTGGAGGAGCGAATCATCATTCCAACAGTCAATGGATTGCAGAAAGATGGGATTGATTACAAAGGATTTATATTCTTTGGTTTGATTCGGGTGAACAATGAGCCTATCGTTATTGAATACAATGTTCGAATGGGTGACCCAGAGACAGAAGCTGTCATACTTCGAATTAACTCTGATCTAGTTGACTTATTTGAGGGTGTCGGAGAAGGCAATTTGGCTAGTCGAACATTGGAGATCGACTCGTCAAGCGCTGCAACTGTTATGCTTGTGGCTGGTGGATATCCTGGTGATTACGAAAAGGGCGATGTGATCACAAATTTAGATGGTATTGCTGGCAGTATCTTGTTTCATTCAGGAACTACATTTTCTGGGGATGCAGTTGTGACCAATGGTGGTCGTGTAATTGCGGTAAGTTCAAAGGGAAAAAATATGGATGAGGCACTTGCGCTCTCCTATAAAAATGCTGCTGCGATAAAGTATAAGAATAAGTATTACCGAACCGACTTAGGTTTTGATCTATAAAAATATTTTTCTATGCTATTACGAATATTAAAAAGTAATACGCTATTTAGTACACTTCTGATTCCACTCATCGCCTTGGTCTATTGGATGGGTAGTCTTAGGGCACCAGGGGTCTTAGATTTTCATCAGGCTTGCGGTGCAATGCCTTTGTATTATCTGGTTTACGATGCCCTTAAGCAATCTGATTTCTTGCAGGTATTTATTGCATTTTGTTTGGTGATACTTAATTCGCTTTTTATCGCCCAGCTTGGATCGATGTTCTTATTTCTTCGAAAACGATCGTTCCTTCCAGGTATAATTTACTTGATTACAGTCTCTTCCTTGGGCGTACTGCACAACTTACTTCCCGTGCATATCGCTACAACTTTTGTTCTTATTTCACTCTTTTTTATTTTTGATACATTTCACAAGAAGGCGGAGATTACCTATACTTACAATGCCGCTTTTTTCATGGCTATTGCAACGTTATTTTATCTTCCAGTGGTGGTGCTCTTTCCTTTAGTCTGGATCTCAATATTTGTTCTGCAGAAGAATGATAACTGGCGACTATTAGCTGTTCCAGTGTTGGGTTTTGGCGTTCCTTGGCTATTTATGTGGTTCTATGCGTTTATGAATAACTCACATCAGGTGATGTGGACAGAGCTTATCAAGATGCTTTGGATTCCTCATAATGAGTATCTCTTTCACCCCTATTTCTTGTTAATGACAGCTGTTGTGGCTATCTTGACAACCATAGGATGCTTCTCTGTTGTTGATGTTTATCAACGTATTAAAGTTAGTTCAAGGAAATATTTTGTGATTTGTTATTGGATATTGGGATTGTTGCTTCTTTCAGCAGTTGCCTTGATTTCAATTAGTATTGAGATCATCGCTTTGCTAACCATTCCAGTCTCTTATTTTATTGCTCAATACCTACTTTCTGATTCCAGACCGATATTAAAGGAGGTATTTACTTGGATTTTAGTTGCAACAACCATTGTAGTTCTTCAGTTGTATACCTATTCATAGGCGCTCACTGATGAGTATAAAAGACAAAGGCAGATATCATGAGATATCTGCCTTTGTCTTTTAAAGTTTGCAAGAATCAATCAGGGAAATAGCCTTTGATAATTCCTCTTTTAGAGTCTTTTAAGAATAACAAGATCTCGTCGCGCTCGCGAGAAGCTTGCATCTCCGCTTCAATAACTTCTAATGCTTGTGTGTTGTTGTATCCCTTTTGATAGATAATACGGTAGATATCTTGAATCTGACAAATCACTTCGTTGGAGAAACCTCTTCTTCTTAGACCGATAGAGTTGACCCCTGCGTATGATAATGGCTCACGACCTGCTTTAATATAAGGCGGAACATCTTTGCGGACAAGTGATCCACCTGAAAGCATAACGTGTTTACCAATATGGCAGAACTGATGAATACCTGTATGACCGCCAATAATCGCATAATCATCAACGACTACTTCGCCAGCTAAGGCTACTGAGTTAACTAAGATAACATGATCGCCAACAACACAGTCGTGGGCAACATGCACGTAAGCCATAATCAAGCAATTGCTTCCGATTACTGTTTTACCGTGTGCAATAGTTCCCCTGTTTACAGTTACGCATTCGCGAATGGTTGTATTGTCTCCAATTTCAACAGTGGTGTATTCGCCATTGAATTTTAAATCTTGTGGTTCCCCTCCGATAACTGCTCCGGAATGGATTTTGCAATTTTTTCCAATCCTTGTTCCTGGAAGTATGACAGCTGTAGGACCAATATAGGTCCCATCTCCAATCACAACATCACTAGATACCGTAGCGAAGGGCTCGATAACTACTCCTGCGCCTATTTTTGCAGTTGGATGAATATTTGCTAATGGTTGATTCATTTTTATAAATTTTAATAAACTACTAATCTCACGAATCGGAGATCAAATTATTTAGTTTTTGCAATGATAGCCATAAATTCGCCTTCACACACTACGGTATCACCAACAAAAGCCGTAGCTCTCATATTTGCAATGCCTCTGCGAATTGGACCAATTAGTTTTAACCGAAAGATCAGCGTGTCGCCTGGTACAACTTTCTTGCGAAATTTAATGTTGTCCATCGTCATAAAATAGGTCGAATAATCTCCATCCGCAGGTTGCGAACTAATTACAAATACGCCTCCACATTGCGCCATCGCCTCAATGATTAGAACACCCGGCATAACTGGTTCCTCAGGGAAATGGCCAACGAAGAATGGTTCGTTCATTGTCACATTTTTAACCCCAATGATAAAGTCTTCCCCTTTTCCTAAAACTTTGTCTAGTAATAAGAATGGATTGCGATGCGGCAACATTTTTTTTATCTGATTGACATCGTAAAGGGGAATTTGATTTGGGTCGTAATCAGGAGGAGATGTCTCTGAGATTCCTTTTAAGTATTCTTTTTGTAGAAGTTTTGCAAACTCTGTGTTTGGTCCATGACCTGGTTTCTTCGCTACAATACGCCCTTTGATCCGTTTGCCAATTAGGGCAACATCACCAATTACATCTAGAAGCTTATGTCGTGCACACTCATTGTCGAAGTGAAGCGTTAAGTTATTTAGGATGCCAATGTTATTAACCTCAATGTGTTTCTGATTAAATAGATCAGCAATTCTATTCAATTCGTCGTTTGACATGGGTTGATCCATGATCACAATCGCATTGTCGACATCACCACCTTTAACCAAATTATTTTTTAACAAGGTCTCTAGTTCACGCACAAAGACAAATGTTCTACACGGAGCAATCTCAGTCTCAAAATTTGTCGAGCTGTTAAAGGTCGCATATTGGTTGTGCAAAACTGCCGAGTCGTATGAGATCATCACATCGACGCTGAAATCATCGTCAGGATAGGCGATGATCTCGCTTCCTGTTTCTTCATTGCGATAAACAATTTTCTTTTTGATCTCGAAATACTCCCGCTCAGCTTCCTGTGCTTGTAGACCGGCAGTTTTTAACAGTTTCATAAATGGGGTAGCGCTTCCGTCCAAGATAGGAGCTTCAGGGCCGTTTAATTCCATTAATACATTGTCGATATCACTTCCAATTAAGGCCGCCATCACATGTTCGATCGTACTAATTGAAAGATCTCCTTCTTGAAGCACGGTGCCTCTAGAGGTACCCTTTACTTTCGATACGTTAGCTTCAATGATTGGCTGGCCTTCTATGTCTATTCGTTGAAATTTAAAGCCAAAGTCTTCAGGTGCAGGTTTGAAAGTTATGGTAACTTCCACTCCAGTGTGAAGGCCTTTTCCAGAGATTGAGACCTCTTTGCTGATGGTATTTTGTTTCGTACTTCCCATTGAGCGAATTTTATCTTTTTAATCGTTGTTTTCTAGTGATTTTATTTTTTTCTGTAGTTCAATCAGATCATCGCGTAACTGCGGTAGATTGCGAAATACAGCATATGATTTCATGGTTGCTTTAAAATCCATTGCTGGCGTACCTAAAACAACAGAGTTTTCTTTTAAGGAGGATATAACACCTGATTTTGGTCCGATTTTAGAACCTGCACCAACGGTGATGTGACCGGATGTGGCTGTTTGACCTCCAAAGATGCAATTTTCTCCAATAACCGTTGATCCTGCAATTCCAGATTGAGCAGCCATAACCGTATTGGCTCCAATCTCATCGTTGTGTGCGATCTGGATTAGATTATCGAGTTTAACGCCGCTGCGGACAATTGTCGATCCCATCGTTGCACGGTCGATTGTCGTGTTCGCACCAACTTCAACATTGTCTTCAATGATCACATTTCCTATTTGTTCTATTTTTGAATAGGCCGCCCCTGGATTCGGAGCAAATCCAAATCCGTCAGCTCCAATGACTGCACCTGAATGAATGATGTTATTCGTTCCTAATACACAGTCGTAGTAGATATTAACTCCTGAATAGATTATGGTGTTATCTCCAATTTTTACCTGATCACCGATGTAAGAATTCGGATATATTTTGACGTTGTTTCCTATTTTAACGTTTTCACCTATGTAAGTAAATGCACCTACATAAACATTTGTTCCTAGTGTGGCAGTCGGATTAATAAAGCTCGGCTGCTCGATACCCACTTTCTGAGGCTTCGATTTCACGTAAAAATCAAGAAGTTTTGCTAATGCAGCATATGCATCTGCAACACGTATTAAGGTGCATTTTAATTCTTCCTCTGCCTTGAAATCATTGTTAACAATGACGATTGATGCCGTTGTAGTATAGATGTATTTGGCATATGCAGGGTTAGAGAGGAATGTAATTGTCCCTGGTGTTGGCTGGTCAATTTTAGATAGACTACTAACCTTAACATTGCCGTCCCCTTCAACAGTTCCGTTTATCAAGGCTGCAATATCTTTTGCCGAAAACTCCATTCGTTGGTCTTTAAAATTTACGCTGCAAAAATAATAAAATATTTACCTTGTTTGGATTTCTGCCGGATAACACACAAAATGTTTGCGCACGATCTTTGTAAGTCCCTCTAGGTTAATGTCTGACGCTTCTTTTATGTCTTTTAGTTTTCCGTTCTTTGAGAGAATTTCAATGCTTCCAGCTTCTGAATCATAAGCACTATTAGATATTTCGCCATTCACAATAAGAAATTCAACCTCTTGATTATCAAGTTTAAACTTCTCCATGGCTGCATTTTTTAGGAGCGTCAGTTTGGATTCCTTGAATGGAGCGTCTGATAATTTTATTTTTAATAACTTTCTGTTGATAAGTCCTTTGGATAAATTGGATAAGATGGGATCTGGATGGCTCATCCAACCCTTTACGGAGAATATTACATCTGTATCATCGAGATCGGCAAATGTCTTTAGGGCTGCTTTTCTTGTTTCTGAATCTGTCGATCTAAAATCCTTTGCTTGGATTGTTTTATTTAGAAATAAGGTGAGGTGACCAGAGGCATTTACAGGATGACCAAGAGCGACTAGCTCCGTTGCTCGTTTTAAGAGTTTAATCATCATAGAATCAGCCGAGATTACTGTTTTGTGAAGGTAAACTTGCCAGTACATCAGTCGTCGGGCAATAAGGAATTTCTCAACGGAATAAATTCCTTTTACTTCAACAACAAGCTGATCATTTTTAATATTCAGCATTTTGATGATTCGTTCAGAAGAAACGACCCCTTCAGAAACACCGGTATAAAAACTGTCTCGTTTTAGAAAATCTAACCTGTCCATGTCAAGCTGACTGCTCACAAGGTGGTGTAAGAATTTCTTCGGATGTTTATTGAGGAAAATCTCAATGGCAAGCGTGAGCCTTCCGTTCATCTCTTGATTTAACTCATTCATGTAAATTAATGAGAGTTCTTCGTGCGACACACCTTGAACAATGCTTTGTTCGAGTGCATGCGAAAAGGGTCCATGACCAATATCGTGCAATAATAAGGCTGCCATCACACCTTCTTCCTCTTCGGGCGTGATCTTATTCCCTTTGTTTCTAAGCACGGAGATTGCTTCTCGAACTAAATACATTGTTCCGATCGCATGTTCAAATCGGGTGTGATTAGCGCCCGGGTAGACCAAGGAGGATAATCCTAATTGTTTTATTCGTCTAAGTCTTTGAAAATAAGGGTGTTCTATGAGTTTGATGTGGAGGTCTGAATCAAGTTCTATAAATCCCCAAACCGGATCATTTATGATCTTATTAATTGAGTTTTTCAACTTAGGATACGTTATAAATTTATGGTTCAAATTTAGCAAATGTTCTCCTTTAATACTCTTGATTTATCACAACTATCTCATTTAAAAATTCATATTCAAATTACGAGAGGGTAAAATTTGTTTTTTTCACACAAAAGGTTTACTTTTGTTGCGGAGAATAATCGAAGGATTAGGGGACGGAAGGTCCCCTATTTTATTGATAGTAAAAATGATAACTAAAGAAAAGGTTCAGTCTCTTGCGTTGGAAGCAATGTCAGGGGATCTGTTTATTGTAGAAGTTACTGTAAGTGCAGCGAATGCAATTTCTGTTTACGTTGATAGTAATGTTGGGGTAAGCGTAGGCGAATGTGTGACAATCTCACGTCATATCGAAGGTAGCTTTGATCGCGAAACTGAAGATTTTTCCTTAGAAGTATCATCACCAGGACTCTCTTTACCTTTTAAAGTTGTTCGTCAATACCTTAAAAATATAGGTCGCGAAGTTGAGGTGGTTACGAATGGTGGAGAAAAGTTAGTGGGCATATTGAAATCGGCTGATGAGGCAGGTTTTGAATTAGAAGTAGCAACAAAAGAGAAGGTTGACGGCAAAAAAGTCAGTGTAACTAAGCTATTAGCTTATCCTTTTGATCAAATTAAAACAGTTAAAATAGTAATTTCTTTTTAATAAAATCCTGAAGATATGGATAACCTGAACTTGATTGACACGTTTTCGGAGTTTAAAGATCTTAAAAGTATCGATAGAGCCACTATGATGAGTGTGCTTGAAGATTCTTTCCGTAGTGTTCTTCAAAAACAGTTTGGTACAGACGAAAATTTCGACGTGATCATCAATCCTGACAAGGGTGACTTTGAAATTTGGCGCAATAGAACAGTTGTCGCAGATGACGAATTTACTGATGCAAACCTTCAAATCACGCTTGAACAAGCTAAAAAGATTGGTGATGACTACGAAGTAGGAGAAGAGGTAACCGATGAGGTGAAGTTTTCAGACTTTGGTAGAAGAGCAATTCTGAATCTAAGACAGAATTTAGCTACTCGTATTCTTGAACTGGAGAAGGACAACGTTTACACAAAATATAAAAACAAGATCGGCGAGATCGTTACTGGAGAAGTTTATCAGATCTGGAAACGTGAATTGCTTTTGCTTGATGATGAGGGTAATGAACTTTTGCTTCCTAAGGTGGAGCAGATTCCTACCGACTTTTTCCGCAAGGGAGATGCTGTTAGGGCGGTAATTATCCGAGTTGAGATGAGAAATAATAGTCCTTACATCATCTTGTCTCGAACATCTTCTGTTTTCCTTGAGCGTCTGTTTGAACTTGAGGTTCCGGAGATTTTCGATGGTTTGATAACCATTAAAAATATTGTCCGCATCCCGGGTGAAAGAGCGAAGGTTGCTGTAGAATCTTACGATGAGCGTGTGGATCCAGTTGGTGCTTGCGTTGGGATGAAAGGTTCACGTATTCATGGCATTGTTCGTGAATTACGAAATGAAAATATTGATATTATAAATTATACCAATAATCTACAATTATATATCCAGCGGGCCCTAAACCCAGCTAAGATCTCTTCAATTAAACTTTTTGCCAATGAAAATCGTGCAGAAGTTTTTCTTAAACCCGAGGAAGTCTCTTTAGCAATTGGAAAGGGAGGTCTTAACATTAAGTTGGCTAGTCAACTTACAGGATACGACATTGACGTATACAGAGATCGTGATACCGTTGATGAAGAAGATGTAAGTCTTGATGAATTCTCTGATGAGATCGAAGGATGGATTATTGATGAACTTAAAGCGATTGGATGTGACACTGCGAAGAATGTCTTGGGCATATCGCGTGAAGATCTAATTAAGCGTACTGATTTGGAAGAAGAAACTATTGATGAAGTATTGCGCATATTTAAAGCAGAGTTTGAATAACTCTTTTTGGAGCATTAAACTTGGCTTAGCTAAATAGCATAATTAATTGTTTGGGAAGATATGATTACAGGGGAAAAAGGATCAAGATTGAGTAAGATAGCGCGTGAGCTGAACGTGGGAATCACTACATTAGTAGATTTCCTGCAGAAGCAGGGCTATAAAATCTCGAGTGATCCAAATACAAAAATTGAAGCTGATATGCATGAACTTCTCGAGAAGCAATTCCGAAAAGATCATGAAGCGAAGGTGGAAGCTGATAAGCTTAATCTTCGTCATCACTATGCGAAAAATGAAGCTGTTTTAATTTCAGATGTGCCTGCTTTAAAAAAAGATACAGACGATGCCGAGGCCGATGATGACTCAATTTTAATCAAGGATCATAGCCTTCCCCATTATAAAGATGATAAACATGCTGGGCAGACAACAGTAAAGTCCACAAGTGAATCGAATGTTTCTAAGCCTTCGACTCAGGAAATTTTCAAACCATCTGCAGATGCTGCAGGCAACGATGATAGGCCACAAATTACCGTGGTTGGCAAGGTTGATCTTGAGGTCAAACCGAAAGTTAAAGCTTCAACTACCGAAGTAGCTTCACCGAAAAAAACCGAAAGTTCAGAAGAGACCAAAGAGTCTAAATCAAAAGTTCAGATAGAGCCAACGGAGATTCCAGCTAAAGTTAAGAAAGAGGCTGCTAAGCCTGAGATGATGTCCAACCAGTCTCAGATCGAAAATAATGTGAAGGTTGTCGGTAAGATTGATCTTAATCCACAGCGTACGACAGAAAAGCCTGCCTCAGAAATTGTTAAGAAAAAAGCCGTTGCAAATGAGCCTGTAGAACAAGTGGTCTCACAAAAAACAGAGGCTGTTCAGCAGAAGGCAGTGATCGAAGATGATGTAGCTGTTGATGGAATCGATAATCAAGATGAGATTTTCAAGTTAGATCGCAAGAAATTATCTGGACCAACTGTAGTAGGAAGAATTGATCTTCCAGTTGAAGAGAAGAAAAAAATAACTCGTGTTGATGAAAATCAACTTCGCAATAAGAAAAAACGGAAACGTGTTCCAAACGAAATAAAGGAACGTGTTGACTTACCGGCAGAGAAAAAGCCTGAATCTACTCCGGAGAATAAGGGTGAGAAATCTGATAAACTGAAGAAAAAAATCTCTTTGGTTGTCAAAAAGAAATCTCCTGTTAAACAAGAGGTTAAGGAGGAGGATGTACAAAAACAAATCAAAGAGACTTTAGCTCGCTTGACCACTAAAGGTCAGAAGACAAAGGGTTCGAAATATCGTCGTGATAAACGGCTTGCATTTAGCGAGAAGATGGCTGAACAGAGTGTTCAGGATGAAATAGATAAGAGTATTATCAAGGTTACAGAGTTTGTCTCTGTAAACGAGTTGGCATCGATGATGGATGTGCCTCCGACAAAGATTATTGCGACTTGTATGTCACTTGGTCTATTTGTTTCAATCAATCAACGACTTGATGCAGAGACTATGGCTGTGGTGGCAGATGAATTTGGCTTTAAGGTTGAATTTATCTCTGTCGAAGTACAAGAAGCAATTGTTGAAGAACAAGATTTAGAAGATGATCTGATGTCTCGACCACCTATTGTTACGGTGATGGGTCACGTCGATCATGGTAAAACTTCATTACTCGATTATATCCGTAAGGCAAATGTTATTGCGGGTGAAGCCGGAGGTATTACACAGCATATTGGTGCATATAATGTAACCTTAGAGGATGGTCGCAAGATTACCTTCTTGGATACACCAGGTCACGAAGCGTTTACCGCGATGCGTGCTCGTGGTGCTCAGGTTACTGACATTGTTATTATTATCGTTGCAGCTGACGACGACGTGATGCCGCAAACAAAAGAGGCGATTAACCATGCGACTGCTGCTGGTGTTCCGATTATATTCGCTATAAATAAGGTTGATAAACCAGCCGCTGATGCAGAGAAAATTAAACAGCAGCTTGCCACTATCGGCTAAGAGTGGTTTAGGGGTTAAAGATTTATTAGAAAAAGTATTGCTTGAAGCCGATATGTTGGAGCTAAAAGCAAATCCAAATAAACGTGCCGTTGGTTCTGTTATTGAGTCATCATTAGATAAAGGTAGAGGTTATGTCGCTACTATCCTTGTGCAAAATGGAACACTTAAAGTTGGAGATGTAATCCTTGCTGGACCCCATTTTGGTCACGTAAAGGCGATGTTCAACGAACGAAATCAGCGCGTAGAACAAGTAGGACCTGCAGAGCCAGTTTTGATCTTAGGATTAAATGGAGCACCACAGGCTGGTGATAAGTTCAACGTTATGGAAGGCGAGCGCGATGCGCGTATGATTGCCAATAAACGTGAACAGCTTCAACGTGAACAAGGTCTACGGACTCAAAAACATATTACTCTTGATGAGATTGGCCGACGAATTGCAATTGGCAACTTCCAAGAATTAAATATTATCGTTAAGGGTGATGTTGATGGATCAATTGAAGCATTAGCTGATGCGTTAATCAAGCTATCAGTTGGCGAGATCCAGGTTAATGTGATTCACAAGGCAGTCGGACAGATTACTGAATCTGATATCATGCTTGCTTCAGCTTCAAATGCGATTATTGTTGGTTTCCAAGTGAGGCCTTCCATGAGTGCGCGTAAACTTGCTGAGAAGGAAGAGATTGATATTCGACTGTATTCAATCATCTACGATGCAATCAATGAAGTTAAATCAGCAATGGAAGGAATGTTAGCGCCTGAGATCAAAGAAGAGATCAAAGGAACGGCAGAGATCCTTAACGTATTTAGCATTACGAAGGTTGGAACCATTGCCGGTTGTATTGTTCGTGATGGAAAAATTATCCGCAACTCGAAAGTTCGTCTTATTAGAGATGGTATCGTAGTCTACACAGGTGATCTTGAATCTTTAAAACGATTTAAAGATGATGCTAAAGAGGTTGCCAAAGGATACGAATGTGGCTTGAACATCAGAGGATACAACGATCTGCAAGAAGGTGATTTCATTGAAGCATTCGAACAAGTTTCCGTTGCTAAGACATTGGATTAATACCTAAAATACATTATTAGATAAAAAAAGCTAGAAAGAATCCCTTTCTAGCTTTTTTGTTTTACGCCAGATTTTAATCTCTGGGTGGATGGACCGACGGATCCGCTTGATCGGCATAATATAAGGCTGTAAGCTCCAAGAATCCAGCCTTTATCTTTTCTGTCTGAACTCCTTGACTTACTCGTAATTCATAGTCAAACATCGCACGTAGGAATAATATCCTCCATCGCCATCCTCTTTTTACCTGATCGGGAAGCTGATCGTTCGCTTTTTGTAAGATCTCATAAGCTCTTTTGGCTCCAAAATCATTTTTAGGAACCTTTATCATTGTTCCACTTGCAGCATTGTAATGTGCTTGAAGTCCGTGATTTTTTTCAAGAATTTCAATAACTTCAAGAATCAGTTCTGGATCTGCAGGAGAAAATTCAAATGAGAGATATTCCCTGAGTATGTCAGTTGCTGTGCGATCACCTGTCCAATAAAATTGACTGTAGATCACCTTATTCAGATCCTCGAAAATTCCTTCTGAATAGGGTGCTCCCCCTGAGACTCTTCCTTTAACTTCATTCCATAATAGTTGAAATCTTTGTGGAAGCGGATTGGCTCCAAAGCCGCCCCATGGCCATGAGTTCCACATGCTAATTTCAGGAAAATTTAATAAGGGGAGTCCTCCAGGTACCCTGTTTTCATTCAGATATTTAGGGAACTTTTCATGCGAATCTGCTTGGATATAGTCCACGAATGGTTTCTCGTTCTGGAAGGTTTTGGTTAGCCCTCTCCATTCTCCTTCGTCTTCAACACAATCAAAGAGCCAGGTCGAAAGCACAATTTTTATGGAGGGAATCTTCCGACGTGCTAAGGTGCTAATCTTGCGCGATAGATTTAAATAGCCATTCGATCCCCATGGAATACATTGGTCGCATCCGCAACCCCCTTGATCATAGGGCCAAAGAATTAATAAGTCTAATGTTACACCAAGGTTTTTAAAAGCATCAAATTCTTCTTCAACCTGCTGCATGATTAATTCAATCCCTCCAGGCTTCGAAGGACAAATTTCGACTCCATATCGTCCCCTTAATTTGATCTGCTTGGGCTCCGTAGCACGCAAGTGTATTGGTGTTGAATTATATCCTTCATTAGCAAGCATACAGATCGCGACCTTCATTCCCGCACTTTTACCAGCGCGCAAAATTAAGGCAAGCCTTTCCAACATCTTCTTAGCTTTGGGATCATTGATCCCCTCAAAGCCGTGCATGTCGAACCAAACTTCTATGGTATTATAACCCCAGAATGCTAACTCTTCAATATAATTAATGACTTTTTGAATGGGAGCAGTATGGTAAAAATTATTAAAGTGTGTGGCGAAATAGATATTTCGTTGTTTCTTCTCAGGAGCAGAGAGACCTTCCCATTTTCCGGGCTTAAACCCATGTTCTGTGCTAGTCGAGTTATGTAATAATTTTCCTAATCCATACAAAATACCATTTTCATTACTCGAAGTAATCGTGATTAAGTGTTCTGCTGTTCGATCTATTCGAAATCCCTCCGCGGGTAAACTTCCAGCGTTTATAACAAGACGAATAGTTAGTCTATTTTTAGATGGTTTCTTAAACTCAACTCCTGTTCTTTCTTTCAGTATACGATAAAATATTTTGGTCGCATTCAAGGGGAGTAAGCCTGGAGCCTCATCCTGGTTGAAATGTATCGATCGATAAAATAAGACGGCAGAAATTGGGCTTTCTTTTAACTTCTCTCTCAGACTCTTCTGAGCTAAAAGTTGCGTGTTGGAAAGCCCAGTCCCTGAGATGATTAAACCTGTTAGGGCCCCTTTCTTTAGGAAGTCTCTGCGGTTATTTCTCATTTTACTTATCAATCATGATCATTGGAGTCCTATTCAATAGATGATGGCGGAGCTGCATCAACAGAAGCACCCCATTTCTTATTTGGATAGTCTCCCATCTCTAATTCGATTGTAGCTCCATTTAAAAGCTCGGCGTGGGTAAACCACGGCTTGTTCAGGGGTTGACCATTTAATTTTGCCGATTGAATGTATTTATTTCCCTTTGCATAATTATGCGCTTTGATTGTAAAGGTTTTGCCGTTGGTTTGTTTTATTTTAACCTCTTCAAAGACTGGACTTCCAATATTATAGATTGGCAATCCGGGCGTCACAGGGTAGAAACCCATTGAAGCAAAGACTACAAAGGCTGTCATCCCACCTCCATCTTCATCCCCAGGGATTCCAAAAATATTATCTTGAAACCACACGTCAAGTAAGAAACGGACTCTTTTTTGTGTTTTCCATGGTTCGCCTGCATAATTATACAGCCATGGGATATGGAAGCTTGGTTCGTTACCCATTGAATATTGTCCTACCATACCTGTAGCATCAGCAAATTTGGCCCAGAACTGAAATTTCGTACGTCCAAGATCTTCGCGGAATAGCTGATCGAGGTTCGCGGTGAACTTCTCCCGTCCACCCATCAGTTTAACTAGCCCATGGATATCTTCTTGAACTTGCCATTGATAGGTATATCCATTATTCTCATCGTAATAATCACGACCTCCAGGACCACCGTCAAATTTTGGATCAATCTCAATCCAATCTCCTTTGGCATTCTTCGGCCACATCAATGTCTTTTCTGGACGGTAAAGATTGCGGTAATTCGTGGATTGTTTGTGAAAATAATCTTGGTCTTTCTTATGCCCTAGCTCCTTAGCCATTTCCGAAAGTGCCCAGTCATCATAACTAGCTCCAAGAGTAATTGCTACACTCTGGCGCTTCTCAAAGCTGTCAACTTCTTTAACCGTCTCAACTTCGCCAGGCATTAAGGCAGGATAGAACCCTTTCTCTCGATAAAAAGTATCTAATGAACATTTTATCCCATTTCTCCAAGGTAATAAGGTCGCTTCGTACCCATTTCTTCGTGTTCCTTCATAGGCTTTCTCTACATTATACCCCTTAATCCCTTTTCGATAGGCATCTAAAAACACAATGGTCGAATGGAAGCCATTCATCGCTGGGTTGTCGATATGAAGAAGTGGAAACTGAGGCATCCATCCTGACTGCTCATACATCTGTGTATATGAATTCAGCATGTCTGATTCTTTTTTTGGTTGCAGCATCATGCGTAGAGGATGATTGGCTAGATAGGTATCCCAAACCCAGTCGTCGATGTAAAAATCACGGTCTGTTGCATGAACTTTCTTATCATATGAGCTATAGTAATGCCCATATTCATTGATGTTTACCATCCGTTCGTAGGTGCGGTAAAGCGAGGTGTAGAAAGTTCGGCGCTGTGCTTCTGTAGCACCCTTGACCTCAATTTGATTCATGGCTTCAGCCCATACCTGCTCACCCTTATTTTTTAATCCGTCAAAATCCCAGCTTGACAACTCATTTTTCAGGTTCGCTTTCGCCTGTTCAACACTGATAAAGGAGATCGCATATTTGAATTCGACTGGTTTCGGCTCATCTTTTGAAAACTCAATCCAGGCTGTTGGTTCCTGCTTCGTTTTATTCGTCTTTTTGATAAATCGCGGTTCACTCTTCAGTTGAGCCGAACCATTCTGATTAAACTCACCATAAACATAAGCTTTCATCCCAAAAAATTGTTCCTCTCCAACAAGGGTGTTGTTAGCGAAAAACTCCCAATGACCTTCTTGGTTAATTTGGAATCGCAGTGTTTTATTGCTTTTTGAAGGAAAGGTGAAACGGAAATATCCAACTTTATTCCCTGGTGCAAACTCAGTTTTAATATCTTCATCGATCAGATAGGTTGAGAAATAGTAAGGCCGTACAATCTCAAGATCGTGATCATAAGTCTGCCGGGCTTTCCAATTGTCGGACTTAGGTGTTCCTGTACCTGGAAGGACGCCAAAAAGTTCGCCTGCCCGATGGGAGATCATGGTTAAAGGGAAAGAGCTAATCTGATCATCTAGAAAATCAGCCCGCATGGGGTGCATTCGAATCATTTGGTTAGGCAATTGCACATTTGGTCTGGTTGGATGGAGCAAATGACCCATCCCTCCAATATATGGATCGACATAATCGAGGTTTGATTTCTTCTCCGGTGCAGGTGCAAAAGCAGAAATTAGGATTGTAAGAGATCCAAAAATTAGAAGTCTAGAAAAATTTGTTTTCACGTTATAGATAGTTTGATTTATTAAAAGTTCTTCAATAATGATGCTGCTTCTTTATCTAAGTAGACCATCGTATTTGGATGATTTCGCAGGATCGAAGCCGGATGAAGGGGTGAGATTTCACACGTCATAGTGTCAAATACCGCCTGCGCTTTACGCTGGTCTGGCACACTGCAAATAATAAATTTTGATTTTAAAATCTGCTTAATCGACATGCTAATAGCACGTTGTGGTACATCTTCAAGAGTTTTAAACCATCCTTCGCCAAGCTGCTGTTTGCGACAGGCCTCGTTTAATTCCACCACCAGATAAGCTTTTTCTGTTTCGAAATCCGCTGGAGGATCGTTGAAAGCCAAGTGACCATTCTCTCCAATCCCTACAAAAGCCACATCAATCGGGAAAGATTGGATTAGCTTATCTAACCGTTGGCACTCTTGATAGGGATCACTATCACCATTTACATAGTTAAACGCTTTAGGCAGGACTAAATCAGCAAATCGTTCTTTTAGATATTTTCGAAATGAAGCGGGATGCTGCTCATTGATCCCAATGTATTCATCGAGGTGAAAAGCAGTAACGACAGACCAATTGATATCTTCTTTGACGAGCTCCTGTAACATCTCGAATTGTGATGCTCCAGTTGCCACAATGATATTCGCTTCTCCACGCGCTACAATAGCCTCACGGATTCGGGCGGCACCAGCTTGGGCCGCTTTTAAACCAAGTTCTTGTTTAGTATCTGAGATGATTATCTCCATCTGTTGAATCAATTATTTTATGCTTTAATATAATTTAAATTATCGTCCATTGGTGTCATCTTAGGCATCAAAAGATGCACAAAGCCTAGAATAGTTAAGTAGGATAGTCCCGCAATGATAAAGGCCCAGAAATAGCCCGTATTGCCTGCTTTGTCTAATACGGCTCCAAGTGCGAGGTCGGCAATTACGGCTACCACAACGCCCACCATTTTGCCTATGCCGATTACAGAGGCAACTGCTTTTTTTGGAAACACATCAGGCACAAGTGTATAGCCATTGATAGACCATGATTGATGACCTGCTGCTCCAAGACCGATTAGGAATACCGCAAGCCATTTGCTTGTTATGACAGGGACAAAGGCCACGGGTAGAATGATGATGGCGCAAATTAGCATGGTAATTTTTCTCGCCTTGTTAATGGACCACCCTTTTTTTATCAATGCACCCGAGGTATATCCTCCCAGAAGTGATCCTATATCAGCCATGATGAAGATCACCAAGAATGGTGGACCTATGTTATTAATGTCGACTCCAAATTGTTCGGCTAAGAATTTAGCTCCCCAGAAAAGGTAGAACCACCAAACGCCATCCGTAATTGTTGTTAAGGCAAAGGCCCATGTCTCGCGCTTTGGCACAAGTTTAAGCCATGGGATTCCTTCAACGCTCTCCTCGGTTGAGTCGCTATTTATATACTGTAATTCCTCTTTCGAAAGTTGAGGGTGCTCCTCCGGTTTTTGATAGAACTTAATCCAGAGATAGACCCAAATGGCGCTTAGTACCCCAGTAAATAAAAAGGGGATCTGCCAGTTTTTGCCCTCTACGGTTACGATGGCTCCAACAATAAATGGAGCTAAAATAGCACCGACACTTGTAGAAGCGTCAATGCTACTGTCTTGATGGCCGCGGGGAAATTACCCGATTCGCCAATCCCAAGTCCGAAGCGGGCAGTGATAAAACCAATTAGACTAAATGCTGGTCGAATGGCCGCGTGCAGCATTCCAAAAATGCTCCAGATTACAATAGATAGGGTATAACCAGTCTTGGTCCCAAAACGGTCAATGATACTCCCCATAAATAATAGCCCAATACCATAGGCGATCTTGAAGGAGACCATGATCAACGCATAATCTTTATTCGACCAGTCGAAAAGCTTTTGCAAGGTTGGGGCCATAACCCCAATAATACTGCGATCAAAATAATTTATGGTCGTAGCCATAAAGACCAAAGCCAGGATGCGATAGCGGTAAGTGCCAACAGTATGTTTTTGCTCTGTCATTTGGTTTTATTCAGTTCGTTTCAGGTCCCCAAAATAAGAAATTAGTCTTTAAATTTTGTCTGAAATAACATAAGGCTTTCTGTAATTTCTTCTAAGCATGGCGTCGGCCTCTGGATTGCCAGCAAATTTCTCCTGTTCAGGATTGAATTTTAATTCATGACCAAGACGGTAAGAGATATTCGCCAAATGAGGAAGTGCAGCAGAGTAGAATCCTTCATGCACATTACAGTTTAGTCCGTCATTTTTTCCTGCTTTTATTGCATCAATAAAATTTGAAAAATGTGCTGTACTTTCAGGACCCAACAAGGTTGCTCCAAGTTTTTCTTTGTCTTTTATGCTTGAGCCTGCAAATGGCACTTTCTCCCTTTTGCGAAAAGCCTGCCATTCACCACCGCGATTTTCCCAAGCTTGCATTTCCATGTAACCTTCTGTACCATAAAATACATTGCCGATACTTATGTTCTGATCCCCTTCACGATTTGTATATCGACCTCTGGTTTCGAATTCAAGCATCGTGCCATCTTTGTATTTAAGGACTGATGTTTGCGTGTTTGGTGTTTCCTGAGAACATTCATCTGGACTTATGCCATAAATGCCACCTGTTGAATAAACAGAGATTGGATGTTCATTTTTATTCAGGCCCCAACGAGCAAAATCGAATTCGTGAACCCCCTGATTGCCACTGTCTCCATTTCCAGTATCCCAATGCCAATGCCAGTTATAGTGACTTTTCTTTTCATTGTATTCTCGCCATAAGGCGGGACCCAGCCAACGTTCATATTTCAATGTTTCCGGTGGTGTGCTGTCTTTGGCGATCCCAAATGATTCGCGTGGTTTGTAACAAAGTCCACGAGCCATATATACTTTGCCAATTCCTCCATCATGTAAAAATTTCATGGCTTCTTGCACATTCTGATAGGAGCGACCCTGATGGCCAACTTGAACACGTACGTTATATTTACTCGCCGCCTCAATCATTTTTCGTCCTTCGAAAATACTATGACAGGCAGGTTTTTCAACATAGACATGTTTCCCAGCTTGACAAGCCCAGATGGTTCCTAAGGCATGCCAGTGATTAGGGGTTGCAAACGATACTGCATGGATATCCGGATTATTTAATATTTTGTGCATATCCCAGTCTGTTGTTGGCATAACCCCAGTTGAGTCAAATACTGTTTTTGCACGTTCTGCAAAAAACTGGGAGTCGGTATCACACAAGGCAACTAGTCTGATGTTTTGCTTGTCTTTTAACGCACACCACTCTTCCAAATGCGATTTACCTCTGCTTCGTAATCCGACAAGGGCAATGTTAAGCCGGTCGTTGGCTCCAACAATAGAACCATATGATTTAGCACTGAATCCAATTCCGCCGATGGCAATACCTGCAGATCCTAAGATATTAGCCTTTATAAAGTCTCTTCTTTTTGTCATGATAATTATCTTTTATTGAAAATTTATGAAGTAGATTATTTTTCAAATTGCTTTAAATAATTCAGAAACACCTTTGCGTTCTTATCAAGATTTTCAATGCTACCTCCCCCTTTTAATGGTGCACACATTTCATATGAAATATAACCTTGATAGCCGATCTCTTTTAATGTAGAGATAAACGTTTTGTAGTCGAGATAACCTTCGCCAGTTGCAACCATTCGGTTTTCTGCAAGTTCCTCTACATAGTTGACTTGTCCCGATTCGTATCTGTAGCGAGGCAGTTTTTCGTAATCGGCTACGGTGGTAAGGAGAATGTCAGGCTTCATGATATAGATGGCCTTTTTAATCTCATCCTTTGATAATCCCTGCATGGTAGGTGCCCAACAGTCGAATCCTGCTTTTACATTCGGCAGGTTTACTTCATCTAGTAGCCATCTCATCACATCATGATGAACGGCGATATCGTGGTGGTTTTGAACCACAAGCGTAACGCCATACTTGGCCGCAATTTTTCCAGCCATTTGCAATCCTTCTACTACTTGCGCATACTGTTTGTCAAAAGGTATTCCAGTTCGCTCGTAACCAGTGAATACTCGAACCATATTCGTTCCAAGGTCACTTGCTAAACGAGCTAGCTCTCCAATATAAACAGCCTGAATTTCCACGTTTGGAATGCCCGCCTTATCCACGCCTGCAGTAAAGTCATTGTATCCTGCCAGGCAAACTAATTCGAGTCCAAGCTCTTTAATCCGAGCTCTTAGTTTCTTACGTGCCGCATCATCATAATCAATTAACGATACATGAGGTCGTTTGGTCCCAAGCTCAACACCATCAAAACCTAGTTCTTTTGCTTTTACAAGGAATTGATCAACGGTGAGCAAGGCCTGGCCTCTCCATGCTCCACTGTAACTAACTGAATGAAGACATGTTTTTATTTTAAAATCTTTGGGATTTCCCGTAGGTGCCTTTTGCCCATTGCTCGAGATAACCCCTAAGACGACAAGCAATATCAATAATGCGAATTTTCTTTTCATGGTTAACTTAGTTTGTTATGGTTTATAAGTAGTTAGTTTTCCTTAGAATTCAAGTTTTATCGTCTGCTTTAAGCAATAGGTTTAGCTGCACAAATTCAATGTTTTAAGATACTATTGAGCTTCGTAAACCAATTTTCCAGCAACAAAGGTTTTTTTAATCGTTAGGTCATTTTCTCCAACTTCGAATAGAATTAGGTCGGCACGTTTGCCTGGGGCAAGAACTCCACGATCCTTCCATCCATATAATTTTGCTGGATTTGTACTTGCCATCTGAATAGCTTCTCCCAAGGAGCAGCCTGTAACTTTTATCATATGTGCCACGCCTCTCGATAACGGTGAAGCCGAGCCGTAGAGTACATTCTGAGACGCCAAGCGAACCATTCCTTCTTTGGTTAGTTGTATTGTTTCTCCCTCATCATTTTTATATTCTCCTGGTGACAGGGTGGCATAGTGGGTAACATCGGAGGTTATAATGGTTCTATTAGTACCTTTTGCTTTATAAAAGACAATAATCTCTTCGTCGCGAAGATGAAATCCATCACAAATTAGACTTGCCATAAGCTTATCGTTGGCTAGTTGAGGCCATAAAGGATTAACATGCCTATTGATCATGTTTGAGCACCCATTTCCGAGGTGTGTGGTTGTTTTTGCACCATTGGCGACTGCCTCCTCAATAATTTCTTTACTCCCATTGTGGTGTCCAATGGCTACTGTAACCCCAATTTCGGTACATTTTTTAATGAAGTCAATGGCGCCCTCTAGCTCTGGTGCCACCGTGATAGTAATAATATTTCTGCCTGAGGCCTCGTAAAATTCCATAAACTCCTTCCAATCTGGCTTGCGCATATGCCGCAGTGGATGGGCTCCACGAAAACCGTCAATCGGAGAGATATAAGGCCCTTCAAGATGGTATCCCACGATTGACCCATTTAGCTCAGGATCATTTTTTGTTTTGGCTAGCAGGGTGAAATTGCGCACTAGCACTTCACGACTGTTCGAGGTAAGTGTTGGAAGATAGGTGGTGACTCCCATTTTCCAAAGTTCGTGCGTCGCCTTTATGATTCCCTCTTTAGTTAATTCCCCACCAGCTAAGCAGAAAGAAACACCTGCAAAGCCATTTACTTGATTGTCGATTAGACCTGGTGCGATAAAGGCAGGATGAGCCTCATCGGAAAGTTTCTTTATCGGTGTTATCTTAAAAATTTTTCCATCTTTCATCTCTACTGAGACAGGTTTTTTCGTTAGATACC
>JAPLDS010000029.1:27815-58271 GCA_026391295.1 Bacteroidia bacterium | reverse complement strand
ACACAGCTCCTAATTTTCTTGAAGAATAAGCGACGCGATTTCATGCCTTGGAATCCATTATTTTGTAACTGCTAATTCCCCTACAAAGAATTGAGCTCTCTGTCCGACGGTCGAGTAGGGTGGCGGCATAAACTTAGCTCCGTTTAATTTTATCTTCACATATCTAAAAGGTTTCACAGAGCTTGAGATCTTAAACGAATGTGTTTTGATACTTTTTTCCTCAAGTTGAATCCCTTTATTTTCAATCGTGCCAATCGAAATATATTCGTCATCTTTTCGTTCCGAGACCAAACATTCGATTAGTGAGGGATGAAGTATTCGTCGTGTTTTAGTATCCCAAAGAGAGGTAATCTCAATCGAAGAGGCTTTTGTAACTACTTCTAAATCTAACAATAGCTCAACATGCTCTTCTTCCCAGCCGATCCAAAGTGGTTTCGATTTGTTTAGATCCCCAATGCCGCCATCGGTAAGCAAACCTATATCGGCATGGTTGTACTTGTTTAATGAATTTGGAACAGGATTCGCGACGACTTTTTTATGAAAAGCTAAATTGTCTTGAACGAAAACATGACTAGCGGTCTGCTGACTCATGTCGTAATACTCTTTTACTGTGAGATTATGCTCACTCATTACTCCAATTTTTTCGCGGTTCATCACCAGATTAAATTTCTCTAAGATCGCATCCATCTTCTCTGAACGAATAGTTCCTGACTCATCCCACCATCCTCTTGGACCCACAAAATTGGCTTTGGCAATCTCCAGAATGGCATAGCTAAGTGGTAATCGAGCGATGTCGACATGATACAGGTATACCGTATCGTAGGTGACGCATTGTTCTGCTTGGTCGAAGATTGAACTGTATTTAGTTAGGTTTGCAGCCGTTAAATAGGTTGTTTGATGAAAGGAGGGAGGACCAAAAATATTGAGTCTGTCGCCCGACTTAACAAGATCACTTTGAAGTTCATTGATGTATTTTCGGATCCATGGGGCTGCTGGTCCGTAGAAATTTTTTAGAAATTCGTCCATCGTAGCCGATACATCGATATTCGGATTCCACAAAAGTTTGGAGATTAAATGAAGTCTTAGCTCCGCAAATTCATGGCCTTCGGCAATATCCGATTGTTGAAAATGATCAAAGACATTGTTCTTCACAAATAACTGAATGTTTGGTTGAAGGACGAACAAGTTAGGGTGAGGAGAGATAAAATGGTGATAATTTATGGTGTAATCATAGGTTGCAATATGCTTGCTTATCTTGCCCCAATCGACAATATCCTTCACAAATTGCCGTGCTGCTTTCGCGGTATCTTTCTCTATTGGTCGACTACGATCTGTTTCAATGGAGCAAAGGGTGATATGCACATTTTCGAGTGGCTTTGTTTTAGCGGGTGCCGACTGACTATAGGTATAGGCATAGGTGCAAAGCATCTTGTCCGGAAATTCTTTCGCGATTTGGTTAACAAAATAGATAACCGGACCAGACTGAGAACCGTCTTCTTTTTCAATTTTCAGACAATTGTCGCACTGACAAGGATTGCCAAAATCATTTTGTGCTACCGACCAATAAATTCTGCTAGGATTAGCAGCCATCTCCTTTCTTAGTTTTTCAACAGCAATGTTTACGACCTCTTTGTTGGTCATGCACAGCTGTGTTGGCATCCGTTTACCCTCTCTGAAAGCATAATATTCAGGATGTTCTTTGAAAAAGGTCTCCCAAGGGAGGAGCCAGTCGAAAGAGTGAGAAGCGAAAATGTAATTATTAAAAAGCCGATTCCAATCCATTAGATCCTCATCATTCTGATAGGCAGATGAGAAATAGTTGACGATACGGTAATTGTTAACCGATGAATCAGCTAGGTTGATCAGTGGAAGGCTTAGATTTTTATTTTTAGGAATGACTTTGAAGGTGGGGCTATAGAGATGACAATTGAAATATTTCTCAAGTATGGTAATTGCTCCATAAACGCACCCTTTTCGCTCACCTCCAATAATTGTTATTGATCCATCATCGCTGCTCTTAATCCGGTAAGCATCTATTTTGACTGTTTTATCTTCATGGATATAGACTCCTTTGCCACCCGATTCGCCCCCGAGAGCTATAGTCAGCTCGCATCCAGAGATCTCCTTGACATACTTTTGAAGGATGTTAGCTGCACGTTTCTCTTGCTCATTCGCATTCTGAGGAATATGAATGGCATAACCACTTATTCCGTTTGATACGAATTTGATAGGTTGTGCGGTTTGACATCCAAACGCAACAACTAAAAGTACCAGAGCTAAGAGTGCATTTCTCATCTTTAGATACTTTCTGTGGATCGAATATTGTTTGTTTTCTCCCCTTTGGCTTCTCTTAATTTATTGAGATCATCTTGCATCTTATCTGCAAAGAGAAACATATCTGAGGTATGCATCAGGATGTTCGCTCCTGCTTTAGCCCAAGCTAGCTGTAAATCAAGGGTTCCTCGTGATCCATTATGACCACCAGCAGCCACTCCACAAGCTCTCGCTTTTTTTATTATCCCGCAGCTTAAATCAAGAAACTCTGGACTGAGGTATTTCTCCGGCATATCGTAGGATGTTGAGAGATCATGAGGTCCTAAAACTATGCCATCTACACCTGGTCCGTCAACGGATTGAATCTTGAAAAATTCTTCCATGTTAGCAACCCCCGCTGGACTTTCAATATTTAAGAGTAACGTGTGATTTTTATTGTGATTCTTAAGATAGGCCTCCAATTCAGCTGTTGGTTTCTCTTTTCCTGAAAGAATTCGTCGAAGTTTTTCCCCTTTCAATGGACGATATTTTACGGCTCCAACTAGGTCGTAAACATCTTCAACTTTCTCAATGTAGGGAACTAAGATAGCCCCTGCACCAGCATCTAACGCTTTCGTTGCTAGGTAGGCATTGGGTTCAAGTATTCGAACGATAGGAGTTATTCCTGCAGCTTTATAAGCTCGGCACATCCAACTTAAGGTCTCTGGATCATAGGCGACATGCTCATCGCAAAAGAACACATAATCCAAGTTTAGGCTTAACGTCACATCGAACATCTTAGGTGATGTTGAGGTGAGCATGGTGCCAAACACATTTTTACCTGAACGCAGCGCGTCTCTAAATTCTTGTCCAACCATTATTTCCATTCTCCTTCCTTGCCAAGAGCATTTACTGCTGCTTGACCAAATGCTTTAGCGGCTCCGTTCATGGCGCCGGCGATTTTTACTTGTTCGTCGATTTGATCGTATTTTAGTGCCGCTTTAATCACGGTATCACATTCGTTGTTATCCATAAATAAGGAGGCTTCAAGAATACGAGGCTGATCTTCTTCTGGGATAATTAAGAATCCATGTTTGTCGGCATGTATCAAATCTCCCGTTTTAACTTTTGTTCCAAATACTTCAACAGGTTCTCCCCAGCTTAATGGAGTCGCATAGGCATGACCCACGCAGAGACGACGTGCAAGGGCTTTAAAACCTGCACATTTCATCTCGTCAAGATCTCGTATTGCACCATCCACGATAACGCCTACGCAGCCAAGTGATTTATGCGTGTTCGCACTAACCTCGCCCCAGAAAGAGCCAATTACACTTGGCTTATCTAGATCTTGCATCACAATGATCTTTGGGCCAGGTAATGAGGCAATATATTCGCGATATTCAGCCCAAGCATTCGGGTTTGATCCAGGGGTGGATGGCTGAATGGTAACGGTTACGGCATACCCAATCATCGGTCCAAATTCTGGCATGAAATCGACCGTCTCCTCTAAATTAAACCCTGAAGTTCGAGGATGTTTCGTTATCTGTTCCCAACCATTGTATATCGTTGGGGTATTCCAGCGTTTAAGCTTAAGCAATTCACTAAGTGGTAACATAGTTTGTTGTTTCTAAATTTTACAATGTCATTTCCCATCCTTTTTCATACTCGTGTGACCAGAATTTTGAAGCTTCATGATCGTAAAGGGTATGTCTATTTTGGGGATTTATTTTAAATAATCGTTCAACGTGTTAGAAGATGTTCCAAGCTGAACTAAAAGTGCACTGTTACGACCTCCGATGGCAATTGCAGCAGTCGCGGCAGCTGATTTCTTGATGTATTCACGTCTCGTTGTCGTCATAAACTTTATTTTACTTATTCGACTTGGCTAACTCTAAAGCGGAAGTGGTAATGAAATACTTTGCTATTGTATTTGGTACTTCCCATTTCGGCATCGTATGATTTAAGAGATGACCGCTAAAAACCTTAAAGGTGATATCCTTATTTAATTCTAATTCCGAAGGTATATTAATTTGAATAATTTTTCCCTCTTCAGACCAGGATAAACCTGGATAATCTTTTTGAAGTTTAGTAAATGTCTTTATAAGTTGCGTCTTGAAAGCTTGATCAGGTATCGATTTTATTTTTTGAAGACAAAGCTTGGGTTTATTCTGTCCAAATTGTTGCATAATAAATAGAGTGCTCTTCGTCCCTTCAGCGTAAGCATTGCGAATGTCATTCCCCCCTGGAGGAGTTGCTGCGCGCCATTCAACCTCGACCTTCGTATAAACACCTTTTAAAATATAGTTGATACTGCCATTGGCAAAGACCGAAAGTGTAGAGTCTTTCATGTACGATGCAAGAGATAATGGGATTACGGGAAGCGAGGTTGCCGCCGTAAATTCAGCTCTTGAAAGATTGACAGTGCCATGCGTAGCTCCAACCATTTTAATATCTTTCTGGTAGTCGATCGCTTGTTCGGGGAAAGATTTCCAAAAGGAAAGGTCTATTAAATGAGTTGTTACGTCAACAACACCTTCGCCTTGTTGCAGCACATCGAAATACCAAGCTGGCCGAGTCCCTTTACCGCCGCGGTAGAAATGGTGAACACTCGATTCAACGATTGCTGGATGCGTCGGACTTCCTTTGGTTAGCTTACCAAACAGCATCGAATCTTGCATGATTGATCTCTGAATTCGGTGAATCAGACTATACCGTTCAGTCATCATGTCAAACAATATCAATCCTTTGTCTTGTGCCAGCTGATAGCAGCTTTTTAATCGTTCAAATCCCGCTTGATTAATAACCATTGGCTTATCTGAAAATACATTCATTCCCGCCTTGAGTGACTCCTCGATATAGTTAATCTTTAGCCGGTTGTTTCCAGCAAGAACCACGACATTCCCTTTTTTATCCGAGGCCATCTTTTCCAGATAGTCATGACCAAAATAGACAATCTCATTCCAATGTGTTGGACTCTCTTTACGAGAATTCATTGATTTAATCTGCTGAAGATAGGGCCCGATGGCACTTTTGTCGGGAGCATATACGTAAATGGTACTATCAACGGAATCTAAGTGCTCATTTTGTGCGGCTGCCGCATGACTATGTGTTGGATCCAGCTGGATTATTCGAATTGGTTTGCTAGAAGATAGTTTATGCTCCCTTTTCTTTACCCCACAGCTATAGCATAAAGCAAGAATTAAAATGAGCGTGAGTTGGTTTATCATCATAGCACTTTTTAGATCTCTAAATTTTGAAAAAGAGTTGTTTCCGATACAGTATGAATCCGACTAAAAAGCAGGAGAGAACGGAACAGAAAGACCAGATCAGTGAAGCATTGAGCTCACACATACCAAGATTTGTCAAGCCGAGATAAACGAAGTCGTGAATTCCTGTGTATTTGTAGGTCGTTTCAAACAGATCGGCCGTGATGTAAATTGCAATTGCATTTGATCCAAATATAACTCCGAATTTCGCAATTAGGTTGTTTTTATAACCTTGTAGGTCAATTAAAAATAGAGATAACGCAAGTACTATCGCTGCCCATCCAGAGGTGACTAGAACAAATGAGCTTGACCATATTTTTTTATTAATAGGGAAAGTCCAACCCCAGATAGTTCCAGCTATAATGCAAGCAACTCCCGCAACAACAAGCCAAAGGATGGTGTTTTCAGATGTTTTCCGAATCACGATAAATTGGCCAATTAACATCCCAATGATTCCTGAGGCAATAGCTGGAAAACAACTGTAAAATCCTTCGGCTGTCCACCCATGTTTTCCAATTGTTTCAATGGGGAATATCAATCGATCGACCCAAGCAGCAAAGTTTACACCAGGTTCTGATGTTCCTGCAATAAACGCATCGGTTGGGATATAGGTCATGGTGAGCCAGTATCCAGCCAAAATTACCGCGATGATATAAATTTGTGTTTTCCAAGAAGTGTAGAGATAGAGCAATGCACAAGCTACAAACACTTCGGCAATACGTTGCAAGACTCCGAATAGATCAATTTTATTAAAATCAAACTCAGGGAGGTAATGAAGGAAGAATCCAATGGTGTAAATTTTAGCTCCTCGGATTAGGATTTTCTTCACCATCTCCTTTCGAGGCTTTGAGTCAGCAAGTTGTTTCGAATAAGATAGTGCGATGGAAACACCCACAATAAAAATAAAAAAGGGAAAGATAAAATCAGTTGGAGTTAATCCATTCCAATGTGAATGAGTTAAGGGTGCATACATATATCCCCAGGATCCTGGATAATTTACCAAGATCATCATCGCAATGATAATACCTCTGAAGACGTCAACTGAAATTAATCGATCTATTTTATTCATTTATTTTTTTGCTTCGAATCGTTTCATAATCTCTTTCCAATCGGTGATGATCACCCCTTGGTCTTTTAAAAATTTGATGACCAAAGGATCTGCAAATAAATCACCTTCCCAGCCTCTTTGCTTCCAAGTACCGGTTATTGATTTTAAGTTCTCTGTAGGTGTTGAAGGGTGGAAGATAATTTCTGTTAGGCCTTCATTTAAACCCTTTATTAATGTGAAGAAGTTCTCTCTTTTTAGCTCGTAGGTTTCACCTGGTTGTACGCTGGTGAAATTATCTAGCTTGGGCATTTTATACTCCGTAATTGCATTGATGATATCCTCATTGATAGGCCAGGTTCTTGTTTTTCGGTAAGCATCCGCAATCGCAGGATTCGAAAGGTCGATGATATTACCAGGAATATGGTACTCCTCAGCAACTTTTAAAAAGGCTTTGACGTATCCTTCAGTGCCATAGAGGGTTCCCATATGTGTATCGATATGGGTTGGACGATGTCCAAGAGCAATGGATTTTTCGATCTGAGCTCTAATCTCCATCTCTACCTCTTTGGCCGATGCATGTGCAATCACATCAGGGACTTCAGGCCACAGCTTCCCAAATGGATCGATTAACCCCGGAACTTTTGTCGGATCAGAAATAGATCCCCAACGGTGGTTTTTCCACTCACTTGTTAGCGTAAGATGAAGTCCGACATCCGCTTTTGGATGTGCGTTAGCCCATTGAATCATGGCATTTGCGTTAGGACATGGCATCATCACAGCAGCAGAATTTAGAAATCCCTTCTCGATGTAGCTTATTGTAGATTGATTGGCCTCGGGACACATACCCACATCGTCGATATGCAATAGAATAACTTTTTTCCCTTTTGGAAATCCAAGTTTCTCTGCCGATGTTTTGTTTTCTGCCGCTTTTTTCTTTGAATTTAGAAGTTGAATGCAGTTCATCATCTCGTCTCTAAAATTGGTCATCTTAGATTCGCTGCAGACAAAATCAAAAACCTCCCTGGAGAATCCCAGCTTCATCGCCTGATATCCTGGATCAATAAATTCTGGCAGACTGACATTGAGTAGATGTTCGATACTCTTGCGTACCGATGGGTCAATATTCACATCACTTAGACTGCTCTTTAATGCCGCTAAGATCCTATAATCTTCAATTCCTTCTCGAACCGCTTCCCAACGACGACTGGTAATTGATTTTGTTTTCCCTGGATAGACGAGATTGTATTCTTGTTTTATTCTTGACCATGGATTTTCAGCACCTAGGTTGTAACACCAGAAACCAATTCCGGAAACGCCATTACGAATAGCAAGTAAAGCAGCTGTGCGAAATTCATAAATCAAGTTGATGTTTTTAATGTTTGGTCCAACTGGCCTTGAAGAGGCATAGGAGCAATTGTAGGACCAAAGGAATTTTTTCTTTGTCCTCATAATATCCATCTCAGGCGACTTGTCACCTACCCAGTCGATGGTTGGACTCCAGACATTCACCGATTTAGACATGGCTTGAAACATCGGTAATTCGCCGCCACCATCTTGGTAAATCATCACATCAGGGTTTGCAGCATTGGCGATTTCCCCAAATTTAACAACTTGTTTAACGGCTGCCCAACCATTGCCCCCTGGCTCATCGATTGGATAAAGGGCAAACTGATTGATTCCAAATCCAAAACTTGATAAATGAGCGATCAGATCTTTAAGATAAGTATTGAACTGTTTTTTGTAACCTTCGCTGGCAAATTCCTCTTTAATACCTGGCAAACCATTGATCAGTAAAAAGACCTCTTTCCCTTTGAGCAGGGCTAACGCCTCATCTTGGCCCGAATAATCAAATCCAATAAGTTCATTTTTCTCATTGTATTTAAATATTGGATTAGTCAATAAGAAGACGTTGTTTCCATGTGCAAGCAACGAAGGAACCTCTGGCCCTTTAGATGGTGACCAAGTACACATTCTAAAGTCAGACGATGGAGCCATGGTAAACGGCAAGATGTCGAGTGTCACTTTTACCTTCGTCTCTGGAGCTGGAACATCATGTGGATCATTTGATGTATCTAAAACACCAGCACCGTTAAGAGCTTGGATGGTGAACTCTAAATTTTGTTTTCCTTTAGCTGTCGATTCGATTTCAATATCTAGCCAAACTTCTCTACTTGAGAGGGCCGGAATAGAAACTACTCCCGATTCATCGAGTTCCGGTAGTGCATCCCAAGAATCCTCGCCAAGGGAACTCGCCGTGTTGATAGAGCGCAATGGGGTTACTTTGATGCCCGCTACTGGCTTGTCTAAAACTACTCTAGCATTGAGTAAGTGATCTGTAATGTTAAACATCACAATCGGTATTGGATGGTGTTCACTTGGGACTACTATATGATTTAAGTTTAGTGGATTTTCAACGCTTGTTGGCAATTGCTTGTCAACATTGCGGTTGTCCCATTTATCTCCTTCAAAGGCGATTAAGCTTGTTCCAGCACCAAGATTCGCTGCTTGAGCAACAAGACCGCTTACCGTGATTGCTCGTTTAGCTGACTCATTAAGTTTCGCAGTTGATTTTATAATCGACTGGCTAAATACAGAATTGCTTTGCGGTACTTTCGATTGATCTGTCGATAGTTTGGTAGCTTCTGCTTGAATTTCAGCGGCTTCTTTTTGCAAGGCCAACGCGGATAAAGGCAAGATCGAAGAAATTTTCTCCGCACTGCTTGTTAAAGCTTTGATAGCTTGTGAAGCCAAAGAACGATCGTTTTCGAATGGTTGTATGGTTACACTTTTAGAAGCCGCTAACAACTCTTTCCCATTCGAATCAGAAACAGACCAGCTCAGCTGATAAACGCCAGGAATAGTGAAGTTTGCTGGGAGATAGATTTGACCTTCTTTATTGTAAATATTTGCAATAGCAGAATTTTTAGTCCCATTTGGACTAATGCATTCGACATGCGCTTTCAATGGATTTACGGTTGGATTTGGATTGGTGATGTTGAATTTAATTTTTTCACCATTTAGAATTTTATTCCACGACAAATTTTGAGGAACCATTCTTAATTCATCAGATTTTGTTAATCCGAACCATGTGCCTGTGTTTTGCATATTCGCTCTGTAATTTGTCCATTGCAACTTTGGATTTTTTGCACTGGAAGTTTGAAAGCAGTAGGTCATGCCTGATTCGCCGCCTGTTACCACGAAATCAAGTTTATCGCTGTTGCCAGTCACATGACCAAATGATGCAGTGACATTGATCGCTCTTGAAGGCAGTTGATGGTCGAAAATCACCGTCCCTTGATTATTCAAAGCTAAAATATGTCCAACTTGGGTTGTTACTAGATATTCTAATTTTCCATCTCCATCAATATCTGCAATTGCTCCAGGTGCTAGAGATCGGCCTTGCATGTCGATGTTCCAGAGAACATTTCCTCGCTCATCGAATCTGTAAATAATTCCGGAATGGGTAATAAGAAAGATGTCGGCCTCACCATCTTGATCGAAATCGCCAACAGAGATAGAAGAGGATACTGGCACGTTTGTCGGATATTGCCAAGTTGATTTGCCTTTAGCATCGAGGCAGAATACCTCTCCATTGCTGGAAGCGGCGATGATATAGCTTTTACCATTGGAGGCGCCGAACATCACTGGCGCAGGGGTAGACCAAGATTCTGATGCTCCTCCAATCTTAATTCGCCATAAGGTGGTTAGATCATGTGTTAGCGCAGTTAATGAACCATCGGTAGTTGCAATTACAAGTTCTAGTTTCCCATCTCCGTCTAAATCTCCAATTGATGGGCTAACAGGCTGTCCCGAAATCTTTGTTTTCTTTACCACCTTGCCACTAATGGCGTCAAATATCCAGATATTCCCAGAGGCATCAGTCTGAATATACTCCTGATTTCCATCCCCATCAAGATCTGCGATTACTCCGGCAGACCAATCAGTACCTGCCTCTAAGTTAGCTTGCCAGACAACCTTTCCTAGTCCGTCAAGACAAGTTACATTTCCTCTATTATCGGCCGCATAAATCAAAGCCGATTTTCCAGCACGTTTTAATACCGAGGGGTAAGTCATAAACCTCCCTTTTGATCGCCAGCGCCAAAGATTATTCCCACTCTTTCCAATCGCTATAACTTCTTCTTGCGACGTGACTATGGCTTCGTCTAAGCCATCATTGTTCACATCGGCTACTGTCGCTGCACTTTCAATGAAGCTCTTTTGATTCGTTGCCCATTTCAGGGGAAGGTTAATCTTCTGCGCCGAAAGTTTCTGCGGAAATATCGCAAAAACAGTGACTAGCAATAGCATTCCGAGGAGGCTTAACTTCCGAAGAGGAAGATGCTCCATCCCTGACTTATTAGCGGTTTGAATCATGATGAATGTAGTCGTTAAGTTTACATTAGTTGGTATGCGGATATCTTTGCATTTACTTCTTTTTTTCAAATCGAGCCATAATCTCTTTCCAATCGGTGATGATCACCCCTTGGTCTTTTAAAAATTTGATGACCACAGGATCTGCAAATAAATCACCTTCCCAGCCTCTTTGCTTCCAAGTGCCAGTAATTGATTTTAAGTTTTCATTTGGTACAGAAGGGTGGAAGATAATTTCTGTCAGACCTGCCTTGAGAGACTTCACAAGGGTGAAGAAGTTTGTTCTCTTGATCTCATAGGTATCACCTGGTCCTACACTTGTGAAATTATCAAGTTTGGGCATGTTGTAGTTGCGAATATTCGTAATTACCTCTTCTGTGATAGGGTATCCAGCAGCTACTCTGAAATTTTCAGCAATCTCAGGATTTGCCACATTGATAATGTTTCCCGGGATATGATAATCTTCTGCAACTTTTAGGAATACTTTAACGTACTCAGGTGATCCGTAGAGTGTACCCATATGCGTGTCGATATGGTTTGGACGGTATCCAAGGGCAATAGATTTTTCGATTTGAGCGCGAATTTCTGTCTCAACTTCTTTAGCCGATGCATGTGCTACCACATCGGGCACTTCATGCCATAATTTGCCATCTGGGTCGATAAGTCCAGGAACTTTTTTAGGATCTGAAACAGGTCCCCAGCGGTGGTTTGTCCATTCACTGGTAAGGGTAAGATGAAGACCAATGTCTGCCTTCGGATGCTTTATTGCCCATTTAATGATTGCTTCGGCATTCGAACATGGCATCATCACAGCCGCAGAATTTAGAAATCCCTTCTCGATATAATTGAAGGTTGAGGTATTAGCTTCGGGACACATCCCAGCATCATCAATATGTAATAACAAGACCACCTTGCCAGATGGAAAACCAAGTTTTTCTGCCCCGGTTTGCTCTTTCTGTTTCGATTCTGCTGCCGGGATTGATTTGCCTGTTGCTTCGTTGGCCCGTTTGTTTGCGAATAGGGTTGTTGGCAGGGCAAGTATAGTTAGTGCGAAGACAATTCCTAAAGCCGAGTTCAGTATTTTACTGAAGTGGCCATTTGAATGCTTTTTTAATGGATTGGTCTTTATTTTCATTTTAGTTATTGCGGATGTTGGTGTATATTAATAGATTATTTCGTAAGTTTTTTTGGATCAATAACGACATGCTTAATTGATTTTTTCCCTTCTCCTTTTGCATAGGAATAGGTCATGTTTAGCAGTCCATCAGGTGTTTGTATCAAGCAAGGATAGGAATAACTACCTTTTTTATCTGCCTCATATTCGATAAGCTCTTTCCATCTCCAGGTTTCTCCTTCGTCATCCGAAAGATACAGGGAAAGTTGATAGCGTCCATCATTGATGTCATTACCTAAAAAGGCCCATTTGCCATCTTTAAGGACGCAGAGCTCAACACTTGCCTCATTCGGAATATCTGTTTTTACCGAGTAGCTCCATGTCTCGCCATTGTCGGTTGAGGTACTCCGGTGAACTCTGGTTGGTGCATCACCACTGTCGCGCATGTATGCAACGATAGTTCCATCTTTTTTGATGGCTAAAGCAGGCTGTATTGGTCCTCGTCCTACAATTGGAAGACTCGGTCTCCAGGTTGCGCCATCATCATCGGAAATAGCGACCAAGGAGAAATTAAATCCGTCGTTATAAAGAGGCAGTAGGATTCTTCCGCTTGCTAAAGTGATCGGGTGTATGCGCCCCATCCAGCCAAAGGTCCTTTTGGTTAGATCTTTACTGGCTTCTTTGATGAGATTATCATAAGTAGGTGCGAATGCAGCCCAGCCCGCATGTTTTTCTGGCATATCTTTGAACTTTTGTTCTACCTCCTTCGCAAAACTGTCAGTAGGTTTAAATAATATGTCGTCTTGCCATTCCCAGATTGGGGCCGCAACACCGTTGTAGTTGGTTGAGGTTCTGAAGCGTAATATTGCATTTTCCCATTTATTCGCTAAGACGGCAACCCAAAACAGGAATAACTTACCTTTTTGATTTAAGAATAACACTGGATTGCAGTCTGGAATACCTTTCGTATCGGCCATTAGAAAAGGGGTAGCCCACTCTTTTGCCCCTTTTTTTAGTCTCGATCCCATCACGCGAACATCATCAGCGGTGCGCTCACCACTTCCTTGAAACCAGACTGCAAGTAAGTCGCCATTTGGCAAGGAAACTAAGCTGCTTCCATGAGTATGCTCGTTTTGTGTTGGGAAGATAAGCTCTTCACGCACGATGGCTTGTTTTGAATTTCTTGACTGAGTAATTCCCTGAAAGGTCACGAAAAGTGAAAGTGATAATAGAATAATCGTAGTTTTCATATCGAATGAATTAAGTTCGTTTTCTTATTTTTCTTCTGGCCAGATGCCATTTAAGATTGGTTTGGTTTTGAATCGGGTTGGATCTAGGGCCACATGCTTGATGAGTTTTCGATTCCAGGTATAGGTGATGTGAACCAGACCATCTTTGGTTTGAATAACTGCTGGATACGAATATTCGGTGTCTGGATCTAGGTCGTATTCTAAGGCTGCAGCACCATCCCATTTCACTCCATCTTGCGATATGGCTACCGTAAGGATGTTTCTTGATTCCCAATCCCATTTCGGATTAAAATGGTTGTAAGTTAAAAGTTGCATTCCACTTTTAAGCGTTACGGCATCGATGCCTGAATCGGGATTTGGAAGCTGAGTGCGCTCAAGATGACTCCACGTTTTGCCATTGTCCATCGACCAAGTTGTAAGTATGACTCGGCTTTGGCTTCGACATAAAAGTTGAAGTTTCCCATTTCCATAACTTAAAATTGTCGGTTGAATACTTGAGAATTCCTTTCCGTCGTTAAGGGCTTCCGTACGATGCCAATTCCGACCTCCATCTGATGTCGATTCTAGATGTATTCTTTCACCATCATATTCGGTGCTGGAAGGGCAGAGCAATACATTGTTTGAGAGCAAGACCGGTTTGTTTTTGATAGGTCCCCAGATTCCCTTCGGTAAACGTGTTGATTTCGACCACGTCTCACCATTGTTGATTGAGGTTTTCATCTCTCCCCACCAGTCGGAACAGTTAGGACCAACTTTATAGAATAGAATAAGCTCTTTGCCTGCATTGTATAGTACAGGATTCCAAGTAGGGAAGCGAGTGCCATCTTTCTGAACTCCATTGGCCACCTCGACAGGAATGGACCATTTGCCATTTATAAATCGACTCGTCCAGATGGCTACATCCGGATTTTTCTCCTCTGTTCCTCCGAACCAGGCAGTAATTAGCCCTGCAGAAGTCTCTGCAATCGTTGAAGCATGACAGCTTTTAAAGGAGACCTGCTCCTTTTTAAATAGATATTCAGAGAGCACAACGGCTTGAGATCCTTTGTAAGGTTCGCCAGCAATTAGTTTTGTTGATAAGCATCCAATTAGGAACAGACAAATAAGGGTTGTTTTTTTCATAATTTTGATCTACTTGTGCTTCTTGAATTCTAATACTTGTTTGTCGTCTAATAACTTAGCTGCTATCTTGGTATACTCAAGATCAGCGATGGCTTTCTTGTTTTCTAAGGCAAGGACAGCCACCGTTGCCGCACTTTGTCCTAAAATCATAAAGACAGGTTCCATACGAATGGAGCCATAAGCAATGTGCGAACTTGATAAGGCTACTGGCACTAGTAAGTTTTTACATTCCGTTTTCTTTGGGATTATTGAGCCAAGGTCAACCTGGTAAGGTGGTATTTTCACTTCAATATCCCCTTCGTTTTCAACATATCCTTCTGGAGTGATATACCGCTGGGTGTTGTGTGAATCCATGTTATAAGATCCCATAGCTATCGGATGAAGGACTCTGTTTTTACCAGTAATCTCATTTTCGGTCAGAATGGACTCTCCAATCATTCGTCTTGCCTCACGGACATAGATCTGGTAAGGCCAATTACCATTGTCGGTAAACTCATCTTTTGAAAGTCCCCACTCAGCCATTTTTTGTCTAATTTCTGAAGGCATTCTTGGATCATGCGACATAAAATACAAGAGACCTTTTTGATAGCTCTCGTGTTGTTTGATTATCTCCTTGCGGCGTTCATAAGTAGCCTCAGGATAATCATAATTCTTTCCGATATTATCAAAGCTTAATGGACCTCTGTTATTCACATCTGTTTTTAAGTTCGGAACCGCAGAAAATAGGCCCCATGTCTCTTGCCATCCACCTTGATAAGCTCGAATAAGTAATTCGTATTGCGTTGAATCATAATCTGCAGGTCTTTCAAATTCAACTTTATTTAATTTGTTCTGCGTTAGGCAAGTTCGAAAACAGTAGGCTTGAATTCTCTTGTCGCCTTCACCTCGGATCCCTGGAGCGGAAGTTGAGATAAGAGGCAGTATTCCGCTTTTGGGATCGTTAGGAATCACATAAGGGCTTACATGAAGGTCTTTGAAGCTGTGAAACTTGACAGGTAGGTTACCTGTTTGAATCCCATTCCATGTTTCGTTGTAGGTACTGTTTGATTCTCTTCCAATATGATAGCTTATACCTGCCGCTGCCATTAGATCCCCTTCATACGTAGCATCAATAAATACTTCACCTTTATAGGTGTTGCCAGAGAGTGTTTTAATTGAAGCTATGGAGCCTTTGTTTTTTTGTACTCCATTTGTTCTGTCCAGCCATTCATCGCGGCAGACGGTGATTTTATACTCTTTGATAAAATCTTCAAAGACTTTTTCAGCTACATGAGGTTCGAAAAGCCAAAGGGTACGATTTACTCCATCCTCTTCTGTAAGTCCAAGTCCCTTAATGGAAAATTCCTTTTTATCTTGCCATGGCCAAGCCTTAGGATCTTGATAATAAGAGTAGATCCGTTGATAAAATTCACGGGCTAATCCTCCGATGATTGATTTCTCGCCAGAATCTGTTTTGCCTAGTCCTGAAGCAGAAAGGCCTCCCAGATGTTTGTCTGGTGAGACAATCACTACCGTTTTACCCATTTTAATAACCTGCACTGCTGCTGTTATTGCAGCTGAGGTGCCTCCATAAATGATGACATCAGCGTGCTTGGCTTCAGGTTTTTGCCCACACAGGTGAATTAGGGATGCAAAAACAAGAATAAGAAGACTTATCTTTTCTTTAAACATGATAGTTAGTTGATTTGAAATAATCGAGATAAAATGGTCAGTCTTAACTTAATCAGTCAGTTTGATTTATTCGTTCTTTAGTCTTTTGAAAAATATATTTCAGATAATTTTTAGGTAAAAAAATGCTTCGATATGTCTAGTTAATGTTTATTAGGCATATCGAAGCAAAGTATAATGTTTGATAAGGTTGTGTGGCTGAAATTAAGAAAATTGCGCTCGGCCCACAACGGATATCCATCTATTCATTAGTCGAGTATTCCTTTAAACTGAGCAACATATTTTTCAATTTTCTTGCGGTCTTCACCTTCATATTTTGTTAATGGGAATGCTGCATAATCATTGCAAATTCCCATCGTTGCTAACGTGCATTTGATCCCTTTGATGTATCTTGAGCTACTCCCTGACACGGCATAAATGGTATTGTAAAGTTGAATGTCTAGCTCTCTTAGCTTGGCAATTTTTTCAAAATCACGTGCAATGGATGCCTCATACATGGCAACAAATAATTTTGGATAGATATTGGCTCCACCAGCAATGGCACCGTGTCCTCCTTGTAATATGGTCTCTGGAAGGTAAAGCTCCGTACCTGTAATAATTGCAAATTCAGGTTTGTCCTTAAACGCTTCAATTAAATTTGTTTGATAAAACATATCACCTGAGCTATCTTTAATACCAATCGCTCCAAGCTCTTGGCCGATTTTAACAGTCTCTAAGTCCATGTGGAGTTTAGTGTGACTTGGCATGTTGTAAAGCAACACAGGTAAAGGCAACCTTGGAATTAAATTTTGCAGATAAAAAACTAATTCCGACTGCGCAATTGGCATATAATAAGGAGGTGCAACAACAACTGCATCGGCTCCAACGCTTTTTGAATATTCAGCAATCTCAAGCGATCCATCAAATGATGTATCTGTTATGCCCACCATAACAGGAACTCTATGGTTTACTAGTTCGCAAGTTTTTTTAATAAACTCTTTGCGAAGCTTATAACTTAAGCTAGGTGCTTCTCCAGTCGTTCCAAGGATAAATAGGCCATGCACACCGCCACTGATTAGGTGCTCAACCATTTTTTCAAGTCCTTTAACATCTAATGTGTTATTGTCTAACAATGGAGTGATAACTGGAGGAATAATTCCCCTTAAAGGTAAATTCATAATAGCTTGATAAAATATATTGTTTGTACTTAAAATAGGTTAGCTGGCAATGTATAAATTATTTGATTGCAATACAAAATAAAACAATCAAGTTCTTTTATTCTTCTATAATCTTGTTCTATTTGCATTGAATTTTAACTTTTATATTGCATAAATCTTATATATTTGTCCTATAAAGTTAAAAAAGACTAAAAAACTTAAAAAAATAAAAAATGGAAATAATCTATGAGAAGATCTTTGTCTCTCATAACTATTCCTTCATTACTAGGAAGTTACAGTTGGCTTCCAATAGCACAAGGATTCATTCTCATAGGAATTTTGAACTAAATTATATAGCTTCAGGATCGGGAAAACGAATCATTGGGAATAGTATATCTGGTTATACCAAAGGAGACTTAGTCTTATTGGGCCCCAATATCCCACATTGCTGGGATAATCTTGAGTCTGATCTTGACTCACCTGCGGAGTGCATTGTGACCCATTTTAATGAAAATATTATTAGTTCTGATTTTTTTAATACTCCTGAACTTGAGCAGGTTGTCGATCTGTTAAAGAATGCAAGTAATGGCATTTGGTTTAAAGGGAAGAAGACCGAGAAGGTGGGTCAGACCTTGAAGAAGATGGTGACTCTGAAAGGGCTAGAGCGCTATATTGAATTGTTAAAAGTTTTTAATCTTTTACTTCAGATTGAAGATCGTGAGATTTTAGCTTTGCCTTCCTCCTTGGCAAACTCTTTTGATACAGATCAAGATCAGATCAACAAGATTTACGAGTACGTATTTAATAATATTCAAAGTGGCATTAAGTTAAAAGAAGCTTCTGCCTTAGTTTATAAAGAGCCAGGTTCATTTTGTCGCTATTTTAAAAAGAAGACCAATCAGACATTTATGGACTACGTAAAAAATGTCCGTATTGGAATGGCAGCGAAGCTTTTAGCTGAATCTGATAAGCAGATCACACAAATCTGTTATGAGTGTGGATATAATAACTTGGCGAATTTCAACCACTACTTCAGGGCCGTCATGCAAAAGACCCCTTCTGAATATCGGAAAGAGTTTAAGTAGTGCCGTTGTATTGTTTCTAATTGACATTATGCTTTTCTATTTCGGATCTTTTTTATTCTGAACCTTACTAACTTGTTACTTTGTGTGTTTGAAACTGATCTGTACTAAACGATTTAATTATTCTCTGACAAGGTCGTTTCTGTCGACTCTGTTGATCTTGCTGTTTGTTGCTCTGTCGACTAGCTTAAAGGCCGAATCCCGATTTGCTTTTAAGAAGTTAATGGTCGATTACACTCAGAATCCGATTAATATTTCGGAGTCTAATCCGCGTCTTTCATGGGTTATTTCGACTATGGATAGAAATCAAAACCAACAAGCGTATCAAATTTTGGTCTCCTCCTCGTCAGCTAATTTAAATCTTGATAAAGGTGATCTTTGGGACTCCGGTAAAATTATTTCCGACCAAACAATTCAACATGCCTATCAAGGGAGTGCTTTAAAATCCTTCTCAACTTATTTCTGGAAGGTGATCGTCTGGGATCGTTTCGGTAGGAAGTTCAAAAGTAAAACAGCAAAATTTGAGACATCGTTCTTGACTGATGAACAATGGAAGGCGAGCTGGATAGGCAATGTTCCTACCTATAACTCACTCCCTGCAGACGGATTTTTTAAAGATGTTAAGCAGCAGGATCCAAAAGATTCGGTCAATCACGATGGCAATTCCCTACTCTTAAGAAGAGAAGTGAAATTGGATAAGGTGGTAAAATCGGCAAAAGCATTTATCACCGGATTGGGTTTTTATGAGTTTTATATCAATGGACAACGTGTGGGGGATCATGTTTTAGCTCCCGCCAAAACGCCCTATAATCATTACGTCCTCTACGATACCTATGATGTTAGTACTTATATTCATGTAGGATCTAATGCATTTGTGATACACCTTGGGAATGGCTGGTATAATCCATATAAAAAATGGTGGAACGATTATCGGATGCAGTGGTTTGGAGCAAAAAAGGCTATCGCACAGATTCGAATTGAATTTCAAGATGGATCTATTCAGTGGGTTAACACCGATAATAAATGGAATTGGGCCTTAGGACCCGTAACCTACAACTGTGTTTACGATGGCGAGATTTATGACGCTTCATTGGCACATAAAGGATGGTCTAAGCCGGGCTACGATGCTTCCTCATGGCAGAAAGCTATTTCGGTTGATCTTCCTGCAACTCGTTTAGTCTCACATCGAATGCCTGCCATAAAGATTCATGAGATTTTTAAGCCCAAAGAACTTGTTACCCCACAGAAGGGCGTTCGGATTTTTGATATGGGTCAAAACTTTGCAGGGTGGATCCATATCATTGGTCAAGGATCGAAAAATACAATCATTAAGTTTCGCTTTGCTGAAGATCTAAATGCCGATGGAACCCTCGATATTACCAGTAATGAACATGCGAATGCTTCAGCAGAATATCGCATGAATGGAGATGGGATAGAGAGTTATCGTCCTTCCTTTACCTATTTTGGATTCAAATATGTGGAGGTTAAAGCGCTGAATGGACCTTTTAAGTTGTTAACGCTGAATGGTGAAGCCGTCTATTCTGATAATTCTCAGACCGGCCAATTTAATTGCAGTAATCTACTGGTTAATAAGATACATAAGGCTACGGTGTGGTCGCAAAAAAGCAACATGATGGGCTATCCGATGGATTGTCCGCAACGGGATGAGCGTCTAGGCTGGTTTGGAGATGCACAAGTTACGGCTGAGGAGGCAATGGCAAACTTTGATATGGCTTTGTTTTATCAAAATTGGTTCGAGGGTATTCGAGTGAATCAAGATTTGAAGAGCGGAGATATTCCAATTATTTCGCCTAGGCCTTATATCATCGATCAAGGTATCGAATGGAGCAGTACCTACCTGATTATGGCATGGCAAACTTATCAGCAATATGGCGACCGTAAAATATTAGAAGATCATTATGCTGCGTTTAAATCCTATATGCTATTTCTGGATCGATTAGCAAAGGATTATATTCTGCCCCAAGGTTGGATTGGCGATTGGGGAAGTATGGTTAAGGGGTGGAAAGAGGGTGAGCCTGCATCTGTGCCTACAGCCTATTATTTCCTGAACGCTAAAATAATGGCTGATATCGCTCAAGTTTTAAATAATTCAGATGATCAAACCTATTTTCGGGCACTTTCGGAAAAAATTAAATTAGCCTATAACAACACCTATCTGAACCAATCAACGGCTAATTATTCCGATGGCAGTCAGATGGCAAATGCGTTTCCGCTTTTCCTTGGTTTAGTCTCTTCTGAATTCAAACAGCGAGTTTTAGATAATTTGGTTCACGATATTGTGGTGAAAAATAATACTCATTTAACAACTGGGGTGCTAGGAACAAAATATCTACCGGAAGCTTTGGCGCAAGCTGGAAGGGGTGAGGTAGCTTGGAAATTAATCAATCAGAAAACAGCCCCTAGCTGGAACGACATGATGAATAAATATACTACCATGTGTGAGTTTTGGACCTTAAAGCAGTCGAAAAATCATGTAATGATGGGAAGTATCGATGCTTGGTTTTATAAATATATCGCAGGTATTCAGGTTGATGAGAAAGATCCAGCATTTACCTCTTTTATTATCAAGCCACTATTATTGGATAGTCTAAATTCTGCAAAAGCAACCATTCAGACGATCAAAGGATCTGTAGGCTCATCCTGGAAAATAGAGAGTAAACACTTGGTGTTACATGTTTCTATTCCATTTAATACGCATGCAACAGTCTATATACCAGGCGATAAAAATGATCTCTTTCTAGAAGATGGTCTTCCTCTTGAGCAGAATGCTGATCTGAAATGTATTGGTTACCAAGAAGGAGCCTATGTCGTTCGGGTCCCATCAGGAAATTATCTCTTCACCCGAGAAAAGCGATGAATATTCTAATCTTTCTCCTGACTTTTCTTGGGTCATTTGGCTTTGATCGTGAGGCGAATCAGGATCTCACCCGTTTTGTAAATCCCTTCATTGGCACAGGTGGTGATCAGAAAAATGGCTTTGGAAATATGTTTCCTGGTGCCGCTTATCCTTTTGGGATGATTCAGCTTAGTCCAGATAATGGGGGACAAGGGTGGCCCTATTCTGCCGGCTATCATTATGAAGATAGCATGATCGTTGGGTTCTCTCATACGCACCTAAGTGGCACGGGGGTTGCTGATTATTGTGATATCTCTGTGATGCCAACTTCAAAATCCATTGAGCCTAGCTATTTTCGTCAAGACGACGCCACGGTTCAGCAGATACTAAAGGAGAACAACATAAAATCCACTAGTTTTGTGACTAAAGATGGTGCTTTGGGTCCATTTGATAAACATTTCTTGCTGAAATATAGATCGCGATTCTCTCATCAACTGGAAAGGGCTTCTCCAGGCTACTATTCCACGAAGCTTTTAGATGACGATATTGATGTTGAATTGACAACTACAGAGTTTGTTGGTATGCACCGCTATCATTTTAACAAAGAGGGTGCCCGCCAAGAGATTATTTTAAATCTGGGGTATACTGCAAGTGATAAAACAACAGATGCTTTGTTGCGATATCGCACCTCAGACTTAGTGACAGGTTATCGTTTTTCATCCGGGAAAGCGCATGTTCAACGCGTCTATTTCGCGATGCAATTTTCTCGTAAGATCAAAGATTACAACTATTTCTTGGCTGATACCTTGAAGGGATCTACTATATCCAAAGGACGAAACCTAGCTGCCGCTTTCTCATTCGACCATAGAGAATCTAAGAATCTTTTAGTTAAAGTGGCCATCTCCTCCGTTAGCGAGGAGGGTGCGTTAGCAAATCTAAATACGGCCAATCAATATGGTTGGAACTTTGACGAAGTAAAAAAGGCAACTGCGCATAAATGGAATGATGAGCTTTCGAAGGTTCGAATTACAACTTCGGACAGCACCAAAAAACAAGTTTTTTATACGAGTCTATACCACTCATTTTTGGCACCCTATCGATTTTCCGATGTCGACGAACAGTATAAGAATTTCAATCATCAACCGGAGAAAGCGAAAGGCTATACGCAGTACACGCTTTTATCCTTGTGGGATACTTTTCGGGCAGAAAATCCGTTGTTAACGATTCTTCAACCTAAGGTTGAGGCTGACATCATTCATTCGATGTTAGCAAAATATCGTCAGACAGGCGAACTCCCTTATTGGGAGATCTCTGGTAATGAGGGTGGATCGATGATTGGGTATCACGCCGCCGTATTAATGGCCGATGCAATCGCGAAGAATCTGGCTCCCTATGATGTGAATGAAGTTTATGCGGCACTTGTAGCCGCATCTGAGACAAATCGAAAAGGTCTTGATTTTTATCGAAAATACTTTTTTGTCCCCACGGATCTCGAAAAGAATGGAACAGTCTCAAAAACGTTGGAATATAGCTACGACGACTGGTGCATTGCTCAGCTGGCAAAGCGGTTAGGGAAGAATAATGACTATCTGAAATATATGAATCGATCGGTTTACTATAAAAATCTTTACGATCCAGCATATCATCTAATGCGTGGTAAAAATAGCAATGGCACTTGGTATGAGCCCTTTCAGCCCCGCTTTGCAGAATATGGAAATCCACATTGTGTGGAGGGCAATACCTGGCAATATTCATTCTTTGCTCCTCATGATATGGATGGCTTGATACAATTGATGGGTGGCAAGAATCATTTTGAAATGATGCTCGATAGCTTATTTACGCAAACCTCAGAATTGCTCGGTGATGATGTGGCGGATGTAACTGGTTTGATTGGTCAATATTCCCAGGGCAACGAGCCTGATCAAAATTCACCCTATCTATATAACTTAGTCGACAAACCGAAAAAGACTCAATTTTACACCAACAAAATCATTAATACCTTATACCGAAATAGGTATGATGGGCTTTGTGGCAATGAAGATTGTGGACAAATGTCGGCTTGGTATGTCTTTAGCTCGATAGGATTTTATCCTTTAAATCCGGTGGATGGTCGTTATTATTTTGGAAGTCCTCAGTTTTCGAATGTTCAGATAAAGCTATCAAATGGAAAATCTTTTGAGGTGAAAGCCGCAAATGTTTCAAAAGAAAATAGTTACTTTAATTCGGTGAAGTTGAACGGCAAACTTTTGAAGCGATTATATATCACCTACGATGAACTTCTTTTGGGTGGCACGTTAGAATTTAATATGTGTGGTAAAGCTGAATAAGATGAATAAACCAATAAGCCTTTCTCATTTCCACTGGATCAATAAGCCTAAGAATTTCACCCTTTCTGAGGATCAATTAATGATCGTCACAGATCCAGATACAGATTTCTGGCAGCGGACTCATTATGGTTTTCAAAATGACAATGGACATGCATTTTTAATGGCTAAAGAGGGTGATTTTACCTTCGAAGTAAAAACGAAGTATGCCTCCGTAAATCAATACGACCAATGTGGTATTTTACTTTATCAAGATGCTGATCATTGGGCTAAGGCTTCGGTTGAATACGAAAATCAACAGTTTGCTCGTCTTGGTTCGGTGGTTACAAATTTGGGTTTTTCGGATTGGGCTACTACAGATATATCCTCTGAAATATCCATTATGTGGTATCGGATAAGTCGAAATGGGGCCGATTTTTTGATCGAAAATTCATTAGATGGGGAGGTCTTTCAGCAAATGCGGATTTTTCATCTTCATCAACCCATCGAAATTGCACGAGTGGGAGTATATGCATGCAGTCCATTAGAATCAAGTTTTAAAGCTGAGTTTTCAGATTTTAAAATCGGGCCAAGTCTTTGGACAAATCACTAATTAGTTTCACGAAGCATTGAAATAAAAACAATGAAATATTCAATATTAATCTTGGCTTTTCTGTTCTCTAGTGAATATACTTTTAGCACTATAAATTCGGTTGGTCAGAAATCACAAAGTCTGAATGAAGGAATTAAGGATACTCCATTTACTCAAGAGTCTCATATTGCTTACAAAATTAGTAAGAGCAAAACTGATAATGAGGTTCGAAGTATTGCAGTCGATCAGCAGGATAATATTTGGATCGCTACTGCCTCAGGGATTTTTAGGAAAAAGCCAAACTCACGAGATTGGGACCCTATAATCTCGGGTGCAGAGAGAGGTCCTGCTTATGCAGTACAGGTAACGTCTACGGGTGATGTTTTGCTAGGTACATGGGATGGATTGTATCGATTTGGAAGTCAGGGATTAGCCAAGCAGAATGGCGTAATTGGACCTATATCGGTTTTGTGTTCAGATCCTAAAAGTGATTATGCCATGGGACCGAATGGCCTTTGGCAGCTGCTAGATGGGAAAAGGGAGCTTCAACATTATGCGATTGGACGCACGCTAAGGGATGCTGCAACTGATGGTCAAGGTAATCTTTGGATTGCATCTGATGTTGGGCTTTTCCGCTGCAAAGATGGTAAGACTAAGTTATATCAAAATACCAACGATCTCTTGAGTTGTTATAGCCGTTCTGTTGCTTTTGATCAACAAGGGAACCAGTGGGTCGGTATTCTAGGAGGCGTTTCTGTTCGAAGTAAAGACCAACTTAAATATAATCTTACCCCCAAAGAGGGAATTCCTTCTGCGAATGTTAATTGTATTCGGCAATCTCCCAATGGCGCCATGTGGATTGGGACCAATGTTGTGGTTGTTCGGTTTGCCAAAGATGGTACTCACTCTCTTCGGTTTTCAAAACGTTGGCTGACAAACGATCAGGTTAATGCTTTAGCTTTTGATCAAAAGGGAAATGCCTGGATTGCCACTGCCAATGGGGTTAGTGAGATTAAGCAAACGAGTATGACACTCGAACAAAAGGAGCAAAATTATTATGCACAAATGATGCGCAAGCATATTCGAGATCCTTGGATTTGCGGTTTATTAGATTTGAAAATTCCTGGGGATACAGCCTCTTGGCATCGTACTGACGATGATAATGACGGTGAATATACGAGTGGTTATTTGGCTATGGAGAGCTTTAGATTTGCAGCTACAAAAGACGCCGATGCACATGCTAAGGCTAGAAAGGCCTTTGATTTTTTGAAATCACTTCAGACCATCACTCAGACTGATGGCTTCGTTGCTCGGACGATTGTTCCTGTTGGCACGCAGAATGTCAATGACCCTAATAAGACTTATACGGATAAAGAGTTGGCCGAAGAGCTAGTGAAAGATCCTCGTTTTAAGCCCGTTGAAGTGAGGTGGCATTTATCGAAAGATGGGAAATGGCTGTGGAAGAACGATACCAGTCCAGATGAAATGGATGGACATATGATGGGGTATTTCTTTTTTTATGAACTTGCTGCTAATGCGGAAGAAAAGATTCTTATTCGCAATCATGTTAAAAAAATTATGGATCAATTGATCAAAACTAACTATAACCTAGTTGATGTGGATGGGAGTCATACGCATTGGGGTGTCTGGTCACCAGATCAATTAAATCGTGATCCTGATTGGGCCTCAGAACGAAGTATTAACTCTTTTGAACTGCTTGCTTACCTTAAGTTTGCTTTCCATTTAACCGACGATCAGAAATATGAGAAGGAGTATCGACGGTTGATCAAAGACGAGGGCTATCTTGAGAATGTCTCCCGGCTGAACAAGAAGAACCCGGCATGGCAGATCTATTTTGACCGTACGCTAGAGGGTTATCTATTCCCGATTTTACTTCGGTACGAGAGAGATCCGAAGTTGAAATTATTTTATAATCAGTTGATTGAAGAGTGGATGGCCATTCAGCCTGCAGGGGAAAACCTTATAAACAACCTGACTTACGCTTTCTCGACAGGAAAGAAAATAAATATCCCACAAACGATTGAATTTCTTAAAGATGCGCCACTCGACTTGGTGGATTGGCCTATTGATCATACCTTGCGTGAAGACGTAAAAATTGTAAGAAGTCCGATCTTAGAAGAGATTCAAATTTCGGAACTCCCTCCTGCAAGCATACGAGCAACCGTGCGCTGGGATAAAAATCCTTGGGCAGCAAGGCAAGGTGATCTAAGCAAGGTTCGGGAGCCTAATTTTTGGCTTTGGCCCTACTGGATGGCACGATACTTTCAGATCATAAAAAACTAAACGACAACTAATTGAACTAAACCATGAAAATTTTATTGCCCTATTGTCTTTTTCTATCACTTGTTGCGTTCTCCTGCAACTCGAAACCAAGCCAGGTAACTCCTGAAGCGATAAATCTGCGAACTGAATATGGCATTAATCCACTAGGTATAGATGTTGTGGCTCCTCGTCTTTCGTGGCAGATGCATAAAAACTTAAATGGAGCCAAGCAAACAGCTTATCAGATATTGGTTGCAGCTACTCAAACTCAATTGTCCAGTGACAAAGGCGATCTCTGGGATTCAGGTAAGATTGATTCTGATCAGTCGATTCAAATCACCTATAAGGGTTCTGAATTAAAGTCTGGTCAAAAAGTATTCTGGAAAGTTAAGATTTGGGATGAGCAAAATCAACAATCAACTTGGAGTAAGACCGCTAATTGGGAGATTGGTTTAGTAAAGGCTGCTGACTGGAATGCGAATTGGATTGGGGCACCAGAATCTTTGATGACAGGCGAATTTAAAAATGCATCACCACTCTTCCGTCAGGAGGCTTCAATAAACAAGAAGATTAAAAGTGCTAGGGCGTATATTAGTGGATTAGGATATTATGAGTTGTATATCAATGGCGCTAAAATAGGCGATCATGTGCTTTCCCCGAACCAGACAAATTATGATCGTCAAAAGGTGGAGAAATGGCCGGAATCGAGGATAGGAAATATGAATTCGACAGTTCTCTATGAGACTTTTGATATCACCTCTTCGCTAAAAAATGGGGCAAATGCACTTGGGATAATCCTCGGTAATGGTTGGTATTTCCAAGCCGACAGACCGAACGATACGATGCTTTGGTACGATACTCCACGACTTATTGCCCAATTTAAGATTGACTATGAAGATGGTAGTAATGAGTTGATTACTAGCGATGAAAAATGGAAAACATCGTTAAGTCCAATTCTTTATAATGGGTTACATTCTGGCGAAATATATGATGCAAGGCTAGAACAGAAAGGGTGGAATAAACCTGGATTTGATGATGCAAAATGGGTAAAAGCAGTTGCCGTAAGGGCTCCAACAGGAAAACTTAAAGCACAAATCTCTGCCCCAGATCGGATCACAAAGATTATCAAGCCCATTTCAATAAGCCAACCTGACAAAGGGGTGTATCGTTACGATATGGGACGATTATTCTCTGGCTGGGCTCGTTTGAAGATTTCAGGTCCAAAAGGAACAAAGATAAAATTGCGTTTTACAGAAGAGTTTGGGCCCACTTACAATCAAACTGACACCTATATTCTGAAAGGTGAAGGGATCGAAACATGGGAGCCTCGTTTTACTTGGCATGCTTTTCGATATGTTGATGTTTTTGGCGCTACAGCCCCATTGACACTTGAAAATATTGAAGGGTGTGTAGTGAATACAGATATTACCAAAACGGGCACCTTTGAATCGTCGAATTCGCTCTTAAATAAGATTCTGGATAACTATCAGTGGACTCAATTGGGGAATGTGCATGGCGGCGTACCAAGTGATTGTCCGCATCGTGAGCGAAGAGGTTATACCGGGGATGGTCAGATTTCCGCAAAGGCAGCGATCTATAATTTTGACATGTCACAGTTTTATACCAAATGGTTAAACGATATTTCAGATGGTCAGAATCACCAAACGGGTTATGTACCTAATACTACACCTTATCAAGATGGAGGTGGTGGAACAGCATGGGGATCGGCTTATTTAATTATTCCCTGGTATATGTATCAATATTATGGTGATCAGAATATCCTTCTACATCATTATTCGGGGATGAAGCATTGGGTTGAATACATGCATAATTCGTTGAATAAAGAGGGTATTCTGGTGAGTCAAGGACTTGGAGAATGGGTCTCTCCAGACATCGTTGAGATACCTGCCGATTTTGTCAATAGTTGCTATTATTACTACAACTGTCAGCTTATGGCGAAGGTTGCAGAAGCGCTTTCTCAAGAAAAAGATAAAGCATACTTCCTGGAACTAGGAACCAAAGCAAAAAATGATATCAATCGAGTTTATTATCATGCTGATCAATCGAGCTACTCCAATGGTCGACAAGGAGCAAATGCATATCCATTAGGGTTTGGCATTGCAGAAGCTAAAAATGTTGACAAGGTTTTTGAAAATCTGGTTAAAAATGTTGTGGTGGACAATAAAGCTCATTTTGATACCGGTATCTTAGGCACTCCGCTGTTGCTTGATATCTTAACGAATTTGGATCGGGCCGACTTGGCTTATACGCTTATGAACCAGCGTGATTTTCCGGGCTTTGGTTTTATGATTGAGAAAGGCGCAACCACGATATGGGAAACTTTTCAAGGCGATGTATCGCATAGTCACCCTATGTTTGGAAGTGTATGTGCCTGGTTTTATCAAAATCTTGGCGGTATTTCGCCCGATTCTGACAAGCCTGGATTTAAGCATATTCTTATTAAACCATCACCTGTCAGCAGCTTGAGTTATGTCAATTCATCGTATCAATCCATGTATGGAACGGTTAAGTCGGATTGGAAATTCACAGGAAATGATTATCACTTGCGCGTGTCTATACCAGCCAATACATCAGCTACCGTTGAGGTATTGGCATTCGATCAAGAGAGCGTCTCTGAAGCAGGTCGACCAATTGCAGATAATCCACATGTTAAATATTTAAAGCGAAGTGGAAAAAATGCGGTGTATGAAGTGGAGTCCGGGGACTATCAATTTTTAGCTAAAGGTTCAAGAAGCCAGTTGAAAAATACCATCTTGTCGAATCCAATTATTCACCCAAGTGATACCTTGGCGCAAGCGCACGATTCAGTGCAGATGCGCATTACCTCAGATGTTCCTGAGGCCGTGATTCATTATACCACCGATGGCACTGATCCAACGTCAGATTCGCCAATTTATAAGACGCCATTTTATCTGAAAAAACCTACAGAATTAAGGGCGAAAGCTATGCTAGATGGGTATGATCCAAGTTTTATGAGGATTAATTTCATTGACTTTATTGATCCTAAAATCAATGGTCTTAACTATAAATTCTATGTTGGAAAATGGACTAAATTACCAGACTATGCTCCGCTTACACCGTTGAAGTCTGGCGTGGTCTACCGGTTAAGTTTAGATGAGATTGTATCAACAAATGATGAGTTTGCCATGACTTTTGAAGGGAAGATTCAGATCAAGAAGGATGGAGAATATCAATTTTATATCCAATCCAATGATGGAAGTAAACTTTTCATTAACAATCAATTGGTTGTTGATCATGATGATCAGCATGGTGCCGACATTGAAAAAATTGGAAAGATAACTTTGGCTAAAGGGACTTATCCATTACGACTTAACTATTTTCAAGCTGGTGGTGGAATGTTCTTGCGTGTTCAATATACTGGACCTGGTATAGACAAACAAGATGTTCCTGCAATGGTTTTACTTCAGAACTAATTATTTTAAAAGAATAAACTAAACTTACGACAACTAAAATAAACCAATTATGAAAAGATTAATCCCTCTTCTGTTTTTATGGATTCTATTGATTTCGAATATCGTACCCTCAAAAAATGGTGCTGTTTATAACGACCCAAAGGCAGGCGTGTTTTTTAGAGAGTGGTTGCTCTGTGGTCCATTCCCAAATCCGTTACCCAAAGGGATCAATGATTATCGATTTGATTCAACCTCCTTGGGTCATTATCGTGATTATTTGATGCAATATGGTGGTGAGGGGAAGATTCGTCCATTCGAAGGGATGGAGGTCAAGCATCCTGATGGCCATCAGGTAAAATGGACTTTAATTCGGAATCCATTTGGATTAATCCCGCTGAACGAGATGATGAAGCCCTGTGAAGAGACTGTTTGTTATGCTGCTTGTACGGTAAATTCGACTGTCGAAAAACGAATGGTATTATCTATAACTTCAAATGATGGAGTTCGAATTTGGCAGAACGGCACACGGATATTAGAGCACAATACCATGGGTTCTGAAGAGCCAGATCGCGATTTGGTTCCTATTAAACTTCAGAAGGGAGAGAATCATTTCTGTGTGAAGATTTCGCAAGGTCATGGCAAATGGAATTTTCAATTTCGATTACTTGATAATGATC
>JAPLDS010000029.1:0-27798 GCA_026391295.1 Bacteroidia bacterium | reverse complement strand
TGCCTATTTATACCTGCGTCCCGAAATAACTGAAACGGCCGATGCTTATAAGATCTTTGTCGGACAACGGTATAAAGTTGAACTCTTAAGAACGCCAATTCCTGCAGAGATTAAAATTATGGATGTGGATGAAAATCATGTGATTGCCTCGTACCGCACTGCTTTAGGTGAGACTTTGACAATCAAGAAGAACTCTCTTGATCTGATCCCCGGTCTGCATCCTGTTTCTTGCTCAATAATATTGCCAGATGGAAAACAGGCGGCCTTGAGAAATTATATTTTTAAAGGCAAAGCACCGAATATCGTTGATACATATGCCCAGTTTAAGCGGATTTCGCTTCCTGATTCGACAACTTTTCTAGGTAAGCAAATTCTGATAAATGCCAAGTGTATGAATTTTCAACTTGCCGATGATGCGCGGGCAGGTAACCTTGAACCGATGGATTCTTGGACACAAAATGATGTAACAGGTCGATTTGCAAAATGGGTAGAGAGTATGAAGAATGTACCATCACCATACCACCATGTCTATCCTGCAATTCAAAAGATTGAGTTGCAAAAGAGTGGTGAATTTATCTTGAAAAATACACTCTCTTATACCGATCTTACGGGTGGTGTGTTAAAGGCCGACTTAAATCGAATCGCCGAATCACTAAAAATAACCAAGCAAGGAATTAGCATTATTAAAGCGGTGCATGGCGATGTTGTTCTTGGATTAGCGAAAGATTTTCCGGAGGTCGGTGGAGTTAATTTTCCCAATGGGGAGTCGTATCGCATTCTGGTCGACAAAAATCAGATTAAGGTCATAGGTGCAACCATTAAAGGTCTTCATTTTGGTTTAGTAACCCTCAAACAACTGTTTGAAATGAACAAGCCACTCCCTTCTGTCGATTTGCTTGATTTTCCTGCGGCTGCCCATCGAGCAACTTTTCAGTACCTACCGCTGCCTATGACAGAAAAAAGCAAAGCTCGTATTTTGGAGTATGTCGACTTGAAATACAATGAGATTGTGGTGCGCTCATCTGATTATCGAAAACTCTCTGATCCTGAGATAAAAAAGGGTTTTCAAGCTTATTTTGATTATATCAAAAGTTTTCAAATTGAACCGATACCGCTTCTTTGGATTACAGGTGATCCAGCTTGGGAAGAGGGATTTGTCATGGAAAATGAGCCACTGATATTTAAAGGCGATCGGGCAGAAATGAATGTAGAACGGATGCTCGACATGAAAAGCTCCAGACCGAAATTTCTATCAAAAGCGGACAATGGAACACTCTACATCCCAGGAAAAGATTATAAAATTGCGTCCTTGGCTCCACCGATCCTAGAGCGAATTCCTTCTGGAAGAATACCTAAAGATGGGACGATCTATTTCTCTGGTGATTTAGTAGACTCAAAAGCTCATCGGTTTTCGAAGACTTGTCCTTCAGAAGAGCAGGCATATGAAGAGTTTGATCGTTTAGTCGGGCAAATTATTAAAGTGCTTAACCCACAAAAGATTCATGTTAATCATGATGAGCTCGGCTTGGTGAATAGTGATACTCGTTGCAAAAAACGGAACCTAAAAGAGCATCAACTGCTCGCTTATCAAGTTAATCGGATGAGTGACATCATCAAGAAACATAATCCAGCTGTCGAAATGATTATGTGGGCAGATTGTATAAACCCATATCATAATGCGGGATTAAAATTCTTAGAAAAGACGGCTGATTTACTGAATAAAGACGTCATCCTAACCCAGTGGTTTTATAGCGCTGAAAATTATCAGCAACGCGATTTAATTGAGACCGGGACTACCTATTTGCTCGACAGAGGATTTAAAGTTTATTGTTCGCCATGGGATCATTTAGTTAACCATCAAGATTGGGAAAAAACACTTCTTAAAAATGCGTCGAACCCTAATTTCATGGGTCTTATGCATACCGAATGGTACAACGATGATCGTTCTTTTGGCCTCTCTGAAACAGGAGAAGTGAATTGGTCGGGAAAAACATGGCTGACACAATAAAATTTCTGCTTTATTTGTAACAGAGAAAATCGAGATTCGATTTTCTCTGTTAATTTTTCTCCCATTCATAATTTATACATTCATTTAGTTTTGAAGATTTATAGTCGAATTTTTATAATTGTCTTGATCCTCAGCCAGTCTACAACTCTTTTTGCTCAATCCTATTGGAGAGTTGAAAATGATCGGGGCGATGAGATATTACTTAGCCTAGAGTTAAATAAATCAAAGAATACGTTCGAGGTACATACGCGTAAGGATGCATTGAAGGATCTTGCGGGCACCTTGATGTTCTCCCTCGCTAAAGCTGCGGGCAAACTAAAATATCCGGAGATCGTATTTATTGAAGGCCGCACCCAACAAAAAAAAGATACTCTTCTGTTAAATGGGAACTTTAATTATTTCGATAAACAGTTTGTTTTTAATGCTGCTGTATCTGAAAATACCTTCCAAGGTCGATTTTTAGATGCTAGGGGAAATTGGCAACTTCTTGAAGGTATTCGAGTGGCCGATGCTAAACCATTGCGAGATTATAATGCGATTATTACAACGGCTTTCTCTCTAACAGAAAAAAGTGTAGTTAATAAGCAGTGGCTAAAAAATGATGAATGGCTGGACTTTAAGTCAAAGGTTAATAGTTTAAAGTCGAAAATTTCTGACGACTATGAGTTGGCGGCTACTTTTTTCTGGCTCGGCAAGAAACTCCCTTTTACACCTTATGAGATCAGTAAAGTTAGACCTCAAAATAAAGGAAAAAAACAGCGTAAGATTGGAGGAAGAAAAAATATTCCTTCCATCCGCGAGCTAAAAAACAGTACTGTATTTTTTGATGCTAATTCCTTTCCTTCAAATAAAAAGGAGATGGATAGCATTTCAACGGCAATTCACAAAAAAAATTATAATAACTTGGTGATCGATCTTCGAGGTAACAACAAGCTGAAGTTAAACACCGCTATTCAAATGCTAAATTATGTTGCCCATCAACCTTTTGATGCCGGTGCTTATCTGACTCGGAAATGGAGTGATTCAAATAACTTTATCCCTTCAGCATCTGACTATTCGAAGTTACTTAAGAGCTTTGCCGATCCGGGCTACTCTGCTGGAAAATTGATCTATGAACAAGGGCGATCGATTAAAGTTGTGCCAGTTGTAGAATCTTTTAAGGGAAAAGTCTTTCTCTTGGTCGATGGCAAAACTTCGCACACAGCTGAGATGGTTGCCTCTGTTTTGAATAATAAGAAGTTGGCAACATTAGTCGGTCAGAAAACAGCTGGATCTACATTCTTAACTGAAAACGTTGAGATCAATGAGGAATTCGACCTAGTTTTGGCAGATGCTGAATTTTATACTTCTGATGGAAAGAACCTTGCAGATATTGGCGTAGATCCTGATGTGTTGAAGTCGAATGAGGACGTGATGAACTATGTTTTGCATTAAGCTTTTTGATAATAAACTGGATGAGTAGTGAACTTGATCAATCAAAAGTATTGATCAATTCTTCTAAAATCAGATTGAAAAAATGAAAAAAACTTCGCTTAACGATATTGCACTGCATCTTGGGGTCTCCAAGACCTTAGTCTCATTTGTCTTAAATGGAAAGGGGAAGGAATTTCGAATCAGTGAAGAGATATGCAAAAAGGTTCTTGCAGTTTCGAAGGAGCTAAACTATCAACCAAACCGGATTGCTCAAGGGTTAAGAACCGGAAGGACTAATACCATTGGATTGATCATTGCAGATATTGCGAATCCATTTTTTGGAATACTTGGTCGAGAGATCGAGCAAGAGGCGGCTAAATTTGGCTACCGTGTGATTTTTTGTAGCTCAGATGAAAATCCAGAGAAATCAAGGCAGCAGATTGAGATGTTGCAGCAAAGTCAGGTGGACGGATATATCATCTCGCCACCGAAAGATAGTGAGGATCAAATTCGAGCTTTAGCCTTAGGGAATGTCCCCTTGGTGTTAATTGATCGATTTTTTCCAGAGATTGAATGCAACCAGATAACCGTTGATAATTTTGATGCTGCTTATCGTGCTACGAACCACCTACTGCGCATGGGACGAAAGCGAATTGCCAATATCACAGTTAATCTCGACCTTATCAATATGAATCAGCGCACTGAAGGTTATAAGCAAGCTTTGCGCGATTCGGGCCATCGGGTGGAGGAGAGTCTAATCAAGGTACTTCCATTCTCTCACGAAAATAAAGAGGTTGCTAAAGCGGTGAAAGATTTGGTCACTAAAAATAGCCAAAATAAAGTAGATGCTATCTTATTCTCGACTAGTAAACTTGGCATCAATGGGATCGAGAGTATTTCAGCTTTAGGATTGAAAATACCGGATGATATTGCCATTGTGAGTTTCGATAATCCAGATGCCTATAAGATTTGTGTTAGTCCTGTAACGGTAGTTAATCAGCCGCTTAAAGAGATTGGAAAGACAGCTGTTCAGATCCTACTTGGCGAGATAAAACACCCTGATAATCATGCTAAAATTCAGAAGATTATCTTGAAAACTGATTTAATTATTCGAAAATCTTGCGGATCGTAAAATTTTTATATTTTTGCTAAAACGATTTAGTAATTCAACAAAAAATAATATGGCCTTAACGAATCCAATCCAGGAGGATATCTACCTGGGTTTAGATATTGGCGGCACTAAATGTGCCGTTGTCGTTGGAGATTCCTCCTTCACGATTAAGAAAAAAATTTTCTTTGAAACGAAAGTTGAACGGGGATATGAAGCGATATTGGCTGATTTCAAACAGCATATCACCTCCCTTTTAGCCGAGTTCTCAACGAGTAATCTTAAGCGTATTGGGATTAGCTGCGGCGGACCATTGGATTCGAAAACTGGAATGATCTATTCTCCGCCAAACTTGCCGGGTTGGGATAGTGTGCCAATCACTAAAATTTTTAGTGATGCTTTTGGCGTGGATTGCGCCATCCAGAATGATGCCAATGCTTGTGCTTTAGCCGAATGGCTTATGGGTGCAGGGAAAGGAACTTCAAACATGATTTTCTTGACCTTCGGAACAGGTATGGGTTCCGGCCTAATTCTGAATGGTAGGCTTTATAGTGGCACCAATGATCTTGGAGGTGAAGTAGGTCATGTGAGATTGGCAAAAACCGGCCCTGTCGGTTTTGGTAAAGCTGGCTCATTTGAAGGATTCTGTAGCGGCGGTGGTATCGCTCAGCTGGCACGGAAAATTGTTACGGAACGTCTGGCCAACAATGAAAAGGTGGACTTTTGTCCGACATTAGATAAAATCAACGAGATAGATACGAAGATGGTGGCTATTGCTGCGCAAGGTGGCGATCCAGTGGCTTACGAGATTATGCGTACTTCAGCGGAGCATCTTGGTCAAGGTTTAGCGATCTTGATTGATATCTTAAATCCTGAATGTATCGTTATTGGAAGTATTTATGCTCGTAATGAGTCATTCTTTAAGCCAATTGTAGATCAGGTTTTACAACAAGAAGCTATCCCGTCTGCCATTGATGTATGTCAGATTAAGCCTGCCGAATTAGGTGAGTCGATCGGTGATTATGCGGCATTGTGTGTTGCTATTTATGAAGATAAATTTTAAATTAAATCCTCGTGGAAATAAACTTTTTTTTAGAAGAACTGATCACTCGTTATCCGCAGCTGATAACTGTAAAAGGTGAGATTAGTAACGCTGTTGCGAGTTTAATCAAATGCTACGAGCAAGGCGGAAAAGTTTTGCTTTGTGGTAATGGAGGTAGCTGCTCTGATTCGGACCATATTGTTGGTGAATTGATGAAGGGATTTGAGAATAAAAGACGTGTGTCCGATTCGTTGAAACAGCGATTGCTTGCATCGTCCGGTGAGCGTGGTGCCTACTTAGGCGAGAAACTGCAACAAGGATTGCCAGCCATCTCTTTAACCGCTCATAGTGCGCTCATTACGGCGGTTGCGAACGATACCGATGCTGATCTTATTTTTGCTCAGCAGGTCGTTGGTTATGCAAAACCAGGCGATGTGATTATTGGTATTAGCAGTTCTGGGAACTCTCAGAATGTTATCGATGCCTTAATAACAGCCAGAGCAATGGATATGGTTGTTATCGGTCTTACTGGTGAAACAGGAGGCAAGATGAAGCCACATTGCGATATCTTAATTAATGTGCCTGGCCGACGCACCGCATTTGTGCAGGAGTTGCATCTCCCAGTCTATCATATCCTATGCCTAATGGTTGAGCACCATTTTTTCGGAAATCAAAAAAACTAAACATAACTACTAAACGAAATAACTATGAACAATCAAACCAATTCTCAAAGAGACAATGGGATGTCTCGTAGAGCATTTGTAAGTCGTGCTGGTGCAGGATCTGCCTTGTTGGCCTTTGGATTAGCCTCCACTCTGCGTGCTGATGATCTTACTAAAGTTTTGCCTTGGAAAGAAGGTGCAACAGCATATAAATTTCATATGATCGGCAATGCGCATATCGATCCTGTTTGGCTTTGGCCTTGGTCTGAAGGTATTTCTGTCGTATATAGTACTTTCAAGTCGGCCTTAGATCGGATGAACGAAAATCCAGATTTTAAGTTTACGGCGAGTTCAGCCCAGTTTTATAAATGGGTAGCAGAAAATGATCCTAAGATGTTTGCTCAGATTCGTAAGCGCGTCGACGAAGGTCGCTGGAGTATCGTAGGCGGTTGGTGGGTAGAACCTGATATCAATGTTCCTAGTGGTGAGTCATTGGTGCGACAAGGTTTATATGGACAGTTGACTTATCAAAAGTTATTAGGTCATAAAGCGACCATTGGATACAATCCTGATTCATTTGGTCACCAGAGTACACTGCCTCAGATATTGAAAGGTCAAGGGATGGATCATTATGTATTCATGCGCCCTGGGCCTCACGAAAAAACACTTCCGTCTGATCTTTTCTGGTGGGAAGGTATTGATGGAACACAGTTGTTAACCTACCGCATACAGATCGGTTATGGGGATAGCGGTTCGGTACGTAACCGACTAACTCAGATCATGGAGAGATATAGCGACCAACCGATGAAAACATTTATGGGTTATTATGGTGCTGGAGATCATGGTGGTGGCGCAACAAAAGAAAACATGCGCTCAATTCTTGAAATTAGCAAAGAGAAAGATGCTCCTAAAATCTTGTTTAGTACCAACGAACAATATTTCAAAGAGGTGATGGCCGATAAGAGCCTAAAAATACCAGTGGTAAAAGACGACCTTCAGCATCATGCTAGGGGTTGCTATACCGCTGAATCATCAATTAAGAAAGGCAATCGACAGTCGGAAGCTGCCCTTACAACTGCTGAGAAGATCACAGCGATTGGATCTGTTGTCTGGGGTGCTCGATATCCGAAGGCAGAATTTTCAACGGCTTGGGAACGGGTACTGTTCTTGCAATTCCACGATAGTGCTGCAGGAAGTGCACTATATGATCATACGGCAACCGCAAACGATGGACATGGTTATGCTCGTGACGTAGCTCATCAGGCTACTTATATTGCGGCACAAGGATTAGAAGCGCATATCGCTTCTGAAGATCCAGAATCACAATATGTTGTAGTATTTAATCCTCATGCTTGGGATGTTCGTCAAAATTTGGAGTACGATCTAAACTGGGGAACAATGCATAAATCTTCTCGTGTAGAGGATAATGAAGGCACCCCATTGTATCATCAATGGACTAGTGGTTCATCGGAGACTGGAAGTCGTAAGAAGTTAATCATTAATGCGTCTATCCCTGCGATGGGCTATCGTCAGATTCGTTTGTTCGACGCTGAGCCTCTGGTTCCAAAGGTACCTTCACGTGTGAATGAGAACACCTTAGAGAATGAATTTGTTAAAGTTCGCTTCTCGATAAACGGAAATATTAGCATGCTCGATAAGAAAACTGGCAAAGAACTCTTTGTTGGTGGTGATACCGGTTGTAAAGCCGTCGTTATTGAGGATCTTAGCGATACTTGGAGCCACGATATTAAAACATATTCTACCGAAGTAGGAGCATTTGGAAATGCATCAATCAAGATGCTAGAAGACGGACCGTTGAGGTCGACGTTGCGTGTGATCTCTACCTATGGAGCATCTACTTTAACCATCGACTGGACACTTTATGCAGAATCTACGAACCTAGAAGCTAAGGTTACACTCGACTGGCACGAGCACTTAAAAATGCTTAAATTCTCATTCCCTGTTGACGTTGCTTCGCCAGTGGCTACCTACGAAACCTCTTATGGACATATCGTTCGTGCAACAAATGGAGAGGAGGAGCCAGGTCAGAGATGGCTTGATGTTAGTGGTAAACGGAATGGTGAAGACTTCGGACTTACCGTACTCAACGATGCTAAGTATGGCTATAGCGTATCTGGCAACGACCTTCGGATCTCCATTGCTCGTTCAGCGGTCTATGCGCACCATAATCCACGTGTTTTGGATATGAAAGCAGAACACCTTTGGATGGATCAAGGCATTCAAACGATGCGACTATTGTTAGTGCCTCATAGCTCAACTTGGCAAGAGAAACATATTCCTCGTATTGCTGAAGAGTTTGCAGCACCGTCGTTAATTGCTTATCAAGGTATTCACACGGGAACGATGCCAAAATCGGGATCTTTCCTTTCTGTTGATGCGCCAAACGTTATTATATCAGCAGTTAAACAGTCGGAGCATGGAAATGATATCATCCTTCGTTGCGTGGAGACCTCTGGTATTCAAACCACAGCTAAGGTTGATCTGAAATTTGCTAACCTTAAATGGAGTGGTTCATTCCGTCCAAATGAAATAAAAACTTTGCGTGTTAAATTGAATTCTGGTTCTATTAAAGAGGTAAATCTTCTTGAAGAGTAGGCAGAATAATTAGTGTATCAATAACCTTATTAACTATCTAAAACTTAAAATTGTGAGTAATTCAAAAATTGATCTTCGAAAAATACTTCCGGTATTCTTGTCCTTTGTTATTATGGGTTTTGTCGACATTATCGGTGTAGCCACTGGGTATGTGAAACAAGATTTCAAACTGTCTGATGTGATGGCCCAGTTCTTACCAATGATGGTCTTGCTATGGTTCTTTATCCTTGCTGTCCCAGTGGGCGTATTGCAAGATAAATATGGCAAACGTAATATGCTGAACATTGGTATGGTGGTGCAGGCTATTGGTCTTGGACTTCCATTTATCCATTATTCATTTGAGATGATGCTAGCTTCTTTTATCCTTTTGGGTATTGGAAACACCATTATTCAGGTATCAGCGAACCCACTTTTGCAAGATGTCTCTCCAGATGACAAGTTGGCAAGTTACATGAGTACTTCTCAGTTTGTAAAGGCTATTGTATCCTTTGGAGGTCCTATAATCGCTGGTTTCTTGGCGACTAAGTATGGCGACTGGAAACTGGTACTTGCCGTTTACGGTGCAACATCTATACTTGGTGCATTATGGCTTTCTATGACTCCTATCACAGAATCTAAGCCAGATAGAAAACCAGCTTCTTTCTCTTCTTGTCTAAGTCTTTTGAAAAATGGTTTCGTGGCTTTAATGGCTCTGTCGATCTTCTTGATTGTAGGTGCTGAGGTAGCGATCAACACCAATATTGCGAATGTGTTAATCACAAAATATAGCATCGAAATGGCTACAGCTGTTTATGGCATAAGCTGCTTCTTCGCAGGTGAGACAATCTCTCGTTTCTTGGGTGCAATTATTTTAAACTGGATCAAACCACGTTTATTCCTATTCTTAATTGCGTTATTATCACTTGCTGGTGTAGTAGGCGTTTTCTTAGCTCCAACAATCACCGTTGCCTATATTTTCATCTTTGTCATCGGATTAGGTGTTGGAAATATGTTCCCAATCATCTTCTCTTTGGCCTTGGCGAAAATGCCAGAACGTTCAAATGAGATCTCTGGATTATTGATTATGGCTGTTTCAGGTGGAGCCGTTATTCCATTGGTAATGGGTTATGTGAGCTCAACTTTCGGACCGCTTGCCAGTATCTTTGTGGTTGGTGTATGTATGCTTTACATCCTTTGGGTCTCTTTCTTTGTAAGGAAAAGTCAGGCTGCTGCATAAGCTGATCGGTCGTTTATCGAATAGCTTTCTCTTCGTTCCTCTGTGACGGATTGATCATCGGTTTTGGGAAATTAATCTTCTTAAAACGAGTCAGTCATCACAGAGGAACGTTGAGTTTTAATTTTTTGAAACCTTAACTAATAAACTAATCAGAATGAGAAATTCATTGGTATTAACCCTGCTTTTAAGTTTGCTTATCGGAACTTCTAAAGCACAGGAGAAGATTGCCTTTAAAGGTGAGATCCCAATCTTAGCTTGGTATAGCATTCCTGAAAATCAGATCACCTTAGAACGTTTTCAAGAATTAAAAGATGCAGGAATAACCTATTCATTTAGTGGTTATTCAAGTGCTGATGCGGTGCAAAAGGCGTTAGATATTGCTGCTAAAGTTGGCGTTAAAATTGTTGTGTCATGTCCAGAACTACGGACTGATCCGGAAAAAACAGCGAAACGATTTGTTAATCACCCAGCAACTGCTGGTTATCACCTTCAAGATGAGCCTCCATTTGGACAACTGAAAGGACTTGGGGAGTGGGCACGAAAAATTCAGACAATTGACAAGAAACATTTCTGCTATGTTAATCTTTTCCCTAATCATGCCGATTCGACTCAGCTTGGGACTAAACTTTACATCGATTATATTAAAGAGTATACCAAGCAGATTCCATTGCAATTTATCTCGTTCGACTACTACCCAATATTAAAAGAGCGCATCTCAAAAACTTGGTACCAAAATCTGGAGCAAATAGCCGAAGAGGGAAAGGCGAGCAAATTGCCATTTTGGGCTTTTGCACTAACCACCAATTATGATGAAGATCATCTAACGCCTCAGAGTTTAGCTGCTATGCGTCTTCAGGTCTATAGTGATTTGGCCTACGGAGCTCAAGGTATTCAATATTTCACCTACTGGTCAGCCACTTCTACAAATGCGCCATCGGGTGAAGATCAGCGTGGCGCTCCTATTACCGCTGCAGGGAAACGGAGTGTGGTATATGATCGGGTAAAGTTGATGAGTCAAGAGATTAAAGCATTGTCTGGTGTTTTCATGGGCGCTAAGGTGCTCTCTGTTCGGCATTCAAGCAAAGGGATGATTCCGCTTGGAACAATTCGTTTAACGGCCTTGCCAAAAGCAATTCGTGTTTTAGAGAGTAATGGAGAACCAATACTGGTTTCTGTGTTGGAAAATGGGTCAAATAGCTTTGCTATAATCGTGAATAAAAATCACCTTGCCTCAATTAATCTGACTGTAGCAGGTGATGAAACGCTGAAGAAAGTTCTGAAGGATGGAACAGTGGTTCCAGCCAGTTCCTACGAAAATGCATTAGAGTTAGATGCTGGTGATGCCGCTATCTATATGTTCCCAACAGAAAAAAAGTAGATCATGAAAGGGATATTTTCGGTACTTTCTTTAGTCCTGCTTTTAGGCACTTCGCTTCAAGGTCAGCAACGGTTGACATCGAAGGGTGTCATGCCAATCAATGCGTATGCTTTTATTCCAATGGACCAGTTTAACCTGGTTCGATTAATGGAGCTAAAAGAGAGTGGGATCAATTTGGTTATCGATAATTTCCCTTCAATTGAATCAATGAAAAAGGGGCTTGACATTGCGGCTCAGGCAGGTGTTAAACTTTTGATCTCTTGCCCTGAACTTCGCACGAACCCAGAGAGTACGGCCCGATTATTTATGCATCACAAGGCCATGGGTGGATATTATATCTACGACGAGCCACAAATTCGGCTCTTCCCTGAGCTTAAAGCCTGGTGTGAACAGATTCAAACGATCGATAAGAAGGGTTTACTCTATGTGAATATTTGGCCAATCTTTGCTCGACCCGATAATATTGGAACGAAAGGCTATCGTGAATATGTTCGGACCTTGGTTCATGAATTACCTATTCAGGTGCTCTCTTTCGACTTTTATCCAGTCTTAGCAAATCGGATTTCTAAGAGCTGGTTCGAAAATTTAGAGCTGATTGCCGATGAAGCTCAAAAAGCAAAGATCCCCTTTTGGGCCTTTGCCTTGACTTCAAATTACGACCAAGATCATATTATGCCTCAGACCTTGGCTGCACTTCGACTTCAGTCATTTAGTAATTTGGCATATGGAGCGCAGGGTATCTGCTATTACGAATATTGGGATCGCACCAAAGAGACAGCTTCTCAAGAGGATGATCGGGGAGGTCCGCTAAATTCATCTGGAAAAAGAACGGTTGTTTTTGATCGGATCAAAAAGGTGAGTGACGAAATTCAAGCTTTGGCTCCCGTTTTTTTAGGTTCTAAAGTGATCAGTATACGGCATACAGGAAAAGGGATGATTCCAACTGGAACTATTCGACTAACCACGCTGCCAAGGGCCATACAAGTTTTGGAAACCAATGGTGCTCCTGCATTAGTCTCTGTGCTTGAAAATGGACCAGATACCTATGTGGTTATCGTAAATAAAGATCACTTGAATGCGATTAATCTGATTGTCTCAGGTGATAATACATTAAAAAGAGTTTTGAAAGATGGATCAATTGTTCCCGCAGAAGCTTATGAAAATTCTATGGAATTAGATCCCGGGGATATCTCGATTTTTAGCTATCCAACAGTATCAAATAAAACTAAACTATAAAAACTAACATTTATTATGATTAAGAATTTTAAATCATTAACGCACTCCATGAAACTTATTGTTTTTGGTGCGCTGTTTATTCTCTCTTTTAGCGCCAATTCTAATCCTACTGAATTTGTAAATCCATTCTTAGGAACCGATTTTCATGGTCATACTTTTCCTGGCGCAGCACTTCCAGGAGGAATGGTTCAGTTAAGTCCAGATACCGATACCCAGGGCTGGGACTGGTGCTCAGGCTACCATTATAGCGATAGCTCAGTGATGGGATTTAGTCATCTGCATCGCAGTGGCATGGGAGCTGGCGATTGGGGCGATATTCTATTTATGCCAACCACAGGTGAAATAAAAACTATCCCTGGCGCAAAAGACAAACCAGGTGAAGGGTATCGTTCACGATTCTCTCATGACGATGAAAAAGCCTCTCCAGGGTATTATACCGTGAAATTGAAAGACTATGGAATTAAAGCTGAGTTAACGGTTTCTGAACGCGCAGGCTACCATAAATACACCTTCCCAAAATCAGATGCTTCTCATATTTTGATTGACTTAAATCATGGCATCCACGACCGTTGCTCTGGCGCCGATGTTAAGATTGTGAGTAACACAGAGATTGAAGGTCATCGTCTTTCCAATGGTTTTGTGGATGATCAAAATGTTTATTTCTATGCTAAGTTTTCAAAACCTTTTAAAAGTTTTGGCACTTGGGATAATGGTAAAGTGAATCTTGGATCGAAAGAGCAATCTGGAAAATCTATTGGAGTAGTTGCCAATTTTGCAACTTCCGAAGGAGAGATTATCGAAGTAAAAGTTGGATTCTCCTACACCAGTATTGCTCAGGCCCGGTTGAACTATGAAAAGGAAATCTCTAACAAGGACTTTGAGGGTACTAAGGCTGCTGCAGCTGCTCGATGGAATGTTGCTTTGAGTAAGATTGAGGTGCAACTTGAAAAAGGTGCTGACCCAACTTATGTTAAGAATAAAATGATCACGTTTTATTCGGCAGTTTACCATTCTTTGCTTTTCCCTGCAACCTTCAGTGATGTTGATGGCAAATATATGGGCCTTGATAATCAGGTTCACACGGCTAAAGACTTTACTTATCGCAGCGACTTCTCGCTTTGGGATACCTTTAGGGCTGAGATGCCATTGCTGACCTTGATCCATCCCGAGCGAAGCAACGATGTGATTAATACCATGATCGCGCAATATGAGCAAGGTGGCTGGCTTCCAACTCCTCAAGAATTTGGTAATAGTTATACCAATGACATGATTGGGGATCATCCCGTAGTGGCTATTTTGGATGCATACCGCAAAGGCATCAAGAAGTTTGATCTTCAAAAGGCTTATGCTGCCGTTCGAAAAAATGCCATGGAGACTCCTCCTGTAGGTCATCGATCTGAAGGAAGAACCGGATTGCAACTCTACCTTAACTTGGGATATATCCCCTATGACAAAATCAAAGAATCTGTTTCTCAGACATTGGAATATGCTTTCAATGACTGGTGTGTGGCTCAATTGGCAAAAGAGGCTGGTCAGACGGCCGACTACGAAATGTTTATGAAAAGAGCCTATAACTACAAAAATATTTTTGATACCCAGTCGGGTTTTGCTCGCCCTAAAAACTCAGAAGGTAAATGGCTTGAGCCATTCGATCCTAAGTTTGTTGGTCATGGAAAAGATCGTCATTATACCGAGGCCAATGCTTGGCAATATACCCTTTTCGTACCTCACGATGTTAAAGGATTGATTGCTCTGGAAGGTGGACAGAAGAATTTCCTCGCTAAACTTGATACTTTATTCACTACAAGCTCTGACGTGAAAAGTACGGTTGTTGACATCACCGGATTAATTGGTCAGTATGCGCACGGAAACGAGCCTGGTCATCATACTGCTTACTTGTATAGTTATGCCGGTGCTCCTTGGAAAACTCAAGAGATGGTTCGCACAATAACGGATAGTCTTTATAGTGAAGGTCCAGCTGGTCTTTGTGGTAACGAAGATATGGGCCAGATGTCTGCATGGTATGTCTTAAGTACAATGTGTATTTATCAGGTGGCCCCAGGTCAGAATGTTTATGCCATTGGAAGCCCAACATTTAGCAAGGTGACGATTCATCTAGATAAGACCTTTGGGAATGCCGGCGACTTTGTAATTGAAGCGAAGAATAATTCAAAACAGAATAAATACATTCAGTCAGCTACGCTAAATGGGAAACCATTAAATAAGACTTGGTTCGAGCAGTCGGTCGTTAAAAATGGTGGAAAGTTAACACTGGTGATGGGTCCTAAGCCAAATAAGACATGGGCTAGCACTGTGAATGATGCCCCTCCATCGATGACGAAATAAATTTAATTTAATCGCTTTAAGTTTTATATGCTGGAACATCAGCTAAATTTTTAAAAACATGAAAACAAGTTATATCCTCTGTGCATTTTTTATCCTTTTTGTTAGTCAGGTAAATGCTCAAGAGAAATTAAAATCAGAAAAGCCATTGCCAATTATGGCCTGGTCAGGTATTCCAGAAGGGGAGACCAACGTAGAACGATTTACCGAGCTCCGCGAGATGGGCATAAATGTCAATCTCGCCAATTATTCCTCAGCTGAAGCGATGCAGAAGGCGTTGGATCTAGCTCAGTCATTAGGATTGAAAATGGTTACTTCATGCCCTGAATTGAAGAGTGATCCAGAGAAAACGGTGAAACGGTTTTCAAGTCACCCAGCCTTAGCCGGTTATTTCTTGCGTGATGAACCAGTGAGAAAAGATTTTGGATATTTAGCTGAATGGGCTAAACAAATAAATGCAATAGATAAAACTCATTTTTGCTTTGTGAACTTGATCTCAAGTATCAACACTACCAAGACAGAAGCGCTGGGAACAGCTACCTATGCCGAATACGTGAGAACTTTTGCTACTGAAGTCCCAACACGTTTGCTGTCTTTTGATTTTTATCCAATTCTTACTCAAGGTATTCATGAGAGTTGGTACGATGGATTAGAAATATTCTCTGTAGAAGCTAAAAAATTAGCAATGCCTTTTTGGGCTTTTGCATTGGCTAGCTCATACAATACACTTCATCCTATTCCTACCGTTGCCGCTCTTCGATTACAGCTTTATAGTAATCTAGCTTATGGTGCTCAAGGTCTAGAATATTGGTCTTATTGGATGTCTCAAGGTTTGCGATCAGCCCCAATTGGCTTGGATGGTAAACGAACTGTGGTCTATGATCGAATTAAATTAGTAAACAATGAGATTCAGAACCTAGCGGGTGTTTTCGTAGGGGCTAAAATGATCTCAGTGAATCATACTGGTGTTGTAATCCCAAAAGGAACGACGCAGTTGATGACTCTGCCATCGGCAATAAAAGTCTTTGAAGCTGAAGGAGGTGCTGTTGTCTCACAATTAGAAAATGGGGTAAACACCTTTTTTGTAGTGATCAATCGCGACCTAAATACGAGCTTGCCAATAACCATCTTAGGCGATAAATCGTTGAAAAGAGTGCTTAAGGATGGCACCGTGGTCCTTGCAAGTGCCTATGCAGCCACGACAGAGATTGAACCTGGCGATGTTGCAATTTACATGTTCCCTACTAAAAAATAACCAGCGATGAAAAATATTATAACCATAAGTCTAGTCTTGATTTTAATTGTAAGTCAGGCTATTGCTCAAGAAAAATTAAAATCTACAGGTGTCGTTCCAATCATGTCATGGGGCGGAATAACACAGAAGGAAGTCTCAGTAGAGAATTATAAAAAACTAAAAAGCGTAGGCGTTAACATCGATATTGCATTTTTTAGCAGTGCAGATGCAATAGCTTCAGCACTTGATGCAGCTAATAAAGCTGGCATTAAACTGATGATCTCTTGCCCTGAACTTAAAGCGGATCCTGAGAAGATTGCCAATCGGTTTAAAACCCATCCTGCTCTTGAAGGATATTATCTTTCCGATGAACCAGATCAGCCACAATTTCAAGGTTTAGCCGATTGGACAAAACGATTGAAAGTTGCAGATCCTAAACATTATGGATTTGTAAATCTTTATCCTAACATTAACTCCAATAAATCGAAATTTGGCACAAAAGACTATGCCGAATATATCAACTCATTTGATAAAATTTTTCCTGCTCCTTATATCTCTTTTGATTTTTATCCGCTTGTCGATGGTGCCGTCCATAATAGATGGTATGAGAACATGGAGTTCTTTGCCAATAAGTATAAAACTGAAGGACGTCCATATTGGGCATTCGTCCTTTCAACATCTTACCTAGCTTATTCTGGCGATGCTGTGCAACCGTCTTTGAATGATTTCTACCAACTTTATAATACCTATAATCCGGAAAAAACTTTTGTTCATGATATTCCAACACTGTCGGAATTGAGACTTCAAGCTTTTGTTGATTTGGCATACGGTGCTCAGGGTATTGAATATTGGAGTTTCCGAGGTTTCGGTTCTCCACTTGATGCGCAAGGCAAACGGACGGTCGTTTTCGATAGATTGCAGAAGGTAAGCAATGAAATACAGCAGTTGTCTGGTGTATTTTTGGGTGCCAAGTTAATCTCGGTGGCACATACTGGACTAACAATTCCAAATGAAACCAAAAAGCTTGTTGAGTTACCTGCTCCTATTCAATTATTAGAAACTGTAGGTGATGGTGCTGTAGTATCGGTGCTCGAGAATGGAAAGAATACCTTTGTGGTCATTGTGAATCGCGACTATAAAAATGCCATGAAACTAATTATCTCAACCGATGAAACAGTAAAAAAAGTATTAAAAGATGGATCACTGGTTCCAGCTAACGAGTATGCAAATGCTACAGAAGTTGAACCTGGAGATGTCGCTATTTATACCTTTCCAACACAAGGATCAACGAAAAAATAAGAGATAAAAACTAAAAACATATAAATTACTTCGAATGAAAAAGGAACAACTTCAAAAGATTTTAGGGGATCTTAGCAATGTAAAGATAGCGGTTATTGGTGATTTCTGCCTCGATGCCTATTGGTTTATCGATGAGGCTATGAGCGAGATCTCTGTTGAGACCAACCAGGCTACTCGTCCAGTTCGCGAACAACGCTATTCATTGGGTGGTGCTGGAAACGTGACCAATAACCTAGCTGCAATGAAGATCAAGGATATTCGTGCCTTTGGCGTTATCGGAACGGATCCATTTGGAGCAGAGATGGTGCGCGTAATGAAAGCAACTGGAATTGAACCTCGTAACTTGTTGATTCAAGAAGATGCTTGGTATACTCATGCTTATGCCAAGCCATACCTGAACGATAACGAATTAAATCGTGTCGATTTTGGAAACTACAACGTGCTTTCTAAAGAGACAGCTGATCGTTTGATCGCAAACCTAATCAAAGAGATTCCGGAGGTTGATGTGGTAATCATCAATCAGCAAGTTCCATCTGGAATCCATATCGATTATTTCAAAAAACGTTTAGTTGAGGTGATCGCTCAGTTTCCTAAGAAAACCTTTATTGTCGACAGTCGTAATTTCAACGATTTCTACACCGGTGCAATACGAAAGATGAATGATACCGAGGCTGCTAATCTCTGTGGAATGAAGAAAAAACCAGATGAGGTCGTTCTTTATTCGGAAGTCGTAGCCGCGGCTAATGAACTATACAAACGGTATAAAAAACCATTGTTTATCACCCGTGGTAGCAAAGGTTCTTTGACTATCGACGAGAATGGAATCTCTGAGACTCCAGGATTAATGATTCTTTCTAAAGTTGATACCGTTGGTGCTGGTGATAGCTATTTAGCTGGTGCTGCCTCATCGTTAGCGGCAGGCTACGATATGAATGTAGCTGCTCAGATTGGCTCATTCGTTGCTGGTGTAACGGTTCAAAAACTATTCCAGTGCGGTACGGCTACCCCAGAAGAAATTTTGACTGTCGGGGTAGACCCAGATTATATCTTCGCTTCTGAATTGGCTGATGATAGCCGTCACGCAAAATATCTCCCTGGAACAGAGATTGAAATCGTGAACAAATGGGATGGCAATCTAAATATCGAACATGCCATCTTTGACCACGATGGAACTATTTCAACTTTACGCGAAGGTTGGGAATTGATTATGGCCCCAATGATGATCAAAGCAATCTTAGGGGATAAGTATTTAGAGGCTGATGAAGCTTTATATCAGCGCGTAAAAGAGCGTTCTGATGAGTTTATTGATAAGACAACTGGTATTCAGACCTTAGTTCAGATGAAGGGGTTGATTGACCTTATTCGTGAATTTGGATGTGTGCCAGAAGATCAAATACTTGATGAGTTTGGTTACAAACAAATCTACAACGATGAACTTCTTATCATGGTTAAAGTTCGGGAGGAGAAATTCGCAAAAGGGGAACTCTCTCTAGAAGATTTTACCCTTAAAAATGCGGTGACATTCCTTCAGAAATTGCATGATGCTGGAGTCAAATTATATCTTGCCAGTGGTACTGACGAAGAAGATGTAAAAAGCGAGGCTCGTGTTTTGGGCTACGATCATCTTTTTGAAGGACGTATCTATGGCGCGGTGGGTGATGTAACTAAAGAAGCTAAGAAAATTGTGCTCGATCGCATCCTAAATTCAATTGGAGATTCGGCACACGGCAAGGTCGTTACCTTTGGTGATGGACCAGTAGAGATGCGTGAGACCAATAAGCGAGGGGGAATTTCTATCGGTATTGCAAGCAATGAACTACGTCGCTATGGCTTAAACGAGCAGAAACGCACTCGGTTAATAAAAGCTGGCGCCGATGTAATCATTTCCGATTTCTCACAATTGTCACAACTATTGAAACTGTTAAATATTTAAATTTATCCTTATGCCTTATCCCAAATTGGACCGTGATAGACTAGACATTAAGAGACTAGACGATCGGAAAAACAAGGTTTATATAGAAAAAGATCACGTTCCTGTTATTCAAAAACCAGCGCATCTATCTTCGCTAGGGGTGCAGCTGATCGAGAAGACTGCAGAACGGATTAAAGCTGCTCGTCAGGGTGGACGTTCACGAATGCTAACTTTTGGTGCTCATACGATTAAAAATGGGATGGCGCCAACTCTCATCGCTTTGATGGAAGAGGGATGGGTCACCCATCTTTCGACCAATGGCGCGGGCATTATCCACGACTGGGAATTTGCCTTTCAGGGAAAGTCGAGTGAAGATGTGCGCGAGAACGTTGAATTAGGTCAGTTCGGCATCTGGGATCATACCGGTTTTAACATCAATCTGGCACTAATTGTAGGCGCTTATGAAGGGCTTGGTTATGGCGAGTCGGTGGGTAAGATGATCTCCTTGGAGGGGTTAGAGATTCCTGAAATCTCAACCTTACATCAGGAAGTAGTTGCCCAGCTTGCTACGAACCCTGAACAAGCTGCTGCAGCTGCTGATTTTGCAGGCGTGATTCAGAAATTCAAGCTTAAGTCTGGATTCATGAGCATCCCTCACCCTTATAAACGATATTCTGTTCAGGCGCGGGCTTTTGAACTGGGGATTCCATTTACTGGTCATCCTATGTTTGGTTGTGATATCATTTATAACCATCCAATGAACTATGGAGCCGCTATAGGCCGAGTCGCACAAAACGACTTTCTTAGCTTTGCCAAGAGCGTTAGCAATCTCGACTATGGTGTATACATGTCCATCGGATCAGCAGTGATGTCGCCAATGATCTTCGAAAAAGCACTCTCAATGTCACAAAATTTGATCATCCAACAAAAAGGACATATCGATAATCATTATATGCTTATTGTGGACTTGGCAAAATCGGATTGGGATTGGCAATCGAAGGGTGAACCACCAATGGATAACCCAGCCTATTATTTGCGTTACTGTAAGACATTCCAACGCATGGGAGGCGAGATGCATTATTTAACGGCTGACAATAGAGACTTTCTGCTCGCCATCCATCAGAAATTATCGGAATAGAATAGGCCACTGAAACACAAATACGTTAATACTATTTGGTGAATTTTGGTGCCTTGGAGCCTTGGTGGCAAGATCATATTAAAAGTATACTAAGTTTAAAAGTAAAGACTTATACCAATGAATAAAGAAGAAATTATCAACCTGAAAAACGAAGCCGAAAATCATTTGATTAACGAGCTTCTTCCATTCTGGACCTCTCGAATGATCGATACCGTCAATGGGGGTTTTCTCACTCATTTTGATGAAAATGGAAACGATACGGGTGAGGATGAGAAATCATTGATTGCTCAGACACGCTGTCTATTTACCATCGCTTCGGCACATCGTGCTGGATATGGAAATGGGACTTATGCTGCTATGGCTAAGCATGGTGCCGACTTCTTGATTAATAAGATGTGGGATGAGAAGCATGGTGGTTTCTTCTGGATGATGAATCGAAAAGGGGAGGTGAAAATTGATCAGAAGATCATCTATGGTCATAGTTTTGCAATCTATTCATTAAGCGAATATACCTTAGCGACAGGTGATCAGCGTGGTGTTGAATATGCAGAAAAGGTATTCGATCTCTTGCAGAAATATTGCGCGGATACCCGATATGGTGGTTATTGGGAGATGTTTCACCGTGATTGGACCATGTGTGGACCAGGTAGCCAGGGTGGCGATCGTAAAACATTAGATGTCCATATGCATCTTATGGAAGCGTTCACAACGCTTTATGAGTGCACCGGTAAAGAAGTTCATCGCAGGAAACTCGCAGAAAATATAGATCTACTTTTAAATAAGATCATCCATCCTCAATATAAAACGGGTATTCCTCAGTTTTACAAAGACTGGACAGTGGCGCCTCAGATTAAGTTTGACATCATCTGGGGTTGGGATCGTTTCTCCCCTGATGGCGAGAAAGGAAATGCAACCGATAATACTTGTTATGGTCATAATGCTGAATTTGCGCATCTTTTGATTCATGCCTATCGGATTATGAAAATTGATCCTAATTCAGAGAAAGATTTATTCCGCACTATTTTCGATCATACGGTAGATAATGGCATCGATTGGGAATTTGGTGGAGTCTATGTTGAAGGGCCTCATTCGGGTGGCGTTTACGATAAAGAGAAAGAGTTCTGGCAGCAGGCTGAAGCGCTTATCGGACTCCTTGATGGCGTGCTGATGTTTAACGATGAGAAATACTGGAAGGCTTACGTTAATGTGCATCGTTTTGTCATCGATAAGGTTGTGAATAAAGGGGTAGGCGAGTGGTATCCGCTTCTTTCCCGCACGGGTGTTCCTATCTGGACACATATGAGTCACTCCTGGAAAATTAACTACCATACGGTGCGGGCAATGATTCAAAGTGTTGTGCGACTGGAGAAACTAAGCGCGTCGCTGAAATAACTAAAACTAAAATAACTAAACCAAACAAACACATTATGAGTTTAACTTTAACAATGCTGGATTATTTTGTTCTAGCGATAGTCATGGGTGGTAGTCTCTCTTTTGGACTCTACATGGCTTATCGTCAAAAGGCAGGACAAGATAGCTCTAGCTTCTTTTTAGGGGGTCGGTCAATGAAGTGGCCTATCGTCGGAGCCTCTATGTTTGCAACAAATATTGGGGCTGAACATTTGGTGGGACTATCTGGTGATTCTTATCGATATGGTCTCTCTGCAGGATCGGTGGAACTAACCTGCGCGATAACACTTGGGTTTGCTTGTGCAATTTTGTTCCCTTATTACATGAAAAATAAGGTGTTTACAATACCCGAATTTCTTGAGATGCGTTATAATCGACGCGCACGTACATTTTTCTCAGGCCTAATGTTAATCATTAGCGTAATGACTAAATTGGCATTTACACTCTTTGCAGGGGCCTTGGTGCTTAATAGCATCCTTGGTTGGAATGTCATGACAACCGTATTCTACATTGGTATGGCAGTCGCCATATTTACGATGATTGGGGGATTTACAGCTGTCGCTTATTCCGATGTCATTCAAGTTATCATAATGATTGGAGGTTCGGCGATAATGCTCTTTATCGGATTGGATAAAGTAGGTGGCTGGCATGGCTTGATGACTAAGGTTCCCGAAATGATGACAATCTCAAAGCCCTATGACGATCCTGTTTATCCCTTCTGGGGTATTCTGGCCACAGCCTTTTATGCCGGCATCTTCTATTGGGGTATCGATCAGGTTAATGTGCAACGAGTCTTAGCAGCTTCCGATCTGAAACAGGCCCGTTGGGGTGCTATGTTTGCTGTGTTTCTAAAGCTCTTACCCATATTTATCTTTGCTCTACCAGGCGTTATTGCTTTTGCATTGTTTCCGAATGAACTGCAAGGTGAAGCCACTAAGCAAACGTTTGTTTTACTGCTAAACAAGCTTCTTCCAACTGGATTTAGAGGATTGTTGTTAGCATCGCTGATGGCCGCACTGGTAACCTCTTTAATCGCTGTTCTAAACTCTGTTTCTACCCTTGTTGTCCGCGACTTTATTGTTGAGTTCCGTCCAGATATACCAGAGAAAAGGCAAGTTAAATTAGGTCGACTAGTAATACTTATTGTTGCAATCTTAGGCATTGGCGCAGCTTACCTGGTTTATAAAAACGAGGAAGGTTTATATAAATATCTACAAACCATTACAGCCTATCTTATCCTGCCAGTATTCCCAGCGATCTTCTTTGGTATTGTAAGTAAGAAAGTCACTCTTAAAGGTGCTGGAGTATCTGTGATAGTCGGAATAATATTTGCTACTATATTTGTTGTTGATCAACTTTTGGCCCCTGCAACGGCATCCGAAGTCTTTCCATGGCTTCATTTGAAATTAACAACCAACTTTGGCTATAGAGGGCTTTGGGCTGAAATGATAATTACAGCTGCACTTTTTGCTGTCTCCGCTTTCACCGAAAAAACAGCACCGGAGAAATTAGAGACCACGACCATAAATTATTCAACTGCAACAGCGAAATTTGAAGGCATTACCGATTGGCGCTTACATTGGAGTATCTTGGCAAGCATCACTTTATTTTTATATATCTGGCTCAGCTAAATTTTAACATAAATCTAAATCTTAAATCATGAAAAAAATTTCAATCGTATTGTTCATCGTATTGATGATCGGCGTAAACCTTTTGGTTGAAGCTAAACCTAAATGGGTTTCTCTGTTTAATGGCAAAGACCTTACTGGCTGGACCGTTCGCGGAAAAGCTGCCTGGAGTGTTAAAGATGGCGTTCTAGTAGGTGAAGGTGGTATGGGTCATATCTATACCGATGCCGCTTGTGCTGACTTTGAGGCAAAAGGTGAATTCCGCATTTCTGAAGTTGGAAGCAAGGCAAATAGTGGGTTCTATTTTAGAGCTAATCCCCCCGAAGATAACCTAGATGGTTATCCACGCGGCTACGAAGCTCAGATCTGTAACAGCCAAGATGCCTATACTGGATGGCTTTGGAAACCAGGTACTCCAACTGGGAAAGCAACTGAATTGTTAACCAAAAATGGCGAGTGGTTTACTTACCAAATCAAAGCTGTCGGTACTCATATTCAGTTTTGGATCAACAATAAATTGGTGATGACGTATGATGATGGCGACTTTAAAACGGGTCATTTTGCCATTCAAGGTCATAATCCAGGGATGAAAATAGAGGCTAAAAACCTATTCTATCATAGTCTGGATAAGAAATAATTTTTCATTGTTGAAAAAGCTAGTCCGAAATAGCTTTTCAAGAACATTAAATCATCAGATAGCATTTTTGGGTTTAGCGATCCATCGTGCTCTTTGATGATTTTTTTTTTTGTGCAGATTTTAAGTTTAAATTTACTGAGGTTATTCTCCCTTTGTTCGTTTTCGATGAAGGTGAATAAACTATGTGATTTGACTAAATAAGTAGAAGTTTTACTTTTTAAGATCATGTTTCTTTGTTAGGTGTCAAAATATTAATTAATGCCATGAATAAACATCTAGTTTTATATTTCTGCCTGAGTTTAGTGCTCCTGTCTAATATCGCAGGCAAAGCTGAATCCGCTAGTCTAATCAGCAATGATAAAGGACAATCGGTCTATCAGGATGTCCCATACCCGCAAGAAAAAAGTGTGAAGTATTACTATGATGCCGCATGGCCTGCATCTAAATTGGTGGGTATTTCAGCCAATCGCGATGGACAAATTCGGATCCTTTCAGATAGCGGAGTCGTAGTGCCCAACAATGGCTCACTATTTTTTGCTGGAACTTTCACTAAAGATATTTCCTATTCTCAATTGCTACCTAAAAAGATTAAGGCGCTTGAGACCTATCGGAATCAAACCATATACCTCGATACGAAACAGATCTATAGCAATGCTTGGGCTGGTTCCTTGCAAATAGACCATGGTATGCCGAATGCTTCTGTTTTTGCCGGAGGTGAAGATTTTCATTTTTTAGTTTCAGATGGTGATCAACTTGCTTACCTCGATCAATCAAATCATAAGCTTTGGAGTGGTAATCTAAAGAATGTGTTGAAAATTATATTTGATGCCGAAGCGAAACGGTTTATTCTGGTCACTCCTACGCAAGTGGCCGAATTTAGTCCAGCTCAATCTCAATTAAAGGTCTTTTATACTGGATCTGGAATAACCAGTGCGGCCGTTTTATCGCATAGTTCCGATGTTGTCATTGGAACTCAACAAGGTTATCTGAAACTTTCGGATCATAAATTAATTACAGCTCTTCCTTGCGCCGAAATCACGGTGGTTAAGCAATTGAATAACCAACTTTGGTTTGGTTCTGCAAAGGGTGCTTTTTACTTAAACGAGAAGGGGAAATATAGCTACTTCGCAGGTGAGAGATGGCTTCCAGGTAATCTGATCTTAGACCTTGTTTCTGGTCCGGAGAATAGTATTCTGGCTCTGACTGATAAAGGGCTAGGTCAGCTTTCATTTAATCCGATGACTCTTGAAGAGAAGGCGCTGTTTTATGAAAAACAAGTCCGCGAGAAGAATATCCGGTATGGGATTAACTGCAGTGGCGTCAGCATGCCAAATGGCTACTCTTCTGGAAGAACTGCCAATCAGCCAAGCGATAATCTCTGGACAGGGATGTATTTAGCCGCTGAACTGTTTCGTTTTAAGGTCACCGGCTCTCTCGATGCCAAAGAGAATGCTTTTGAAGCCTTTGAGGCGATGGAGCGTTTTCATACCGTAACCAATATCCCTGGCCTCTTTGCTCGTAGTTTTGAACGTGACTATAAAACAGAAAATACCAAAGGCGCCGATTGGAAAAAGAAGGAGCTGCTTTCAGGCAGTCCTGCTAGCTTATGGCTTTCTGCTGCAGATCATAGTAATTGGACTTGGCGCTCAACAGCCAGTAGTGATCAGACCGTAGCACAAGTCTTTGCCATGACGATGATTTTAGAACTTTCCGATGATGCTGCTTGGAAAGCTAGAGCCTTAAAATGTTTAGACAATCTAATGACTTATATCGTAAAGAATGATCTTTATATCATTGATGTGGATGGCGAGCCTACGATGTGGGGGAAATGGAATCCTGATTATGTGAATAAATTTCCAACGAATGTGGGAGATCGTAAAATTACCTCTTCAAATATCATTGCCTTTCTTCAAACAGCCTACCATTATACCCATAAGCAGCTGTTTAAGGATAAGGCTTTTGAGCTAATGACAAAATACGGATATCTCGATAATTTAACCCGTCCATTTGCTCAGATTGGACCGAATCATGCGGATGAATTAAGCAAGGTCCTTTCTGAAGAGTGGAACCATTCGGATGATGAGATGTATTTCTTGGCCTATTGGGGTTTATATCCTTATGCCTTTTCGGATGAGTTAAAAGAGAAGTTTGGTCAGGCGATCAAAGATCACTGGTCTGTTGAGCTGCCGGAGCATAATGCGCTCTGGAATTTTACCTATGCCATGACCGGTGCTAAAGATTTTGATTTGGATGCTTCAATTGATTTTCTAAAAGATTATCCGATTGACATGCGTAATTGGGCTGTCAACAACTCTGAAAGAAAAGATATTGAGCTAATACCTGCGAATTTTAGAGGTCAGACGACCAAAGAGCGTCTGTCACTTCGGGAAGCTCCACTGTTTCGTCATAATGGTCAGATCTTTCATTTAGATAATGCTGGCGATGGCTCAACTCTGACTAGCGCCGGCGACACCTGGCTCTTGCCTTATTGGATGGGCCGATATCTAGGTGTTATCTCAGCGCCAAAAATGAAAAAATAAATGATTAAATTGTATAATCATAACAAGCCCAAATAATATCACCCCAGCATCATATCACCCTAGTGTCATATCAGCCCTCTGGGCTTTTGAATAGCCAAATCTGGAGGGATGAAATTATTTTCGCTAGATATTATTTGTAATTTTTTTAACTCCGTAGTTTAGTATCATATCAGCCCTCTGGGCTTTTCAATAGCCTTGGATAACATCACCCCAAGGGGTTTTGTTTGGTCTAATGGCATTATTTAGAATAATATCCGCTGGGGTTTTAAATGGATAACTCCGGAGGAGTGAAAGCATTATAGGAGTGAAAGCATTATAGGAGTGAAAGCATTATAGGATTGAAATTATTATAGGATTGTCATTTTTAAAACCCCATAGGGGTGATATGATGATGACATAGGATGTTTTATTAAAAACATTAATCATGGCAAATACATTTTCACAGATCTATATTCAGGTTGTGCTTCAAAAACCATGGAGAAATGAGGTTTTTAAATATATGGCTGGGATAATTACTGCGAAGGGTCAAAAGTCAATCATAGTAAATGGCGTTGCTAATCATGTTCATGTATTGATTGGTTTAAGTCCTTCTGTTGTTTTATCTGACTTAGTAAGAGATATCAAAAACAATAGCAGTAGATTTATTAATGAGCAAAACTTTCTAAAAAGCAAATTTTCATGGCAAGAAGGATTTGGATCATTTTCCTATGGATATTCTCAAATTGAAAGTGTTTATAATTACATTTTAAATCAAGAAACTCATCATAGCAAAAGATCTTTCAGAGAGGAATATCTCGAATTCCTACATAATTTTAAAGTCGATTATGACGAAAAGTATTTGTTCGATTGGAATGAGGAATGATGCTTGAATAAAATCATATCACCCCTCTGGGGTTTTCGGTCGATTTTAAATATATTGTCTAGTATGATATCAGCCCTCTGGGCTTTTCAATAGCCTTGGATGATATCATCCTAAGC
>JAPLDS010000060.1:55249-67885 GCA_026391295.1 Bacteroidia bacterium | reverse complement strand
GCCCAAAGGAAAAACTAGTTAGAGGAAGATAATTACTTCCTCTAACTTTTCATTTTAAAACTCCTTTAACTACTTTTACCCTCAACAAGATAATTGCGATGATCTTAAGCCGCTTAAAACAAAAGAATTAATTATAGATGAAGCAAATAAACACCAAGTCGCCGAACTTAAACACCATCGAACTAATTATCTATGTTGTAATCTGGGCTACAGCATTTTCTATTCCATTTCTAAACTATCGGATTAACAATCTTATAGTGTGGGATAAAATCTTTAACGAGTGGACTAAGACCACTGCGATGCTGATCATATTTTTGATAAATGCCTATTTGCTTGTGCCTCGTTTTCTATTTCAGAAAAAATATCTTGCCTACATCATAACAGGACTTCTTGCAATTCTAGTCATTGCAGGCATGAGTATTTTTGTTCAGGTATTTATCAACCCACCACCCATGAGTATGCCCCCGATGAATCTCGGACCTGGCATGCCTCCGATGGAACTTGGTGCCGGAATGCCCGCTCCAATAGGTTTTAAACCGACTAATCTGCCTGAGCCAAGATCACTATCCATGATCTTCATCACAAATCTCATACTCTCGCTACTGGTCGTTGGCGCAGGAACGGCTATTAAGATGGTCTCCCAATGGTTGCGCGAAGAGAGCAGAAGAGAGGATGCGGAGAAAGAACAACTAAAGACTGAATTGGCCTTCTTAAGGCACCAGGTAAGTCCCCATTTTTTCATGAACACCTTAAACAACATCCATGCACTAATTGACATTAATGCAGAGGATGCAAAGAATACAATTATTGAGCTATCTACAATGATGCGCTACATGTTGTATGATACAGCTCAAGGCTATACCACCTTAAAAAAGGAGATCCATTTTATAGAAAGTTACATTGCGTTGATGCAATTAAGATTTCCAAGAAAAGCCATAATTAATCTCGAAATTCCAGAGAATATTCCTGACATTCAGATTCCTCCCATGTTATTTATCTCATTCTTGGAGAATGCCTTCAAACATGGGGTAAGCTATCAAAAAGAATCCTTTGTTACTTTCAAACTTAATTTCATAGCTAATCGACTAAACTGCTCAATTATCAATAGCATCAGCAACGAAAATAAAAAAGTCGACCTTAGTCAGTCGGGCATTGGACTCACCAATATTAAGAAGAGCTTGAAGTTACTTTATGGCAATGATTACACCCTAGAAATAGCTGAGACAAAAAAAGAGTTTAATGTCAACTTATCCGTTCCTATTTAACTTGAAATTCAAATTTACCCAATGAAAATAAGATGTTTAGCGATTGACGATGAGCCTCTGGCACTCAATCAAATTGGTTCATACATTGAAAAGACGCCATTTCTAGAGTTAGTAGCTAGTTGTGAAAATGCCTTTCAAGCGATTGAAGTGCTGGCCAGCAATCAGATTGATTTAATGTTTGTGGACATCAACATGCCTGAATTAAGTGGAATGGATTTTGTAAAATCGTTAACACATAAGCCACAGGTTATTTTTACAACAGCCTATTCGGAATATGCGATCGAAGGTTTCAAAGTTGACGCGCTTGATTACATCTTAAAACCGATCAGTTACATGAGTTTTTTAAAAGCTGCAAACAAAGCAAAAGCTCTTTCTGACTCCTCGAAAAAAACTGTTGAACCGGAGGCAACTGCCAAGGATTGTATTTTTGTGAAGTCAGAATATCGATTAGTTCGAATTATGATTGCTGACATTAAATACATCGAAAGTTCTAACGAATATATCCAAATACACCTCACCAATAAAGAGACGATCACAACCCTGATCCGACTTAAAGTTATCGAAGAGCAATTACCTCAAGATAAATTCATGCGAATCCACCGCTCATTTATTGTCAATCTTGAGCATGTGAAAGTTATAGAGCGAAGCAGAATCATTTTCGACAATTCGATTTACATCCCTATTGGAGATCAATACAAAGAGAAATTTCAATCTTTTATTGATAATTCCTTTGTCTAATCTAGTCAAATCTTAAGCAAAAGCAGCGTAAATCATCAGAATTCACAAGAATACACCTGATCGATTTACCTTTTTACTGATTAAATAAACCTGTTTACTGATTTCATTCACCGATTAGATTTCACGTGCTTATTTTTGGGTTATAAGGTTAAGCAATAAAAAGTATTTACAATGAGACTTAAAAAGAACATAGCAACTAGTGGTGAAGGGTTTATTTTCAATCCCAGTACAGGAGATTCATTTTCAACCAATGAGATTGGATCTGAAATTATCGCTCTTTTAAAAGAAGATAAGCAACCTAACGAGGTCATTGAACGAATCTGTTCGAAGTACGAAGTTACCCCCAATCATTTTGAGAAAGATCTTGATGATTATTTAGCTCAACTGAAAGACTTTGCAATTTTAGAAAAAGACCATGGGAAAGACAATAAATAAGAGTTCCAACCCGAGCAAGATCAAACTTGTGATTGCGGTCACGGCCTTAAATGCAATCGACAGTCCAGGTCCGGGTGTTGCCGTTATTCGTGCCATTCGGGAGTGTTCTGATTTTGATGTTCGAATAATCGGATTATCCTACGAGGCCCTTGAACCAGGGTTGTATATGCACGATTTGGTAGATAAAACTTACCAAATCCCCTACCCTTCAGCAGGTACAGACAGTCTACTTGGGCGCCTCATGCACATCCACAACCAAGAGCATCTTGATCTGATCATTCCAAATTTCGATGCCGAGTTATACAATTTCATTAAACTTGAGAAAAAGCTTTTGGAGGAAGGGATTCATACATTTCTTCCTGAATTATCAGCCTTTGAATCTCGTGACAAAATCAAACTCGTTGAATTTGGGAAAAAACATGGATTGAGTGTGCCTGACGATATGCAGATATATCGTGCAGAGGAGCTTAAAGATGCAACAGAAAAACTAGGTTTTCCAATTGTGATAAAAGGAAAGTTTTACGATGCAAGTATTGCCAACACCTTAGAGCAGGCTTATAAAGCTTTTCATAAAATACAAGCCCAGTGGGGGTTACCAATTATCGCTCAGCAGTTCGTAAAGGGCTCTGAAATAAATGTTGCGGCCTTAGGAGATGGAGAAGGAAATACGATTAGTGTAATCCCAATGCGCAAACTATATATCACCGACAAAGGTAAAGCGTGGGCTGGAATTACATTAGATGACAATGAGTTTATCGAACTAGCGAAAAAATTTATTGCAGCCACAAATTGGCGTGGTGGTTGCGAGCTTGAAATCATCCAAACTGCGGAAGGAAAATCATATATCCTAGAGGTTAATCCCCGCTTTCCTGCTTGGATTTACCTAACGGCAGCGGCAGGACAGAACCAGCCTGCAGCCTTAGTAAAAATGGCTTTAGGGCAAAAAGTTGCTCCATTTGAAACCTATGAAGTTGGTAAAATATTTATTCGCTATGCTTGGGATCTCATCACTAACATTAGCGAATTCCAGCAAATCTCAGGAACAGGAGAACTAGAAGGACCATCAAAATCGACTTCTGAAATCAAAGATCTTCAGTCAATTGGTCTTAAAAAAATAAACCTAAATTAATCTACCCATGACCACCAATAAACTAAGATACGAAAGACCCGTCATCCAAAAGATGAACACTGGGCTAATGAACAAATTCGGAACACGAACTGAATATGAACCAGTTACTCACATCGAAGGTGTTCCAGTAAAGAGTCTAATTGAACAATATGGTTCACCCCTATTTGTCCTGTCAGAGAAACAGATCAGACGGAACTACCAGAATGCCACTCGAATTTTCAGCACCCGATATCCGAAGGTTCAATTTGCCTGGTCGTATAAGACTAATTACATGAATGCCGTATGCCAAGTTTTTCATCAGGAGGGTTCTTGGGCAGAAGTTGTTTCGGGTTTTGAATATGAAAAAGCCCTTAACAATGGTGTTCCTGGCAACAAAATCATTTTTAATGGTCCAGATAAAACAGATGCGCATCTCATTGCTGCATCACAAAATAACTCACTAATCCACATTGATCACTTTGATGAGTTATATTCCTTAATCAGATTAAGCGAAGAGTTAGACTTAAAACCTCGTGTTGCCATCCGCGTAAATATGGACACTGGTATTTTCCCTAAATGGGATCGTTTTGGATTTAACTTCGAGAATGGTCAAGCTTGGACTGCCATTACAAGAATCCTGAATTCAAAGCATTTAGATTTAGTTGGACTTCATTGCCACATTGGAACCTTTATGCTCTCGACTGAGGCATATGCGATGGCTGCCACAAAACTTTGCGAATTAGCTTGGAGTATTAAAGAGAAGTTCAATAAAACGATACAATACTTAGATCTAGGCGGAGGATTTCCCTCAACAAACACCCTTAAAGGCTCGTATCTACCTGGCTCAGATACAGTCCCTTCAATAGATCAATTTGCGGATGCCATCACCGATGTCATTCTAGGCTTTGGGTTCAAACAAGAAGATTTACCCTTGTTAATTCTAGAAACTGGTCGCGCACTAATCGATGATGCTGGCTATTTATTAGGTTCGGTGTTGGCGAGTAAAAGACTTTCGGATGGTAGACGTGCCACGATCTTGGATTTCGGTGTCAACTCACTATTTACTTCATTTTGGTACGATCACAAGATTAGTCCAGCTCAGCCTTTTAGTCAACAAACGGAAGAGATGGTTTTATATGGCCCATTATGCATGAATATTGACATTGTCCGAGAGAGCATAACCATGCCGATTCTTGAGAAAGGGGATCAAATAGTCGTTCACAAAGTTGGAGCGTACAATATGACTCAATGGATGCAGTTTATCACTTTGCGACCAAATATTGTACTCATTGATCAAGAAAACAACACGCACATCATTCGAAAAGCAGAAACACTTGAATATCTAGAATTAAATGAACGCATACCCGAGCATCTTCAACAAAATGCTTTATAATTAAAGAGCGAAAATTTATACATCAAGAAACAAACAACAATGACAATCCGGCAATCGATTAAAGATTTTAAAGAGACCATCGGACCTGCTATTTTAAATAGCTACTCGGCTATCTTTTTCTTGAAAAACAGAGTCCTGGCAACAGTCATACTTGCCGTCTCCTTTTTTAACTTTTTCGCTGGACTAAGTGGTATAATTGCGGTAATCACAACCGTATTATTTGCCAACACCATGGGATTTGATAAATTTCAAATTCGAAATGGCTATTTAAGTTTCAATGCGCTGCTTGTTGGTATTGGTATGGGGACCTTTTTTGATCCCGGATTTGTATTTTTCAGTCTATTGCTTCTTGCCTCTTTAACTACCTTGATTATTTCGGTGACCATGGGTGGTTGGCTATACAAATATGGACTACCATTTCTAAGTATTCCTTTTGTGATCACATTTTGGTTTATTACTCTTCCAGCCTCTCAGTTCACAAATTTGGGACTTACTCAACATTCGATCTTTTGGATTAATGAGGTCTATGCTGTTGGCGGAAACTCCTTGGTTGAGCTATTTCAAAAGATTGATAATCTGCCCATACATAATATGCTGAATATCTACTTAAGGTCAATTAGTTCAATCTTTTTTCAAGACAACCTAATTGCAGGTGTTTTATTAGCCATCGCCTTACTGATCAGTTCAAGAATCGCCTTTAGTTTATCGATCATTGGATTTGTATCAGCCTATCTTTTTGCCAAGTTCACGGGATCAGCAGCGGCAAGCTTAACCTACTACAATATCGGAGCGAATTACATGATGACAGCAATAGCTGTTGGAGGTTTCTTTACAATACCCTCTAAACAGTCGTATTTATGGAGCATACTACTTGTCCCTTTAACCTCTCTGATCTTACTTTTTCTAAGTCAGTTAGCAGGATTTGCCCATTTACCAGTCTTCTCTCTCCCTTTTTCGATTGTAGTGATCTTATTTATCTATTTTCTTAAACTGAGAGTTAACGCTTCAAAATTAATATTGACCCCTATACAATTTAATTCTCCTGAGGTAAATCTGTACAGCTATCAAAATAATAAAGAGAGACTTTCGAACTTGCTCTATTTCCCAATCCACCTGCCGTTCTGGGGAGAGTGGACTGTTTCACAGGGTCATGATGGCATGCATACCCATAAGGGAGATTGGGGTAAAGCTTTTGATTTTATGATCTATGATCAAGAAAATAAAACATATAAATCACAAGGGCTAAAATGCGAAGATTATTATTGTTATAATAAACCCGTCCTTGCTCCTGCAGATGGGGTGGTAGAAGAAGTCGTCAATCATCTTTATGACAATGAAATTGGGGCCATTGACACCATAAACAATTGGGGAAATGCAATAATTATTCGACACGCGAATGGTCTTTATACGCAGATGGCTCATCTAAAGAGAGATACTTTCAAGGTCAAAATTGGCGACTTTGTGAAGCGAGGCGATGTGATTGCACACTGCGGTAATTCAGGTCGATCACCCATTCCACATCTCCATTTTCAAGTTCAGACGACAGCCGTTTTAGGTGCTCGGACCATTGACTATCCATTTGCCTATTACTTTGAAAAAAAGCAAGAACAACATGAATTGCAACAATTTTCAAAACCACTCGAAGGTGAACTTGTTTCTGGTTTAATTACCAATAAGTTGCTCTATAGCGCGTTTGACATTAATCCAAACTCTGTCTTAAAATATCACTACGAGAACGAGCGAGGAGAACAAAAAACAGAAGAATGGGAAGCCTTTACAGATGCATACAACAGTAAATATCTCTATTGCAAGAGTACCAACTCAAGCGCCTTTTATGTCAATGATGGGTCCATGTTCTATTTCACCTCCTATTACGGAGATGAAAAATCATTGTTGTATTATTTTTACCTCTCAGCATTTAAAGTATTTCTGGGAGATTCAGACCCAATAGAACGAAACGATTCAGTATCCATAAATATTTTAAGGGGCAATAAAATAGCAATTTGGCTGCATGATTTCATGGCACCATTGCAAATATTTATTAAAGTCCAACACACCATTCAACCAAATTATCAGGAGAAATTAATTAATACAGATTCGATTGTTCTAAAATCAACTATCCAGTCATCTATATTTGGTAGAAAAAACATAGAAAGTGAAAGTTCGTCAACGATTCAAGAAAATAAAATTCAGTCGTTTACTTATCAATCTGGAAAAACTAAAATCAAAGCAAAATGGTTAAATATCTAATTATTCCCCTACTGTTTTTAGTCATAAAAACAAGCGCTCAAGAGCCTATCAATTACGATTCAACAGATAGTATAACCTACAATTGCTATCTATCTGGGGATTGGGATAAGTTAATTAAGACAGGCGAAAATGCGTTGGCACACAACATTAACTTCAAAAGATTGCAACAAAGACTTGGCTATGCCTATTTTGCGAAACACGATTATTTCGCAGCACAGAGTCATTACGAGCAAGCCTTGACCTTTGATCAATCGGACCCCGACACGCAAACTTATTTATACTATTGTGGGCTAAACACCAATGAACTAGGCAATGCCAATTTCGCTGCAGAAAAGATGCCTTTAGAACTGCAGCAAAAGCTAAGCATAAATAAATCAAAAGTTGTTGAGGCCATAGATTTGGAATACAACTATAAATACAATACGACCCTTACGCGTTCTAATCCGACATACATGCGCGTTGGCATTAATTCGCAACTAAACCTAAAAACTTCTTTATACCAAGCTCTATCTAGTTATCAGCAGACGATTGATGGAACAGCCATTAAACAACCTGAGTACTTCCTTCTTTTAAAACGCAGTGTATCAGCTCACACCTCTTTAAATATTGGCTATCATTACATCAACACCAAAAATGGAAATGCAATGAGTACTGGAAACCTAGCTTATTTGGGACTTAACTCATCAGTAAACAGATACAAATTCGACTTGCATAGCTCCATCCTAAATGATGGAGGAACTAATATATCTCAATTTGGCATCAAAGGAGGGGTTACCTTAACAGGACAATCAGAAATCACGCTAACCAGTAGCTTAGACGGGGTGTCAGGATCGGGTTACAATTCTCTTATATTTGCGCAATCAGCGAATATTCGACTATCAAAAAAAATATGGAGTGAAGGTTATGTCACTCTTGGGAATTTAAAAAACTACAACGACAACAATGGCCTATATGTTTATAATCTTGTTGATCCAATAACATTTCGGACTGGAGCGACCCTCTATGTTAAGCTTACAAATAAGTTTACATTGTTTGGCAATTACGGTTACGAATCAAAACAGATTGAAAAACTTAATAGAAATCTAAATAGTATTTACTCACAACAATCATTTTCAATTGGTACCATATGGAAACTTTAAAAAGACCTCTAATAATCCTGGCTTTGCTATTGATAGCTATTCCAGGTTTTACACAATCGAATAATCAGACGCAGATCGCATTTGGAAAGAGTTATGAGGCAGAAAATGCCAAAAATTACTCCAGTGCAATCAATGAGATCAAATCTATTTATGACGCCACAAATTACGTCATCAACATTCGATTGGGCTGGTTAAACTACCTTGCAAAGCAATACAATGAGTCGATCACTTATTATGATAAAGCGATTGCGCTTAAGCCCTATGGTATTGAAGCCCGGCTAGGGAGTGTAAAGCCTTTAAGTGCGTTGGAGAATTGGGAAAGGGTAAAGAAGCAATACCTTGATATTTTAGCTATAGATCCGCAAAACACGCTAGCGAATTATTGGCTAGGAGTTATTTACTATAACCGGAAGGATTTTGCCAGTGCTTCAAAGCTATTTGAGAAAATTGTTAATCTTTATCCCCTTGACTATGATTCTATCATCATTTTAGGATGGTCGAAGCTCATGAGCAATAAACCACTGGAAGCTAAGGTTCTTTTTCAGCAAGCTTTGATTATAAAACCAAATGATGCATCTGCACTTAGTGGGTTAAAACTCATCCCATAGAAAGAGAGCATTTAAAGATCATTAACAGGGATAAAAAAACGCCTTGTAGGACATGATTGTCGTACAAGGCGTTTTTTATGCTCATTTGATAAATTACTCTTGAATCTTACCCACACATTTTACATCATAAGTGTCTGTATATTCAAGAACATAAAGCATTTTATTGACATACCCCCCAAAATCAGATGCCTTCTGAAAATTGTATGAAGACTGAAGAAGCGCAGCCTCTTTAATCGGATCAGAAGAAGGGAACTGCTTTCCGTATCTAGCTAATGAATTAATAAAATACAGAGCGATATCATATCCCTGAAAGCTATATGGAGAGGGCTCACCTTCAAATGATTGCCTGTATGCATCCACAAAGTCCGTTGTCTTAGCATCTGCATAATCAACAAAATAGGGTGTAAGGTATTGCAAATTGATGTTGTGAAAATATTCAATGTCAACACTTTGCATCTTGATATATTCCTGCATACCGACCACCTTTATTTTATGAGTCTTTGAAAGTGTATTCAACCTAGTTACAGCTACGCTAACATTGGCTTCATTCTCATCGGCTAGAATAAAAACATTGTCAACATTCTCCTTGAGCATCTTTTCAACATTTAGCAGATCATCGCTTAAAATATTAAACTGATGCACTTTTGATGAGCCCAACTTTTGAATTAATCGATCGTGCAACAATTTCTCATCGGACGAAAGATTGGAATGATTCAGAAATATAAGGTTTTGCTTGACAAGTGTGGTAGAAATATAATCTGCAGTACTTGTCAATCGTTGTTTGCGTCCTGAATTAATCAGATAATAGCCAGGAGTAACTGAAGCCAAATGATTATCAGAAGAGAGCGGCGAAACCATTGGAATATGATTTTTAAAACATAACTCAGCAACTACTTTCTGATCCTCTGGAAACACTGGGCCAATGACTAAATCGAGGCCCAAGAATTCAGGTTTTTTAACGACTTTATTGACACCTTCATTGCCGCCATTCGTGTCGTAAACATAAAATTTCAGCTTCATTCCAGAAGCAGTTAGCTTTTTGGCTGCGAGCAAAACACCTGAATAAAACTCAAGATAGTTATTTGAACGCTGCGCAAGCCGAATCGAATCGGGTTGATTTTGGCCAAATGGAAGAAAAATACCTATTTCATAATTCTTAGTTAGAAACAGACTATTTCCTTTTACTTGTTCTGGAGCTCGAGGTGCTATTTTTTGTTTCTCTGGTTGTTCGATCCGCGATTTCGATACTGGCACCTGAATGACCATTCCTAATTTAAACCCAGCCTTAAGCGAAGGATTTAACTCTTCTAACTCAGATTGAGAAACGCCAAAGCGTTGTTGCAGCTGGTAATAATTATCACCACTTCCAATGGTATAGTCTTGAACAGCTTTATCAGTAGGAGCTGATTCAGCAGCTTCGGCAGGGAGATCAGAATCAGGACCAGGGACAGTGAGTGTTATGCCACTACTTAAAACACCCTTTACCTCCGGATTTAAACGAATAATTTCATCCTGAGTTGTATTAAACAGTTTGGAGATCGCATAGAGTGTCTCTTTACGACCAACTTTATATTTTAAAAAAGAAGTTGGTTTTGCCGATGCGCGGAACAAAAATGGACCGCAGATGACAAGTTCATCGCCAGGGTTAATACCACTTTTTATCAATGGATTCTCACCTGCTAGGATTGCAATTGTGAGATTAAATTTCTTCGCAACAGAAAACGGGGTATCTCCCTTGACGGCAGTATAAATTGCAATTTTCTTAATTACAACCTCTTCCTTTTTTCCATAACCCTTATTCTGTCCATAGACAGCAGTCGCTGAATAACCCAAAAGAATTACAAGCGTAAGAAATAAACAAATTTGAGTTCTCAACAAACTACCAAACATACAAAACCGGATTATTTATGCTCCCCAAAGTTACGCATAAATTGTACCCGTTCGAACTCTGATGGATTAGTTGTATTCTCAGCACTTAATTTACCCCTAAAATCGGAAATATGATGGTAGTCATTTTCGATCATCCATTGTCGAACTTGCTGAATCATATTAGGGATAATACTGAATCCATCTTTATACAAAACAGAAGCCAACTGAACCGTGGTAGCACCTGCTAGCAACATTTTAATAACCGTTTCCCAACTATGGACACCTGTCGAAGCCGCCAAATCACTATTTACGCGATTAGCCATCATGGCTATCCAGCGCAAAGAAAGTTTATAGTCGGTATCTTGACTAAGGACATCAGAGCCGCTAATTTTTTGTTCAAAAATATCTATATCAGGACTATACATCTTATTGAATAACACCAACCCCTTTATCTCGGTAAAGGATAAATCTCGAATAATTGCCCCTAAATTGGAGAAATAGGGACTAATCTTAACAGAGATAGGTATTTTAATCTTTGCTGTTACACGAGATATGATATCAAAATAGATGCGCTCATTATCCTCGCTGCGCAGAGAAAGATTAGAGGGGAGAACAAAAATGTTCAGCTCAATGGCATCGGCACCAGCCTCTTCGATTTTCTTCGCAAAAAAAGACCATTCTTGCGCTGTCACACAATTAATGCTTGCTATAATAGGAATAGAAAGCTCCTTTTTCGCATCTCGTATTAATTGAAGATAATGGGTAAGATTATCCTTTTTGATCTGATAATCATAATAATCCAAAAACTCTAAATTATTATCCATCGGGCCCAGTTTCTTAATTTCATGGGCATACTCCAGATAAATCTCCTCTTCAAAAATTGACTTTAACACCACTGCTGCAGCACCATACTTCTCAAGTTCTTTCAGATTCTCGATAGAATTAGTCAGACCGCTACTGCCAGCTATGATCGGATTTTTAAGATTAAGTCCTAGATATTTAACATTAAGATTAGTCATCTTAAGATATTTTATAGTTAATTATTCAGTTTCATTTCCAAGTGTTTATGCATATTTTCAGCAGCCCGTCGACCATCGCCCATAGCCAAAATGACCGTAGCGCCTCCGCGTACAATATCACCTCCAGCAAAGATCTCTGGAATTGAAGATTGCATATTCAGCTCATCAACAATGATCGTACCCCACTTGGTGATCTTTAGATCTTCAAGACAAGAGGGGACCAGCGGATTTGGAGAGACACCAACAGCTACAATTACCAGATCAACATCGAGCTCAAATTCAGACCCTTCAATAGGCATTGGCCTGCGCCGACCAGAAGTATCCGGCTCGCCTAATCCCATTCTATTCAGCTGCATTTTATTGACTCGACCCTTTTGATCTGCCTCATAAGACAATGGATTACAAAGCATCATAAACTCAACACCCTCTTCTTTGGCATGTTTAACCTCTTCAATACGGGCCGGCATCTCGGCTTCTGAACGACGATAGATAATCATCGCTCGATCGGCTCCGAGTCTAAGTGCGGTTCGAACGGAGTCCATGGCCGTATTTCCACCTCCAATAACAGCTACATTCTTACCCTTTAAAACTGGAGTATCTTTATTTTCTAAGGCGGCTCCCATCAGGTTAACCCGCGTGAGGTATTCATTGGAAGAGAGAATACCATTGTAATTTTCACCTGGGATATCCATAAATCGGGGTAAGCCTGCACCACTAGCCACAAAGAAACCTTGATAACCAGCCTCCTTAAGATCATCAAAAGAAGAGGTCCGACCAACAATGAAATTAGTTTCAAACTTAACCCCCATTTT
>JAPLDS010000060.1:0-55212 GCA_026391295.1 Bacteroidia bacterium | reverse complement strand
CAATTCAAAATCGACGATAGAATTAGGAAGTCGAAATTCAGGAATACCATATTTAAGTACCCCACCAATCTCATGCAATGCCTCAAAGACTGTTACATCGTAACCATATTTAACCATATCGCCAGCAAATGCAAGAGAAGCTGGACCCGATCCAACAGTTGCTATTTTGATACCATTAGGCTTAGCAACTTTTGGAATATTAAATACGCCTGATGATCTCTCAAAGTCGGCTGCAAACCGTTCGAGATGACCAATAGCAATGGAAGGTTTATCCAGTTTATCGACATAAAAGCAGCGTGACTCACATTGTTTTTCCTGAGGGCAAACACGTCCGCACACTGCCGGCAAGGCATTCGTCTCTTTCAGTGTAGATGCGGCCTTAAGCACCTCTCCTTGTTCAATAAACTTTATAAACTTAGGAATATTGATATTTACTGGACACCCTTCGATACAAGTTGGATTGACACAATCCATACATCGCGAGGATTCAACAATAGCTTGTTCATAGGTTAAACCCATATTAACCTCTCGGTCCTGATGCATAACTCGAATCTCAGCAGCCAGCTCAGGCATATGAACCCGGGGTATTACAATCCGATCCTTTGTTTTCAGTTTAGCACGCAGCTCCGTCCTCCAAATCTGAGCTCGCTCTTCCTTTAGATATTCTGGACTTAATGACATGAAGCAATCAAATTAAAGTGAATTGGAATAAGTCTGGACAGCCATCTTTTCTTCATTCAGATAGCCCCCTAAACGCATGAGCATCTCATCGAAATCTACCAGGTGAGCATCAAACTCAGGGCCATCCACACAGGTAAATTTCGTCTTGCCCCCTACCGAAACCCGACAGGCACCGCACATTCCGGTGCCATCAACCATAATCGAGTTAAGGCTTGCTTGCGTAGGTATAGTATACTTTTTAGTCAATAGCGACGCAAACTTCATCATGATAGCAGGGCCAATCACAATGCACTCATCAATCTGTTCTTGTTGAATAAACTTCTCCATTCCTGCAGTCACAAGACCTTGTACACCATAGGAACCATCATCCGTCATTACAATAAGTTCATCCGACCATTTCCGCAGTTCATCTTCTAGAATAATCAGTTCTTTAGAACGAGCTGCGATCACAGTAAGAACGCGATTACCTGCTTTCTTAAATGCCTCAACAATCGGCAATAAAGGAGCCACTCCTACACCACCACCAGCAGCTAAGATTGTTCCAACTTGAGCAATATGCGTTGGTTTACCAAGAGGTCCAACCAGGTCAGTAATTGAATCACCTACCTCCAGCGCTACCAGTTTCGAGGAGCTAACACCCATGATCTGAACCACCAGAGTGATCGTACCTCGAACTGGATCTGCACCAGCAATAGTCAATGGAAAGCGTTCTCCATCGTTACCAATACGCAGGATTACAAAATTTCCTGGTTTGCGCGCCTTCGCAATAAGAGGATTATCGATTAAAAGCTGAACAACTTTATCTGAAAAATAGGTCTTCTCGAGTATCTTATTCATAAATTAATAGTTAGCATACTACTTGAACAACTGCACCGTTAGAGAAGAAACAAATGCATCTAAAAACTATGACAAAAGTCAGTTATGTCATTAATTTTGGATTAAATGACAGGACAAAATTGCGAAAATTTATGGATCAAAAAACGTCCTGATGCTAAAATAGAACCATTATAAGTTATGGGAAATGGAGGGTTTAACGAAGCCGTAAAATTGAAAAAAATAGCTACTTTTAAATTTTAGAATTGAAAGAAAAGGTGACGACAATGAGTTGGAATATTCCTAATTTCTGAAACTTGTAGTGGACTATTAACTGTCTGAAAATTAGATATGGCAAACCAAGACAATAGAAAATCTAGAGAAGGAGTTGTTTATTCAACAGCTACTAATTTTGAATATAAATATGATTCCGAGCAAGAAGGGGCTGAAACGCTACCACCTCAGAAACAAAATCTAAAGGTATTGCTTGACAAGAAGCAACGAGGAGGGAAGAAAGTAACTTTAGTTGAAGGTTTTGTTGGATCAGAGGATGACCTGAAGGAGTTGGGCAGACAATTAAAAACAAAATGTGGTGTTGGTGGGACTGTAAAGGATGGAGAGATTTTAATCCAAGGTGATTTTAGAGACAAAATCTTAGACTTACTAACCAAGAGTGGCTACAAGGCCAAAAAAGCTGGAGGCTAAATCCGATTTTAAGAGTCTATTTTTTTAAAATAACCATCGTAGCGCCAAAGCCATATTCGCGAAAAGAGGCATCTTGCATCGGATATTTAGCATAATTCCGATCTAGCTCCCGCCTCACCTCACTCTTTAGTGTTCCATTTCCTACCCCATGGATAAATACGATTCTCTTCACCCCAGTTTTTATAGCATTTTCGAGTTCCATCTTAAACTTATCCATCTGAACTGATAGCATTTCTGCATTCGTCATATTGGAAATATCATCCAAAAGTTCAGCGATATGAAGATCAATCTCCACTAAATCAAGGTTAGGCAAACCGATTACAACCTCTTTCTTTTCAGACTCTTTAGCTGCAATGGCCTGACTAAAATCATGATTTGAGAGCTTCTCTAATTCAGCTTTAAGTGGATTATCCGCAAGAGGAACTAGCATCACTGGAACCTTAAAAAACCGACTAGTCGTGAAAGAATTCTGCTTGCATAGCAATATTACCTGTTGGCGGATTTGCTGAATTTTCAGGCACCAAAGCAAAGAATAGCTCTGCATTATCTTTGCCCACAACCTGATTTTTATCAGTAAACCAAGGCTCTTCAGGCATAGAGATTCGCTTTGGCTCGGCGGCTTTAGTAGTTTCAGGAGCTATGGCATTGCGGGCTTTCCCACTTTCGTACTGGTCGGGCACATTAACCACGATAAGATTATGAATGAAGGTTGGAACTTCGAAGCCATCTTCCGTTTCAACATTAACCATCTGATCATTGACGACCGAGGTGATACGACCACCACCAACTTCATTTAGAAACCTAACTTTATCGCCAATTCTTAGTGCCATTTTTGTTTTAAAGATTAAGAACGATTACATCACCGCTTTAGCTATCTGTCTGGTATTGTCAGATAGACCATAGGTATAAATATGGAGACATGGGACGTTATGGGCGATAAGATCACGCGATTGCTCAATTGCCCATGCGGTACCAACTTCACGAGCATCATCGTTTGATTTGCATTTACGTACCTCTTTAGCAAAAGCCTCCGGAATATCGATGCTAAATAATTTAGGCAATACTGTTACTTGATTAATTAATGCCAACGGTTTAATCCCTGGGATAATCGGAACGGTGATGCCAATGGCACGACAGCGATCAACAAAATCATAATATTTCTGATTATCAAAAAACATTTGAGTCACGATATAGTCTGCTCCAGCATCAACTTTCGCCTTCAAATGCAATAGGTCGATATCTAGGTTTGAAGCCTCAAAATGTTTCTCTGGATACCCTGCAACGCCAATACAAAAATCCAAGGCTGCCGTATTCTTGATCTCTGGATCAAGATATTCGCCCCGTTTTAAGTTTACAATCTGTTTAACAAGTTCATTAGCATGCGAGTGACCATCTGGTTCTGGAACAAATGTACTTTGCGACTTTAGTCCATCACCACGTAAGGCTAAGACATTTTTGATGCCTAAGAAATTTAAGTCAAGGAGCATATTCTCGGTCTCCTCTTTTGTAAATCCACCACAAACAACATGAGGGATCACCGGTATTTTATAGGAGTGCTGAATAGCTGCAGCAATTGCGACAGTACCAGGACGTTTTCGCACGGTTTTCTTCTCCATCATCCCATTCGGAAGCTCGCGAAATTCAACTTCATCACGATGGGTTGTAATATTTATATACTTAGGATTAAATTCTATTAATTCATCGATGGTCCGATATAACTTATCAGCCATTTGCCCCTTCAGCGGAGGAAGTAATTCAAATGAAAAAACCGTTTTAGGTGCTTGCTGAATAATATCAATAACTTTCATACTTAACTTTCAAGAATTTGAACTTTTAAAATTTCATTCGCAAAGATAGGCTTATTTCATCCGCTCTGTTGCTTCTAGCGCAAAGGCTTGCAGGATCTTTTTCTGGTCATCAGAAACAGCCAACTTATCAAGTGCAGCTAAGGCTTTATTTTGGTAGGTTACCATAAGTTGATGCGTCTCTGCACTAACTTCAGTCTGCTCATAAACACCCTTTATAGCAGCAATTTTCTCATTTTCATCAAAGTCCTTTTTCTGTATCCATTCATTTAAAATATTCAATGAGGATTGATCGGCCTTTTCGATAGCCCTCAACAGCAAATAGGTTTTTTTATTGGCACAGATATCACCACCTGATTTCTTACCGAATATAGCTGGATCTCCAAAAACATCCAACCAATCATCTTGCAGCTGAAAAGCTAGACCAACATTGATCCCATATTCATAAAGTAGATTAGCATCTGAAAGAGGAGCATTAGAGACGAGTGCGCCAATCTTAAGACTACTAGCTATGAGCACGGCTGTTTTCAAACGAATCATCTCCAAGTATTCTTCAATGGTAACCGTAGATGAAGATTCAAAATCCATGTCCATTTGTTGTCCATCACAAACCTCGAGGGCTGTATCTGAAAACAAGTTAAGAACCTCTGGAAGAGCCTCGATTTTTCCTTGAGCAAGATATTTAAAAGCGAGTATTGACATGGCATCGCCGCTTAATATCGCCGTATTCTCACTGTATTTCTTATGAACGGTAGGCAGGCCTCTACGAACATCAGCCTTATCCATGATATCGTCGTGCAACAAGGTGAAATTATGAAAGATCTCAATTGCCATAGCAGCAGGAAGAGCTTCACTAGAAGGATAAGCAAATAATGAAGCTGCATGCAACATCAATGCAGGCCTTAATCTTTTACCCCCAATGGATAAAGAATAAGCTATTGGTTCGTATAGCTGAACAGGTTTAGTTTGCTTGATCTTCTCTATCTCAACACGAAAAGCATTTTCAAAACCAACAACATGACTGTTTAAGTTATTCATTGCACGAAATATAAATTATACTTAGACTTTCATTACTCAATAAACTCAACTCTATAATTCAAAGATAGGTGTAAAAACCCAATAGTTATTCCTCTAATCGCAAGAAGAGCCGGAAGGATACTTTTTCCTGCCGGCTCTTCTTGTAGAATTGTAGTATTATTTAACTAACCTCTTTTTTCAAACCGGTAAATTCAACATCAATAATTGATTTATCAACAGCATTCATCTTGCAGTTTCCGGTAAAACGAGCACCTGGCTCAACCGAGAATCGACCCATATTAAGATCTCCATTAATGGTTGCAGAGGCCTTTAAAGTCAATAAATCTTCCACCGTAACTTTGCCATCAACAGTGCCAGATATTTCAGCTGTATTAGAACGGATTCCCCCTTTAATACGAGCCTCTGGCCCAACAATAACACGACCTTGACAGATTAAATTGCCATTTAAAACTCCGTCGATACGAATATCACCATCAGACTCAATATCACCGGTTATCTTAGTGTCTTGAGCTATAGAGTTCAATGTTTTAACTTCATCAAATGTTGGCTTTGCCATTTGTCAATACTTTAAAATTAGGACTAAAAACAATCAAAAAACAGAGCAATACGTAATATCAAAACGAAAATAAGTCATTTAATTCCTAAATAGAAAAAACTAAAAGACCTAAATAAGCTTGAAATTAAATAGATGCAATCTTTTCGATAGCAAGTTTACCTCTATAATATCCGCAATCTTGACATACGGTATGAAATTTCACTGTAGAACCACAGTTTGAGCAAGTTGCTAATGTCGCAATTACCGCCTTGTAATGCGTTCTACGTTTATCTCTTCTCGACTTCGAAATTCTGTGCTTAGGATGTGCCATTTTAAATAATCTTAACTTTGTTTATCAATAATTTTTTTCAAATCGTTCCATCTTGGGTCGATTGGCGAATCTTCTGCCAAATCAGCTGATTTATATTCATTTAACTTATTAAGCATCTCAACATTACAAAGAGAATTTCCCTTTTTAACGTCAGGATGTAAATGCCTGATTGGGATACTTAAAACAATAAACTCATAAATCAACGTTGCGACCAATACTTCATGCGCTCCTGGATGAAGGTAAATCACTTCGTCTCCATCGTCAGTTTCTGTTTCACTAAACTTAACTAACATTGGATAAGAACTCTTAATCGACTGCGAGTAAGGATCTAGACAACGGTCGCAAATTAATTCAACCTCACCTTTAATCCCAAACGTTAATCTTAAATAGGTAGACCGTTTTTCCAGTTTAACCTGGATTAATAAACTGCCTTTCTTAATCTCACTCTCTTCGAATTCAGCGAAAAAGCGGTCATCTACAGAAAAATCAAATAGATGAGCCCCTTCTTTAAGACCTGAAAACGGTATTGAATACTGTGAAAGATAATTCATTTCGCTCCACTCTTTAAAAGAGACGCAAAAATATAAAAATTTCCAATATAACCCAACACTTTTTTTAGATCTATTTTAAAATCAATCTGATGTAAAAAAAGGATTGAACGAAGTGTATTTCGACAGGAACAAACAGCTGACAGGATTTTAGATAAGAAAAACTCAACTTGGTAATATCTCCGAGCTCGATTTAACAAAATCATAAGCTACTTAGAAGAATTTCCAAGAAGGCTATCTACCGTTCTTACAATACCTGCGGCATCGAATCCGCACTCTGTATAAAGCTCATTCTGAGACCCATGCTCAACAAATCGCATTGGCACACCGAGTCTAACAATATTTATTTGCTTGTCGGAAGTGGCAAAATATTCAGCAATAGCGCTACCGAACCCACCATCAACAATGCCATCTTCCACCGTAATTATTGTCTTAAAGCGAGCTGCCACCTCTTTTAAAATGGACTGATCAAGTGGAACGACAAAACGCATATCATAATGAGCACAAGTCACACCCTTTGTCTTAAGAAGCTCTACTGCCTGAACAGCAAAATTTCCGGCATGCCCGATTGTCAAAATTGCAATATCCTTGCCATCACTGATCTGACGTCCTTGACCGATTGGCAACTCTTCAAAGGGCTGTTCCCAATCTATAAGCGGTCCATTTCCGCGGGGATAGCGAATACTAAACGGCCCCTTATTCGGCAACTGAGCGGTATACATCATGTTACGCAATTCAACTTGATCCATTGGAGCCGAGACGGTCATATTGGGGATATTACGCATAAAGGCAAGATCGAATATACCATGATGCGTTGCACCATCAGCACCTACCAAGCCAGCGCGATCCATACAAAAGACCACATTCAATTTCTGTAATGCCACGTCATGAATAATCTGATCGTATGAACGCTGCATAAATGAGGAGTAGATATTCACAAACGGCATCATACCTCCGGCAGCTAATCCAGCGGCAAAAGTCACCGCATGAGGCTCTGCAATTCCAACATCAAATGTTCGATGCGGCAGTACATTCATCATCATATTAAGCGAGCATCCAGATGGCATAGCCGGTGTTATACCAACTATTTTCTCATTTATATTAGCCAGTTCGATAATTGACTTACCGAAGACATATTGATATTTTGGAGATTCTGGGACATCGGTGACGGTAGTTAGAACCTCACCCGTTACCGTATTAAACTTACCCGGTGCAGCATGCCATTTGGTGGCATCTTTTTCTGCTGGTGCAAAGCCTTTCCCTTTTTTGGTTATTACATGCAATATTTTAGGACCAGGGATAGATTTTAGATCATGAAGTATACGCACCAAACCAATCACATCATGGCCATCTACTGGACCGAAATATCGAAATCCAAATGACTCAAAAAGATTACTCTTGCGAAACACCACCGACTTTAAAAGCTGTTGCTGTTTTTGCAACATTTTTCGAGCCCATGATCCAATCTGAGGAACCACACCAAGAGCTGTCCAGACCTTTGTTTTCAAACTATTGTAGGTTGGAGAGGCCTGCATATGAATAAAATACTTGCTTAGACCACCTACATTCGGATCAATCGACATGTTGTTATAATTCAAAATCACCAACACATCAGCTTTTGAGGCCCCAGCATTATTTAGACCTTCAAAAGCCATCCCTCCAGTCATAGAGCCATCACCAATAACGGCCACAACCTTCCGATCCTTCTCCCCTTTTAGTTCAGAGGCAATAGCAAGACCTAAGGCAGCAGAGATTGATGTTGAAGAGTGACCAACCCCGAATGCGTCGTATTCGCTTTCCGCCATTTTTGGAAAGCCACTTATCCCTTTATATAATCGATTTGTTGCAAAAACTTTTCGTCGGCCAGTTAATATCTTATGTCCATAAGCTTGATGACCAACATCCCATATCAACTGATCATAGGGCGTATTGTATACATAATGTAATGCAACAGTCAAATCAACAACACCAAGATTGGCGCCCAGATGACCCGGATTTGTAGCTGCTTCTTGGATAATAAACTCCCGCAACTCTTCGCAAACCCTAGAAAGCTTATTTTCCTTAAGCTTTCTTAGATCGTCTGGGAATTCGATTTGTTCAAGTAAATTATCTTTAGAATCAGCCATACAACAATAAAAGTTACAAAACTTTGAAGTGCAAAGGTAGGGATTTAAGTTAAAGTGGAATAAGCCGCTGGCATCAAAACAAACCGATCTTTACAAACTGAAAAACAAGAGCCTAACTATTAATGAATTAAAACAAAAAAGAGCTAAAAATTCACAATTCAATGCAAACCCTACTTATCGCCCCAAGCTGATTTTAACACATATGCCTCTATTTGATCGACCAAAACCTCTCCACCTTGAGTCCAAAATGTCAAGTCATCATCGTTCTCAGCAGGGTTGAAACAACTGCTAAAAACAACCTCTCCATTATTGATAAATAGCTCTATTGATGCACGATCAATCAAAATCTCAAACTGAATAAACCCGTCTTTTGTTCCAACAAGTGCCTTGCCACCGAGGCATTCTAATAATTTCTTGTTGGAATCATAACGGATCTCAGTTCCAATTTCCTTTTTACCATTGCGAACTATAAAACCAAATCCGTCAGATGTCTTAGGATCAAACTTACCCTTTACATGCAGTGCATCACCAGAAATGCCGCTCAGTATATTTCCTTTAATGCCTGGGATAATATTTTTATTCTTTTTAATCAATTCCTTATCCCGCAGATGCAAGGAGGCTATTGCGTCAATGGGATTCTTACAAAGGGTAAGACCAGTACTCGTTGTTCGGAGTGAAAGTTCGCAGGGGAAAGTCATCTGCCCATTAAATGGCATATCTGGATATTCGCCTCCGCGCATCCACGCTAACTGCACGACCTTCCCTTGTGGATGATTCGACCAAGTTTGTGTTGCGTAAAAATTCTTCCCATGATCAAGAACTTTTGCTGCAGTCTCTGGAGTAAATGACTTACCATCAAATTCACCTACTTTATAGTCCCCATTTCCATTTAAAAGGACCCATTTCTGTATATCTTTACTGCCTTCAAGGGGTAGCTGAATTAGATCAGGGCACTCATAAAAACCCACTAAGTGACTCTGCAACTCCCAATGAATTAAATCTTTTGAAGTATAAAAAGATGTTCCCTTAAGCGTCTCCACATTGTCAGGCTTGCGATATAGCACCATCACATAATTTCGAGATGGACGATGATAAAAAACTTTCGGATCACGAGCATCATCTTTTGCAACTGGGATAATTGGATTGTTGGCATACTTGTGCCAGGTACGACCTTTGTCGTTACTATAGGCCAGACGCTGTCCGCACTCCCAACTGGTGTAAAAAATCAAAAGTGTTTTTTTTTTTCTCTGTTGAAGGCCGGCGACATTGTTCTCGTCAACGATAGCTGAACCAGACCAAGCTGTCGCATGGCTCTTATCTTTCGAATTATCATCCGGATCAATCGCTATCGGCAGATGTGTCCAATGAATTAAATCTTTGCTTACCGCGTGCCCCCAATGCATAAATCCCCACTCTTTGCCGAGTGGATTGTATTGATAAAACAGATGATACTCTCCAGCATAATAGACTAATCCGTTCGGATCGTTCATCCAATTTTTCTCAGGGGTAAAATGATATTGCGGACGATATTTCTCGTCGTAATATTTATGATCGTTCTTTTTTGAATATCCTTTTAACGATAATACAAGTAGTAAAAGAGAAAAAATCAGGTATTTCATAGCTTTATTTAGTCGAGTGAATAGACCTATTCACAGGTAGTGCCAAATATACATAATCTATTTAGATTGTTGTAAGAAGTCTCCTTAATTATACCTTTGTAGCACAACTGAAAAACAATGAATAGAGAAGAGATTGAGATAATGGCTCCTGCCGGTTCTTATGAATCTTTAATGGCCGCCATCCAAGAAGGAGCCAATGCTGTCTATTTTGGTGTAGAGCAATTAAACATGAGGGCTCGATCGTCTAATAACTTTACCCTAGAAGACTTAAAAGAGATTGCCACGAGGGCTAAGCAAGCCAATGTAAAAACCTATCTTACCGTAAACATTGAGATCTTTGACGAAGAATCAACTACGCTGTTGCAGGTTTTACAAGCAGCAAAAGAAGCAGAAATAACTGCGGTTATTGCAGCCGACATGTCGGTAGTGCAACAATGCAGCGCCTTAGGTCTTGCCGTTCATATCTCCACACAAGTAAATATCACCAATTATGAAGCGGTAAAATTTTACGCCCAGTTTGCCGACGTGATGGTCTTGGCACGTGAGATGACCCTTGATCGCGTAAAAGTTATAGCACAGAAAATCTCAGAAAATAATCTTTGCGGACCTTCCGGAAAGCTTATTCGAATTGAGATGTTTGTCCATGGCGCCTTATGCATGGCCACATCAGGCAAATGCTACCTCTCCTTACACGAGACAGACTCGTCAGCCAACAGAGGGTCGTGTATGCAAGCTTGTCGCAGAGCCTATATCGTAACCGACAAGGAAACGGGTCGTGAATTAGAAGTTGACAATGAGTATATCATGTCACCGAAAGATCTGAAAACCATCCATTTTCTAAATAAAATATTAGACTCAGGCGTTTCGATTTTAAAGATCGAAGGGCGAGCTCGCAGTCCGGAATATGTCAAAACTGTTGTCTCCTGTTACAAGCAAGCCGTTAAAGCTTATTGCGAAGGGACTTTCAATGAAGAAAAAATCGAAAATTGGAATAATCAATTAGCCACCGTTTTCAATAGAGGATTCTGGGATGGGTACTACCTCGGACAACAAATTGGGTCGTGGAGCAGTAATTATGGATCGTTAGCTACGAAGAAGAAGATTTATCTTGGCAAGGTCACTAATTATTTTTCAAATCTAATGGTCGCTGAGATCAAGCTTGAAACTGGAGGATTAAAACTCGGTGAGGATCTAGTTGTAAATGGACCAAACACAGGCGTAGTAGAGTTTCAACCTTCAGAAATCAGAGTCTCTCTACTACCTGTCTCAGAGGCCATAAAAGGTGATCTCTGCTCAATTCCAACGGAGGTAAAACTCAGAAGAGCAGATAAAATATACCGCTTAGTCGATGCATCTGAAGTTATCGCACAATAAAGTGTTCCGAATGGGTTACATAGTACTGCAGACCAATCACGTTATTGCAAAATCCCGGTTAACAAATCCAAGGAAATTTTCCTAATTTTGCACGGATTATTAAAATCAACAACAATGATACTTTTTATCCTGGTCAATATCGTTTCGTTTTTCGATCTGTTGGTGATTCTATTTGTGCTTTACTACGGATTTAAATTTTTCATGCGCTTTATAGCACCAAGAGTCGTTGACAATGCAGCGAACAAAATCTACCAAGACATGCAAAATAAAGCTGCAGCGGAACAAGAGCGTAAAGTTCGAAAAGGGGACATGACGATTGAATATTCAAATCGACGCCAAAAACAGTTTGGGCGCAAAGAGGGAGATTACATTGAATTTGAAGAGATTGACGATAAAAAATAAAGCTCAAAAGAGATTAAATTAGCAAACTTAACGTGACGTTCCAACGTCTTACATAACAAAATATGGCTCAAGAAGATTTATTCAAAAAACTGATTGCACACTGCAAAGAATATGGTTACGTATTCCCTTCAAGTGAAATATACGATGGCTTAAGCGCCGTTTACGATTATGGTCAATATGGCGTTGAACTCAAGAATAACATCAAAAAATACTGGTGGGACTCTATGGTTTTGTTGCATGAAAACATCGTTGGCATTGACTCAGCAATCTTTATGCATCCAACAATATGGAAAGCATCAGGTCACGTAGATGCATTTAACGACCCCCTGATTGATAACAAAGATTCTAAAAAAAGATACCGTGCCGATGTACTAATCGAAGAGCAGCTAGCTAAAATCGAAGGAAAAATCGACAAAGAAGTTGAAAAGGCAAGTGCTCGATTTGGAGAGATGTTCGATGAAGCACAGTTTAGAGCCACCAATGGTCGTGTATTAGAATACCAAATAAAATGGGATGAACTGCACAACAGATTCGCAGAAGCTCTTAACAATGCAGATCTCGTTGAGCTAAAACAAATCATTGAAGACCAAGAGATCGTATGTCCAATATCGGGCACACGCAACTGGACCGAAGTACGCCAATTCAACCTGATGTTCTCTACAGAGATGGGTTCAACAGCCGATGGCTCTTTAAAAGTTTACCTGCGCCCTGAGACTGCTCAAGGAATCTTCGTCAACTACATGAATGTGCAAAAATCAGGTCGGATGAAAATTCCATTTGGCATTGCACAAATCGGGAAAGCATTTAGAAATGAAATTGTTGCAAGACAGTTTATATTTAGAATGCGTGAGTTTGAACAGATGGAATTACAATTCTTTGTACGTCCTGGAACTGAATTAGAGTGGTTCGAAAAATGGAAACAACTGCGTATTAAATGGCACCAAGCACTAGGCTTCGGAAACGAAAACTACAAATTCCATTTACACGAAAAACTAGCTCACTACGCCAATGCGGCAGTAGACATCGAGTTTAAGTTTCCTTTTGGCTTTAAAGAAGTCGAAGGAATCCATTCACGTACCGATTATGATCTATCTCAACATCAAAAATTCTCTGGGAAGAAAATTCAATATTTCGATCCAGAACTAAATGAATCATATGTCCCTTATGTGGTAGAAACTTCTATCGGTGTCGATCGGATGTTCCTGCAAATCATGGCAGCATCATATCACGAAGATACCGTAGAGGATAACAACGGTCAAAAAGAAACTCGCGTTGTATTGCGACTTCCAGCACCATTGGCTCCAGTAAAATTAGCTGTTATGCCTTTGATAAAGAAAGATGGCTTACCAGAGAAAGCACGTGAGATCATTGAAGAATTAAAATTCGATTTTAATTGTCAGTACGACGAGAAAGACTCTATTGGCAAACGCTACAGACGTCAAGATGCGATCGGCACACCATTCTGCGTAACCGTAGATCATGATACTGCAACTGACAATACCGTAACAATTCGTTACCGTGACTCAATGCTTCAAGAGCGTGTTCAGATTAGTCAACTACGAGAACTTATCTCTGCTCAAGTAGGATTTAGAACGCTTTTCAAACAATTAAAAGATTAATTATTTTATAGTCTACGAATACCACCATCTATTCCGATTAGAAGACTAGATGGTGGTATTTTTTTATCGTACAAAATCACTCTAAACCAAGACTAGGTTAACTTAGATCCCAGAGCAATCCAATATTAAAGTAGTTTTTACTCAATGAAGAAAGCAGCGACACAAAATTCCCAATTAGAAAACAATCCACTATTGGCAGAATGGGCAACTCCTCATCAGACACCCCCATTTAATTTAATCAAACACGAACATTTCATACCTGCGATAGAACTTGCATTGCAAGAAACAAGGGCCGAAGTAGATCACATAATCAAAAGTCAAGACACCCCAACTTTTGAAAATGTAATTGTCGCGCTTGAAGTATGTGGAGAGAAACTGGAAAAAGCAACGAGTGTTCTCTTTAATTTAAACCACGCTGAAACGGACGATACCATTCAAGCCATAACACGTGAGATTTCGCCAAAGCTTTCTGAATTTTCAAATTACATCTCGCTAAACGAGGAGCTATTTGCAAAAGTTAAAGAGATATACAAGGATAAAGAGAACCTAAAACTTAATGCTGAAGACCTCCATCTTTTAGAGAAGAAATACCTTGGATTTGTAAGAAGTGGAGCTAATTTAGAAGGAGAAGCAAAAATACGTTATGCGGAGATAACAACTGAACTGGCACAACTTTCGCTTCAATTCGGAGAGCATATCTTAGCGGAGACAAATGGCTACGAACTGCTACTTACTGATCCAAAAGAGTTAACCGGATTACCAGAATCGGAGCTTGAGGCAGCTGCACAAACAGCCAAATCGAAGAAAAAGAAAGGGTGGCTATTCTCCCTTCAAGGCCCAAGTTTTGTTGGTTTTATGAAATATGCCGATTCGAGAACACTTCGAGAAAAACTTTATCGCGCTTACACCTCAAGAGGTTACCAGAAAAATGAAAACAACAACGAGGAGATCATCCGTAAGATTGTAAATCTTAAGCTTGAAAAAGCAAACCTATTAGGCTTTAAGACACATGCCGAATATGTATTAGCAGAACAAATGGCAGAAAACCCAACAAAAGTAAATAGCTTTTTGCAAGAGTTGCATACTGCTTCAAGACCAGCAGCTCAAAAGGAATTTGCTGAAGTAGTAGAATTTGCAAAAACTCAGGGGATGAACGAACCTCTTCAACGTTGGGACTGGAGCTATTATTCAGAGAAATTAAAAAACCAAAGTTATGGTTTTGATGAACAACAAGTAAAACCCTATTTCCAACTTGAAAAAGTTAGAGATGGAGTTTTTGATCTCTCTTCACGACTTTATGGTCTTACCTTTAAAGAAAATCAACAGATTCCTGTATATCACTCTGATGCAACTGGCTATGAAGTATTTGATCAAGATGGCTCTTTTATTTCTGTCTTGTATCTTGATTTCTTTCCGCGAGAAGGAAAGAGCGGCGGAGCGTGGATGAACGATCTTCGACCAGCTAGCCATGTGAAGGGTAAGGTTATCAGGCCAATCATTACAATTGTCTGCAATTTCACAAAGCCTACCGCCACAAAGCCATCGCTGCTAACCTTTAATGAGGTCACTACATTGCTGCATGAATTCGGACACGCACTTCATGGCATGCTTGCCAATACAACCTACGCGAGCCATTCTGGAACCAATGTTTACCGTGATTTTGTCGAGCTACCTTCACAGATCATGGAAAACTGGGCCACACAAAAAGAGTGGCTCGACCTGTTTGCTTTTCACTACAAGACAGGCGAACAGATACCTTCCGAGTTAGTAGAGAAGCTTATTAAAGCTGAAAATTTCCAAGCTGGGTATGCATGTGAAAGACAACTGAGCTTTGGATTAAATGATATGGCTTGGCATTCGATTACAGAGCCTATGACTGGTGAAATTGTTCCTTTTGAACAAGCAGCCATTGCTCCTACTGAGCTTTTCGCTCCGGTGGAAGGGAGTTGCTTAAGTACCGCATTCTCTCATATTTTTGGCGGTGGTTATTCATCTGGGTACTATGGCTATAAATGGGCTGAAGTCCTGGACGCAGATGCTTTTTCACTCTTCAAAACAAACGGGATTTTTGACAAAAAAACGGCCAACTCATTCCGCGAAAATATATTAGAAAAAGGGGGTACAGAACATCCGATGGCGCTTTACAAAGCCTTTAGAGGTCAAGAACCTGGGATAGATGCACTTTTAGAACGGAGTGGGTTAAAATAAGATCAATTTGAGTCAAACATATTTTTTGTAATTTTACACTTCACAAAATAACGATTGCAATGTTAACGCGCATCCAAGATTTACAGCAAGAAATTGATAAAGTTATTGCAAGTTCAGCTGCTGAGATTGAAGAACTACGGATTAAATACCTTAGCAAGAAAGGTGAAATTGCGAAGCTTTTTGAAGAGTTTAGGAATGTTTCGCCTGAACAAAAAAAGGAAGTTGGACAAGCTGTAAATACCTTGAAAGAGTTTGCGCTTGAGAAGTTCAACCTTTTGAGAGATGGACTTCAAGACAATGAGCAATCAGTTTCTGGTTTAGACTTAACATTGCCTGGCGAATCAATGAAGTTAGGCACCCGTCATCCAATCTCAATCATCAAAAATGAAATCCTTGACATCTTCAAAAAATTAGGTTTTGTGGTATCAGAAGGTCCAGAGATCGAAGACGATTGGCACGTATTTAGCGCGTTGAACTTCCCAGAAGAGCATCCTGCTCGCGATATGCAAGATACTTTTTTCATCCAGCGAAATCCAGATATCTTATTACGCACCCATACCTCCTCGGTTCAAGTGCATGATATGGAGACGATGAAACCACCTATTCGGACTATTACTCCAGGTCGGGTTTTCAGAAACGAAGCCATTTCATACCGTGCTCATTGCATGTTTCATCAAGTTGAAGGATTATATATCGACGAGAACGTCTCCTTTGCTGACTTAAAGCAAACTCTACTATACTATGCCAAGGAGTTATTTGGTGAAAGTGCAGAGATTCGGATGCGCCCATCTTATTTCCCCTTTACAGAGCCATCTGCGGAGGTTGATGTATCGTGCTCTATCTGCAGCGGCAAAGGATGCAATGTCTGCAAATATACAGGTTGGTTAGAGATCATGGGATGCGGAATGGTAGATCCTAATGTCCTTGAGGCTTCAGGTATCGATTCGAAAAAATATACAGGCTATGCTTTTGGCATGGGGCTGGAGCGTATTGCGATGCTTAAATTTGGCATCAATGACTTACGCCTTTATTTCGAAAACGACGTTCGCTTCTTGCAACAATTTGAATCGGCAAACTAAACATTTCAGAAATTCTCACGTTGATCTTTTTGAGATTAATTTAAATTTATAAGAATCCATCAACCCATAAAATAAGGTGCCTCAATTCTGAAGCACCTTATTTATTTTATAATTGAAAGTTAATTACACGAGTTTCCACCCGGCGCGATACTCATAATGAAGTTTCTTAGCAGCAGCACCATCTTTATCATCGATAAAAGTCTCTGTTTGAGGATTCCATTTAATCGTCCTCTTTAAATCACAAGCTATGTTACCTAAATTACAAACCGTCGCACTGCTATGTCCTATTTCTACTGTAACAGCAGGATCTTTATGATTGCGTACCGCTTCCACAAAATTAACCTGATGAGGAATTTTTGTTTCATAAGGGCCATCAGACTTCGTTTTAGCTGTTGGGATCAACTTAGGATCAGAAGCATTGAAATAGCCGCGTGATACTTCGATCCAACCCTTCTCGCCGTAGAATTTAACACCTTTAGTTTTCTTCTCATCAAAAGGCTCTGATGTCATAACGATTCCATTTGCATAAGTATATGAGATATATTCAGTGCCATCGCCGATGGGAGATATTTCAACTGGTCCATTGCGGTCCATACCTAAACCCCATTGAGCAATATCGAACATATGAGCACCCCAGTCGGTGGTGAAACCGCCGCCCATCTCTTTATACCAGCGCCATCCGCCCCAAGTTTTCTCTTTAACTTCAGGATCTAAGGAGATAATTGGGTCAAGTTCTGAATTGTAATGAATTGGAGTCGGAAGTGGACCTAACCACAAATCCCAATTTAAATCAGCAGGAATTGTTTCTTCAGGAAGATCATACGGTTTTGGAGGGGCTCCCACATAGGCATTAACTTTTGAAATCTTACCAATAGCACCAGTCTGCACCAGATTAACAGCATATTGGAAATTTGGGTCCGAACGTTGTTGGCTTCCCAATCCAAAGATGCGCCCATTCTCGCGCACGGCTTTCTTCAACTCCTGTCCCTCTTTTATAGTAAAGGTCATTGGTTTCTCTAGATAGACGTCCTTACCCGCTTTTAAAGCTGCAATAGCAATGTAAGCATGGGAATGATCTGGAACGGCAATAACAACAGCCTTAATATCTTCACGACTTAATAAATCGCCATATTTTTCATACGTCTCAACATCGACAGATTTACCAGCCTTAGTATAAAAGGCGCTAACTCGTTGTTTAAAACGTTTTCGTTTAATACCATAAACATCACAAGCGGCAACAGCCTGAACTCCTGGAATCTGTAAGAAACCATCGAGTAAAAACATCCCTTGTCGGCCTAATCCAATAAAGCCAATTTTCAAATCATGATCTGCCTGGCCTCCTGCAAATGCTGGCATCACGGCAATACCTACAAGGCCTGTAGCTGACGCACCCAAGAAATGCCTTCTCGACCAACCTTTTTTTAACTCTTCCATACGTTTTGAAATTTAATAATCAGTTTAGCTTGATTTAAGGATGCAATTTTAGGAAATAAAATCTCCGATCTATCATAGTTTTACGAGAAGGGCAAAATAATTTTAAATTAATTCTCAAATATTGAAGTCAAATTATCGCTAAACTTTTAATTGTTAATTCTAATTGCGTTTTACCTTAAATTAGAAACGACGATCAACTAATAGAAATTAGTTGGTCGATGCAATTTCATTTGATGCACTTTTTAACATTTAAAAAATGGAAATTTAACAATTAAAATCTTCTAAAACAGGATTAAAATTATCATAAAACTCAAGAATTAACAGCGAATTTGGCTAGGCGAAAAAAAAAAATAAAATATTACCCAGGAGGAGTGTATTTTAATGTTTTTTAACTAATATTGCCAATTATTAATTCAATTAGGAAAGAATAGGATATTTCGGTTAAAGCAAATACTCAATTCTCAAATAAATAGAATTACAATTGAAACTCTTTTATTTTAAGTATTAGCAATTATTACAACTAACAAAATTTATTTATGATGAAAAGGAAATTGCTTAAAGCAATGTTACTGTGCTTCTTAGTTGTGTTAACGCACAATCTTTTTGCGCAAAATGTTGTAACGGGAAGTGTCAAGGATGATACCGGTCAATTCTTGCCCGGAGTCAGTGTAGTCGTTAAAGGGACTACCAATGGAACAGTAACCGATATTGATGGAAAATTCTCGCTTTCTGCCGAGAACAAAGCCACTTTGGTCTTTTCTTTCGTAGGATTAGAAGCTAAAGAGGTATTAGTAGGTAGTCAGCGCAAGCTTGATATCGCACTTTCGTCTAAGGTGATTGGCGTTAATGAAGTGGTAGTAACGGCACTTGGTATCTCTAGAGAGAAGAAGTCGTTGGCATACTCCGTTTCTGAGGTCAAATCAGAAGAATTAGCGCGAGGCGCAGGCTCTAACGTGTTAAAATCATTAGACGGTCGTGTAAGTGGGGTCAACTTCACACAATCGAGCTCAGATCCAGCTGGTTCTGTTTTCGTAACAATTCGTGGAGCAACTAGCTTAAACCTTTCATCATCCACCTTATCAGCTCAACCACTCTACGTTATTGATGGAATTCCAATTGGAACGACATCTGTTGACAATAGAAATGGTGCTGACTTTGGTAACTTATTATCACAATTAAATCCAGAAGATATTGCAAGTATCTCTATCCTTAAGGGAGCTAGTGCAGGTGCACTATATGGTTCTGCTGCAGGTAATGGAGTTATCATGATTACCACCAAATCTGGTAAGGGTGGTAAAAAAGGTATTGGCGTTTCTGTTAATTCTTCGATGGTATGGGATAGACCTTTTAACTTCTTTGAAACACAGAAGTTATATGGTGATGGTATTCGTGCATCTTCGATCTATGCAGCCGGTTACGACTGGGGTGCAAAATTTGCAGACTTCACAACCTCAACGATTGATCAATACAATACGGTAACACAACGTGTAGAGACAAAACTTTTTGCGGCAACGCAAGAAAATCGTTTGCAGCAATTTATGCAGATGGGTGCAACAAAAAACTACAACGTTAGTGTATCAGGAAATTATAAAGATGGAGCGTTCCGTTTCTCGTTAGGTAAAATGTCAAATATTGGTGTTATGCCGAACAACCAAACAGATCGTATGAATGCCAATTTAAGTGCTGAGTACAATATCTCGCCTAAATTAAAGCTTTCTGTTAACTCAAACTACATGGGTCAGTTTACTCCGAACAAAACATCCTCTAACAGTGATGTAATTGAAGAGTTAACCATGGATTTCCTTGCATCATTGCAGCCAATTCATGAAATGAAGAATGTATGGAAAACAGGATATGAGGGTCAAAAACAAAATGCTCCTTACTATAAAGGTGATGGAACGCCTATGTTGGACAACCCATACATGTATGCTTATTCAGAATTAAACACATATCGCAAAGACAATTTCTTTGGTAAAGCTCAATTAGATTACGAAATTAACAAGTCATTGAAAATTACTGCCCGCACAGGTATTGATTACAATGGTGACAATTACGAATACAAGAGAGCAAAAGATTTTGAAGACAGCGCAAAACGTGATGGAAAATATACCGTAACAAATGGCACTGGCTTAAATGTTCAAAATGACTTGATGTTAGTTTGGAATAAAGATTTCGGTAAAATTTCAACTAATGCAACAGCTGGTTACAACTACGCTTATGGTCAATCTTACAGCTACTATGCAAATGCAGAAAGACTAGTTCGTACCAATGATTATTCATTAGGTAATGCAGTTGCAGGAACTATGACTTCTAGCAGCGGCTGGGGTATCGGAAAATCACAAAGTGGATATGTAACTGGACAAGTTGGTTATGCAAGTCAAGTATACATGGATCTTTCTGGTCGTTATGACATGAGTGGAATCTTAGAAGAAGATAAAAATCATCACTTCTACCCTTCTGCATCTCTAAGCTGGATCCCTTCAACTACATTTACCCTTCCTTCAGTAATTAACCTACTTAAATTAAGAGGTGGTATTGCACAGGTTGGTCACGGTATTGGAAGCCCTAGAAGTAACAACACTTTTGGATTTAGTCCAATTGACTACGGCAGTGTAAAAATCTTAAATATTGGCGGTTCTCTTGTAGATCCAAAAATCAAAGCCGAAGTTACCACATCAATCGAAGGTGGATTTGATATCGCTTTATTTGATCGTCGTGTATCAGCGGAGGTTACAGTATACAGTAAAAAGCACGAAAATCAACAAGGAGCAATCCCTACCTCACCAGGAGTTGGTTACGGTGGTATGTTAACAAACGTTGGAACAGTTGAAGCAAAAGGTTATGAGTTTTCTTTAAACTTTGTTCCTGTTCGTTCAAAAGACTGGAACTGGGAATTTGGATTTAACTTCAACAAAGTAGAATCTAAAGTTACTTCACTTTCTGCCTCTTATGTACCAAATGGCTATACATATTATGGTGCTGGTCCAAACGTAAACCTTAAATTAGCCGTTGGCGAAAAGGTTGGAACCATGTGGGCTGAAAAAGTATTTGTAAGAATGCCATCGACTAGCGCATACGCTGGCATGTTTGTTCTTGATGACAATGGCGAGTGGAAAAACTCAAATGCTGAAAAAGATCGTCAAAGAATTGGCAACTATAACCCAGACTTTATTTTAGGATCTCACACTTCTCTTAAATACAAGAATTGGAGATTAGGTATCGTAGGAAGTCTTCGTATGGGCGGCCAATATGTATCAAACATTGAGCGTCGTGCCGTAACAAACGGACACTCGCTGATGACTATTGGAGATGCGGTTAATGGACCAAACAAATGGACTGCAGGTGGACGTGATGGAGCAACAGGAGGTTTTGCTTGGCCAGATGCATCTAAGATGCCTTATGCTGCAATGAAATCTTTAGTTTCTACTTACGCAACGTATGGTACACCAGTTCCAATCAATGATGCCTGTTATATGAAAGGTGTATGGTTAAAACCAGGTGGTGATCCATCAAAAGATTCAGATTATATCGTCAATGGTGCAGATCCACTTCAAACATTCTATGCTTTACCAGGTCTTATCTTAGGTGGACAATATTGGAATTTCCCAGAATCATTGATTCGTGATGCGACTAACTTCAAAGTAAAAGAGCTTACAATCGACTATACTTTGCCTGCAAGTATTACATCTAAACTTAAAGTTGAAAATGTAGTGGTAGGATTTGTCGCAAGAAATATCTTCCAATGGAATGCTGCCGACAAATATGTTGATCCAGAATCAGCTTTCGAGGGTATCGGCGTAAATCAGGGAATCGTAGGAAAGGCTTTGCCTTCGATTGCATCTTATGGTTTCAAAGTATCGTTTGATTTTTAATGCTTAAATTAATTGCAATTATGAAAAAACAGATATCAATATTAATCCTTACGCTACTTGTTCTAACAAGCTGTGAGAAACAGTTTCTAAGACAATCTGACATCTTAGAAAAGCGTAATGCAGTAGAGTCTGCAACACCAAGTCTATTGTTGTCATCTATCATTCAACAGACTTCATTTGCCTACCAATCTGAAGGTGGAGCAGGATCAAGAACGCTTGCTTGCGCTGTTCAATACATGCAAGGCAACAGAAGTTCTGATGATAACATCTACAAGAGTTTTACCAAACCAAAGAGTGATCTTTATGGGATTACAGCTCCTATTAAATTAACTCAAGCGGCTATTGACCAAGTGCACAAATTAGGTTTGAAAAGCTACGAAGGTATCTTCTTAATCTACAAAGCAATTCTTTGGTCTACGGCGACTGACTTATATGGTGACATCTACTACACCGAAGGTCTTCGTGGTCAAGATGGAATTCTATTCCCTAAGTTTGATGATCAGAGTACGATCTATCCTGCTCTAATTAAAGACTTACAGAATGCTGCCGCATTAATTGCTGCAGGCACAGAAACTATCGACGCAGCATCTGACATTCAGTATGCAGGTAGCAAATCAAAGTGGATTAAACTTGCGAACTCATTACAACTTCGTTTGTTGATGAGAGCTAGTAAAAATCTTCCTGGTGCTGCCGCTTCAATTGCTGCAGTTTCTGCCTTACCACTTTTAAGCTCAAATGCTGACAATGCTGCAATTCCATATCTTACTGGGGATCGTAGTTACAACTGGCCAATGTCTTTAGATGGTTATAGCGATAACTTCCAAATCTTCCGCCCAAGTAAAACATTGGTTGATAGTTTGAAAGCGCTTAACGATGGTCGTCTAGCAGTATGGGTTGCTCCAATTGAAAAACCTTGGACCAATGTATCTGCGAACAACAACACAGTGGTAAATACGACTGATCCAAATGGCTTTACATATTCTTCAACCTACGAATATATTGACAGGTCTAAACCTGCAATAAAATCATCGGCTCCATTTATTGTAGATTCATTAACCCTTTATTCAGGTTATACTGCAGGAATGTATGAGAATGTATTGGTTGCTAACGGAAGCTGGGATTTCCCAACAACGATTTACAACTACAAAGTCTCTAAATTCTCTAAGTTGTTGAATCAGGCTTCACACTCCTTGCTGAAAGCAACGGTGATGCAAGCTGACGAGGTTCAGTTCTTACTTGCAGAAGCAGCAGTTAAAGGATATATTCCTGCAGCAGGTGCAGCTGGATACTACAATGCTGGTGTTACCTTAGCAAATTCAAGATGGGGTGTAACTCTTGCAAGTAACTACTTTACGAATGCGAGAGCCGCTTTCCCAACAGCTGGAACTACCAACCAACAATTAGCTAAAATTGCTCTTCAAAAATGGCTGGGTCACTTCATGGTTGCCGTAGAAGGTTATGCTGATCACAGAAGAACTAGACTTCCTGCATTCGAAAGAAATGGAGAACTAGCAAATGGTCTTCATAACTTCCCATTACGTTTTAGATATCCTGAAACAGAAATGGCAAACAATGCAGATAACTACCAAGCAGCAATTGCTAAACTAGGTGGAGATACTGAATACTCAATTATGTGGCTACTTAAATAGTCAATTAACATAAACAAAAAAAGAGAGCAGGTCAAATGACCTGCTCTCTTTTTTTTATCCCTTACACGACAAGATAAATCTAATAAATGAAAAGCTTGAAGTATGCTGATTTTTATCCTTGATAGGTGTTAACACCAAATGTCTCAACCGAACGATCAACCTTCTTAACTAAACCTTGAAGCACTTGCCCTGGACCAACCTCTGTAAACGAATCACAACCATCAGCGAGCATCGCCACAACAGTCTTAGTCCAACGTACTGGAGCAGTTAGCTGAGCAATTAAATTCTCTTTAATTTGAATTGGATCAATGACTGCACTTGCAGTAACATTTTGGTAGATTGGACAAACAGGTGCACTGAAAGTTGTGCCATGAATCGCTTCTGCTAACTCTGCCCTTGCTGGCTCCATCAACGGTGAATGAAAAGCTCCCCCAACGCTTAACTTTATAGCACGTTTCGCACCAGCCTCCGTTAGCTTCTCACAAGCCAAATCAATACCTTTTAGTGATCCCGAAATAACAAGCTGTCCAGGACAGTTGTAGTTCGCGGGAACCACCACCTCATCGATTGAACTACAGACTTGTTCAACAACCTCATCCTCCAAGCCAACAATAGCAGCCATCGTTGATTCCTGAAGTTCACATGCCTTCTGCATCGCGACAGCTCGCTTAGACACTAATAGCAGTCCATCCTCAAAAGATAGAGCTCCTGAGGCCACAAGAGCCGAAAACTCACCAAGGGAATGACCAGCTACCATATCAGGCTTAAAACTATCGCCTAAAGACTTAGCCAACAGAACCGAATGAAGAAAGATAGCAGGCTGGGTAACATTGGTTTGACGTAAATCTTCGTCAGTACCTTCAAACATCAGATCGGTAATGCGAAAACCTAAAATAGTATTTGCTTTTTCAAAGAGATCCCTTGCCACAGAAGAGTTGTCGTATAGATCTTTACCCATACCGACAAACTGTGCACCCTGACCGGGAAAAACATATGCCTTCATAATTTTGAGTTCTTAGATTAGACCACAAAATTACAAAAATCTAAAAGGGAATGAACCACGACATGACACATTACCATGCCATGCGCACAGAAATAAAATCTAACACCCTAAATGCCAGATTATTCCTATGACAAATTAGAACTAATCAATTTAATGAACTCTTGACGAGTAGCCTCTTTCTGAAATGCTCCAGTAAAATCAGAGGTCGTGGTAACCGAATTCTGTTTCTCAACACCACGCATACTCATACACATATGCTTTGCCTCAATAACAACAGCCACACCTAACGGATTAAGGGCATTCTGGATGCAATCTTTAATCTGGGTAGTTAGACGCTCTTGCACTTGCAATCGTCGCGAAAACGCCTCCACAACGCGAGCAATCTTGCTTAAGCCAGTAATGTAACCATTGGGAATATAGGCCACGTAAGCTTTTCCAACAAACGGAAGCATATGATGCTCACATAGAGAATAGATCTCAATATCTTTAACGATAACCATCTGACGATAATCTTCTTTAAAAAGGGCAGATTTAAGAATCTCATCAGGATCCATATTGTATCCTTGAGTCAAAAACTGCATCGATTTGGCAATACGGACGGGCGATTGAAGAATACCCTCACGCTCAGTATCCTCACCTAGCAACTTTAAAATCTCGCGATAATGGTCTGCAATCTTTAATACATTAGCCTCATTGTATAGTTCTACTTTACTATAACCTACATTATCTTCTTGGTGCAATGAAAATTTCATATTTTTAATCTTTACGAATTATAAACATAACACATCATCAGGTCAAATGTTCAACAAAAATATAGTCGTTTTAAAAATCTACTTTTCAAGTTCCAGATTAAAAATTTGATTCAAAAATAAGCGACCATCAAGTTTCGAACCCTCCGCAGTCATAAAACCACTTATTTTACTGGTCTTACCTTTCAAAACTAACTGTTCAAGTTGCGCATCTGATAAATTCTTTGCTCCAAAAACAAAAGGAATACGCATGGTGCACCCATTTCTAAATTCGGAACATCCCCATGCTGAATTCCCCTTGATGATCTTCCCAATTTGACATCTCGGACAAACTAATTCAACCGGAGCTGCAGACTCAAACCTCAACGTAAAATCACTATTTAAACAAACTGACCCTAAAACTTCTTTTTTATCTTCATTCAAGCACTTTACTTCACCGCTCCTACCCTTTTGACAAATCATTCGTATGGACCGTTCCGTGAGTTTATGACCATTAAATACGAATGGAATTCGAAACGCACACCCCTCTTTATATGCAGAACAACCCCAAACCGTCTTACCTTTAACAACTTCACCACTCTTGCACTTCGGACAAGTTAATTTTTGTTTCGGCTCTGGCTCCTTCGTTGCCTTTGGTTGTTGAGATTTCTTTTCAACCTCTACCTTTACCTCTTCCGGAGCCATGGTAATAACTTTACCAGTCGACTGTTTAACTTGAAGTACAATCTCAGAAACCATCTCTTTTAATTCAGCCATAAAAGATGCGATTTCGTATTTGCCCTCCTCGATCATACGGAGTTTCTTCTCCCATAGCCCAGTCAATTCAGCCGATTTTAATAACTCATTTTCAATAACTTGAATAAGCTCAATACCGGTAGGATTGGCAATAATTCTTTTCTTGTCGCGTGCAATATATTTGCGACGAAATAGGGTCTCTATGATGTTAGCCCGCGTTGAAGGTCGTCCGATCCCATTTTGCTTCATCAGATCGCGAAGCTCATCATCGTCGATATTTTTTCCTGCTGTCTCCATAGCCCGCAATAGCGTAGCTTCAGAATAATGTTTTGGCGGTTGCGTCATCTTTTCGCCTAATTCAGGCTGATGCGGGCCGTGTTCACCTTTTTCAAATAAAGGCAATATATTTTCGTCGGCAGATGGTTTACTCGAATCGCCTTGATAAACAACCCGCCATCCTGGCTCCAAAATCTGCTTTCCAGTAACCTTAAATTCAACATTATTAACCTCTCCAACAACTGTGACGTTCGAGACTTTACAATCGGGATAAAAGACATTAATAAATCGTCGAGCCACCATATCATAAACCTTACGCTCATCCGGTGTTAAGCTATTTGATAGAATTCCGGTTGGGATAATGGCATGGTGATCGGTTATCTTTTTGTCGTCAAAAACTTTCGATGACTTCGTGATCTTCTTGGCAAGAAGTGGAGCTACTAAATCCTGGTAAGGAGTTAGCTTAGCCAATATACCAGGAACCTTATCAAATAGATCTTCAGACAAATAGGTGGTGTCAACGCGAGGATAGGTCGTGAGTTTCTTCTCGTACAGGCTTTGGATTAATTTCAAAGTCTCATCAGCTGTAAAGCCATATTTACGATTCCCATCAACTTGCAATGAAGTCAAATCAAATAGTCGCAATGGAGCTTCACTGCCCGTTTTACGATCATACGACATCACAAAAAACTCATGATCAACAATATCTGCCAGCCTAACAGCACCCTCTTCAGCGGAAGCAAATCGACCAGATGTGGCCGAAAAAATCACGTCTCTATAATTTGTTTTCAGTTCCCAATAGGGTTCCGACTTGAAGTTATCAATCTCGAGTTGTCGAGTAACGATCAATGACAAGGTTGGGGTCTGCACCCTTCCAATGGACAACACTTGTTTGTTTTGACCATATTTCAGCGTATATAAGCGAGTCGCATTCATCCCCAATAACCAATCGCCAATCGCTCGTGCGCTACCAGCGGCATAAAGGTTATCAAAATCATGACCATCACGCAGATGGTCAAAACCCTCTTTGATAGCCTCTTCTGTCAGCGACGAAATCCAAAGTCGTTTAAGGGGTTTCGTATTTCCCGCTTTCGCTAAGACCCAACGTTGAATCAATTCGCCCTCTTGGCCAGCATCACCGCAGTTTATAACCTCATCGGCACTATTCACAAGCTTTTCGATGATGCCAAACTGCTTCTTTACCCCATTATCGTTGATCAGTTTAATGCCAAATTTGTCAGGCAACATGGGCAAGGCGCGCATATCCCATGACTTCCATCGATCGGAATAATCGTGAGGTTCTTTCAAAGTGCATAAATGACCAAAAGTCCAAGTAATCTGATAGCCATTACCTTCGTAATAACCATCCATGCGAGTACTAGCTCCTAAGATAGAAGCTATTTCCTTGGCAACACTTGGTTTTTCTGCAATACAAACTCTCACTAGATCATTTTTAGTTAGAAGTTCAAAGGTAGTTGACTTTCGCTTCATAAGCATACGCTGGTTAAAGATTATCTTCAAAGAGCTTAAACCAGCCAACTAAAATGCTTATTTTTACCCGCAGAAAATGGGAAAAATAAAATCGATATATCAAAAAAATATCTACGGGGTCATGGCCACGTTGATCTTTCACATCCTGATATTAATTGCTCTTATACTCTCCCATCTCAACACCAAGAACCAAGCTAAAGTTGAAATCTTATCTCTGGAAATTAAAGAATTAGCGCCTTTTATTCCACCACCAGAACCGGAGAAGAAAAAGGATAAAGAGCTAGAACCTGTTCAGCAAAAAAAGGCTGGATCTTCTCAGAATGCCTCAAATAGGGCCGTTAACGATGCGGCTAAAGGGGATAGTAAATCCTCAACCTCGTCGAGAGATCCTTTTTTCGACAAAGCGTATCAAGATGAGATTGCTGCAGCCAAGAAACTTGTTGGGGAGGTTAACAAAACACTAGCCAAGAAAATTCCTGAAATCGGAGATATCCATATGCCTGCCGATAATGCGGTGGGCAAGACTCGTGAAGAGGTGAAACAATCGAATTTCAAGGGGAAATCAAATATCCACTACTCGCTTGAGAATAGATTCCATGCCTATTTACCAATACCAGTCTATTTGGCTGAAGGTGGAGGCGAAGTTATTGTTGACATTGTCGTTGGTCGAGACGGAGTGGTCATAAAAGCCGAGCATCGTCCAAATCCTAAAATTACTGATTTAATGATCTTGGCTTATGCTAAACAGGCTGCTGAAAAGACCATTTTCAACGAAGACCCAAAAGCTCCTGAGCGCCAAAAAGGGACCATCACGTACATTTTCTTAGCACAATAAAAGTTGGGGTGATTGATTTTTAAAGACTGGAATAGATTATCTTTGGTACTATATTTCAGAACTACACAAATGGAACAACTAATCATTGGATATTTTAAGACGTTCTGGGAACTTTTCAATGAGATGGCCCTCTACCTATTGATAGGTTTCTTTTTTGCAGGCTTTTTGCATGTTTTTATCCGGAAGGAGCGTATCGCTAAGTTCATGGGTGGAAATGACCTTAAATCAACCGTAAACGCATCCCTTTTAGGTGTTCCGCTGCCACTTTGTTCCTGTGGCGTAATCCCGGCAGGACTCTCATTTATGAAAAATGGTGCATCTAAAGGAGCCACAGTCTCATTCTTAATCTCAACACCCCAAACAGGTATCGACTCTATTATGGTAACCTACTCGATGTTAGGATGGCCTTTGGCAGTTATTCGTCCTATCGTAGCTTTTATAACTGGAGTATTGGGAGGATCAGTTACCAACTTATTTCAAAAAAATAAAAGTGAAGCTAAGTTAACTCTTGAAAGTGATGAGCTACCTAAAAATTTCTTGGGCAAGATCAAAGAGTTACTGCGTTATGGGTTTATTGATTTCCTTCAGGATATCTCTAAATGGTTGATTATTGGATTAGCCGTAGCTGCACTTCTGAGCTATATCATACCAGAGAATTTCTTCACGACCTATATCGCCTATAAATGGCTGAATATGCTGTTAGTTTTAGCAGTGTCGATTCCGTTATACGTTTGTGCAACAGGCTCAGTTCCTATTGCAGCAGTATTAATGATGAAAGGGTTATCTCCTGGCGCGGCCCTCGTATTTCTAATGGCAGGACCAGCCACCAATGTATCTACTATCTCAGTTTTATCGAAATCGCTGGGTAAAAGTGCGATGCTTGCCTACCTGCTTACCATTATCGGTGGAGCTTTGATTGCGGGTGTTTTTATCGATAGTTTCTTACCCGAAACATGGTTTACTGGATATATGAATCATGATCAGATGGGTAAAATGGATATGGGGAATAGCTATCTATATCTTGGGGCATCCATCTTGTTGGCACTTTTGTTGCTAAATGGAGTTCGTTTAAAATGGCTAGCAGCAAAAGCTGAAAAAAACAGAATATTAAATACAAGTAAGATGGCTGTCAAAACATTTTTAGTCGAAGGGATGACTTGCAATAAGTGCAAGGCGCATGTTGAGAATGACATCAAGAGAGTCGAAGGCGTTGAGGATGCAATTGCTGATTTAGCGACCGGCATGGTTAGCGTTTCAGGAGCTGGATTTGATGGCGCAAAAGTTAAGTTAATGGTTGAACAAGGAGGCTACATCTACAAAGGTGAAGTCTATAAGATGTAAGATTTAGATACCCGATGCCAGCTGATCCAAACCTGTTATTATTAGTCACACAGATGCCTATGCCATTTGGCAAATACAAAGGGACCACCATCTGTGATCTCCCTGTTTCGTACCTTGAGTGGTTCGAGCAACAAGGATTCCCAGAGGGGAAATTAGGAATACTGCTTCAGACGATTTATGAGATTAAGCTTAACGGACTTGAGCATCTGCTCGATCCACTTAGAAAGCCCCGTTACAAACGATGACTAAAGCTTCACTACCCGAGATACGGCGCGCCATAATTAATGTGCCATCAGCCGATCTTCCTGACCTTTGTCTGCGTATCAAACGGATCAAATCTGAGATCGATGAGCGTTTTAATGAATTAAATAAAAACACTCCCTATCAGGCGAAGAAAGGGATTCGTAAAATCTTAGTGTTTACCAATCAAAATATTCGCTATTCAGGACAAAAGCGCACCGAAGTGGAGCTACTGCTCTATTTTTGTTTGAAATTTAAAAAAGAGGCCCCATTCCGCTATAATCTTGCCATAAAAAACATCCTTATTCGGCAACTTGAACGGATAAGAAAATCAATAAATACCCTCCACGAAGATCTTCAATACGACTATAGTGAAGAGCTGAAAAAATTAGATTGACAAACACCACCCCAAAATTAAGTCTTAGTTATTTGTTTCAAAAAAAAAATCTGTAATTCCGAAAACAATCTCAAAAGACACCAAAGAGTGAGATCGAAAAAGCAATGAAGCTAAAAAATGAGTATTTTAAATTATAACTATGAAAACCATAACAGACTATAACAAGATTACCACACTTGATGAGCTCATCGATTTAGAGCATGGCAAGATAGGTACAGAAACGCGAAATAGTTACGAGACAGGTGCTCAAATGTTCATTGTCAGTGAGATGCTTAAGGAAGCTCGAAAAAATGCGAATCTGACACAAGAAGAATTGGCCATCAAAGCTGGCACAAAGAAAAGCCATATCTCTAAAATTGAAAATGCCAAAGGCAATATTCAATTATCCACACTCATTCGAATCTTTGAAAAGGGGCTCAATAAAAAAATTGGACTAACTTATCTATAGTTAGTTGTGCAGACCAATAAATGCGATTATTTAACTAGAAAAGCTTTTAAGGCTAAGGTTGACTTCCCATCATCACCCCAAGCGCTTAAGGCATAGCCACTCCAAGATCGAGCCCCTTCAGGTTCCCAGTAGATTACGCCAAGTCCTTTGTTTTGCGGAACAGCCAAAACCTTTTTCTGCACTGCCACTAGCATATCGTAGGTATTTTGAGGCTTAGCAGACTCGCCACCAACTTCAACAACCATTACCTCTTTACTATATCGAGAGACTAGATCTAGCAGATTATTCCCAAAATCTTCAATAGAAAGCGTATAATCAGGACTTCCAGCAAGCCAATAGGGGTAATATGACAATCCAATCACATCATATTTCGCTCCATTTGTCTGTGCATTATCGAACCACCATCGACAACGGGTGTTATTATTTCCCTGATCGATATGGAGCACAACTTTAGTCTTAGGACTAATAACCTTTACAGCCTCATATCCTTTATTCGTCAATTGAATCAGTTGGCTCCAATTGTTTATACTTCCATCTGGAAAGAGCATTCCACTAGAAATTTCATTCCCGATCTGAACCCAATCTGGAGTAACTCCATTGGTTTTCAACAATAAGATAACTTCAGCCGTATAATCGTAAACATCTTTCAAAAGAGTGGAGAAGTCGTGCCCTACCCAAGCCGCTGGCTTCCGTTGTTGACCAGGATCAGCCCAGGAATCGCTGTAATGGAAATCGATCATCACTTTCATCCCATACCGATTTGCCCGAACAGCCAAATCAACGGTCTCCTGCTTGCTACAATGACCATTAATCTTATCATTTGAAGGATTGACCCAGGTTCGCAAACGCACAGTATTAATACCATTTGCTTTTAGAAGCTGAAAACAATCGGGTTCTACCCCGAGGTCATTGTAGAATTTAAAACCAGAACCTTCCATCTGAGGCAGCCAACCTATATCAGCTCCTTTGACAACAAAAGGAGATGGCAATGGCGCAGGAGGTACCACCTTGAATGACTTTGTGCAAGCCAAGCAAGAGACACATACAAAAAGTTGGAACAGCGCGCGTTTTAAGACATAAGGCATCACGTTAACAAATAGTTAAGAGGTTGATTTAAAGATTTAGACAACCTAGTTACCGAACCACAAAATCGATCTGTGAAAATTGATGTTTAGAAAGAATTACAGCTTATCTGAGAGCTGAACAATGTCAATTAAAAAATAACCACCTATTTTATTAGATCTATTCAGCTAATTTAAATAATTTTACCGAATCACTCATTAAGCACAAGAAAATGAATCCCGAATCGTATTTTAAAATCAGCTACGGTCTATATTTGGTTACTACCCAAGCCGGAAATAAAAAAGGGGGCTATGTTGCCAACACCCTATTTCAAGTTACAGCAAATCCACCTCAGTTTGCCATTAGCTGTAGCAAAGAAAATTACACCACTGGCTTAATCAAAGAGAGTGGCGTATTTGGGTTCTCGATCTTAAGCGACAAAGCCACCACCTCACTTGTTGCCAATTTTGGATATAAAAGTGGTCGCGATTTTGATAAGTTTGCTGGAGTTAATTATTTCAAAGGGAAAACTGGTGTTCCAATTATTACCGACTCTTCGGTAGCTTGGTTCGAATGCAAGGTTACCAGCTCTTATGAAGTTGGAACTCACGTCATCTTTATTGGCGAAGTGGTTGACAATGGTTCGATTGATGAGAAAATGAAATCACTAACTTACACCTACTACCGTGAAGTATTAAAAGGGTATTCACCTAAAAATGCACCCACCTATATTGAGAAAGCCAATGTCGAAACGCTGTTTGCAGACCAGAAAAAATCCTTAGAAGTCTGGCAATGCCAATTGTGTCATTACGAATATGAAGAAGAGAAAGGTGACCCCATATCAGGAATCCAGCCAGGTACCCTATTTATTGACTTGCCCGACGATTGGCTCTGTCCGATCTGCGGAGTTGGAAAGCTGATGTTTGAGAAAGAGTAAAAACCAATTAAAACAAGGCGCAGAGAATATCCAACTTGGAAATAATACTCAAAATTAACGAGTTATCTGACTATAAATTTAATCGATTCACTTGAACCGCTCTTTGTTAGAACGAGCAAATAAACTCCAGTCGGAAGATGACCAAGTTCTAATGTAAGCTGCATATATCCTTCTGCATAATTTTGAGGAGAATAACTCTCCATTTGCTGACCTGCAATAGAAAAAATTCGAATTTGCATCAACGACCCATTAGCAGTAAAAGATACAGATGCGTTATCATCTACCGGATTTGGCCAAATTCGCAATGAATTAACAGGTGGATTCTCGATGCTAACTGCATTATTTGCGATTAGAGCTACTTCAGGAAATAATTTACCTAATAATCCTTCGATAGTCTGATCATTGATATTAAACCATTGTTTGTAAATAGACGCATAAATACTTCTAAAATCAGTTTGCAGTTCTAAGTTATCAGACTTTCCAACCACCGGCGGAATAACTGCATTTTTGCCAATAATTCCTGGATTAATTTTAGATCCAAAAACTATGGCAGGCCACGTTGTTCCATGATCTGTTCCAAGACTATCATTAGATTTTATCCGCCTACCAAATTCAGTATAAACAAAACCGATTACATCCTCGGACTTTTTCATCAATTGTAAATCATTTTCAAAAGCGTCAATAGCCACAGAAAGCTTGCTTATTAATAATGGATGAGCCCCTTTTGATTTTTCAGACAAACTACTTACTTGCAAGGAATGAGTATCCCATCCGCCAAGATTAACAACATAAATCTGTGTCTGGAGTCCTCCTGCAATTAAATTTGCAACAATCTTTAATTGGTCGGCTAATGTATTTTGACCAGGTGAAGGGTAACGGGTTGAAAGATTTTTCGCCTTTGCTGCTGCCGATTTCACAACAGAAAGATAACTTTCTGTCTGCTCCATCATCCCAGATAAATATTTTAACTCCTTACCAAAAGGAGTTTCAGGATAACTTACATTACCAGCTGAATTGCTATATGAAGCAGATAAACTTGTTAATACAGAACTATAATTTGCTAATTCACCTTGACAGATGGCAGAGCTCGTAGACCCAATTGTTAAGGCAATTGGATGCGGCTGAGCTGAATTTGGGTACCCATCTGGATAATTTGGAAACTTTTCACTGAACAGTCTACCCATCCAGCCCGAATTGACAATAATGTTAGAGTCAGAGGCTGACATCAGAATATCTTTGGACCTAAAATGAGAAAGATTGGGATTGGGATACCCAACACCTTGGATAATTTTAACAAGTCCATCTTTGTAAAGATTGGTCAATTCTGGCATTGAAGGATGAAATCCAGTCTCATCAGTTAATTTAAGAATTTGTGCCTCAGGGACTAAAATATTACTTCGTGCCTTTATTAAGTTATCGTATTGAGAAATTGGAATGACCATATTTAATCCATCATTACCCCCATTAAGTTGAATAAGAACTAATTTTCGATCTGGATTATAGGTGTTAAGAATATCCGAAGTTGAACCTTGAGCCAAAACATTCATCCATTGACCTTGGAAGAAAAATGGAGCGGCTAAGGTCGCCGAGGTATATTTTAAAAATTTACGTCTTTCCATAATAAACTTTGAACCAATTTAAGACAGGTAAAATTCTGGCAATCTCATTATTTGAGCAATTACAGCTTGCAACTTCTTACCAACCAATCCCTTCTGTACAGCATCGCTTGGTGCACCTATGTATTTAAGCCACTCAAAAGCCCAAGTAGAATCAGGCAATCCTGGTATCAAAACCTCTTTCAATTGGATAAGCTGCAAGGGAGAAAGTGGAACTGGAAGTAAAATTAACGCCAACCCATTTAACAAGTTATCCGCCTTAGATGGATCATTTATTTTTGAAGTTAAAACAAAAGGATCAACAAAATATTTGAAACCACCTTTAGTAATTCCCGTTAAACATAAAGTATCTGAAAAAACAGTTCGTTGTGGGATGGTGGAAGCATTTATCCAAAGCTCTGAATAAGACGGTTCTTTATAATACTCTGGCCATCCAGCAACATCTGGCGGATCACCAAGAGTCATTTCCATGGCTTGACAAGCATAATACGTCGAACTCCAAATTTCATAATTATTGAGAAGGTTAGTCGACAGATTAATTTCGCTTTTACGAAAAATGCCCACAGCAAAATCAATTGGATTTTTTATTAAAGCACCAAATCCTTGTATTCACTAGCTTCTTTATTCACAATAGTAGCCTTCATAAAGGCGTCAGAAAATATCTTGGTAGACTTATCGTGTCCTGTTGTGTCGAAGTAGGACTTATTTAACGTTCGATCAATTCTCCATCCAGTTAAAACTTTTGCGGCCTCACGAATATCACCCTCTGTATAATTCGTATAATTCCCAGATGAAATCAAAGGGCCCTTACCAATTGCAAATAATTCAAATAATTCACGGCCGTAATTTTCATTCGGAGCCGTTGCTTTATTGGATTCTCCATTTAGGTAGACCAACATTGCAGGGCAAATCGTTATTTCAGAAATTAACTGCTTTATATTACCTAAAGCCGAATTTCGCAATACCTGCACATAGTTGTATAAAAAAGATGCATTTACAACAGTCGCCATTTCTGTAACGAAATGGTTATGCCAAAAAAGGACCATCTTTTCAATCAGGGAGGTATTTTGCTGAACCATATTACCAATCCACCACGAATAAAGACTTCGAAGTCGGTAGGTATTATAGGTGCCATTATAGGGTGTATTTATCCAGGTTGCACCTAGAGTAACATCTAAATCTTTAGCATCAATGGAAATAGGAATTGATACTGATTTAGGAGTCTGCATCAAAACACTTATTGCAAAAAAGATATTTTTACCAACTAAATTATCAATCTCCCCCTTCGACGCTCCAAAAAGAGAACGATCCAATAGATGGCGAGCCTGACTGAAATTTAGATTTCCAGAAATTGGCTGGATAGAGTAAGAACTACCTGACAAACCCATTTTAATATAATATTCATGGATGATTAACAACTAATTGCAAAACAAACATAATATAAATATCACAACAACAATAATAGGGCATGCCACCCCTAATTGAGGGGCGAACAAAATAACATAATTAAGTTTCACTATTCAACCTAGAAAAAGATGACCATATGAATGGGTCAAAATCAGTACTCCAGCCTGGCAACCTATTTATTGACTTGCCCGACGATTGGCTCTGTCCGATCTGCGGCGTAGGAAAGCTGATGTTTGAGAAAGAGTAGGTTACTCAAATTCGATTAGTCAAGATTTAAAGCAATGGGTATTGATTAAAGTAAGAAGTTCAGCCTTGTCAATTGGTTTTGAAATATAGGCATTGCATCCATTGTTCATTGCCTTTTCGCGATCAGTCTTGAATGAATAACCTGTTTGCGTAATAATCACCACTTCCTTATTAAAGTGCCGAATTTGTTTTATTACCTCGTAACCATCTAGATCAGGCAATCCAATATCCATCAAAATCAAGTCGAGATCTAGGTTCTCACGACATATACGCACCGCTTCAAACCCATTAATTGCAACCAAAATACGGCTGCCTATTTTGCTTACAATTCGTGCAAGATAGAGCTCTGATATTTCATCGTCTTCAACGATTAAGATTTTTAATTTTCTTTCTTGACTCCGAACATTTGAAATCTTATTTTTCTTTACAACTGCTGCATCAACGATCGACGTGTAGGGCATTGTGAAATAAAATATCGATCCTTTCCCAGGTTCACTGTCAACCCATATTTCACCCTTCATTAATTCGACATAAGACTTTGAAATTGCGAGACCTAAACCTGCACCTTGATAGGCATGTATATCTTCAATATCAGCTTGAATAAAACGTTCAAAAATGGCTTTTTGTCTATTTTTAGAGATTCCTATACCTGAATCCTTCACAAAGAATTCAAGAAATCCTGGTTTATGCTGATAACCCAATGCAATAGTACCTGAATCGGTATATTTAATTGCATTCTTAATTAGATTACTAAGTACTGCAAGAAGTTTTTCCTTATCGGTGCTAATTCGCAACTCTTCAAAGTTGGAAGGCTTACTAAATAAGATCTTTAGATTTTTGCTTTCCAATTCTGGTTTGAAAAATGCAAGGAGATAATCGATGATTTCATTCAGATTAAAGTCAGCCCGATTAATTTTGATTAAACCAGATTCAATCTTTGAAATATCGATGATATTATTGATAATATTGAGCATTCGCAATCCACTCTTTTCAATTATTTCAATAAATTCTTGCTGTTCAACGCCTGACAGATTCGGTTCTTTAAGGAGTTCTGCAAACCCCAGAATTCCATTCATCGGAGTTCTTATTTCGTGACTCATATTCGCAAGAAATGCTGTTTTTAAACGATCACTCTGCTCTGCCCGTTGTTTCGCAATCACTAATTGTGCAGTTCTGGTTTCGACTTTCTGCTCCAGAGTACTGAGAAAATTTCGCACCTTCTTTTCTGCAACTAAAAGTTTCCTATTCGCTTTAACTAATTCTTTCGCGCGCTTTTCCTTTTCTTTATTCTGAATGATTAGTTCTTGGTTGTGATATATCAATTTATTTTCAGCTTGTTTGCGAATTGTTATATCACGAGAGATGCATAGAGCTGTTGCCACTTTCCCATCCGAAGAAAATTCAGGTGCCCAGCGGCTCTCGAAATAATGCAAAGCCCCATTTATCGGTAATGAAACCTCGATGATTTTCTCTTTGCCCGCGGCAAAGACATAGCGGTGAGCATTTTTATATTTCTTAGTAAGTTCTTTGGAAAATCCACGTTCATCGATCGTCTTACCAATAATCTGTGATGGCAAACTACCTATTCCAGTATCGATTGGGCGGTTGATATAGAGATATCTGAATTTCTCATCAAATCGTCCAATAATATCTGGATTATTATCCATCATCGCGTGCGATTCTTGTGACCGCTGAAATAACTCAAACGCTGTTTTCTTGCTTTCACCTATTAACATATCGATAGCTCTATTAGCAACTAATAATTCTTCTACTCGTTTCTCTTTCTCTTGGTTTTGAAAAGCTAGTTCAATATTGGCATCAATCAATTCAGCTGCTCGGTTAGCCTTCTCTTGATTTTGATACGCTAATTCTATATTGGCATCAATCAGCTCAGCGGCTCTCTGCAATCTCTCTTCAAATTGAAATGCCAATTGATTAGTCGCCTCAACAAGTTTCTGTTTTGATTCCTTTAAACTTGAAATATTGGTATCTAATTTAATCGTTAACGAGTCAAAATTTTGTTTGTACTCCTTTAATTCATCAATCAACTCTAATTTAGACTTATCTTGATCTTTCATAGCTATAATGAAATTAAAGCTTCATTGAAGAACTATAGGTAATGAAATCTGAATTCTTCACAAGCGAGCTTGAATATGGCATCTCAATACTCTTAAAGTTACGAAATCCAAGCAAGGATTCCAATTAAATTAAATGATTAGAGATCACGGAGAGGCTTCAAAAGAACTAATTTGCATTAGATGCCAAGATGAAAGAAAATTTATGGTATTGAAAGAGATTAATATTTCAACTAATTTAGCTTGAGCCCAGTAAACAAGTTCTATATTTTCCGTACTTTTCAAACTTCATCCAGAATAGAGTTTCAGAACACTGTTTTCTGTATAGCTGGCTCTATTCAAAGAGAACCTAAATTCAATTGATTATGAACATATTAAAACGATTTAAACTAAGCTGGGGTTTAGTAATAACACTAACCTTTTTAGCTCCAAATCTTTCAAAAGGCGAAAAGAGTGAAAGTTTTGCCTATCGTTCAGATTATTACTCGATTCAGCTTGTTCAGCAGGCTCCATTTATAAAATTTTTCTCCGTTGATGGGTTGGGGAAGAAAATACTTTCAAAAAATATAATCAAGTGGAAAGAACTCGAAGGAAATGAGCTATTTGAAATTTCGAAGATCTCTGACTCAGAAGTAAAGATTCATCCCAAAGGATCATCAAATAACGAGGGATGGAGCTTTAAATTCGAGAAGAAAAAAATCGTGATAACCTCAACTTATCTGCCACAGAATAAGATAAAATCGATTGACTTTATTTTTGATAAGCGTGAAAACCATGCGACCCTTCTTGGTCTAATGCCTGAGAGAAACAGAACCCAACTGCCTGCTATCATCCATTTTCCGGACATGGGAACCTTTCAGGTAGTTGCCGATCATCCAACTGCAATTAACTATGATGCCAACCGCAGAAACAAAACCAATTATATTTCCATTAGCTTGCCTAATGCAGATGAGACCGTAAAAAGTATCCAATACACGCTGACCTGCACTTCCATTTACCCAAAGTTCCCTGGTGTTAAAGCGGAAAAATATGAGGGGTACAGACGGAACTATCTCAATCTTTTCCAAGTGAATCCAAGACTACAGGTTATTGCGAATAACTCATGCAGTGATCCGTGCGCCTTTACCCTTTTTCTCTCCTCGATGCTTGCAATGAAAACACCACCACTCGTGGGTTCACTTTCGGCGCTCGACCTGCTTAGGATGTCCATCGAGAGGTATCTAAATGGGATGAAAGGGTACGGTCTTGAAGGGTACGATTCAGAATGGGAAAAAACTGGAATAATCACCAAAATAGATACATCTAAACACGACTCCTATCTCGACTCCTACCCATCGCTGGTAATCTCGGCATGCAATTACATCAAAGGTTCAAACGATAAAAAATGGGGAGAGAAATACTATCCTGTGATTAAAGGTTGGATGGATAGTCAGATGAAAAGAGATCTCGATAAGAATGGACTAGTTGAAGATAAAAGATCGGGAAATTCCGGAGCGCCAGACCAAACAACGCGACCAGCAAACTGGTGGGATACGATCGGATTTGGTCATGAAGACGCCTTTAGTAATGCCATCACTTACGGTGCTCTGGTTCAGATGTCTCAAACATCAAAGAGTCTAAATAAAAAGGAGGATGCGCAATTGTATGCCCATTATGCAGAAAAGCTAAAGGATTCATATTTTAAAACTTTTTACAATCCAGCAACAGGCGTTTTGGCTGGGTGGAAAAGCAGGGACGGCAAACTACACGATTATTGGTTTTTATATGTAAACAGCATGGCGGTTTATTACAATTTAGTTCCTGAACCCCAGATTAAGGGTATTATGGAGGCATTCTGGAATAAGATGCAAGTTGAGAGGTTTACCGATTTCAGCTTGGGTGTTCCCGGCAATTTGGTTTCAATCCGCAGAGAGGATTACTACCACCACGATCCACGCTGGGGTGGAGGTGAGAAGGAGGATGGTAGTGATGCTTTCCAACGATATGAAAATGGTGGTGCATCCTTAAACTGGAGTTACTTTACCTTAAAAGCACTTAAGAAAGCAGGGATGAACAAGGAGTTAGAGCAGGTCTCTGATGGAATACTTCGAGGGGTTAAAAATTGAGACTTCCAAGGATTCTGTGGTCTTATGGCCAAAGACTGGAAGACCTGGAACGGCGAGTGTTGGGGCTATGAAGGTTTTCTCTGTGATGGCTACTTGGCCCTATTAGCGATCAATCCAACAGACAAATAATCGATGCTTTTGGGGGAACTAATGGGTTCGAACCATCGACCCTCCCGATTTTACATTGGGATACTCTGAACATTTGCTGCACATTAGTAATAGAGGTGCAGAGCACCGATAATACTTGTAGAATTGGCAATATGGTTTAAGCCAGAGGTACAGCGTACCGAAATATCTGTAGGACAAAAATGTATAGTTAAAGGTGCAGAGCACCGATAATACTTGTAGAATTGGCAATATGGTTTAAGCCAGAGGTACAGCGTACCGAAATATCTGTAGGACTTTTTTAACTTATAAAATAACGACAAGATAGATTATGATCCATAATTCAAAACTGATTATCCGATGTCCCAACACATCGAACTCAATAAAATACTCGGAATAAACTCTCCTATGGATTGACCATTCTTCGAAACCTTTCGATATACCGGTCGCCATCTTTATCCATTTTTTTAAACTCTGAATCGATTTTCTGATAGGTTTCTTTGGACATATCAGGAGAATATTTATCAAGTGAAGGCGAGAACTGACTAACATGTTTTGCCGAAGCTTCTATTTTCTGATCGATTACCGATGTGATATCCACCTGGTAATTCGAGGCAATGGTGTAGTAATAAAAGGCTAGTGGAACCCTGAAAGGTATCAACTTTTCGTCTAGGTAATGTTGAGGATAATACAAATGCCATTCTGAAGCAATAAAGGCATCCTGAGTAATAAAAGCTGCCATGCGGTGATCGGTTTTGTGCCAGCGTTCATGGTCTTCACCAGGATCAATACTGAAGATTGCATCGGGTCTGAACATTTTAATGAACCGAGAGGCCTCTCCACGCAAGCGTTGAGGATCGGCATATTCCAGATCACCATCACCATAGCCTAGCCAATGAATATTTTCTTTCAGAACACCAAGCGATTTGCAGGCTTCCTCTTCCTCTACCCGACGAATCCGCGCCAAACGTTCGCTAGTCATGTCTAAGTCAAGTGATCCTTTGTTATCATTGGTGTAGATTACCAAAACCACTTTGTTTCCATTTTTTGTCAAAATTGACATGATGCCACCGCATTCAAAGGTATCATCATCCGGATGTGGAGTAAAAATAAGCACAGTCTTTCCTTTCCAGTTTTCAATCCGGTCTTCAGGAGCTATTTTATCCCGATCATCTGCCCGGGCTATCAAAATGTTTGTAATGAACAACATTGCGATCACAAGTATGCGAAAGCCAATGAAGGTAAATCTGCTTGCTCTTTTGTTATCCTGTTCAGGGGTAATTTGTTTTTTCATAGCTTGTTACTTTGCACTTAATAATCTAAAATAGAAACTAGCAGAAGTGGTATATATTGCATATAATCAAGCCTTAACAGACAAAATCTAATGTAAGCAACAATCACTTTCAGGATGAAAAATACGAAGAAAAATTGAATGGCGAATCAAATTACATTTTAATCCATAAAATCAAAACGAAAGGGACAGCGTACCGGGAATAATTGTAGGTACAGCGTACCGAAATATCTATAGGACAAAAACATGGCAAGCTAGAGGTGCAGCGCACCGTCAATACTTGTAGAATAGGCAATATGGTTTAAGCCAGAGGTACAGCGTACCGAAATATCTGTAGGACCAAAACATGGCAAGCTAGAGGTGCAGAGCACCGTCAATACTTGTAGAAAAACAATGTGATCAAAGCCAGAGGTACAGCGTACCGAAATATCTGTAGGACCAAAACATGGCAAGCTAGAGGTGCAGAGCACCGATAATACTTGTAGAATTGGCAATAAGATTTAAGCCAGAGGTACAGCGTACCGAAATATCTGAGATATGAAATTGCTTAAAAGCAAAAAGAGTCACAACTTATGTTGCAACTCTTTTATTTCCGTGGGAACTGATGGGTTCGAACCATCGACCCTCCCGATGTAAAATCGGGATGCAAGGAACTTTGGCTGTACATTAGAAACCTAGGTGCAGCGCACCGTCAATACTTGTAGAATAGGCAATGTGGTTTAAGCCAGAGGTACAGCGTACCGAAATATCTGAGATATGAAATTGCTTAAAAGCAAAAAGAGTCACAACTTACGTTGCAACTCTTTTATTTCCGTGGGAACTGATGGGTTCGAACCATCGACCCTCTGCTTGTAAGGCAGATGCTCTGAACCAACTGAGCTAAGCTCCCTTTTACTTAATCAGAACCTAATGGCTCCTCTTAAAGTGATGCAAAGATAGCCCTTTTTTCATTCATACCAAATATTCTTTGAGAAAAAACCATTTGCAATTACAAAATTTCAAACATAAAAAAACTGCCCCATCACTGAGGCAGTTAGCAAACTTATTTTTAAGAATTTATTACTTTCCTTCTAAAATTTCATGGGCCTTATCTAAAATTGCAGTGTCGTCAAGTAAAATAATTCCACCTTGAGGACCTTGCTCAATGTGCATCCCAACACTCGTACCCGTATCATAATGTGTTCCACCAAAATAATTCCTTACTGTTTCAACTTCCATCCCTAGCTCCTGAGCAATCCTTTGCATTGATCCGTGAGGCAAATGATCCTTGATATCTCGAAGCTCATTAAAGGTGATTTTTTGAGTCATAATGAAAAGTTTTAAAGCGTTAATAATAAATAATCAGAATTAAAAACCTAAAACAATCTAAACACCACGAAATGTAATAAGAAAAATCTGCTTTTGAAACAAAAAAGAGTATTATTTTTTCAGAAAAACTGCCAAATTTAGAATTTTTAACATTGCAAATCGAGGGCTAATCAGACAATATGCTATCAAATAAACACTTAGCACAATTGACTCAATGTTACTAAATTGTTCTGTCGATCATTTTTTAGATAACAGCCTGCGAGTATCGGATTGAAGAATCCGACAAGCCTCCTGATGAATTTGCTCCCTGATATTTAACCGATTGATTAAATGGTTGTTGCGAGTAGGATAGATGCGATTAGAAAAGAACAATACCAAAATCCCAGTTGCGGGATCTGCCCAAGCATAGGTGCCCGTAAACCCAGTATGTCCAAAACTTAAATCGGTGCCTAAAACATCCTGCGGACCAAGTTTACCATTCTTTAGCCGCTTGCGTAAAGGGGGCTTATCAAAACCATACCCTCTGCGATTATTCGACTTCTCGAAATGACGACTCGACCAATTGCGGACTGTCGCATCAGCGAGATAACGGTCACCACCATACGTGCCATAATTGAGGTACATCTGCATCACCTTAGCGGCATCATTAACGGTTCCAAACAATCCAGCATTACCCGAGACACCACCTAACATGGCCGCACCTTCATCGTGGACAAAACCTTGTAACTGTTCATGCCGAAAAATCTTGTCATTCTCCGTAGGGACTAACTCAGTCAGATCATGATTAATATAGGTCCTATATCCTAAAGAACTGGCCCCTAATGGCGCGTAAAAGTTAGCTTTCAGATAGGGCTCAAAGTCCTGATGCGTCATCGAAGAGATCATGCGTGGGAAGAGCATAAACCCAAGATCAGAATAGAGAAACTTCTTCTGCTTCAGCAAAGGTGATTTTCGAATCATCGCCGCAACAGTATCGGGAAAACTATTGATCGTATATAACTCTTTAGAGACTCGCAAGCCAAAATGAGATGTTGAATCTTTCGAAAAATAATTGGATTTAAAACTCCCCTTCCCATCAGAACCTTTTAACCAAAAAGGAATTCCTGACCTCAGCCGAGCTTGATGCGAGAGCACATCCTCCAACACAACATCTTTCTTATTCGAGCCTTTCCAATCGGTCCAATAAGCACTCATTTTCTCCTTAACATCCAATTTGCCCTGATCTTTCAGCTGCATAAGCACTGGAAGTGGAGCTAAAACCTTGGTCAAAGAAGCAAAATCAAATAGATCATCAAGGCACAAAGCCTTTTCTTTGCTGTAGGTATGGTAGCCATAAGCCTCCATCAAAACTACTTTTCCCTGTTTTGCTACAAAAACGGCACACCCGGGGAAAGCCCTAGCGTTTATGCCGATGCTTACTAACGAGTCGATTTTTTTTTTTAGAAATGCAGAGTCGACTCCTAACTCCTCAGGAAGGGTATATTTAAATCTGTTCAACGATGGGGTAGTTATTCCATTCCCAGAATGGAAGCTCTCATTTACATGAATAGGCAGTTGACCTGATGCACCAAAAGCACCAAAAATAAGCTGCCCAGCTAAATCTTGCGCCTCATTGCTCTCTTCATAGGCCTCAACTACTGCATGGGCTTTATCTAAACCATCCAAATAGCCTAAAACATATGGATTTCCCAATACAACAACGATGGCTCTTGTCGCTTCAGTAATCTGACGGACAATTTTCTGTTGAGACGTGCTAACGCGGTAATTCGACTTGACGAAATTGCCGAGGTTATTTACTCCCGCTATAACTAAGTTATATTTCTTCAGCTTATTGATCAAATTCTTTATAGTTGCGTCATCAGCATCTTTTCCGATCGAAAAATGAACAGTATGTGCATATCGGCCAACTGAGCGCTGAAAAGTAGTTATGCCAGTGCTACCGATGCTAACTGTTGCAATATTCAATGAATCGAGATGTCGCAATGGAAGAAGATCTCCCCTGTTTTGAACCACGGTCAAAGAGTTCTGAGCCACATTGCGCAACGTCATACGATAGCTCGACTGGTTTAGATCGGCATACAGATTGGCGGTCTCAATAGGCTTGAAATGATCGAGTCCAGCCCACCGTTTTAACATCAAAATCTTCCGACATTTACGCTCAATTGATTCCTGTGTTAATTCACCATTTGAAATGGCCTTCTTTACCGCTTCAATAACGCTACCTGGGTTCGTAACAAATTCAAGCAGATCATTTCCAGCCATCAAAGCTTTAATCTCGGCACTGCAATCACCAATTTTATCATCTTGATCAACAGCACCTTCCATGTTCATTGCGTCGGTCACCACCAACCCTTCAAACCCATAATCATCAAGCAAGATCTTCTGAACAATAGATTTTGACAGAGAAGCTGCAGTGCCTGAGCTGTCAAGTGCAGGGACATTTAAAAAGCCCGTCATAACGCCGCCAATGCCCTGATCTATCGCTTTGCGAAAGGGATAAAGCTCTATAGAATCAAGCTGAGCTCGTGAATGGGTTATTGTAGGAAGCGTTAAATGAGAATCTTTTTGAGCATCGCCATGACCTGGGAAATGTTTTAGCGTTGCCAACACATGTTCCGACTGCAGCCCAAGTCCATATTGGACAGCTTTTTGAAAAACTTTATTCGGATTATCACCATACGAGCGGAAACCGATTACTGGGTTAAGTGGATTACTATTCACATCGGCATCAGGAGCAAAATTAATGTGAATACCCAGGCGCTTACATTGTTTTCCAATGTCTGATCCAACTTGAAAAACCAAAGAATCGTTCGCTACTGATCCAAGAGTAAAGCCATACGGATATCTCAAACAGCTATCCAGTCGCATCGAGAGACCATATTCAGCATCCATAGCGACTAAGAGAGGTGTTGCAGAGGCTTTTTGCAAAGCATTAACCATCTTGGCATGCCGCACAGGTCCACCTTGCATCGATATAATCCCCCCAACTTTGTTTTCGCGAACCATCTTCAACAACCTCGCTTGATGCTTGCTCCCTTTTTGTGAAAATGCTGGCACAACAATTAACTGCCCAATCTTTTGATCTAATGACAAGGAATTAAATACCGAATCGACCCACTGATCTGACTGATAATTCAAAAATGCAGGGCGTGATTTTGTTTGGGCATTGCTTTGCAAGCCTATAAATGCAATAAAAAGAATTAATATTATCCGAACCATATTCTTTACTCGATGTGATCTACAAAACTAATGTGCTCAAAAATAGACAAAACAACAGAACTGAGAAGGCGATTCTGATATTTATAAAAAAAAGAAGGTAGTAGTTTCAGAAATATTCAACCATTCGATTAATTTTGGTGAACTTTCGCAACAAGAATTACGAAAACCAAACGATACTAAAAGTCAACGAGTCTCAACAATTACTAGATTTAAATCCTTGGAAAATAAAGAAAAAAGGCATAAACAAACTAACTTTTGGGCGGTACTGGTCATCCTATTTCTTTTTATCGGTGTCATCAATAATGTTCAGGCAAACTCAAAACCTGTCATTACAGGGGCAAGTCAGCCGGAGCAATATTTAGACCTACTCAAAGGAAAATCGATTGGATTAGTTGTAAATCAGACTTCCACCATAGAAAATGAGCATTTAGTTGACTTCTTGATTCGGAAGCAAATGTCGGTTAAGACAATTTTTGCCCCTGAGCATGGATTTAGAGGTGAAGCTGGAGCTGGCGAAACTATTTCCAACTCAAAGGATACTAAAACGGGCGTTTCAATTGTATCGATATATGGCAAAAACAAGAAGCCAACATCCAAGCAACTTGAGGACATTGACGTTATAGTGTTTGACATCCAAGATGTAGGCTGTCGATTTTACACCTATATAAGCACGCTGCATTATGTTATGGAGGCCTGTGCAGAGAATCACAAGAAACTTGTGATCCTTGACCGACCAAATCCAAACGGAGATTATACCGCTGGTCCAGTCCTTAAACCAGCTTTTAAATCATTTGTCGGATTAGATCCAATACCCGTTGTTCATGGCTGTACCATTGGCGAATTAGCTTTAATGATAAACGGGGAGAGATGGCTAAATAATGGTGTTCAGACTGATCTTGAAATCATAAAAATTGGAAATTATACGCATAAAACATTATTTGATCCACCGATTAAACCCTCTCCTAACCTACCGAACCAACAATCGATCAGGCTCTACCCCTCGCTTTGCTTTTTCGAAGCCACCAGTGTGAGCATAGGAAGAGGGACTGAGTTTCCATTCCAAGTTCTTGGATATCCGAATTCTGATTTTGGAAGATTCACCTTTACTCCCAAAAGTATCTCAGGGATGGACTTAAATCCACTTCAAAAAGATAAGCTCTGTTATGGTGATGATCTTCGGTCATTGGCCACTGCTCCAAAATTCACGTTAACGTTTTTTATCCAATGGCTGAATAAGTTTAAAAAAAGCGATCAGTTTTTGACTCGGGCGTCGTGGTTTAATCTGCTGATGGGCAATGACACAGTACTAAAGTTAATTCTGGAAGGCAAAGATGAAGCAGAGATAAGTAAAAGCTGGGCTGTAGAATTAGCTAATTACCGGTCCATACGTAAAAAATATCTTCTATATTCTGATTTTAAATAGAACGAATGAATCCAATTCTCGTCGCAGTACTCTTAGGTTGTTATTTTTTAATGCTGATCTTTATTGCTCATCTAACAGGCAAGTCAGCAACAACAGATACGTTCTTCACGGCTAACCGGAAATCTCCTTGGTTTATTGTAGCCTTTGGAATGATTGGAACGACAATCTCTGGCGTTACCTTTATCTCGGTGCCGGGTGAAGTTGGGAATTCGGCCAGCACCTACTTTCAATTTATCATGGGCAACCTAGTGGGATTTTGGATTGTTGCATTGGTTTTACTACCTGTCTATTATCGACTTAACTTGATCTCAATTTATAGTTATTTAGAACAGCGTTTCGGTGTTTACGCCTATAAGTCAGGTTCCTTTTTCTTTCTGTTGTCCAGAACCGTCGGGGCCGCTTTTCGGATGTATTTAGTCGCTGAGGTTCTGCAATTAGCGCTCTTTGATGCGATAGGCATTCCCTTTGCAGTAACAGTTCTGATTAGTATTTTCTTGATCTGGGTCTACACCTACAAAGGTGGAGTAAAGACTATTATCTACACCGATTCTCTTCAGACTATCTTTCTTTTAACAGCAGTGGTCTTATCGATTTACTATATCTTCTCAAGCTTTGATTGGAGTGTTAACCAGACTTTACAAAAAATTACGGATCATCCCTATTCCAAAATCTTTGAATGGGATGTTAAATCAGGTAAATATTTCTTCAAACAATTTATTTCAGGAATTTTTGTAACCATTGTCATGGTTGGTTTAGATCAGGATATGATGCAAAAAAATCTCACCTGCAAGAGTTTGAAGGAGTCGCAAAAAAATATGTTAACCTTCAGCGCCATCTTTGTTGTAGTTGTAGGAATGTTTCTTCTCTTAGGTGTATTGCTTTATCTATTTGCCAGTACAAATGGGATTAAGCTGCCAGAGAAATCGGACTTTTTGTTTCCGATGTTAGCGTTAAATCACATGAATCTCTTGATTGGAATATTCTTTTTACTTGGGATTACTGCAGCTAATTACGCCAGTGCAGATTCGGCTCTAACCTCTTTGACCACTGCATTCTGCATCGATTTTTTAGCTATTAATCAAAGGCCTCAAGAACAACGAAAATCGTTACTTCGCCGCACACACATTGCCTTTTCCCTATTACTCTTTCTCGTTATTATGATCTTCAAATTGATCAATGACCAGAGTGTTGTGGTGGCCGTATTTAAAGCTGCAGGATATACCTATGGTCCCTTACTCGGCTTATTCGCCTTTGGCTTAATGACCAAGAGAGAGATCAAAGACAAATGGGTACCTTATGTTGCGGTATGCTCCCCTTTTATTGCCTGGGCCATCGATGCCAATTCTGTTCAACTTTTAAATGGTTATAAAATAGGCTTCGAGCTGATCATCATTAATGGGGCGATAACTTTTGCAGGTCTATGGATGATCCGAACGAAAAAATCACTGGTTAAAACAGCTTAACATCTCACTCAATTAAGTTGTATCTTTAATCAATGTGGATTAGATTCACATTGCATCATCAATGATTTAAACCTTTTTTATCATCCCATATGCAAATCACGCTGAAGTGGCTTGTACTATTTTTATTAATCTTTTCGTACCATTCGGCCAAAGCGCAGCAAACAAACACGATAGTTTTCTACAATGTCGAAAATCTTTTCGACACTTGGGATGATCCTCTCACGGCCGACGAAGAATTTTCACCTCGAGGGACCAAACATTGGTCGTCAGGACGCTTTACCAAGAAACTACAAATGCTTTACAAAGCGATCATTGCAGCTAGCGAAGGTCAGTTTCCATGTGTCATTGGATTGGCAGAGGTAGAAAACCGTTGGGTAGTCGAGCAGTTAATCACTCAAACGCCACTTCGTAAGATTACATATGGCATAATACATAAAGATTCACCTGATCCTCGAGGCATCGATGTGGCTTTGCTTTACAGAAAAGACTTGATAAAACCGATTGACTTTGATTTTATACCGGTTGCAAAGATTGGGAAAAACGGATTTCAATCTAGAGATATCCTGTATTTAAAAGCTAAGCTTGGAGGCAAGCAATTTCACATTTATGTCAATCATTGGCCATCAAGAAGTGGAGGGTATACCGAGACTGTAGCCAAAAGAGAGTTAGCTGCAACCATACTAAGGAGCCAGGTCAACGCAATTCAATTGTCTGATCCCAATGCGCGCATTGTAATTATGGGTGATTTCAATGCAGCACCGAGCGAAAAATGTATTAGTACCATATTAAAAGCTATTCCCTATCCTGGTGACGAGGATTTAAATTCATTGGTCAATCTTTCAACATTATGGGGTAAATCTACAGATGGAACCATTCGAAATGGTGGTCAATGGGAGATATTTGATCAAATAATATGTAGTAAAAATCTACTTTCCGACCCATCTATTCAGGTTCAATCGAGTGCAAAAGGAATCTGCAATTTCAATTTCTTACTAGAGGCAGATAAAGCCTATCTGGGGTCGAAGCCTTTCCGAACCTATATGGGACCTACTTATCATGGAGGAACCAGCGACCATTTACCAGTAAAGATTATAGTCAAGACATTGCAGTGAAAATAACATTTAGGCTTCACCTAACACCCCAAATCCAAAACCCTTTTAAAAACTAATTTCATTTTAAAAGATCCTATATTCAGCATGAAAGCTAAGAACATATTTAGGCTTAAAACTCGCGTCAAAATAGTGTTTCAAGAATTTCAAGTCTTTAAATAGGAATGGATAAGGAACTAAAAAACCTCTTGAACAGAGACATTTAAATTGTAAAAATCTTATTTCCAATCGATTAACTAAATAAGAAAATAAAAGAAATAAATTATAATTCTTAAAGATTAAAAAGACACAAAATTTGTTGTTATCAACAAGAACCAATATCTTTAGCAATCAATTACGAACCATCAAACTTTATACGATTTATTTTCATCATGAAAGAAAACAGCAAAGTTTCAAGAAGAGGATTTTTGGGAACCGGCGCAGCAGCTGCTGCCGCGATCTCAATAGTACCCTCAAACACTATTGCAGGTCTTGGACACCGTGCCCCCAGCGATAAATTAAATATCGCAGGAGTTGGTATTGGCGGAATGGGTCATGGTAATATTAAAAACATGAGTTCAGAAAACATTGTAGGATTATGCGATGTAGACTGGAAATATTCTGAAAAAACCTTCAAAGAATTCCCAAATGCTAAGAAGTACAAGGACTGGAGAGTTATGTACGACGAGATTGGCAAGTCTATTGACGGTGTAATGGTAGCAACTGCTGACCATACGCATGCAATTATATCTGCTACGGCCATTACTTTAGGCAAGCACGTATATTGCCAGAAACCTCTTACACACACAGTTTACGAATCAAGATTACTTACTAAGCTTGCAGCAAAACATAAAGTTGCAACACAAATGGGTAACCAAGGTTCGTCTCAAGAAGGCGTAAACCTTACCTGTGAGTGGATTGCTAATGGTGAGATTGGAGAGATCACGAAGGTTGAAGCATTTACCGATCGTCCAATTTGGCCACAAGGTCAGAACACACCAAAGAATGGATCTTGGGTTCCTGAAACTCTTGATTGGGATTTATTCATTGGACCTGCGAAAAAACGGATGTACAATGAACTTTATCACCCATGGAACTGGCGTGGATGGTGGGATTTCGGTACAGGTGCATTAGGCGATATGGCTTGCCATATTCTGCACCCAGTATTTGCTGGACTTAGACTAGGCTATCCTATTCATGCTCAAGGAAATTCTACGTTATTACTTACTGATAGTGCACCTACTGCACAATCTGTATGTCTTACTTTCCCAGAAAGACCAAAACCGAAAGATTTCAAAATCAAACTTCCTAAAGTTGAGGTTTTATGGTACGATGGTGGAATTAAACCAATGCTTCCAGCGGGCTGGCCAGACGGCAAAGACCCTAACGATGCAGGTGGCTGTGTAATTTTCCACGGAACTAAAGACAAATTGATCTGCGGTTGCTATGGCGTTCGACCATGGTTATTATCTGGTCGCACACCAAACGCACCTAAATTCCGTCGCCGTGTTGCTTTATCACACGAATTAGATTGGGTTCGTGCAGCAAAAGAATCTCCTGAATCTCGTCAAAAAACAGCTTCAGACTTTAGTGAATCAGGACCATTTAATGAAATGGTTGTGATGGGAGTATTAGCTGTTCGTCTGCAATCATTAGATAAAATCTTAGATTGGGATGGTCCAAACATGCAATTCACAAACCTTAAAGATTCAGAAACAATTAAAACTGTTCTTGAGGATAAATTTGAGATTCATGATGGTCATCCAACATTTAATAAAACATACACCGATGCTATTAATGCAAAAGCGTATGCTGCAGAACTAATTAAACATACTTACCGTGCACCTTGGTCATTACCAGACATGCCAGTTTAAGTATCATGTTACAAAAATAAAAAAGGTGGAAGCAATTCCACCTTTTTTATTGTATCCTAACTGGTTCTGATTAACCTTATTTCACAACTTCTTTTGAAACCTCTGTTTCAACTTTAATTTCACGTTCCTCATTGTTTTCAGTTGGCCTCTTGCGAATAATAGTAATCTTCTCAAGTCCATTCCCTCTATGTCGTCTTTTATAGGAAACAATTGAATTATCACGAGAATTAAAGGCAAATGGATCACCTCCCATTGGACCATTCATTATCGGGCATCGACCTCCCATTGGACCTTTCATCATTGGACAGCGACCACCCATCAGCTTTGAATCATAATTTTGCACATCGATTCTTTTAATCATCGCGCTTCCACCTACTGAATCACCCTGTTGAATAATCACTTCAATAGGCTCATTGGCAGATGGCCTATTATAAAATGTACCATCTTGGTCGTCGGTCTTCAAAATCATTACCTTTTCATGCCCTTTATTTTTCGACACCCTCACATTAATTACACGAGGTAATGAATCGCCCTTAACTGCCCCTTGCTGAGTAAAGGTTGTATCAATCGTAGTTCTTTGTCCGTTTTTATCCACTTTCATCTTAATCATCCGAACAGTCTTTGGACCATGTCCTGGATCCGACAACACAACTTGCGTTTTTGCTTCAAAACTTATAAAAACAAGACTAAAAAAAAGCAGCACAAAGGCATAAGACCACATCCCGCTTTCTAATTGTTTTCTATTATTCATCTTAAAAAAAGTTAGTTTATACTATTCAAAGGTAATTTATTTTCCAATTTGCGTTATAATTTCATTTGAAATTGAAAAAGATCTACTCTATCATTTGAGCATCAGAATCTATTTATGGGCAACATTGAATTATTTAAAATACACTTCTGCGATTTTCTAAGGTGGAAATGTTACTTTTGTGGCTCATTTAACTAGACAAAACTTAGCTTTTTAATGAAAATCCTCGAATTTGATATTGTAGTTGTCGGCAGTGGCTTAGCTGGGCTTCTTGCAGCTTATCATGCAGCAGATTATGGCACTGTGGCGCTAATTTCAAAATCGGAGTTAGACATTAGTAATTCATATCATGCCCAAGGAGGCATAGCAGCTGCTATTGGAGCGCAAGATCACCCAATTGAGCACTACAATGACACCCTCATTGCTGGACGAAATCTTTGCGATCAAGATGCAGTAAAACTGCTGGTCGAAGAAGGTCTTGAGCGCGTCAAAGAACTGATCGCTCAAGGGATGGAATTCGATAAAGACGAAGATGGGGCCTTAATCTTAGGATTAGAAGGTGGTCATTCTCAGCGTCGCATCTTACATGCAGGGGGTGATGCAACAGGTAAAATGATGACTAGCTTTATGCTTCATAAAGTAATAGAAAGGTCAGAAATCACAACGTTCGAATACTGTGCCGCACTAAAAATCATCGTTGAAGACAACTGTTGTAAAGGGATACAAGCACTGCATTACACGACTGGCGAAAATATTTTATTTCTTGGGAATAGTACCATATTAGCAACTGGAGGATTATCACGTCTATACTCAAGGTCAACAAATCCATATACAGCAACAGGCGATGGTATTGCTCTAGCATGGCAAGCAGGTGCAGAACTTGCAGATATGGAATTTATTCAATTCCACCCTACCGCACTTGCCATAAACGGCGAAGATGCCTATTTAATTAGCGAGGCGGTGAGAGGAGAAGGAGCACATTTAATTGATGTCAATGGGATTCGTTTCATGCCTGAAATACATCCATTAGCAGAATTAGCACCCCGCGATATTGTAGCATCTGCCATATTCAAAAGGATGCAAGAAACAGGAGCCAATGTCAACCTAAGCCTCAGACATCTAGACAATGATACCTTAAACGAAAGATTTAGCTCTATTGGAGCGCACCTCAAACAGCTTGGCATCGATCTTATGACCGACTTAATACCGATCGCGCCAGCAGCACACTATATGGTTGGAGGCATTCGTACCGATCTTTATGGCGCTACAAGTATACCTTCATTATTTGCCTGTGGAGAAGTTGCTGCAACAGGTGTAATGGGAGCCAACAGACTTGCAAGTAATTCGTTATTAGAATGCCTGGTATATGGGAAAAGAGCCGTTGAAAAAGCGAGGCATCTGAATAAAAATAAACCATTGAAATCTGAGATAAAAACGATAAATTTAAATGCCAATACGGACCAGGTTTTCTTGGATATAAAAAATGAGCTTGCTAATATCATGAGCGATCATGTTGGAATCGTAAGAAATGGGCTAGGCCTCGAAAAAGCGCTAGCTCGAATAGATGAAATTGCAGCTCAATACAATATAAATAGTTCGGATTATAATTATCATAAGATTATAAACCTAACAGATATCTGCAGAACCATCACCTTATCAGCTATCGAAAGAAAAGAGAGCAGAGGAGGACATGTTCGGACAGACTATCCAGTTGAAATTAAAGAACAGCTGCATCATATTTTACAGGAAAAAGGTAAAAAGATCCATTATGAAGCCGTCAGAACTGCCAACTAAAGAGATCGATTTTGCGCTCATAAAACCGATCATCGATTATGCACTTCGAGAAGATATCGGATCGGGTGATATCACTACAAATTCCATTATCCCAATAG
>JAPLDS010000034.1:7012-44596 GCA_026391295.1 Bacteroidia bacterium | reverse complement strand
ACCGCATCCGCACAACCATCACCATCAGAATCTAAATCCAATTGATTCGGAACACCATCGTTATCAGTGTCTTGCAAAGAACATATTTGGTAGGCTTCTCCATTTTGAGTCATTTTACCACCTTTCCAGAATAAACTACCAATATTACCAAGACGAATATCGTATCCTAAAGTAATTAGTGTAGCACTGCCAATACCTGTAAAGCTAACCGTCCGAATTCCAGAACCGTTTAAATATGTAGTTCCTAATATAATACCTGTAGAAGCATCTATGGCTCTCAAATATGGTTTTGATCCAGTTGTAGGATCATCCACAAAAACACTAATTAATTCAACTTCAAATGTATAAGAAAGGCCAGCTGTGGTAGCAAAACTTTTGACCATCTTACCAGTTATATTTGGGCCTGCATAGGAACCTTGTAAATCAAAATATGGATCCGTTCCATTCACTCCCATATAATCAAAATCGGCTCTATCTAATACAGATGGCGACGGATCGAAATCGAATGCATTCCAACCGGAACAATGTGTAAATATTCCATAGGTGCTCGCAGATTTTAATGCAGCCGTACAGGTACCATCCGTACTATTTGTAAGGGTACAGTTCAACTCTTTAAGATCGGTTATTCCATCATTATCATCATCAATATCATCAATATTTGAAATCCCATCACCATCGGAATCTAAACAGCCATTTAATTCGGGAACTATGGCTATAACATACTTGTATGTACCACTATATACTCCACTTTCGGTTGCTGTTTCTAATTTATTTGCAAAACCATTAGCGCCTGTCGTCGATGGATTAAAAAAGCTAGTATTCCCGAAAGCAGTTGTTCCTAACTGTGCCGTTCCAGCTTCAATGGCATCTGGGCAACCATCTCCGTCTGAGTCTAAATCATTTTGGTTTAATATTCCATCCCCATCGGTATCATTGGTACATGTATTTTTTGGATTCGCACTGGCATTAGCAGAACTTACAAGGTTTAATCTTGCTTCATAAACACCCCCATAACTACTTGTTCCTGCCACACCAATGAGTCGGTAATATTTAAATTTAGTATTAGTTGCAAGTGTATTTGAAATGGTAAATGTTCCCGTCGTAGCAGTAGAAAAAGTCGCTACTGAAAGATCCTTCCAACTCGCATTATCCCCAGAACCCTGTAATTTAAATGTACTAGCTGCTGCACTTGACAAAGCCCAGCTCACTAAATCAAAACTCATTCCTGAAATAGCGATATAATTTTTGGCAGTAAATTTGAAAATTTCTTTCCCAACCCAATCTTGTCCCGTTGCGAATGCAGAAGCTGTAGTTCCAACACCATCAATTGAATTACCAATAACAAAACTCGCAGTATGTTGTGTTAATTCGCTACTTACCTCAGCAGGATTAGCAGGATTAGCTAATTCTGCCAAAGTATAAAAACAAGTTGGCGATTCAACCGCATCTAAAACTCCATCATTATCATTATCTAAATCAATGTAATCAGGTACTCCATCTCCGTCTCTATCTGTACACGTGCTTATAGCTGAATTCGTAGCATAATCATAATAATAAGTTCCTGTATAAACTCCCGATTCAGTAGCGGTTTCTAAAGTGTTCAAAAATCCATTCGCCCCAAAATTTGAACCCGTAAAAGCAAAATTCGCCGTCGTAGAAGTCGTCGTTCCCGCTTCTAAAGCATCACTACATCCATCTCCATCTGAATCTAAATCTAAATGATTAGGAATTAGATCCCCATCAGTACGACCAGTTAAACAGGTTGGTTTTGTATATTGACTTTGTATAAAACTGTTTGCTAAATTAAATCTAATATCAGTTACGCCACCATAATTTGAAACGCCTGCAACCCCAATGATTCGATAATATTTATATTTATTTGTTGGAGCTATTGTATTTTGTAAAGTAAACGTACCTGTTGTAGCGGTTGAACTTTGAGCAGTAGACAAATCGACCCAAGCAACATTATCTCCTGAACCTTGTAATTTAAATGTATTAGCTGCAGTTAAAGAAAGTGCCCAAGATACAAGATCCAAATCCAAGCTTGCAAGAGGAATAGGGAACAAGGCTTCCAATTTAAATAGTTCCTTACCTACCCAATTTTGAGAAACGTCAAAAGCTGATTTTGTTGTTGTAATTGCATCAATTGCATACCCAATCAAATTGGTGGAATACGGTAATAATTCAGTAGAAATACTAATTGGTTGTGATAACTCTACTGTATTATAAAAACAAGTAGGCGACTCCACCGCATCTAAAATACCATCATTGTCATCATCAATATCAATCAAATCTGGAACACCATCACTATCTGTATCTGTACAAGCATTGAATAAAGCATTGTCTGCATAATAATAAGTGTAAACCCCTTTGTACAAATTACTCTCTGCATTGGTTTTTTCAAGTGTATTGTAAAAACCGTTAGCACCAAAATCCGACGGAGAACCGGTAAAGGCAAAATTTGCCGTTGTGCTTGTGGTAGTCCCCGCCTCTAATGCATCACTACATCCATCGCCATCAGAATCTAAGTCCAAATAATTTGGAATTAAATCTGCATCATTACGGCCTGTTAAACAAGTTGGTTTTGTGTATTGACTTTGGATAAATGTGCTTGCAATATTCAATCTAATTTCAGAAGCTCCTGCATAATATGACACCCCACCAACTCCTATAATTCGAAAATATTTAAATTTATTATTTGGCGCTAACGTATTTGCAATACTTAAAGTGGCTGCAGACAAACTAGAATTTAGTGCTGCAGACAAATCGGTCCAAATAAAGTTATCAGTTGATCCTTGTAATTTAAATGTATTAGTAGTTACCGTATTTGAAAAAGACCAACCTGATGGCACATCAATATCAAGACTAGAAATAGTAACTGGATATACAGCTGCTACTTTTAAAATTTCTTTACCAATCCAATTTTGATTAACAGTAAAAGAGGCATTTGTTGTCGCGTCTCCATCTATCGCTCTTGAAATTACATTGGTTGAATTAGGAAGTAGCTCGGTACTAATTGAAATCGGTACCGATAATTCATCCTTATTATAAAAACAGGTTGGCGATTCGATTGCATCTAAAATACCATCATTGTCATCATCAATATCAATCAAATCAGGAACTCCATCACCATCTGTATCTGTGCAAGCATTAAATAATTTATTGATTGCAAAATCGTAATTGTAGGTTCCTGAATATAATCCAGATTCTGTCGTAGTTTCTAAGGCATCCGCAAAACCATTGGCGCTATAAATACCTGCTGCAACTGAATTAGCAACACCTGATGTTGTGGAAGTAGCAGTTCCTGATGGAGTAGTTAAATTTACAACCGAGCCTGTAGTAAGTGTTCCAATAACGCCAGCTTCTTTCGCATCTGGACAAGCATCCCCGTCACTATCTAAATCCAAATGGTTTGGTATACCATCCCCGTCTGTGTCGTTTATACAAGTTAATTTTGGATTTGCACTGGATTTTGTTGATGATGCTAAATTAAATGTAGCTTCAGCAACTCCACCATAGTTAGTAGTTCCTGCAACTCCATAAATTCTAAAATATTTATACTTTTTAGTGGGTTGTAAATCATTATTTAAAACTAAAGTAGCTGGAAAAACAGTCACTACAGAAGATATAGGCGCATTTGATAAGTCATCCCATAATACATTGTCATCAGATCCTTGTAGTTTAAAAGTACTATTGGCATCTGTGGAAATAGCCCTAAAATCTAAATTAAGCGTAAGACTATTTATGGCAATTAAACTATTCGCAGTATATTTTAAAACTTCTTTATTGGCTAAAAATTGACCCGATTTAAAAGCAGTATAAGTAGCAACTAAACCATCAATTGAATTAGTTAAATCGTAAGTTCCAGTAGTATTATACAGATTTAAATCCGAACTAACTGTTGCGGGTTTTGACAATTCTGATAAACTATAAAAACAAGATGGAGACTCAATAGCATCCAAAATACCATCATTGTCGTCATCTAAATCATAAATATCTGGCACGCCGTCAGTATCTGAGTCCAGACATGATTTTATTGTTGGGTCTATTGCGAAGTCATATGGATAATTACTTTTGTATATACCATTATCAGCAACAGTTTCCAATGAATTTAAAAAACCGTTAGTTCCAAAATTATTCGTATTGTCATATTTGAAATTGACACTTGTATTGGTTGTCGTTTTAGATTCATACGCATCACTACATCCATCATTATCAGCATCTAAATCCAACCTATTTTCTACCCCATCACCGTCAGTATCACAGAATCCTGCACTGTTAAATGTATTGAATTCTGCATTCAAATAAGATGGCGCCCATGTATTATCTTGACTAAAAACAATTGTATTAGTTCCTGATAAATTAATAGGCACTTTTTGATAAACTGCATTTACTAAAACTAACTCTTTGTAATTTCCAGTTCCGTTTACAAAATCATACCCATAAATTTTAGCATATCCATTATTACTAATTTTAACTCTTATTAATGGATACTGTGCAGTATTGGGATAAGTCCAAACAGTACCGGCTGGATAAATCGGAGTCCCATCCGCTCTAACAATATCAGTGTAAGGTTTGGGATAAGGATTTGCAGCACCCATTGGAGCAAAATTTAATTCACTCACATTGGTAATATCAGATCCATTTATTTTTAAATTAAAATTATTATCTAGTGCCCATATATCAATCCATACTTCCTCAGGAAATCCAGTAAAGCTTTGAGTCATACTTGCTCCAGAAGCAATGTCAAATCTCGAAAGCAAAGGCTTCACTCCTGGCGCAGGACATTCAACAATATCCAATGCCCCATCATTATCATCATCCAAATCATTTACATCAGGAACTCCGTCGCCATCTGAATCCAAGCAAGTACTTAAAGTTTTATTATTGGCATAATTATAATTGTAGGTCCCACTATATATTCCACTTTCACTTGCTGTTTCTAATGAATTTACAAATCCATTATTGCCAAAAGTAGAGGTTCCCGTTCCTGCTACTATCGCATTTTGAATTGTTGAAGTGGAAGTTCCAGATGCAATTGTTGCACCTACTAAATTCGTAACTGATGCAGAAGTTAAGGTGGCAGTAATTCCAGATTCTTTAGCATCCGGACAGCCGTCTCCATCAGAATCTAAGTCTTGTTGATTTAAAATGCCATCGCCATCCGTATCATTACTACAAGAAATTTTTGGATGAGCGCTTGCGTTGTAATCAGATGCTACGTCAAAATATACTTCATTCGCATAACCCGTTGCATTAATCCCACCTGCACTTGACCAAAATATATCATAGTATTGATACTTTGCAGCATTTTGTGTTACAGAAAAAATATTCGCACTTGTTCCGTATTGGGTTGTTGCTGGGTATGGATATATAGTTGAAGTCTCCGTAGCAGAACTTGTATTTATTGTAGCATCATATATAACCTCTGGTGTTCCACTGGTGCCTGACAAATTCGTCCAAGTTGATCCATCATTAGATCCTCTTAAAATTAATTTAGTTCCATCATTGAATTGAGAATAAATACCAGTGTACCCCAAGGTTATTTTAGAAAGTTTAACAGGAATGTTCATATTAAACTTATATACTTCTTGACCTGAACCTACTGTTGTAGTGGCCACAAACCTTACATCATATGAAACTCCACTGTTCTTTCCATCTACTAATTTTTGTGGCTGATTTTGAGGGCTGGTCATTACTAAGCCAGAGGTTACTGTAATGTCTGGGCGATTCCCAAAATGCCACTCATTCGCTGTATAATAACAATCTGGAGATTCTACGGCATCTAAAATACCGTCGTTATCATCATCTAAGTCGATAGAGTTAATTATGCCATCACCGTCATAATCATCTGATGGATTTACACCGCCCACAGTTTGCGAAAATGCAAAAGAACCCATTAATTGAAAACAAATTAAAAACAGTAATCGATAGGCTAAGCGAAATTTCATATTGGTTGCCAAAGGTTTTGAATTTCTAAGGAATAAGACCTTAGTTATATATAATTAAATTAGTATATATTATTTTTATTAACTATTCGGTAGCATTCGACAAACGAAGCCCCATTAGTTATTTACAAGCAAAGAATTCCCAGAAAAGAACCACTAAAGCCTCGTCTAAAAAACACTCCAAAAAGCAACTTAACGAACTGAAAGACAATGCGCTAAAAAATAAACGGATGGTTGACAAAATTATACCGCAAAAATTACTTCACCAATCTTTTCAATACACATAAAGATGTGTAATTACAATTTAGTCTAAATAAATAGATTATTAAAAAAATAAATACCAAAAAGCTTAACAAGAGGTCGAATTAAACATAGAAAAAAGGGGAAATGAAAAGGTAAAAAGCCAGATTTAAAATGGAAGATGGAATAGAAAAAAATTAAAGGTTGGTTAATCACTTTTTATAATTTATTTTAGCGATTAATTCAAGCATAAAAAACAAAAGACTTATGGGTAAGGACCAAACCAACGAGGAGATTCAAAACGAACTACTCGAGCTTCAGAAAGCATATAACGAACTACAGATTAAAGAACAGCGTTATCGTTTTTTGGCTGAAAATGCGAGAGATGTGATCTGGACGATGAAAATTGATGGCACAATTACCTATATCAGTCCTGCGGTAGAACAATTACGCGGGTTTACAGTCGAGGAAGCGATGAATCAAACAATCGATGAGATCATAACTCCAGCATCACAGCTCATGGCTTATGACTATATGGTAAAATTAAATCAGGCCTTCGCGGCTGGCTTACCACTACCAAATTTCCAAGGGGAATATGAATATTATTGCAAAGACGGATCTACCTTATGGACCGAAGTATTCGTCTATCCACTGCACGAAAGCAATACCGGCTCCTTGATTATGGTAGGTGTAACCCGAGATATTACGGAACGAAGACTTTTAAAAGAGGAGATTCTTACTCAAAATACTCAACTAGCAGAACTAAATGCAACAAAAGATAAATTCTTCGGTATCATAGCTCATGACCTTAGAAATCCATTTATAGGTATTGTAGGACTATCTGAATTAATCAAAGATTCAAAACAAGATCGGGCAGAAAAAACGGAAAAATATGTTAATCTAATACACCAATCGGCTAAAAATGCCTCTAAATTATTAGAAAATCTATTGGATTGGTCTAAAGCCCAAACAGGTGCCATTGAATTTGCACCAAAAGAATTCGCCCTTGAAAATTTGGTTGGTGATGTTATCCGCTTAGTGGAAAATGCAGCCAAGGCAAAATCAATCTCCATAAAACAGGAGATCCCAGATGGCCTAAACATATTTGCCGACAGCAATATGATAAACACAGTCTTAAGAAACCTTATCACCAATGCCATAAAATTCACAAACAAAAACGGGAATATATTAATTACTGCAACTCAACTAAATAGCGAAGTCTCCATCTCTATTAAGGACAGCGGGGTTGGAATGAGTGAAAAAGCAATTGGTAATCTGTTTAAAATAAGCGAAAAAACATCAACCTTAGGCACAGAAAACGAAAGCGGAACAGGCTTGGGATTAATGCTTTGCAAGGAATTCGTAGAAAAACACTCCGGTAAAATTTCTGTAGAAAGCGAAGTCGGAAAAGGAAGCAGTTTTACATTCACCTTGCCTGCCCACTAATCACGAAATAGAGGAACAAACATGAAGCGATGAATTACTCGCTACTTACTTCTTCACTTTCTTTATTTTACTGCCAATTGGTGGTGGAGTCCATTCGGCAGCTTTAGGATTGGAGACAACGAGTGGAAATTTGTCGCTATAATCAACCATCTCCTTTTCAAGTAAAGTCGTCATCTTCTGAACCATCTCCTTGGAATTCGCCTGATAGGCAAGATTATTTAATTCATGCGGGTCATTATTAAGATCGAACAACTGCGTGTAATTAATAAGTGGATAACGGATTAGCTTCCAGCGATCATCACGAACAGAGCGCTGACAATCGCGATAACCGGTGTAAAGCACTTCGCGCACTTTCGTTCTCTGTCCAGTTAATATAGGCACTAGACTCTTACCATCAACACCCGTAGGGTCTTTTGCTTTGGCAAACTCAGCTATAGTTGGAAATAAATCCATCAGATAAACGAGGGCATCACTTTTCCCTTTCGATATGCCAGGACCAGCAATGACAAGCGGCACATGCATACCTCCAAATTCATATAAATTTTGTTTCCCAAAGAGTCCGTGATCACCCATCGAAAGACCATTGTCGCCACTGAAAATCACAATCGTATTCTCTAGCAATCCTTTAGTCTTTAGATCAGCGAGGATCCGCCCAACGTGATAATCAAGGCCCGTAATACAGGCATAGTAATCGGCGAGTTGTTGTTTGGTATCTTGAGGTGTGCGTGGCCAAGGGGCAGTCTGCTCATCACGAACAGTAATTTCGCCATTATCAAACGGATGAAGGGGCAAAAAAGCAGACGAGAGAACTATTTTAGTGGGGTCGTAAAGCTTTTGGAACTCAGGTTCTGCAAAGCGTGGATCATGAGGAACAGGAGGGGCTAGATAGATATAGAAAGGCTTTGAATCCTTGCCTTTCGAACGGCTTTCTAGAAATTCAATCGTACGATCAGCCATTCGCTTGCAACAATGTGCCCGATCATCCTGAGGTGTTTCACCCATTCCACCATCGATAATACTGGTTTCAAACTCTTGAATACCAGCTATAAAACCATTGCCTTTCTTACCCATATGCCAGGTTTGATAACCAGCCGACTGGATCACACGAGGAAGAAACGTCGATGGATCAGCAGCATTCGAGGCTGCATCTGGTGCTCCAGGTATCCGTTGCCACGATCGACCTGTAAGAAGCATCGTTCGACTAGGGGTACAAACAGCACCGATCATAGATCCCATGGTGTAACAATGGGTAAACGTGACCCCTCGCTCAATCAGCGCATCTAAATTAGGGGTGATGAGCTGTGGCGTCCCTAAGGCATGCAAACCATCTGACCGATGATCATCGGAATGGATGTGTATGATATTGGGCAATTTAGATGATTTCGCCTGGACCAAATTAGATCCAAACACGACTAAACTACCAATTGCTACTGCTATTAAATTAGGGAAGGTCCAACTCATCGTACAACTGTTTTTCAGTATTTTAAGCACTAAATTTAAATGAATAAAAACTATGTCAAATCGAGATAATTCTATTCTAGATATTAGCACAATACCCACTGGCTTTCAGTGGGTATTGTGCTTTAGTGGTGCCCAGAACAAGACTCGAACTTGCACACCGTAACCGGAACCAGCCCCTCAAGCTGGCGTGTCTACCAATTTCACCATCTGGGCAGAATGATACGACAAAGATATAAAAATTTCGAAGAGGGTAAAAATCTCTACCAAACTAAGGCAGCTATTAACCCTATCGGGTATAACCGTAATCGTAGGTTACCTTCTCAACAACCTTCGATTTATTGAGGTAAAAAGTATAGGTCTCGGTCTTAACTGTATGCGGACTGATAAATTTATCATACTGATATGCCCCCGTATTGATAGGAGCTGCCTTGAGGTACTTATTTTTCATATACACATAGATCTTCTCTCCTGAATCACCTATTTCAATCCGCGATGGCTTGCCCATGGTCAGCTCAAGTTCCTCTTGCGACTTCCCTTTGTAATGTTTAATAATCTGATGAGGTAAGCCACAGCTAATCAATAGACATACAAAAGAAAATACGAATAAAGCAGGTCTTAAAATCTTCATAATCTTAATTTTTGTCAGTTAAAAAGTTCACTAATCCATCACAGCTCTGTTCCAAAATATCCAATACAAGATCAAAATCAGCTATCGTTCCATAATAGGGATCAGGGACAACGGTATAACTTGAATCAGCAGAGAAATCAGTTATTTTAACGATCTTCTTACGATCACTGTCCGACCTTGTTAGTTTGGTCAAATCCCTTACATTCTGATCATCCATTGCAACGATCAGATCAAACTTGTCGAAATCAACTTCTGGTCTAACCTGTCGAGAAAGACTAGTCACTGAATAACCACGCTCTTGGGCTTGCTTACACATCCGAGGATCAGCCTTAGCGCCAGCATGAAAACCGATGATCCCAGCAGAATCACAACTATACAGATGGTCTAATTTAGAGCTCTTTAACTTAGCCACCATCACCGCTTCTGCAGCTGGAGATCGACAAATATTACCTAAACAAACGAATAAAATATGCTTTTTTGACATACACGTAGCAAAAAAATAACCCTCTTAAAAAATTTATTAAAATTTCAAAGACAGAGGGCTTATTCAAAACCCTTTTAAACTACCATCTTAAGTGAAATCTACAGCCGTAAAAATAGCCAATTAAAAATTAAAAGATTAATTTCGCATCTATAGTCCTTTAAAAGGATCATTCTCAATGCATTTAGGTTCTCTTTCGAAAAGCGTATTATCTTGATTTTATTAGACTAATAAACCATCAAAACTTTAATCGTATGGCAGATTTAAGAACTACTTATATGGGTGTTGAACTAAAAAACCCCATTATTCTTGGTGCTTCAAGTTTAGTTGAAGACCTCGATGTGATTCTACCGCTCTCTCTTTGAAGAACAGATCCATCTCGAACAGATACAACTTCAAGATCAACTTGCAGAATACGACGACCGAAATGCCGAAATGGTTAATCTCTTTCCGGAGGTGAAGCATGGCGGTGCAAAAGAACATATCTTCAAACTGGAGAAACTTCTTTCTAAAGTGACTATTCCTGTCTTTGCTAGCTTAAACGCTATGTATGATGAGTCGTGGGAAGAGTATGCACTCGAGCTTGAAAAAACAGGTATTGCCGGACTAGAGCTGAACTTTTACGACGTTCCTGTTGATGGGAGTCATACTGGAGCCGATATCGAAGCCCGCCAGATACACATTTTGAAAAAATTAAAAAGCGTTTTAAAAATACCTGTAAGTGTTAAACTCAGTGTTTTCTACTCTAATCCATTGAATCTTATTGGCAAACTAGATCAAGCGGGTGTTGATGGCATCGTGATTTTTAACCGCTTCTTCCAACCGGAGATAAACATTGAGACAGAAGAGTTCTACTATCCTTTCGATCTTACCCATCCTAAAGATTATCAATTAAGTCTGAGGTTTGCAGGGTTATTATACGGCAACATTGCGGCCGATATCTGCACGAGCAGAGGGATCTCAGATGGTAGCGACATGATTAAGATGCTCCTTGCTGGTGCAGGAACAGTGCAGGTGGTGAGCGCTATCTACCGCAATAAAGCAAGTCATATCACCACAATGATCGAGATGCTTGAAGAGTGGATGGATGCTCGTGGCTACAAAACAATTGCTGATTTCAGAGGTAAATTAGCGATGAAAAACACCAAAGATCCGTATGCCTACAAACGCGCTCAGTATGTGGATATATTGATGAGATCGAACGAAATTTTGAAAAAATACCCGATGGTGTAAGAGAAAAATGGAAAATTAAAAGGGCAAATGGCAAAGTAAAAAAAGAATCCAAAGTGCATCCGTCTGCTGGCGGATGAAGTCTTTTAATCAATCATTTTCTATCTTTGTCTAAACCATTTAATAATCGAATTTTGTCCGTCACCTGATGGATGAACTCAGATTTATCCCATTTATGACAAAGACTCTCCTACTTCCCTTGCTATTTTTAGCTCTGCCCATAATCTCCTTTGCTCAAAAAGGAAAAACGATTGAAAGCCTAAGCTTTAAGAGCAAACTCGTTGACTATCCAGTAAACTATTCGGTCTATCTTCCAGCCGACTATCAAACGTCGAGCCGCAGTTATCCTGTTGTCTACCTTCTTCATGGATTTTCGGATGATGAAACTGGCTGGATTCAATTTGGTGAGGCGGCTCAAATAGCTGACAAAGGGATTGCTGAAGGCGACTTTCCAGCCTGTATTTTGATTATACCCGATGGAAAAGTTGCTTGGTATTGCAATAGCTTTGACGGGAAAAACCGTTGGTCGGATATGTTCACACAAGAATTCATACCTTATATTGAGAAGGAATATCGCATCCGCGCGAAAAAAGAGTTCCGTGCCATCGGTGGACTTTCGATGGGTGGCTATGGCTCATTATCCCTTGCAATGCGCAACCCCGATCTTTTCTCGAGTGTTATCGCCTTAAGCAGTGCTGTATTTTCAGATGAAGAGATCACACAGCAGCCAGATGGTCAATATGATGGATATTTCAAATCGATCTACGGGAAAAACTTAAAAGGGGCTGAGCGACTTAGTGAAACTTGGAAAGCAACGAATCCACTTCATCTGATCCACATCGTGGCAGCAGAAAAATTTAAAAGCATCCGATTTTACATCGATTGTGGCGACGACGATTTCCTCTACAAAGGCAATTCCCTCTTGCATATTGGATGGCGGTCGCTCCTGGTCGTATTGGCGCACAGGCCTTTATGATGGATTGAAATTCGCTGGCGAGAAATTTAGACGCTAAGAATAAACGCGAAGAGTTGTTCCAGTCAGTTGAGTCTTATAAACTTTTAACGATGTCGCTGCAGGTCCATTGACCACCAGTCCTGTGGTAGTGAAATTCGACCCATGACTAGCACAATGAAACTCACTAGTCGCATTGTCATAAGCCAAGGTATAGCCTTGATGCGTACATTTTGAAGCTACTGCAATATACATGCCACCGGAGGTTTTTGCAACAATAACTCCATTACTAATCATTGAGCTTCCATTGGTATTTAATGCTGAGTTAGCAGGCATAGTCAAGTCAAGGGTGAAGTCAATGGTTGCGCTTGGCGTTCCATTATTTCCACTGTCGCTCAACGAGCTACCTTTACTACAAGAGACGAGATAGGGCGCAAAAACTACTGTACTTGCGGATATTCCCAATGCGGTCAAAAATTCATTCCTTTTCATACGCTAAAAATTTAGTATTTAGTATAAGAATATACAACATTTTAAAGTTAACTAGTTAATAATGTTTAAACAAAGCTGATGACAATAGTGTTCAACATATAAATCATAAAATTAAAATCTCTTTGCACCTCTAAACAAAAATTGATGCTAACTTTACAATCCTGATTAGTTTAATAATGATTTATTTAAAGATGGCTAAAGAAAGAACCACTAATTCAAAAGCTGTTGAAGAGATGCTTCTCGATGTGGGAACCTTATTGATGGGCAATGGGGCAAGCACAGGTCGCGTCCGAACGACCATCAACAGAATTGCAGATGCCCTGGGGTATGAAGTTGAGCTCTTAATCACTAGTCGTTCTCTGATGCTCACCGTCAATAAAGAAGGTGGATTGGATCATACCAGCAGCGTTAAACGAACACCACCTCATGGGGTAAACTTCAAACTGGTTTCTGGCATTAGTCGGCTGAGCTGGAGGGTTGTTGAAGAAGGACTGTCAGTTGAGCAAATCAATCAAGATATCGAACGTATAAAGGCACTACCCCACTATCCCAGATTTGTCGTGCTTGCCTTAGTAGCCCTCGCAGGCGCCTCTTTCTGTCGATTATTTGGAGGGGAAGCTCCAGAGATGATTGTGGCATTTTCGGCCACATTCTTCGGTTTGTTTATTCGCCAAGAAGCCCTAAAGATGCGATTCAATCCCTATATTTCTATCTTTTTTGCCTCCTTTACGGCAGCTATGGTAGCGGGATTGTCTATTAAGTTGAATATTGGACATTCTCCAGAAAATGCACTAGCTACATCGGTGCTATTTCTAATTCCTGGCGTCCCTTTAATCAACTCACTCTCCGATCTGATGGATGGAAACACCTTAAACGGAATGGTTAGAGGGGTTAATGGGCTTATCATCGCCTTTTCAATCGCACTTGGATTAATGCTTGCGATGCAAATATATAGCCTCTAAGGAGCTAAGTTTATGAAATTCGAAAAAGGCACTACCTTATAATACATATATTATTTATGGAGCTCTTTACACTATTAGAAAAAGGAATTTGGTTTGGGTTTGCAGCTCTTGGCTTTGCCATCCTATTTAATGTGCCGCAAAGGACCTTATTTATTATTTGGATTATTGCCGCTCTTGGAGGGTTAACAAAACTTATCCTAATCCAATTAAACGTAGAGATTACCATCGCCACTTTTGCAGGTGCATCATTAATTGGAATTCTTAGTGTTTATGCAGCTCATACGAAGCATGCCCCACCATTGGTATTTTCAATTCCCGCAGTGATACCTATGGTTCCAGGGATTTTCGCCTACCGGATGATGCTCGGACTAATGAAGCTCTCAAGTACCGCCGCAACAAGCGACACCTACTCCATTTCTTTAGCTGAAACGGTAAGCTACGGACTAAAAACCTTGTTTATTTTGATGGCACTTGCTGTTGGCGTTGCAGTACCTATGTTAATCTCAAGAAAAGAGACGATTAAGAAGGTTAAACATACAGCAGAAAACTAGCTTAACGAATCGGAATTACACGCAAACACCTAACAATTATCGGATTACAATTAAGGCACTATTGCGATCTATGTCTAAGAGTCTGGAATATCACCTCAACCCTATCCACAAGAATAACAAACGACAAAAGCGGCAAATAGTCTATTTTCAGAGAATTTACTACCTTTGTGGCAAACAGAATAAGAGACAAAATGGAAATCCAATCCCTAACCGCCATATCACCTATAGATGGCAGATATCGTGACAAAGTAGATGAATTAGGTCAATATTTCTCAGAATACGCCTTGATAAAATATCGGGTTTATGTAGAGATTGAATACTTCATTGCATTAGTAGAGCTTCCGCTTCCTCAGCTAAAATCTTTTGATGCCAAACTTAAGCCTGCACTGCGTCAGATCTATGAATCATTCTCGATAGCTGATGCAAATAAAGTGAAGGATATTGAGAAAGTCACCAACCATGATGTTAAAGCGGTTGAATATTTCATCAAGGAAAAATTCGATGCCTTAAATTTACAATCGTATAAAGAGTTTATCCATTTTGGACTAACATCTCAAGATATCAATAATACAGCATCACCTTGTTCCATGCGCGATGCGATTCACAAGGTATACTTTCCTTTAATCGAAGAGCTAATCGCTAAATTGGAATCGCTGACCAAAGAGTGGGAAGAGGTTTCGATGTTGGCAAAAACACATGGACAACCAGCTACACCTACTCGATTAGGTAAAGAGATCAAAGTTTTTGCAGAACGCTTAAATGTTCAACTCGCTAGTCTGAAGAATATTCCGTTCTACGGTAAATTTGGAGGTGCGACAGGCAATTTCAATGCTCATCATGTTGCTTATCCAAGTATCAATTGGCCTGAATTTGGAAATAACTTCCTAGGTAAAGCTTTAAAGATAGAGCGCTCACAGGCCACTACTCAGATTGCTCATTACGATAGCGATGGTGCGATATTCGACAATATGAAGCGGATCAATACCATACTTATTGATTTCGATCGTGATTTATGGACCTATATCTCCATGAATTATTTCAAGCAACAAATTAAAAAAGGGGAGGTTGGATCCTCCGCGATGCCACATAAGGTTAACCCAATAGATTTCGAAAATTCAGAGGGTAACTTAGGTATTGCAAACGCCCTATTTGAGCATTTATCAGCTAAACTTCCGATCTCGAGATTGCAGCGCGACCTTACAGACTCGACCGTTTTACGGAACATCGGAGTACCAATTGGGCACACAATCATAGCGATCAAATCAACTTTGAAAGGACTTGGTAAATTAGTCCTAAATAAAGAGGCTATCGATCGTGACCTGGAAGATAACTGGGTTGTGATTGCGGAAGCTATTCAGACCGTTCTGCGACGTGAAGCTTATCCGAATCCTTACGAGGCTTTAAAAGAACTTACGCGTGTAAATCGCAAGATCGATCGTGAGGTGATGCATGAATTTATTGATAAGCTAGACGTGAGCGAGGCCCTGAAAAGTGAATTAAAACTTATCACACCGTATAATTATACAGGCGTCTCTATTTAAGCAGACATCGTTAACCACGATTATAAAAACTAATAACCTACACTTGTGAAAGGTCTTTACCTTCTTTTAAAACGGTTTGTTAAGCCATATAAACGCTTTGTTTTGGGAGCGTTTATCTTCAATCTGCTTGCTGCCATGTTTGGGGCATTTCAGTTTGCGGCATTAGAGCCAGTGCTGGGGGTTCTATTTGGCACACAGAAAGTGATAGCCACTAAACCTGCCGAGCTTGCACTTACCGTAGGTAGTCTGAAGGATAACATTATGTACCAGCTTAGCGATATCATCCTTAAGTTCGGGAATGAAAAAGCACTCGTTTACATTGGAATATTTCTGATGATTATGGTGTTTCTGAAAGTGCTCTTCACCTATTTGGCACTCTACATGCTTGTTCCTTTGCGAAATGGCGTGGTTCGCGACATCCGAAACAAACTGTACACCAAAATCCTTCATCTTCCAATTGGATTTTTCTCTGAAGAGCGCAAGGGGGATATCATAGCCCGCATGACTGGTGATGTGCAAGAGATCGACAACTCGATTATGAGTTCACTGGAGATGCTCCTAAAAGATCCACTTATCATATTAATGTCATTAGCCTTTATGATCTATATGTCGTGGTCGCTTACCCTATTTGTCTTTTTAATCCTCCCTTTAGTTGGGTATTTAATCGGTAAAGTTGGAAAAAGCTTAAAGAAACCATCGATGCGTGGTCAGAATAAAATGGGTGAATTGCTTTCTACCATTGAAGAATCACTCAGTGGCTTGCGTATTATTAAAGCTTTTAATGCAGAAAAAAAGGCTGGCGAGCATTTCGAGAAGCAAAATTCGGACTACTATCATATTATGAATGGCCTGATGTGGCGCCGGTATTTAGCTCATCCAATGTCGGAATTCTTAGGAACAGCCGTTATTGTATTGGTGTTGTGGTATGGTGGCAAGTTGGTTTTAAGCCATAATAGCGCTTTGACGCCTCAAGGATTTATCACCTATCTGGTATTTTTCTATAGTATTATTAATCCTGCGAAATCATTTACCACAGCCTTTTATGCGATCCAAAAAGGATTAGCATCTATGGAACGAATTGACATGGTGATGCTTGCAGAAAACAACATCGTCAACAAAGAAAATCCCATCGCCGTAAAAACCTTTGTTTCTCAGATTGAATATAAAGATGTAACCTTCCGCTATCAAGATGATGATGTCCTTAAAAAGGTCAACCTAACTATCCCTATTGGTAAAACTATTGCATTAGTTGGACAGTCAGGATCTGGTAAATCAACCTTCGTAGACCTTCTTCCACGTTTTTATGATGTCAGCGAGGGGCAAATCTGTGTAGATGGCATTGATGTGCGTGATTATAAGATTGCCGACCTACGTGGACTTATGGGCAATGTGAACCAAGATCCCATCTTATTTAACGATACGTTCTTTAATAATATCGCTTTTGGTGTGGAAGATGCGACACTAGAGCAAGTAGAAGCTGCGGCTAAGGTGGCGAATGCGCATGAATTTATCGCTGCTACTGCGGAAGGATATTACTCAAACATAGGTGACCGAGGGGGCAAATTATCCGGCGGTCAACGTCAACGGGTCTCTATTGCGCGTGCGGTGCTCAAAAACCCCCCTATTTTGATTTTAGATGAGGCTACCTCCGCTTTAGATACAGAGTCGGAAAAACTAGTCCAAGAGGCGTTAGAGAACCTCATGAAGAATAGAACCTCTATTGTGATTGCGCATCGACTTTCGACGATAAAGAATGCTGATTTAATCTGTGTTTTTCACGAAGGAGCTATTGTAGAGCGCGGAAATCACGAAGAATTACTTGCATTAGACGGAATTTACAAGAAGCTTCATGGGATGCAGAGCTTCTAGAAAAGTATAGGCATAAAAAAAGGAGGTTGAAAAACCTCCTTTTTTTATGCCTGATTTAAACGACTATTGTACAGAGTCGTTAAGTTCGCTACCAGCTTTGAATTTTACAATTTTCTTAGCAGCAATTTTGATTTTTGCACCAGTCTGTGGGTTACGACCTTCACGTGCAGGTCTTTCAGACACTGAGAAAGTACCAAATCCTACAAGAGCGATTTTCTCACCTTGTTTAAGTTGTTCGCCAGTTGCTTTTACAAATGCATCAACAGCTTTTCTTGCATCAACTTTAGTTAGTCCTGCCTCAGCAGCAACTGCATCAATTAATTGAGTTTTGTTCATAGTAAATTTGAAATTAAATTATTAAACGAAGATTCAGATTTGCCGAAAGTTAAATATAATTCACAAATATACAAAAATTATTAAAAAAAAATTATTTCAAGCTTTTATAGGGCTAGAAGGAATAATTGTAAAAAAATGATTATAAAGTTGTAAAAAAATTAACTAGGCAAATCAAGTAAAAAAATATTACAAATCCAACAATACCTAATTCTATCCTAAACTTTAAATTCTTTAAAAATAATGTCAGATAATTTTTGACGAATCAAAATAAAGTATACTTTTGCACACGCTCTTGGAGAGATGGCAGAGTGGTCGATTGCGGCGGTCTTGAAAACCGCTGTACCGAGAGGTACCGGGGGTTCGAATCCCTCTCTCTCCGCTTCTACGGGTGTAGCTCAGTTGGTAGAGCACTGGTCTCCAAAACCAGGTGTCGGGCGTTCGAATATATTGAGGTCTTTGTCGTTTAACAAGGTAGCGTGTGAAATTTTGTCCTGTACCATGGCCACCCAATATCAAAATTCTGACAGGAAGTCAGTAACAGGATTTTGGCATACACTTTGAATAACCAACAAAAGTGAAATAATTGCAAACATTAATTATAAAATCAACATAGTATGAAAGGTAAAATTGGGGTTACAAGTGATAACCTATTTCCCATTATCAAGAAATTTCTCTATTCCGATCACGATATCTTCCTTCGTGAAATCGTTTCAAACGCCGTTGATGCCACACAAAAACTTAAAACAATTGCATCGACAGGAAAATACAAAGGAAGCGTAGAGAACTTGAAAGTAGCTGTCAAACTTAACAAAGAGGCTAAAACAATTACTATTTCTGATAACGGAATAGGAATGACCTCTGATGAAGTTGAAAAATTCATCAATCAAATTGCATTCTCAGGGGCAAATGAGTTCTTAGAAAAATACAAAGACGACGCCAATGCCATCATTGGCCATTTTGGACTTGGGTTCTACTCCTCGTTTATGGTTTCAGAAGAGGTTGAAATCATAACCAAATCATACCAAGATGGAGCAAAACCAGTCCGTTGGATCTGTGATGGCTCACCAGAATATACCCTTGAAGAGACTGATAAAGAAACAGTAGGTACAGATATCATCATGCATATCAATACAGAATCTGAAGAGTTTCTTGAAGAGAATCGGATTACAGAGCTCCTGAATAAATATTGCAAATTCCTTCCGGCCCCAATTGTCTTTGGCAAGAAAAAAGATTGGAATGATGGGAAACAGGTAGAGACAGAAGAAGATAATCAGATCAATGAGACTGTGCCTGCATGGGTGAAAAAGCCCGTTGACTTAAAAGAAGAAGACTATGTCGACTTTTATCATAAACTATACCCCTTTGGTGACGAACCACTATTCCATATTCATCTGAATGTCGATTACCCATTCAATCTGACCGGTATACTCTATTTTCCAAAACTGAAGAACAATTTCGAGGTTCAGAAAAATAAGATCCAACTCTATTGCTCACAGGTATTTGTCACCGACGCCGTTGAAGGAATCGTTCCTGAGTTCCTTACCCTCTTACATGGTGTGATTGACTCACCAGATATTCCGTTGAATGTTTCAAGATCATATCTGCAAAACGATTCGAATGTAAAGAAGATCAGTGGACATATCACGAAAAAAGTAGCTGATCGTCTGACCGAACTATTCAAAGAGAATAGAACGGAATTCGAAAACAAATGGAACGATCTTAAGCTGTTTATCGAATACGGTATGCTTACAGATGAGAAGTTCTATGAAAAAGCTCTTAATTTCTACCTGTTCCAAAATAGTGATGGGAAATCATTTACGATGGAAGAATATGAAAACTTAATTGGAGCCAATCAAACCGATAAAGACAATAAACTGGTCTATCTCTACGCAACAAACAAAGATGAGCAGTTTAGTTTCATTGAGGCAGCAAAACAAAAAGGGTATGATGTATTAATCATGAACGATGTGCTGGCTACTCCTTTATTAAATCATTTCGAGCAGAAATTCCCAGAGAAACACTTCGTTCGTGTAGATGCGGATGTGGCTGATAAATTAATCGCCAAAAATGATGAGAAAAAAGAGGTCTTAACACTCGATGAGAAAAACGAGCTAAGTCCAATATTCCAAGCGATCACACCGAAAGATCGCGGTCAATTCATCATCGATTTTCAAGATCTTGGAGAATCTGCTACCCCAATGGTGGTGACACAAAATGAGTTCATGCGTAGAATGAAAGACATGTCGAAAATGCAAAGCGGCATGAGCTTTTACGGTGATCTTCCTGACAGTTATAATCTTGTAGTCAATGTCAGCCATCCGCTGATCAAAAAGATCATGACAGACAAGCAAGAGACCTTGGAAAAAGAGTTGACTAAATCTGCAAAAGAAATCTCAAAATACAAGTCAGAGAAAGAGTCACTTGAGAAATTAAAAGAGGGTAAAAAAGAGGAAGAGATTACGCAAGAAGAGAAAGATCTACTTGCCGCCACAGAACAAAAAATCTCAGAAACAGAAGAGAAGAAACGCAAATCGCTGGAAGCTTTTGGTGGCTCTCATGACCTGGCAAAACAACTTGTCGATCTAGCACTATTAGCCAACAATATGTTAAAAGGCGAAGCGCTAAATAATTTCGTAAAACGAAGCGTCGACATCTTGAAATAATTCATACTTTTCAAGAAAGATTATCACGAGGTAACCAGCATAGGTTGAATGGATATAATTCTGCTTATGCTGGTTGCATTCGAATTTAAAGACCCTAACAAACCCGTTAATTAAAATTTATTCGAATGAAAACCAACCTCTTACTGTTCCTATTTATCTTCTTTGTATCCCTTAGCTCTTTTGCACAGAAGCCTATGAATGTGATCACCTATAACATCCGCTATAACAATCCTGGCGATGGAGAAAATAGCTGGCCCAAGCGTCGTGAAGCAGTTGTTAAGTTACTAAAAACACACAAGGCTGATATCTTTTGTGTGCAAGAGGCGCTCTTTGATCAAGTTATGAACCTTAAAGATGGGATGAAAACCTTTGATTATGTTGGAGTAGGACGTGACGACGGAAATGTCAACGGTGAGTTCTCCGCGATCTTTTACAACTCACATCGCTATACGTTATTAGAAAACGGCACTTTCTGGCTCTCGAAGACGCCGCAAACACCATCTAAAAGTTGGGATGCCGCATTAAATAGAATCTGTACCTGGGCACGACTTAAAGAGAACGACACCTATAAAACATTTTATGTCTTCAATACCCATTTCGATCATATCGGAGTCACGGCTAGAATCCGATCAGCAGAACTAATCTTAAAAAAAATCAGCGAGATTGCGGATCGAAAAGACCCACTATTATTGACAGGTGATTTCAATTTAACGCCTGAAGAAAGGCCCCTTCTAGTTATCAAGCAGAAATTAAAAGATGCTAGACAAATCACCATTGAGGCTCCTAAGGGTCCAATGGGAACCTTTAACGACTTCGATATTCAAAGTAAACTAGAGAAAAGAATCGACTATATCTTCGTCAACAAAATGGTGGAAGTAAATAACTACAAGGTCATTACCGACTCAAATAACAACCGATACCCTTCCGATCATTTGCCGGTTTGGATTGAAGCCCAATTGAAATAGGAACTACAAAATATTCAAAACCACAGAAGCAACACCTATGAGTTTAAATCTTGACGCAAAAGATCTAGAAAAGATCATCATGATTGGAGACAAAGTACTTGTCAAGCCTAAAAATCCAAATCAACAAACTACTTCTGGACTCTATCTTCCTGCCGCAGTTCTTGACAAAGAAAATATTCAAGCAGGATATATCATTAAAGTAGGACCAGGCTTTGCTATTCCAGCGATCAACGACGAGGTTGAACCTTGGAAGGAGAAAAACGAATCGACCAAATATGTCCCCTTACAAGCTAAAGTTGGAGATCTGGCAATTTACCTTGCCAAATCGGGATATGAAATAGAGTTCAAAGGGGAAAAATACATCATCTTATCACACTCAGCCATTGTTATGACGGTGCGCGAAGAGGGGCTTTTTGAATAGTCTGAAGATGGTTAAAAATAAAAAGGGAGCTCAATTGATTGAGCTCCCTTTTTATTAACTATTCTTTGGATTAGTGATTCGAAAGATATCCAGCAACACCTTCTGCAGTTGCATTCATGGCATCTTTACCTTCTTGCCAGTTAGCAGGACAAACTTCACCATACTCTTCAAAGTGGCGTAAGGCATCAACTGTACGTAAAGCCTCATCAACGCTACGACCTAGAGGAAGGTCATTAACCAACTGATGACGAACAACACCCTTTTTATCGATTAGGAAAAGACCACGGTAAGCTACTGGAGCTCCGTTAAATACAGACTTTCCTTCTTCGTCGATATCATACTCACCTGCTAAAACACCATAGTTTTCAGCGATAGTTTTTGATAAATCGGCCACGATAGGATATTTAACGCTCTTAATACCGCCATTTTTCTTTTCGGTATTTAACCAAGCCCAATGAGAGAACTGAGAATCAACAGAACAACCAACAACAGCTGTTTCACGTTTCTCAAATTCAGCTAACTTCTCTTGAAATGCAAGAAGTTCTGTCGGGCAAACGAAAGTAAAATCAAGGGGGTAAAAGAAAAATACCACATATTTCTTGCCAATAAATTGATCAAGTGAGAAATTTTCAACAATATCATTACCGTTAATCACGGCATTTGCTTTGAATTCTGGAGCTTTTTTTCCAACTAATGTGCTCATAAATTTTAATTTTTAATTTGTGTAATTACTATAAAATAACAATTCAAGATTTATTTTGTTTTGAGATTCATCCTTAAATTTCTGTTTCCTCTTCTTCGTCTTCCAACTCTTCAGACTTCACCTCTTCAGACTCTGGCACCTCACTTAAGAAGTTTGCATCATCAATATCAGGCAGGCTGACAGCAGCCAATGGGGTGAAATTACCTGGAGGCAAAATAGCACCAACCTCATAGGGGAATACATCTAAAATGGTACTCTCACTAATCGCGCTAATCTCAAAGTCAGCCATCATCCCTTGCATCGACTCAATAACTTGATCATATGCAGCCTTAATACTATCAGAAAAGACTAAGACCATCTGCGAAACGCGCTTTTCTTTGCCACTCTCCTCGTCAACGGTGATAAAAGTAACTTTCGCCTTATACCAACGATCACCATTATCAGATGGTATAATCTCCGAAATACGTGTCTTAGAGATCCGACTAACCATAAAATCACCGGTCACCATGGTAGCCAACTCCTTGAAAATTCGACTTTCAGCTTCCGTAAAAGATACGGCATCGAGCAAATAGGTCTCTCCTACAGTCCGCTCATGGCCAGACTCGTCCATTTTAACATATTTCGCAGTACATTCAAACCAAGTATTCATCGAGGAAAATTAATTTAAGTTATAAAATAGGGTTGACACCCAATGCATTTAATAATTATCGCACTAGGATCGATATACCACGCGAACGAAAATCATGAACTACAAAGGTAGCTTTTCCCGCGCTAATTTTTAAATAAATTCTGCTATTGCCTTAAAACTTCATCTAAACTTTTTCGAATTAACGTTCCCCAAATCCGATAGCCATCTCGATTTTGATGAAGAAAATCCTTGCCAAATAGCTCATCTCGCGGCTTACCCTCTTTGTTTAAGTAAAATGCAACAGTGTCGATAAAATAAGTATTTGGTAACTTTCGACAAGTCTCTTTCAATAATCGATTCGCCTCTTGAATTTGAGGCCACACCTTCCATCGACTAGAGGTCGGCGTGATGGCAACCACAAAAATAGGTTTCCGAGTATATTTCTCACGAACAACCTGAACGATATTTTCAAATAACTTCGCAACCTCTTTGGGTGTTTTATCCGTTTTGTCGCCCGTAATATCATTGGCTTCAAAAATTACTAAAGCCATAAACTGATGAGGATAAATAATATCCTTCGCATAAACGGCTAAATCAGAGAATTTTGAACCGCCAAAACCACGTTGAATAACCGGATATGGCTTAACATCAGCTTGAAGTGTTGACCATAACCGAATGCTGGAACTACCTGTAAATAGCACCGCCCCTTGTGGATCTGGATGAGCAACATCCTGCTTCTTAAACTCCCCTATTTCATTCTGCCATTTAGCCCTAGCCTCCTTCACATATTTATGTGATATAGAGCACGAATTAAAAGCAACTGCCACGACAAACAGCAGAGTAAGTCTCCTGAACGGACGAAAAAGAATTAAATTTTTCATTGATAACAAGTTAGCATGTTAAAAATCTAAATCAATTGATCGTGAAAATTAATAAATTTTAAATCGAAACAACTATTATTTTATCAAAATCTCAACTTAAAACTTCAAAAAAGAGACCTTTTAGAAAAATAAAAGATAGAAACTCAATTTAGTTGGCTATTCACAGAACTATAATAGATAAAATACGAATAAAACAAAAAATAACAAACTAAAAACCTGACTAACAACAGACTATAGAATAAAAAACTTCGCTTAGTGAATTGAATGAAAGTGCTATATTTGCGTTTTACAAAAAACCAATTATGATCTCAGTTGATGGACTTACCGTAGCCTTTGGAGGAACGACCTTATTTAAAGATATTTCATTTGTCATCAACGACAAAGATCGGATTGCCCTAATGGGTAAAAATGGCGCTGGAAAATCAACCTTACTTAAAATCATTGCTGGAGCCCAATCTCCTTCATCGGGTAAGATATCGGCACCCAAAGATGCAGTGATAGCCTATCTTCCTCAACATTTAATGGCCGATGACAATCGAACTGTTTTCGAGGAAGCAGCTCAAGCATTTGCTGGGATTTTCGAGATGCAAAAAGAGATCGATGCCTTAAACCATGAGATGGCGACTCGAACAGACTACGAGTCTGAGAGCTACTACGACCTAATTGACCAGGTTTCGATGTTAAGCGAGAAATTCTATGCCATCGAGGAGATCAATTACGATGCAGAAGTCGAAAAAATTTTACTTGGATTAGGATTTCAACGGGAAGATTTTGGCCGCCCAACAGCTGAGTTCAGTGGTGGTTGGAGAATGCGTATTGAGCTCGCTAAAATTCTGCTGAAGAAACCCGATCTTATCTTACTCGATGAGCCCACCAACCATATGGACATCGAATCGATCCAATGGCTTGAGGAGTTTCTTATCAACAGTGCCAAAGCAGTTATTTTAATCTCTCATGACAGGGCTTTTGTCGACAATATTACAACCAGAACGATTGAAGTTACAATGGGTCGTATCTACGACTACAAAGTAAATTATTCACAATATCTCACTTTACGACAGGAACGTCGCGACCAGCAGCTAAAGCAGTTTGAAGAGCAGCGTAAAATGATTGCCGACAACGAAGATTTTATCGAACGTTTTAAAGGGACCTACTCAAAGACCAATCAAGTTCAGTCGCGTGTGAAAATGCTCGAAAAGCTTACGATTGTAGAGATTGACGAAGAGGATAATTCGGCTTTAAGACTTAAATTTCCGCCATCACCTCGTTCAGGAAACTATCCTGTTATATTGGATGGAATGAGTAAAAGCTATGACGATCATGTGGTATTTAAAAATGCATCCTTAACCATACAGCGGGGCGAGCGTGTTGCCTTTGTAGGGAAAAATGGCGAAGGAAAATCAACATTAGTCAAAGGATTAATGGGTGAGATAGACTACCAAGGGACACTAACACTTGGGCACAATACGATGATCGGTTATTTTGCTCAAAATCAAGCCTCGCTGCTCGATGAAGAGACGACTGTATTTCAGACTATCGACGATGTTGCCAAGGGAGATATCCGAAGTAAAATAAAAGATATTCTTGGTGCATTTATGTTTGGAGGTGACAATATCACCAAGAAAGTAAAAGTATTATCTGGAGGAGAACGGACTCGTTTAGCGATGATCAAACTACTGCTTGAGCCAGTAAATCTTTTGATTCTTGATGAGCCTACCAATCATCTTGACATGAATTTTTATGGCACCTTAATTCTTGTTTCTCACGATCGTGATTTTCTATCCGGTTTAGTGACCAAGGTTTTTGAGTTTGGCAACAAGCAGGTCAAAGAACACTTAGGAGATATCAACAGCTTTCTTCAGAAGAAGAAAATGGACAACTTGCGAGAACTCGAGCGAAACAAACAAAAATAATTGACTGATAAACAGTCTTCAATAAGGCTTAATAAAAACAGAAAGGCTTGTAAATAATTTATTTACAAGCCTTTGCTTTTTCTGTGATCCGGATGGGATTCGAACCCATGACCTACAGATTAGAAATCTGTTGCTCTATCCAGCTGAGCTACCAGACCTTTTAAAGTGGTGCAAAAGTATAAAAAATCAGCATATCTAATGACACGCTGCAAATATTTTTAGGTAAAAAATGGCGTCAGTGAGCTAATCAAAGCGGATTGCCTTGTCTGGATCGATCTTTGTCACATACCAAGATGGGACCAACAACATCAACAGCGTAACGAAAATAGTCCCTAGATTAAGCAAAACAATTGGATAAAGTTCAACGTTAATAGGGACCGTATTCAAATAATAAGCTGTAGGATCGAGGGTAAACAAACCAAATTGTTTCTGAATAAGAAAAAAGGCAAATGCAGCGAGATTACCCCACAACATACCACGAAGAATAAGAAATGTGGAGATATAGATAAAGACCTTACGAATGCTCCAATTAGGCGCACCCAAAGCTTTCAAAACGCCGATCATTGTCGTTCTTTCTAGCATTAGAATGAGCAAACCACTTACCATATTAAATCCGGCAACAAGAATAATCAATCCAAGGATTATCCAAACATTCATATCCAATAAGTTGAGCCAATCGAAGATCTGGGGATATTTAGAGGTGATGGCAACTGGACGAACGACGGCCTCATCGTCCTTCGAATATTTTAAGGTGATGCGCCGAACCTGCTGTGTTAAGGAAGCGAGCTGACTAAAGTCTGAAATCGAAATTTCAAATCCACTCACTTGATCTTCATTCCAATTATTTAGTTTTTGTACATGCCGAAGATCAGCCAAGACAAAAAGGCGATCAAATTCTTCTAAACTGGTGCTGAAAATGCCGGAAATCTTAAACTTTCGCATCTTCTGCTCCTTACTTTCCTCATTGAGAAAATAGGTATACAAAGGATCTCCAACCTTTAATTTCAACAACTTAGCCACCTGCTTGGAGATTAAAACATCATCAGATCTTACCGAGTCTAAAACTGTAAAGACCGATCCTTCTACCAAATTTTCTTTGAAAAACGACCAGTCGAAATCGGCTCCTACCCCTTTGACCACGATCCCATGAATCTCATCGACGGTTTTAATAATCCCAGGTTTGGTGGCAAATACCTGAATATTTTTCACCCCAGGCAATTGACTTACAGACGACAACCAAGGTTGATGCTTCGGGACTGGAACGGTCTCATAAGAAGAGTTAGAATCAAAATTAACCAGTTGAATATGAGAACCAAAACCGATAACCTTATTGCGTATCTCCTTCTTAAATCCGGTCACAACGGCAATAGACAAAAGCATCACAAAAAGTCCAAATGCTATTCCAAAAACAGCAAATGAAACAATAGACTCGGAAAACCTACGGGAAGTTTTCTGAGATCTAAAAATCCGACGCGCAATAAATAGTTCTATGTTTAGCTGAGACACGTGAAATGCATTTGTGGTAAAAATAACGTTTTTTAGGTTTGGAAAATTACTTCGTTGAATAATCAGCGAAAGGCAATTGATCGCGCGACTTGTCTACGAGCATTTTACAACCGCTGATTAAAACAGCTAACAATTTTGTATTTTTGACCCCGATGAGTAATTATTTCAAAGACACAGATTTATAGCTCATCCAAAAATGAATCTAAAAGTAAGCATGTTAGTAAAGCCAAAGAAAAGTCTAGGACAACACTTCCTAACCGATAAAAATATTGCCAAAGAGATTGTCGATTCACTAAAGGCGACAAATCTCACCAAGGTTTTGGAAATTGGTCCAGGAATGGGTGTTCTAACGAATTTTCTTTTGGAAAACAGCGCCTATGAAACATCTGTCATTGAGATAGACCATGAATCTGTTGACTATTTAAATCAACATTTTCCACAGTTAAAGGATCGAATTATCACGGGTGATTTTCTTCAGATCGACATTGCCAAAGAGGTCTCAGACACTCCATTTGCAATAATCGGAAACCTACCTTACAATATCTCATCTCAGATATTCTTTAAAGTACTATACAATAGATTGTTAATTCCCGAAGTTGTATGTATGCTTCAGAAAGAGGTCGCCAAGCGAATTGCCTCTGGACCAGGATCTAAAGTCTACGGAATATTAAGTGTATTCCTGCAAGCTTGGTACGACATTGAGTATTTAATTGATGTTCCACCTCACGTCTTCGAGCCCCCACCAAAAGTTCAATCAGCCGTCATACGACTTACTGCAAACGATAGAACAGAGCTTGGGTGTAATGAGAAGCTCTTTTTCAAGGTTGTAAAACAAGCTTTTAACCAACGTCGCAAGATGCTTCGAAACAGCATCAGAGGATTTTCTCCACGAATTGAGGAACTTGATGCCGTGCTTCTAACTAGAAGACCCGAACAGTTATCGGTTGAAGAATTTATTGATTTAACCAATAACATCGAGAAATTAATCGCTTTAGACTTGGAAAAAAAAGAGTAAGTCAGGGTCTTTCAACTGCTTAACATTTCAGGGAAATCTCTAAACTCTATTCATCGCCTCAACAGGATCTAATCGAGCGGCAGTTCTAGCCGGAACCACACCTGCAATAAGTCCGATTACCACACTGATTGACAGGCCAGTAATAATATTTCCCATCGACAAGGTAAGGTTAAAATCAAAAGTCCTGCTAACCACAAATGTTAAGCCATAGATGATCATCAGACCGATCGCCCCACCTATAATTGATAGCACAATCGCTTCAAAAAGAAACTCAAGTAAGATAAATTTACTTTTAGCCCCAAGTGCCTTTTGCAATCCGATAATTTTAGTCCTTTCTTTGACTGAGACAAACATAATATTTGCAATTCCAAACCCTCCAACAAGGATTGCAAACCCTCCAATGATCCAACCTGCGATATTAAAAACTTTGAATACGCTATCGAGCTGACCTGAGATTAGACTCACTTCATTAAGGGCAAAATTATTTTCTGCAGCCGGCTTTATTCGTCGTATTGATCGCATGACCCCTTCAAGTTCGTCAGAAAGTCGACTAGCTGTGACATCAGGCTTCCCTTTTACGATGATACTTTGTCCTAAATCACTTCGCGGATCAACCATTCGTGCAGCTAATCGAGCAGGTATCAGCACCCAGGACGTTCACTGTAAAACCCTGTATTTTAAGTTGTTTTCCGACTGCTGATCGATTTGGAAAAAGTTGATCTGCGATTGTTGCACCGAGCATTACACTACTTGCACCAGAATTAAACTCTTCTTCTTTCAAGGGTCGACCGCTCAGCAATTTTAAGTTCCATGTTTCGATTAAACCATTGGAAGAACCAATAATCTCAACATTCTCAGCTTTGTTATTTCCACTTTTAAGGGTTCTACTAAATCCGAAGTTATACACCGCATATTGAGCTAAAGTAGAACGCCGCAATACTTCGTTTGTCTCATCAAGAGTTGGAACAGGTCGGTTAAGGTATTTCCACCAAGGGTATTCCGTCTCACCTGGTGGCGGTGACCAAGGCCATTTCTGAACATAGATCACGTTACTGCCAAGGTTTGACATACTTGACCGGATCGTATTTTCAAGAGAGTCGATCACAGTAAAGACCGAGATAATGCAAAAAATCCCAATTGTAATACCTAACAATGAAAGAAAAGTCCGAAGTCGATTTACCACCAATGAGCGATAGGCAAACCGTAAACTTTCGAAGATTAAACGAACTAGAAGCATACGTTTTATCAAATTATATTCTAAAAATAGGAATTTATTACATCATCGTTCAAAAAATATTAAAAAATCACAAAAAAAAGACCAATTGAGGAGCTAAAAAGACAAGAAAAATTAAAGGTTTTTATTAAATTTGCATAAAATTATTAAGAATTTAAGAATGAGTGAATTAAAGAAAATTAAATCGGCTTTAATATCTGTATATCATAAAGATGGCTTGGATGAGATCGTTATAAAGCTCAACCAGCTTGGTGTTAAATTTTATTCCACTGGTGGAACAAAAGATTTCATTGAAAGTTTAAACATTAACGTAACAGCTGTAGAAGAGCTAACTACCTACCCATCTATCTTAGGCGGAAGGGTAAAAACGTTACATCCTAAGGTTTTTGGAGGAATTTTAGCTCGTCGAGAAAACGACGGAGATCTAGCGCAGCTAGCCCAGTATGATATCCCTGAAATAGATTTAGTGATTGTTGACTTATACCCTTTTGAAGCTACCGTAGCTTCTGGGGCCTCAGATGCAGAAATAATTGAAAAAATTGATATTGGTGGTATCTCTCTTATCCGGGGAGCGGCTAAAAACTTCAACGATGTGGTAATCATTGCCAATCAAACCCAATATGGATCACTTTTCAATCTCTTAAATACAAGTGAAGGAGTTACCACATTAGCCGATCGCAGAAAATATGCGAGCGAAGCTTTTGCCACTTCATCCCATTACGATTCAGCAATATACAACTATTTCGCGGGTACATGGCCCGATCAATTCCGTCAAAGCTTCGACACTTCGAAACAACTTCGTTACGGAGAAAACCCTCATCAACAAGGGGTCTTCTTTGGAAATTTCGAGGCTATGTTCGACCAACTAGCGGGCAAAGAGATCTCATACAACAACTTACTCGATTTAGACGCTGCTGTAAATTTAATTGACGAGTTTACTACCACAACATTTGCTATTCTGAAACATAACAATGCATGTGGTTGTGCATCAAGAGACACTGTTTACGACTCTTACATGGCAGCCTTAGCAGGCGACCCAGTCTCAGCCTATGGCGGAATATTTGTCACCAACGGAGAGATAGATCTTGCCACAGCAGAAGAAGCAGCTAAGATTTTCTTTGAAGTGATTATCGCACCTTCCTATACTGAAGAGGCTTTAGAATACTTAAAATCGAAGAAAAATCTGATTATTTTGATCCGAAAAAACATCGATTTACCGAATGTAAACTATCGAAGTGTATTGAATGGAGTGATCCTTCAGAATAGGGATTCAAAAAGAGAAACAGTCGAAGATCTTCAGGCAGTTACGCAGATCAAACCAGACAATCAAATTATAAATGATTTATTATTCGCAAATCGTTTGGTTAAACAGTCAAAATCGAATACTATTGTACTAGCAAAGGGAAATCAGTTGCTCGCAAGTGGAGTTGGACAAACCTCACGTGTTGATGCATTAAGACAAGCTATTGAAAAAGCAAAGTCTTTTGGCTTCGATTTGAATGGAGCTGTAATGGCCTCAGATGCGTTTTTCCCTTTTCCTGATTGCGTTGAGATAGCGAACAACGAAGGAATCAAATCGGTTATTCAACCTGGAGGTTCTATTCGTGACAAATTATCAGTTGAATTCTGCGACAGTCATAACATGTCGATGGTGGTTACAGGATTCAGACATTTTAAACATTAATAATATAAAAATCTAGATATAAAGATCTTACTATGGGTTTATTTACTTTTCTGACTCAAGAAATAGCTATCGATCTTGGAACCGCAAACACGATCATCATTCACAACGGTAAAGTTGTGGTAGATGAGCCGTCAGTGGTTACCATAGATATGAAGACCGATAAATTAGTTGCCATCGGCGAGAAAGCTCGTCAAATGCAAGGAAAAACACATGCAAATCTAAAGACAATTCGTCCGTTGCAAGACGGTGTAATTGCAGACTTTAATGCGGCAGAACAGATGATTCGTGGAATGATTAAGATGATCAATCCAAAAAAACGATTCTTCTCTCCTGCCCTTAAGATGGTTATCTGTATTCCTTCAGGCTCAACAGAGGTTGAAATCAGAGCGGTACGTGACTCTTCAGAGCATGCTGGCGGTAGAGATGTCTATATGATTTACGAACCAATGGCTGCTGCAATTGGTATCGGACTTGATGTTGAAGCACCAGAAGGAAACATGGTTGTTGACATCGGTGGAGGAACAACAGAAATTGCTGTTATCTCGCTTGGGGGTATCGTAACCAATAAATCGATACGAATTGCAGGTGATGATCTTACAGCAGATATTTTAGAGTATATGCGTCATCAGCATAACATCAAAATCGGAGAACGGACAGCAGAAGATATTAAGATCAATGTTGGATCAGCACTTTCTGAGCTTGAAGATCCACCAGCTGACTACATCGTTCGTGGGCCAAACCAGATGACTGCGCTACCAATTGAAGTACCAGTGTCATATCAGGAGATCGCTCATAGTTTAGATAAGTCAATCTCTAAGATAGAAACAGCCATCATCAGTGCGCTAGAACAAACACCTCCAGAACTTTATGCAGATATCGTGACAAGAGGAATATGGCTTGCTGGAGGAGGAGCTCTTCTACGTGGTTTAGACAAACGACTTTTTGATAAAATTAATATACCATTCCATATTGCTGATGATCCATTGAGAGCTGTTGCACGTGGTACTGGAGTAGCACTTAAAAATGTTGAGAAATTTGCATTTTTACTGCGTTAGTTAAGCGAATAGGACGGACAAAGTAATTTGAAAATTTGCCCATGAAAAACTTATTCAAGCTACTCTACAGGTATCATGTTATATTTTTGTTTGTCGTACTACAAACACTAACTTTAACAATGGTAGTTACTTACAATAGCTACCAACGAGCTACCTTTTTTGACTCAAGTAATTTTTTCAGTGGTACTTTATTTGAAAAGTTTTCATCTTACACTCAAATCTTTGAGATTAGACCAGTAAATATTAAGATGGCAGAAGAAAATGCCATCTTACGGACCGCACTCAATCAACTGCTCATTAAGTCAAGTCATGGCAATTACAAAGCTGCCGATTCGATCTACCTCCCTCGGATAGCGAAAGATTCGGTTCAAAAAGCACTATTCCGCTTTACGACGGCTAGGGTAATCAACAACTCAATTAATCAACAACACAATTTTATCACCCTGAACAAAGGGCGAAAAGATGGAGTCAAACCCGACATGGGAGTGATTGCTAATGGTCAGGTTGTGGGCTTGGTAACCAATGTCTCCGAGAACTTCAGCACCGTGATCTCGCTTTTAAACAGCAAATGGAAAATTAGTGCCAAAATCAAAAGAAATGACTATTTTGGGTCCTTGTCCTGGAATGGGAAAGACTATAGAAGAGTTCAGCTAAACGAGATGCCTTACCATGTTCCTGTTCAAAATGGTGATACCGTAGTTACAACAGGGTATTCCTCTAGCTTCCCTGAAGGATTAACGATAGGAACAGTTTCAGATTTCTCCATCGGCACAGGAAGTAACTTTTATAAAATCGAGGTTATGCTTGCCGCTGATTTTAAAAACTTAGTTGTAGTAGGTCTGATAGAGAACAAACAACTAAACGAGATTAAACAATTGGAATCGCAAAACAAGTATGGTAATTAGTCAATTAAAATATGTGCTGATTTTTGCAGTATCTGTGTTATTACAGGTATTAATATTCAATAATATCGTTATTGCTAAGGTCCTTTCGCCCTATATCTATATCTTATTCATCGTCCTATTACCATTTGACACCCCAAAGGCCCTTATGCTATTTCTAGCTGTATCCTTAGGGTTAACCATGGATCTATTTACAAATACTCCGGGCGTACATGCCTCAGCAACACTTCTAATCGGATTTGCAAGACCACTAATACTTAAATTAATTACCACTCGCGAGACGTTAGAATCGTTTTCAACACCGAGAGTAGGCACGATGGGATTTCATTGGTTTGCTACGTATGTGTCGATATTAGTGGTGATTCACCATTTCTTTCTATTCTTCCTAGAAGCCTTCACATTCGACGGATTTTTTATTACTCTACTTCGAATCATATTAAGCTCGGCTCTTTCCGTAATATTAATTGTTTTGAGTCAATTTTTAATTTTCAGACGCTAGCCTAATTACTAAAAGTGGATCTATACAGCAAACGCAAATATCTGATCATAGGCCTGTTCTCCTTGGTATCACTGATTATCGTGATCCGCTTATTCTATATCCAAGTAATAGATTCATCCTACAAAATCTCGGCTGCTAGCAATGTGCTACGACGAGAGATTAACTACCCTGCCCGAGGAGTTATATTTGATAGAAATGGTAAACTTTTGGTATATAATCAAGCAGCTTACGACGTCTTAATTACTCCTCGAGAATTAAAATCATTCGACACATTATCGTTTTGCCATTTAGTTGGCGTTGACAAAGCGGAGTTAATTAGTGAAATAAATAAGGCCAAAAGCTATTCAAGGTTTAAACCATCACCAATTATCAAGCAGCTCTCCTCGCAGATGTATGCTGTTTTGCAAGAACAGCTCTTTAAATACCCTGGGTTTTTCATTCAGGCCCGTACTTTAAGACAATATCCTTCAAAAATTGCTGCCCATGTTTTAGGTTATGTTGGGGAGGTAGATCAAAAAATCATCGATGGCAATCCATATTACGAAAATGGTGACTACATCGGCCGTAGTGGTATTGAAAGAGCCTATGAAGATCAATTAAGAGGGATAAAAGGAATATCCTATAAAATGGTTGATGTGCACCAAATTGTGAAGGGATCCTTTGAAAATGGCCGATTAGACACAGCTGCAGTGATAGGCAAGAATCTTGTGTCTACGCTAAACGCCGATCTACAAGCTTATGGTGAAAGATTACTAAGCGGAAAAGTAGGAAGTATAGTCGCTATTGAGCCAAGTACAGGTGAGATCTTAGTGTTAGCTAGTTCTCCTACGTTTGATCCAGGTTTGTTTGTTGGTCGGGAGCGATCAAGGAACTATGCCAAGCTCCTAAGCGACCCCTACAAACCGATGTTGAATAGAGCTATTACTTCATCATATCCTCCAGGATCGACCTTTAAACTTGCCAATGCCTTAATTGGACTGCAAGATGGATTATTGCAAAGCGTGCGCTATTCTTGTGCAGGAAAAGGCTCATCTCCAATTAAATGTACCCATAACCACGAAACGCCGTTACCACTTATCTCAGCCATTCGTGAATCGTGCAACTCTTTTTTCTGGCAATCATTTAAATCGGAAATCAACCACTATGCCACTCCAGCCGATGGACTTGATGCATTTAGAAAATCTCTTTTAGAAATGGGCTTAGGAAAAAAAATTGGAGGAGATCTATTTTCTGAAACTTCAGGAAGTGTACCTTCAGTAGCCTATTACAATAAATATTATGGTGCTGGAGGATGGAATTCCTTAACTATCAGATCATTGTCGATAGGACAAGGAGAACTTCTGGTAACTCCGCTTCAGCTTTCAAATATGGTATCACTCATCGCCAACCGGGGTTATTACATTGCACCACATCTAGTCCGGGGTATTCAAGAGAACAATGTAGCCCTTGACACCTTGCATTTTGAGAAACATGTATTTGCAGCAGGTGCGGCTAACTACGAAATGATTGTGGATGGAATGGAACAGGTTGTTGAAAAAGGAACAGGTCGGACAACCGCTAAATTAGATAGCTTAACTGTCTGCGGAAAGACAGGAACCATACAAAACCCCCATGGTGAGGCTCACTCTGCTTTCGTAGCCTTCTCTCCAAAAATAAACCCTAAAATTGCCATTGCGGTATATATTGAAAATGGGGTCTGGGGAGCGAAATACGCTGCTCCTATTGCGAGTTTGATTATAGAGAAATATCTTAAGGGGAAAATTGCTCCAAATAGACAGCATTTTGAAGATGCAATGATAAATTCAGATCTAATATCCACCATGAATATTGAACACGGAGATTGAAAAAGAGTAATAGCATATGGTTTAATCTGGACTGGATCACAGTCTTGCTTTACCTAATCTTGGTTTTTCTAGGTTGGATAAATATCTATGCGGCAGTCTATAGCGACGAGCACCAAAGTATTCTAGATATTGGACAGAAATATGGCAAACAGCTTATTTGGATATTCGCCGGGATTTTCCTTGCTATAATGGTTTTAACCATTGACAGTCGATTCTTTACGACATTTGCCTATCACATCTATGGGATAACTGTGCTCTTACTTGTTGCCGTATTATTCTTAGGTAAAGAGGTCAATGGGGCAAGGGCTTGGTTTGAATTTGGAAGTATCGCCTTACAGCCTGCAGAACTTGGGAAATTTGCCACAAATCTCGCGTTAGCAAAATGCATTAGTCAATTTGAGTTTAAGATACAGAAGATGCGATCCTATCTCATCTTAGTGGCTATTATTGCGCTCCCTGCAATCCTTATTATTTTACAAAACGATACTGGCTCTGCCTTAGTTTTTGCAGTCTTTGTATTTGTATTTTTCAGAGAAGGGATGAATGGAATGGTGCTTTTCTGGGGATTCTCAGCTGCTGCGCTTTTTATCTTGGCACTACTGCTTGACCAATTTAATCTATTAATTTTTCTATTAGCCATCTCATTAGCTGCATATGGTGTTTTAAGACAGTCGACTAAAGAACCTTTTATTGGATTAGGAGTTTTGATTGGTACATTTTTAGCAGTTTGGGGAATCAATAGCTTAGCCGGTCTTGGAGGCACACCCTTACAATTAATTGTGATCACCACAATCTTTGATGCACTACTGCTTATTTTCTATGGTATCTTCCGCCATGTTGCTGAGGTCTGGAGGATTATCTTGTTCTTTATATTTGCTGTTTGCATCAGTATATCAGTGAATTATTTCTACTCAAACATCTTGGAATCCCATCAGCGAGACCGTATAGATCAAGTTTTGGGAATAAAAAATGATAAATTAGGAAGAGGCTATAATGTAAACCAATCAAAAATCGCCATTGGTTCAGGTGGATTCATTGGAAAAGGATTCTTAAAAGGGACTCAAACGAAGTATAATTTTGTTCCAGAACAAAGTACCGACTTTATTTTCTGTACAGTTGGCGAAGAATGGGGCTTTGTAGGAGCAACAACGGTCTTGGGTTTATTCTTGATCTTACTCATCCGACTGGTGGCAGTCGCCGAACGACAGCGATCACAGTTTAGCAGAATATATGGTTATGGAGTAGCTTGCATTTTATTTTTCCATATAGCGATCAACATCTCAATGACAATAGGTCTTGCTCCAGTAATTGGAATACCCCTCCCCTTCTTTAGCTATGGGGGCTCTTCTCTTTGGGCCTTCACCATCTTGCTATTTATCTTCTTGCGTTTAGATGCAAGCAGAACTAAAAACTTGCGATAATCAGTGATCTAAACCTTCCGTAAGAACTAATAAACGGATACCAAAGGTCGAGAAATTTTCAATTCACCTACTTGTTCGACATAGTTAATAAGCTCAGGAAAAAATCGATTAAA
>JAPLDS010000034.1:0-6870 GCA_026391295.1 Bacteroidia bacterium | reverse complement strand
TTGCTGGTAACGAAGTATGCTTAGCCATGACCACTAGCGTTTTATCAACACCATCAATGGTTGCATAAGATTCAAGTCTCTTACTACGAATCAAGAATGGAACCATAACCTTAACCTGAGATGGCAACTGAAAGAAGTTAGACCATAACAAGGCATGAAAACGATTCGTGAATGTAGAGAGTTCCTCTTGGGAGTAGATTCCCCAGTTTAAGGCTAGAAAATGATCTAGAAAAATATCAACCACAATACCAGCATATTTGCCATATACAGGTCTTAATTTATGAATACACTCACCAATATAAGGGTGGGAATCGGTGTACGTATCGATTTTTCGATGCAAGATGATTCCCTTAGAAACTTCAGAAGGATAATTTAAGAACTGCTGTCCTTTCACATAATCACCAATGAAATTACCGATGATCATCTCTTCCGAATCCCCTGAAAGATAGATATGAGCTAAATAATTCAATTTGGAATAGTTAGATATGAATCAAACACAATGGCATCGTACTAAACATTGTCAATTAAGACATTCTGTTTTTATAATCCTGATAGGTAAATGACTTAAGGATCTCAAAGCCCTTATCTTCTCTCCAAATACCGATTGAAGGATGATAAACTCCATTAAACATAGTGCTTTTCACAAGCGTATAATGTATCATATCTTCAAAGATCACCTGATCACCGATCTTTAATTCTTGGTCAAATGACCAGAACCCCATAAAATCACCGGCTAAACAAGAATTCCCGCCCATCCGATAGGTTGGTTTACCTGCGACTGGCTCGTGGTGAGCATTTCGAATCTTTGGCTTATATGGCATCTCTAAGCAGTCAGGCATATGAGCCGTAAACGAGATATTTAAAATGGCAGTCTTTATCCCTTTATTCTCGACCAGATCGACCACTTGCGACACTAGAGCACCAGTTTCCCAAGCAAAGGCACTTCCAGGCTCCAAAATAACCTCCAGATTAGGCCAACGTTGCTTAAATGCTATTAACGTATCAATTAGAAGCTCAATATCATAACCTTTTCTAGTCATCAAATGACCACCACCCATGTTAACCCATTTAAGCTGACCGAGGTATTTACCAAATCGAGACTCAAAAGCTTCAAGTGTTTTCACTAAGTCGGTTGACCCAGATTCGCACAGCGTATGAAAATGCAATCCTTCGACATCATGAGGCAACATGTCTCCAAGTTGATCGGCTACTATGCCTAACCGAGTGCCAGGAGCACAAGGATTGTAAAGCTCTGTCTCAACTTCCGAAAACTCTGGGTTCACCCTTAATCCAATAGAAATTTTACGACTAAAGGCTTTCACTGAAGGGGTAAATCGCTGAAGTTGGTTTAATGAATTAAAGGTAACATGAGAGGAGTTCTCAAGAACCTCATTAAAATCGTGCTCTTGAAAGGCTGCTGAATAGGTATGGGCAAAGGTTTTTAACTCATCGGTGGCTAGCTTTGCTTCGTATGCTCCACTAGCGGCGGCTCCATTTATATATTCACGCACGATTGGGAAAGCTCTCCAAAGCGAAAAGCCCTTGAATGCAAGTATAATATCAACCCCTGCGCGCTCCTTAACAGATTTGATCAACGCTAGGTTTTTGCGTAAAAGCCCTTCATCGAGAAGGTAGCATGGAGTTGGTATATTTGATAAATCAGAAAACATCAGTAGAAAATTAATTGGTATGTTTTAGACTTTAAATTATTTCAAAATAACAGCTTTGACAACCCTTTTTCCCATGCGTTGATTAATGGCCTGCATGATCTCATTGCGCATCATAAATAGCTCATTTCTTACAATAGAGGACTTTAAATGAACGGTTAGAATACCCTCTTTAATAACTATAGATGAGGTAGCACGCGCAATTTGTTTGCCAATGATCTCTTCCCATAAACCAACAGCTTCTAGCTCTGACAGTTTACTATCGAATTTTTCTTCCTTTAAATAATCCTTTATGGCGCTACCTAAAGATTGAAATTCATTTCTTCTCATCGTCTATCCGTCTAATCTTACATTAAAGAAATCTGTCCCTCTGAAACTAGAAAGATTTTAAAATCTGACCCTCCCACCTCTTTAATAATCCCATCTAAATGCTCCCGATTGGTATCGGTTATAAAAATCTGTCCGAAATTATTATCGGAGACTAATTTAACAATCTGACCAACTCTGGCACCATCAAGCTTATCAAAGATATCATCCAGCAAAAGTATTGGCTTAACCTGATGCACAGATTGAATAAAATCAAATTGTGCAAATTTAAGTGCGATTAAGTAAGTTTTATTCTGACCCTGAGACCCTAATCGCTTGATTGGATTAGCTCCAATTTTTAGATCTAGGTCGTCTTTATGAATACCAACGGTGGTGTATTGAACGGCACGATCCTTCGCTACAGAATCTTGAAGTTGCTGTCTGAAATCACCCTCTTTTAATTGCGAGTGATATTCAAGTCCAACTTGCTCATGACCTTGCGAGATAGAACCATAATATTTTTGAAATACAGGGAGCAATTGCTCAAGAAACTCAGTCCGTTTATGATATATTTTCTCCCCTGTAAAGATGAGTTGTTCATTCCACACCTCAAGACTATCGGCATCAAACTTTCGATTGACTGCAAAATACTTCAGCAAGTTATTGCGTTGAAGTAGGGCTCTATTGTATTTAAGAATCCAATCTAAATACTGACGATCGTATTGTGCAATCACGCTATCCATAAACCGCCGGCGTTCTTCACTCCCACCCTGAATAAGAATAGAATCGGAAGGAGAGATCATCACAAGTGGAACAAAACCAATATGTTCTGACAAACGCTCGTATTCTTTTTTATTACGTCGAAAAACCTTTTTGTTCCCAGTTTTAAAACCACAATAGATCGATTCGTTCTCCCCATCGTAATCGTAATTACCTTGAATGACAAAGAAATCTTCATTGTGACGAACATTCTGACTATCCGGAAGATTAAAAGCAGACTTACAAAATGAGAGATAAAACAAACAGTCTAAAAGATTCGTCTTACCAACTCCATTGTTACCAATAAAACAGTTTAATTTCGAGGAAAACTGCAAGTCATCCTGAATCAGATTTTTATAATTAACAACAGAGAGATTCTTAATAAACATCGGGTCTCTTAAATTTTTACAGTTACAAATTTAACCTTTTTATTAAGCGGCGCGAAAAGCATGAACAATTGAAATCCGATTTATTTAAAAAACTGACACTCACGAATGAAACAAACAATGCAGAGAAATAATTTTTATCTAAAAAATGACTGTGGTTTAGTAAAAACGCTTATTTTTGCATTCAGATTTGAAAAAGCACAATCATTGAGATAAAATATTATGACTAAGGAAACAAAACCTACACAAGTTGAAAATTTAGAGGAAGTTGAAAATGCCCTAACCACAGCGGAGCGATTTTTTGAAACAAACTCAAAAATCATCTCTATTATCTTTGGTGCGGCAGTGGTTATAGCCCTCTTACTTTTAGCTACTCATCGTTATTATTCACTTCCAAGAGAAGCTAAAGCAAAAGAGCAACTTTTTACAGCTGAGCAATACTTCGAAAAAGACTCATTTAAGCTTGCATTAAATGGAGATGGAAACTTCCCAGGCTTCTTAGATATCATCCATGATTTTGGAAGTACTACAGCAGGAAATCTAGCTCAATACTATGCTGGAGTATCTAATCTGCATATTGGCAAGTATAAAGATGCTATTTCATACTTAGAAGATTTCAAAACTGACGATTTACTTTTAGGTCCAGTTTCTATTGGAGCGCAAGGTGATGCACATTTAGAACTTGGAGACAAAGAAAAAGCGGTAAAGCTTTATCTTGAGGCAGCAAAACTTAATTCAAATGCTTTTACCTCTCCATTTTACTTCCTAAAAGCTGGAAACACTTATGAAGCCTTAGGATCAAAAGACAAAGCATTAGAAATCTACCAAACAATCAAAGAGAAATACTCAGAGAGTGAACAAGGTAGAATAATCGATAAATACATTGCTAGACTAGCAGCAAACTAAAAACTAGGAGCACTCCTAAAAAAATCCTCCTCGATATTTCGACGAGGATTTTTTTTAGACCATATCCAAACTTATAACGACCAAAATTTATCAGACATGATCATCGACAGGATAGAAAATGCTTCACGTTATTATAACCTAGGAGCAGGCATTGCAGAAGCGTTAAAATGGCTTCAAACGGAGAACCTAAACACTCATGCTGAAGGTAGCTATATTATCAAAGAAGGCAAGCTGCGTATGCTTGTATTCGACTCTGAGCAAATCAATAAAGATCGCGTCAAGTTAGAAGGGCATCGCAAAAATATTGATGTCCAATATTGGGTGAAAGGGTCAGAATTGATGGGTTATGCACCTCTGCAGAATGAAACTTTATTGGCTCCATTCAACGAGGAGAAAGATTATGGAAACTACAATGCAGAGGCCTCATTTACGAAGTTTGATCCTGGCATGTTTGCGATCTATTTTCCGACCGATCTTCACACGGCCGTTACGGAGGAGAGCTGTCTAACAGCTGTACGCAAAATTGTCTTTAAAGTGGCGATCGAGGATTAAGCAGATTAGCGAATCTTTCTCCTATTTATTTCCTCCAAATATTCGGTTGCCTTGATCACGGCTTCTCCAAAATTCGCACAGACTAATCGTGTGTCAATAATATCAACTAGTCCACAATCAATCAAGGTCTGCTTCACCTCTGGGCGCACGCCAGAAAGTATCACTTTAACTTTTCTAATCTTAAAATCACGTATTACTTCTTGAAACATTCGAATCCCAGTGGCATCAACGAATGGGACATGCCGCATCCGGAGAATCAGCACTTTCGAATCTCCAGCAATCTCCTTTAAGGTCTCCTTGTAGGATTGAGCTGCTCCAAAAAAGAACGGTCCAGTAATCTCATAAATATCAATTCCCTTTGGAATATTAGAATAATTCTCCAAGATATCACTATCGATATCAACGGTTTCAATATTGGAAAGTTTCGACATCCGTTGCATAAATAACATAGCTGACAAAACCATACCAACCTCAATAGCTATAGTTAAATCAACGAATACAGTCAATATAAAAGCGATCAACAGCACTAGTATATCATAATGCGAACCTTTTAAGATTGCAACAAAGGAGCGCCATTCACTCATATTATAAGCAACCACGATAAGAATACCCGCTAAGCATGACATAGGTATTAAAGCGGCCCACTTACTAAAGACTAACATAATAAGCAATAATGTAATTGCATGAACGACACCTGCAATGGGAGTACGTGCTCCATTTTTTATGTTGGCAGCAGTTCGAGCAATCGCACCAGTAGCCGGTATTCCTCCAAGAAATGGGGTAAAAATATTTGCTATCCCTTGAGCTATGAGCTCTGTATTCGAGCGATGACTCCCTCCGGACATACCATCCGCAACCACCGCAGACAAAAGTGATTCAATAGCACCTAAAATGGCAATCGTAAAAGCAGGTTGTATATAGTTTCGGATTGAACTCCATTCGAAGTGGGGCGTTTGAAGATGGATGGTATTCGGAATTTCACCAAAAACGGATTGAATAGTCTGAACAGGCAATGCAAAAAAGTTTACTACAACGGTAACTAGTACGATAGCCAAAAAGGATCCAGGGACTTTCTTAAATATTCTACCCCCATAAACAGCCATAACGATGGTTACTGCAGTAATACCTAATGCCGTAAAATTAGTTTGAGAAAACTGAGAAAAATAAGTGATCCACTTACTTATAAAATCAGTAGGAATATCGGCTAATTGCAATCCAAGTGCATCTTTAACCTGTGTCGAGAAGATGATCAGGGCAATACCGCTCGTAAATCCAACTACTAATGGATGAGGCACATATTTAATGATGACTCCTAGGCGCAAAAGACCAAATCCGACTAACATCAACCCAGCCATAATGGTCGAGATCATCAACCCATCTAGGCCGTACTTCTGAACGATTCCATACACGATAACAACGAAGGCTCCAGTGGGTCCTCCAATTTGAAATCGACTTCCACCCAAGAATGAGACAATAAACCCAGCAATGACAGCGGTTATCAAACCTTTCTCAGGCGAAACACCTGAAGCTACCGCAAAAGCTATAGCTAATGGCAAGGCAACCACACCTACAATGAGGCCGGCAAATAGATCTTTTTGGAAAATTTTAAAATTATAGCCTTGCTTTAAGACGACAAATAGTTTCGGTTTAAAAATAGCATTCATGAGAAGATAATTAGAAAGACAAAAATACCTAAATCCCTTTAATAACAACTGCAAAGTAGTGAAAACTTAACTATTTAATAATCCCATCACAGAGAGGTAAAAACATCAACAAAATTCTATTTTTGTAATGCTTTTTATCATTATACTAAATCAGACCCTATGAGTTTAATAATTGCCTTTCTTGCAGTTGGAATTGCAATTGGATTTTCAATCCAGAAATTCGATTCGCTTTCTAAAATCAACGCGTCATTACTTAATTTGACCATCTACAGCATGCTCCTTTTATTAGGTATCGGAGCTGGATCAAACGAAAAAGTAATCCGAAATTTAGATCATATTGGCTCACAGGCTATCATCATAACCATTGGAGCGATAGCAGGAAGTATTGCCATGTGCTGGCTTTTGTCTAAACTGATCTTTAAAGCCAAATGAGAAGTCAAATCTTAATGCCAGTCTTCTTTGTAATTGGCCTCACCTTGGGCCTATCAGGCAAACTATCGAGCTATACTCCACCTGCTGAATGGACCACTTATGCGCTATATGCCATGATCTTACTTTCGGGTATAAGTATAGGGATCGACAAGAAATCGTGGAAAGTATTTAAAAACTTAAATATTAAAGTCATACTTG
>JAPLDS010000080.1:18653-19672 GCA_026391295.1 Bacteroidia bacterium | reverse complement strand
CTTGGTCTATTCACATGAAAAGAATAATTAGTCGTGAAATCATTAGATTTCTAGCGACTTAAATATCGAAAAAATGTATACTTTTAAATCATAGGTCAGTGTTCGATCTAATGCTTTAAAATTCTACAATTCAATACATTAGAAAAATGACTTCTATAGATTCATTGGCACCTAAGTCGGTTTGGCGATTCTTTGATGCGATTTGCAAGATCCCAAGACCTTCCAAACACGAGGAGAAAATTATAGCCTTCCTGATGGATTTTGCCGCAAGTCATAATCTATCAGCAAAACGCGATCAGGTTGGAAATATTCTAATTACGAAGTCTGCAACACCTGGTTTTGAAACGCGAAGGACCGTTGTTTTGCAGTCGCACCTTGATATGGTTTGCGAAAAAAACAGCGATACAATTCACGATTTTTATACCGATCCGATACGCCCGATGATTGACGGAGAATGGGTGAAAGCTCAAGGGACCACGTTGGGGGCAGACTGCGGCATTGGTATAGCAACACAATTAGCTGTTTTAGCAGCAGATAATCTGCAGCATGGGGCTATTGAGTGTTTGTTTACGGTAGATGAAGAGACAGGCCTTACAGGCGCCAAAGCATTGCAGTCAGGATTTTTTACAGGCCAAGCGCTTATCAACCTTGATTCTGAAGATGAAGGGGAACTTTTTATCGGATGCGCTGGTGGAATAGATACGGTTGCTACAATCTCATACCAGCTTCAAAAAGCACCAGAAGGATACTTTGCGCTGCGAATTGCTGTGTCTGGATTATTAGGTGGGCATTCGGGTGATGATATTGATAAAAATAGGGGAAATGCGATTAAAATTTTAAATCGCTTCTTAGGACACTTATCACAAAACTATGCATTCCATCTGCAACATGTTGAAGGGGGAAACCTTCGAAATGCAATTGCCCGTGAAGCCTTTGCGATTGTATTAGTTCCGAACTCAAAAAAAGAGTCTGTGACTATTGATTTTAATCTTTTTAGGTCGCAGATAGAGAATGAGATG
>JAPLDS010000080.1:0-18579 GCA_026391295.1 Bacteroidia bacterium | reverse complement strand
ATTGACGATGAGCACTCGGATGCCAGGACTCGTTGAGACCTCCACGAATCTGGCTTCTGTGAAATTTAAGCCGGGAAATAAGATCGAAATCACAACCAGTCAACGGAGTGATCTTGGCAGTGCAATTTTAGATGCATCCGCCATGGTGCATTCTGTATTTCAGTTGATTGGAGCAGATACGCGCAGTGGCGAAGGGTATCCAGGGTGGACGCCAAATCCCTCTTCTGAACTACTTGAGCTAACAAAACAGGCTTATATAACCTTGTTTAATCAAACACAGATTGTTCGCTCAATTCACGCGGGATTAGAGTGTGGCCTATTTCTTGAGAAATTTCCTGGATTAGATATGATCTCTTTTGGACCAACTATGCGTGGTGTTCATTCGCCAGATGAGCGGATCAATATTGAAACAGTCGATAAATTCTGGAAACTTTTAGTGAAAGTTTTAGAAAATTATTAGCGATAAGAGAGAATAAATAACTTAAAGAATTAGTTTATTTGCAAATATTATTTTGTCTGTTAACTACATGAATAGTTTGTGTCCTGAATTAAGATATAATCCATTAAATAATACTATATCAACCTTTAAACACTTAATTTTATTGGTTTTTACGGTGCTATTTTGCAGCTGCTCATCTTTGCGTACGATTACAGTTGAGACTTCGGTTGCCCCTGAATATTCTATCGCAGATGATGTTCAGAGTTTAGTGTTGCTCAATCGGAGTATGAACAATCAATTCTCAAATCTTTCCGTTGATTCCTTGGAGCATTTGCTTATTAGGAAAAACTTAAGTCTAGACTCAACTTTCAGAGATAGTCTGGCTGCTGATACCTTAATGCATGTCACTGCAAATTCACTTTTCGACTCTGGTAGTTTTGATGTTGTTGTACCTCAAGAATATGCTGTTTATCGGAATAATCTCAAGGATGTGGATAAGCCATTGGCTTCTGCGGTGGTGAATGAGATTTGTGAGGCTTACAAAGTTGATGCATTATTGGTTTTAGAAGGTTTTGCTGAACACTTAACTACGAAATATTCTTATAGTTCCTTCGAGGTCTCACTTTCAGATATGTATAGTGCCTCCTCAGATTTGAGTCATAAGTCTGATTGGCGATTGTATCGCAAGACTCAAACAAAAGCTCCTCTTCGCTTTTCAGTAAACGATTCGATATATTGGAAATTTAGTGGTGCCACCTTAAATGATCTTTATTCAATAATGCCTAAAACGAAAGAAGTCCTTGTTGCAGGTGGGGTAGACGCTGGTCTTAAAATGGCTAATATGATCTCACCTAATTGGTCAACTTCAACTCGTTCTTATTATCTAACTGGTCAAAATGAAATTGATCAAGCCGAGACTTTTGCAAAGCAGAATAAGTGGGATGAAGCTGCTGCCATATGGAGTAAATACAGCAATAATAGTTCAAAAAAAATCCGAGCTAAAATAGAGTATAATATGGCGCTGACAGCTGAGATGAAAGGCGACTTAGATAAAGCACTCGAATGGGCACTTAAATCTTATAAGTCGGTATATTCTTCTAAAGTCGATGAATATTATAAGCTTTTAACGAACCTTAAAAGAAAGCGTAATAGCGAATCAAAGGAAAAATTCTGAGTTGGAATCAACCTTAGCTTAGTGCCTGTTGGCATCGATATTAACGCAGGGAGGTCAATGGAAAGTTAGAATTATAAGGTTTATCAAGTTATCAAGAAAGATTCGTATTTTTGCAACGTAATTAATTTAACCAGAAAATAATGAAACTTTTACAGGGAAAAACGGCAATCATTACCGGAGCATCTCGCGGTATTGGCAAGGCGATTGCAATTAAATTTGCAGAAGAAGGATGTGATATCGCATTTACAGATTTGTTTTACGATGATATTGCAAAGGCTACTGAGGCTGAACTTAAAGCCATCGGTGTTAAAGCAAAAGGCTATGCTTCAGATGCTTCTAAATTTGATGATACTCAAAAAGTTGTTGATCAAGTTATAGCTGACTTTGGTGCTGTTGATATTTTAATCAATAATGCTGGTATAACAAAAGATACGCTCTTGATGAGAATGACTGAAGATCAATGGGATGCTGTAATCACCGTGAATCTTAAATCGGTGTTTAACTTCACCAAAGCTGTTCAGACTATTATGTTAAAACAGAGAAGTGGTTCTATCGTTAACATGAGCTCAGTTGTTGGTGTTAGTGGTAATGCAGGACAATCAAATTATTCGGCTTCTAAAGCTGGAATCATTGGATTTACCAAGTCAATAGCAAAAGAGTTAGGTTCAAGAGGAATACGTTCAAATGCGATTGCTCCTGGGTTTATCATTACTGAAATGACAGCAAAAATACCTGAAGATGCTCGTAAACAATGGGAAGCTTCAATTCCAATGAGAAGGGGAGGATCACCAGAAGAAGTTGCGAAGGTAGCTTTGTTCTTTGCTTCTGACCTCTCTTCATATGTCTCAGGACAAGTTATTACCGTTTGTGGTGCAATGAATACCTAATATTTGTTGGGTGCTATTAAAACAAAAGAGCTGAGAAATCAGCTCTTTTGTTTTATATATAAATGCTAGACGACTAAGGACTATTTCATTATCCTTAAATAAACTTAAATCCGATAGCCACACTTACAAAATTAGCCTTGTTTCCAAATCCAGATCCAGCTGACGTAAGTGTGCTTAGTTTAGAGAGTCCATATTCATAGCGAATATCAAAGGTCAGTGGACCAACATCGATTCCCGAACCAAACTGCCAATCCCATGTGTCGTTATTTAGCTTACCTAGGCTTATAGAGCTAAGACTAGAACCCTGGCTAGCAGAGGCCTTTAAAGAGACTGCAGGACCAGTAAATAGGCGTAATGAGACTAATTTTAAGTCTATTAATTTATAACCCAATAATAAAGGAAATTGGAACGTGTTTAAAGTTAGATTCTGGGTTACTACACCGGCATTCGATTCACAGATCTTATGACAAAAGAGAATCTCAGGCTGCACATAGACTTTATTAACGCCTATCCGAGCAAAAAGGCCAAGGTTGTAACCTGACTTTGAAATTGAGTTGAAATTGATAGCACTAATGCTATTTTGAGTTAGTGTATGACTCTCATTCACCCCTACTTTAACACCAAAGTGAAACTGAGCAAAGCTTGAATCCACGAGGGCTGTGAAGACTATACTTAGGACAATTTTTTTCATAACTTCAAAATTCGTTAAAATCTAATAGTTAATAAATTGAGCCAAGGTACTCAAATCATTGGTTTAAATTTGCTTCTCTATGATCTGGGGATTATTGAAAAAAATCTTTATACAATAGATCGTTCTTTGCAAACCAATTGGTAGGCTTCATTGAGTTTTTGAAATTTTTCTTTAGCTGCATTCTGCACATCCTCTCCAAGGTAGCTAACTTTATCAGGATGATATTTAATAGCCATTTTGCGATATGCCTTTTTTATTTCATCATCAGTCGCTTCATTCGTGATCTCTAGAATCGCATAAGCCCAATCGGTCTTGGGAACAAACATCGCTTCTAACGAGCTGTATTCAGCTTTGGAAAGACCTAATGTACTAGCTATTTGTTGAATCAATCGGAGTTCATCGGGATGTAGCTGTCCATCTGCATTGGCAATTCCAAAAAGAAAATGAACTAGCTGAAGTCGTGATGAAGAGTCAACATATTGCCGAATTTGAATACATACTTCATTTATTTGAATTTCTTTTTGCGTTAAATCTTTTAAAATCATTAGGGCTTGCTTTGCGCCTTCGCTTCCAAAGCTTTGGACTAGAAATTTCTTGACATATTCAAGTTCTGATTTTAGTATTTTGCCATCAGCCTTAAGAACAGCTGCCACAAGTACAAGCAGACTAAACATATAGTCGCCTTGTGTGATTTGACTATTTGCTCCATAAGGAGTGCTTTGTGCTGAATCAGCCTCATCAAAAAAAGAACCTAGAAAGAAGCCTGCTAATGCTCCAATAGGTCCACCAAGTGTAAATCCCAAACCGCCACCAATCCATTTACCGAATTTTGCCATTTTCTTTTATTGATTTATCTATTTTTAAAATTTGAGGATAGAGTAGTTCAACCTCATTGTTATCTATGACACAGTCGGCAAGTTTAATTTTCTCTTGATCTAACATTTGATTTGCCATTCGTATCATAACCTGTTCCTTATCTACTTGATCACGAGCTATAACACGGTTTATTCGAATATCCTGATCAGCCACCACCAGAATAATCTGATCGAAATCTGCAGCCGTGTTAGATTCAAATAAAATTGCTGCTTCATAAATGACGTAAGGCGCTTCCGGATAGCCAAGGATCCAACTATGAAATTCCTCTCGCACTGCAGGATGGATTATTTGATTCATTTGGGTCAATAAGGCTTTGTCTGTAAATATCCGCGAAGCAACCAATTTACGATCCATCAACCCTTCTTGATTATAGCAATCTGCTCCTAATAATTCTGTGATTTGTGACTTTATTAATGAGTCCCTATTTTGAAGTCTACGAGCTTCCAGATCAGCGTGAAACACAGGAATTTTCAGGGATTCAAAAATCTCACACACTGTGCTTTTGCCACTTCCAATACCTCCTGTTACCCCGATCTTAATCATGGTTATCTTATTTCCGTTCTATTATAAATTCAACCTCCTTAGGTGTGTAGTCGACTGAAATAATATTATCGGATAAGTTTAAAAGTTTTACAGGTAATTTAGATTTTTGAGTGAGACCCGCATAATCTATTACGGCCTTAAAACTTGCAGCACTTAGTTTGTTATATTCACTAATTCCTACGCGACAAAGAACTTTAACTTGAGAAGGAAAAGTTTTAATTGTCATGCCTTCAGGTTGATTATTTACTTGGATAGGCACCTCGAACTTAGCCTCAGTATATTGTTCTACAGCGATCTTTACGGATGCTTCAGTAATCTCAGATTTCAACTCAGAAGGGATTATTAAAGCTGTCTTTTTTGTGAGTGACTGAGATACATTTTTTGCCTCGATGGGTTTCGTGTAGATAAACTTTAATGTATCAAGGATCTCGTCGGGACCTTTTACAAGAATTGATTCAGGCTCCACCTGCGCTTTATTATGCAGAACATACTCCTTCGCAAAATTTAGCGATAGTTGCGGAGCTACTTTGATGAGTTTTTCCCCAACATGACTTATTTTGAATGTTATGGTATCGGGCCTAATGCTTGTGATAGTCATCTCGCTACTAATCTGTTTAGCAAATTCGTCCCGATGTTTTGCTGTTGAAATAGAAAATTTAGTGCTGAAATTATTTTCCAAATAGTTATTAGTTAGTTCATTAACGTCTACTAGTAGGGGAGAGACTGCAATGTTAAATTTGTATTGCAACAATGTATATCCTACAGCATCAACCGTTAACTCCAGTCTGTCTGGCAACTTACCTGTAAGCTCTTTACCGCTAGGTTTATTGATGTATTGTATTGGTATGTTGATACGATCGGTATAGCGCTTTTGAAGAGCATTTAAGATCCACAAAAATGAAGCTAAAAAAAGGCAGACTAAAAACACAAAGGCCTTACCATTGCGAATAGCTATTATTTCCGATTTAAGAAAGTCAATAACTCGTCTATACATCACTAGATGTTATTAAAATTAAACTAAAAGGCCGGTTGCCCAGCCTTTTAGAAATCTATTTTACGACTAAATCGCACTTAATTTATTTAGTACTGTAAATTATTATTTCTGAACTGGAGCATCAGACATGTCATTTAAAACAACACTTTTATCCACTTTAACTTTTACGTTTGGAGCTATTTCCAATACAATAATATTGTCCTTGATCTCTTCAATCTTACCATATAAACCACCAGTTGTTACTACTTTATCCCCTTTTTGAAGAGCAGCACGAAATTTGGCCATCTCTTTTTGGCGTTTGATTTGTGGACGGATCATAAAGAAATAAAATACTAAGATCATCAAGCCCATCATCAACAACATACTCATTGGTGAGTTTCCTGCTGGAGGATTTGCTTGTGCTGTAATAAATAAAATCGAATTCATTTTAATGTTTTTAAAAGGTTATTAAACTGTTTATTTTCAATATAGGCACCAACCTGTAAAGTTTTTCGCTCTCCTGTCGAGGTCTCTATGATTGCCTCTCTGATTAGGTTTCCCCATTCACCGGCTGTATTTAAACGAATCTCAATAGATGACTGTTCACCTGGTGCAACGTCAATACTACTAAAATGTACTTCAATGCATCCGCACGATTTGTCTGCTTTAACGATCTTAAAAGGCATACCCCCTGAATTTTTAAATACAAAGGCAAATGCAGCAATTTCGCCATCTTTCAATGTACCAAAATTATGAATTTCTTGATCAAATACAATTTTACCAATACCTTTATTTTCATGAAGTTTTGGTTTGTCTGATTGGTTAGAGCTGGGGCTAGACTGACAAGAACTTATTACGACACTAACAAGTAGGGCCCAAAAGAATTGACATATGGCACGCCGATTTTTCATGATTCCAATAAGCCTCTTCCAGTTTTAACGATTTTGCCAGCTTCTTTGAAATCTTTAGTTATTCGATCGAGTACTCCATTGATAAAGGTGCTACTCTTTGTGGTACTATAATATTTAGCCAACTCAATGTATTCGTTCAGTGAAACTTTGATAGGTATAGATGGAAATTCTGTGAGTTCCGTAAGCGCTAACTGCATAATTAGAATATCCATAATCGCAACTCGATCGACATCCCAATTTTTGGTGTAGGTCTCGATGATTTTTCTATTCTCGACGTTGTTTATGACCGCCTTTCTAAATAAAGTGGTCGTAAATTCTTTATCCTCTTCATCTTTGTATAGCGACATTAAATATTCATTGTTATCGCCTTCGCTTTTGAATTTCTTAATTGTTTTGATTACCATGGAGATGGTGAAGTCCAAATCATCATTCCAATATATGCTCTGCTCTTCTAGCTCAGCTAGCATACTCTCACTATTTACTAAAATGATGCTGAAGATATCTTCACAAAATTGTCGATCCGTTTGAAAATCATCCTGAGAAGAACTGATATATTCACCATATAGCTCGGACTCTTGAAGTGAGCTAAAAAGGGCACGAATAAGATCTGGATGCATTGACCAATTTAACTTGTTTGTCTTTAAATAATCGTTTAACCCTTTGTTGACTTTGAGTTTGGCAATTAATCTATTATTGACAAATTTTAAATTTGGATTTAGATCGTCAGCAGTAGGGAAGTTTTTTAGCTTACGTGATTCAATACGTTCATTTGCAAAGTCACTTAACTCAACTAGAATAGCAAAAAGCAGATGGTAGAGATCGTAAGTTTTTTTGATGCTGAAATGGAGTTCCGTTTCCGATTGAGCGATGGTCTTTTCGGACGATGAGACATGAGCATAGATTATCTGAAGTACTTTTGTGCGGATTATCCTTCGACTTATCATGATTTTAACAGAACTAGTTTCGATTATTAAATTGCTTGCAAAAATACAACAAAAAACCGAATTGACTACTTGTTTTCTGGCGGATCTGTTGAATCAAGTTCAGTTTCATTCATAACATCTGACTCCAGATCATCGCTTTCATCTGCGAAATAAGGATTGATAGGTGCTGATTTTCGAAACATCAACGCGATTCCAAATCCCATCACTCCTCCCCAAAGATGTGATTCCCATGATATTTCAGGTTTAACTGGGAAAATGCCCCAAAATAATCCACCATAGATCAAAGCTACTATTAGGGCAATCGTTAATAGACGAGCATTGTAGCTGATCACGCCGCTTAGAAATAAAAAGGCTGCAAGTCCATAAATAACGCCACTTGCCCCAATTTGCAAGGAATCACGCCCCACAAACCAAACCGATAATCCAGCTGAAAAATAGATTAATCCAAATATTTGGTAAGCCGAGTGTCGATAAAAGAAGAACAACGAAAATGTTAAAATGAAAATAGAGAATGAATTGGCAATTAGATGCTCGAAATTTGCATGAATTAACGGTCCGAAAAGAATGCCCCGAAGCCCTTTAATCGACATTGGATATATTCCCCATGAAGCAAAGTCATGATCAAACTCAACTTCGAAAATTTTCACAAACCATAACACGACTAAAAGAAATAGAGAGACAAAAAGAGCATGGTTCACAACCCTTTTTTCGAGTAGAAATTGATCCTCTGTATAAGCTCCTGGATGATATCTTGAAAATATTGACATCTAACTTTAGCTTTATTAATAGAAGGTTCTGCAGTTAATTTGTACTATTTAATTAGCTAGAAGCCTTTTCATCAAAGAGATAAAACCATTGATGTCGTCCTCTGTAGTATCAAAGGAGGTCATCCATCGAACTTCATTTTTTGCATCGTCCCAGGTATAGAAGAAATATTGCTCCTGTAGCTTCTCTAATATAGCTGAAGGTATTATCGCAAATATACCATTGGCCTCCACCGGTTGAGTAATTTCAATCTGCGTGATTTCTTTCAACTCTTTTTCAAGAAGCTTTGCCATTTTATTGGCATGAGTGGCATTAATTCTCCATAGGTCATCTTGCAGATATGCGACAAACTGAGCTCCAACAAACCGCATCTTAGAGTAAAGCTGAGCCGCCTGTTTTCTGAAATATTTACTGTTTTGAGCTAATTTAAGGTTCAGAAAGATAACTGCTTCACCGACCATCATCCCATTTTTAGTGCCACCAAAAGAGAGGATATCTACACCTACATCTTTTGTGAAAGCCTTAAAGGGGAGCCCTAAAGAGATAGCAGCATTGGCAATTCTTGCACCATCCATATGGAGATACATCCCATGCTGATGCGCTAAATCGGCAATGGCTTTAATCTCACTTGGAGTATAAACGGTACCTAATTCAGTAACTTGAGTGATACTTATAAGTCCAGGTTGTGAATGATGTTCAAAGCCGAATCCATGAAGTTGAGTCTGAATTAATTCAGGCGTTAACTTGCCATTCTTAGTAGGTATAGGAATAAGTTTACTTCCGGTGAATTTTTCGGGCGCCCCACATTCATCAACATGAATATGGGCAGTAGAAGCGCACAAAATGGAATGAAAAGAATAGACGGCAGATTGAATACTTAAAATATTTGCCCCAGTTCCAGTCAGCATAAAAAATACTTTGATATCGCTACCAAACTCTTTTTTAAATAGGTCTATAGCTTGATTAGTCCATTGATCATCACCATATCCAATGGCATGATCAATATTCGATAATTCTATCGCCCTTAGAATCTGTGGATGAATACCAGAATTGTTGTCGCTTGCAAAACCTCTTTGTCCCATAATTGTTATAGCTTAGGATGTTTCTAAAGACTTAATATTTATTTGTAAAAGTAAGTTTTGTTTTGGGGTTTTTAGTATATTTCAGAAACCTTATTTAAGCTATTTAGCCCATTTTTCTAGTTGACTTTAAAATGACACAAAAATTGAAACCAGTTATCAATGTATTTTGGATGAGGCGTGATTTGCGACTTGAAGATAATACCGCCCTTTACCATGCCCTAAAAACTAGAGAGAATGTCTTGCCGCTATTTATTTTCGATGTCGACATCCTTGAGCAACTTGAATTTCGACCAGACTACAGAGTGAATTTTATTCATAAAACACTCTTAGAACTCAAGGCTTACTTGGAAAATATCGGCTCCTCGATCTATATTGCTCATGGGAAATCGCTTGATATTTTCAAGCAACTAACTGAAAAATATCATGTTTGTAGCGTGTATACAAATCGTGACTATGAGCCTTCAGCACTAGAACGAGACCACCAAGTTGAAAGATTTTTAGCCCACAACAAGATTGAATTTCAAACCTATAAGGATCATGTGATTTTTGAAAAAGACGAGCTTGTTAAAAATGATGGTAAGCCATACACCGTGTTCACCCCTTATAAAAACAAGTTTATTGAGAAGTTCAATATGGAGATGGTTAAGACTCTAAACACGTCTCAATATTTTCATCATTTTTTTCGAACTAAGCCACTACCCATGATCTCTGTCGAGCAACTCGGGTTTGAGCACGTAGATCTTATCTTTCCTTCAAAATCATTTAATCAAAGTCTAATTGAATCATATGCAGAAACAAGGGATTTCCCTGCTTTAAATGGTACGTCAAAACTCAGTGTTCATCTTCGTTTTGGAACAATTAGTATCCGTAAGATTACCGCATTTGCATTGTTGCATTCTGAAACTTTTTTATCAGAACTTATTTGGCGGAATTTTTATAGCCAGATTCTCTGGTTTTACCCTCATGTTGCAAAACGAGCTTTTAAGCCTATTTACGACTCCATTCGGTGGGAGAACAATATAGATCATTTTACAGCGTGGTGCGAAGGAAGGACTGGATATCCAATGGTGGATGCAGGAATGCGTGAACTCAATTCGACCGGATTTATGCAAAATAGGGTCAGAATGGTGACGGCTAGTTTCTTATGCAAACACCTTTTAATCGATTGGAGATGGGGCGAGGCTTATTTTGCAAGTAAACTAAATGATTTTGAGTTAGCTTCGAACAATGGAGGATGGCAGTGGGCTGCTGGATCAGGTTGTGATGCGGCTCCTTATTTCAGAATCTTTAATCCCACCTTACAGGCTAAAAAATTTGATCCTAAAAATGAATATCTAAACAAGTGGATTCCCGAATTGAATAGTTTTGATTATTGTCAGCCAATAATAGATCACCAATTTGCTCGTGAAAGAACCTTAAAGCGATATGGTCAAGCAATTGGATACTCGGAAGACTAGGGTCAGAAGGGGATGATTTGAAGCCGTTTATTTAGCTTAATTAAGCTAGTTATGATGCGTTGCGCATCTCTATTGTCTCCGTATTTCTTAATGCAATCATCAAAAATAGCTAAATCGGCAGACGAATTATTTAGGCCAACATAGCCAAATCCAATATATCGGTTGCTTGCAATTTTGACAATCGCCTTTTCATCCGCAGATCGACCTTGATCTACAATGTAAAAATTCTCGTGTTTATAGTTTAGTGGACGGATGGCATTATGCACACGAACATTGTAGCTCTCTGCACTTTCACGACCGCCACAAGCCCCATGACAATCGTTTAATTGGGCGCTGAAACACTCCCCATCTGCTTTATAGAGATTACATAATTTCTTACAAAGTGTAAATTCCATAACAAGCTGATGCATAAAATCGATCCCTTCTTGTTGGGAACTAAACGTCGTTAATGGATTCGTTTCATTCTGGACTTTCTGAATGATTAGATTGAGGTATCCATTGTGATCCTCGAAAGAAAACAATCCAAAATTAAAGGTGGTATTTCGTTGAGCCCTGTTGAATAAAGGTTTATGTTTCTTTATTTCATCCGATTCAAGCAGAAGTGCAACGAGCTCACTTCCGGTCTCTTCCCATGATAGATCTGCCATCTTATCCCGCATCTCGATGGCTTTTTTTGTTTTTGGACTGTTTAAGTGGGTGAGTACACGTTGGCGAATATCTTTGCTTTTACCGATATAAATTAGGTTATTCAGATTATCATAAATATAATATACGCCTGTTACGGCAGGTATTGAGGCGATCTTTTCATTGGTTAAAAATTGAGAAGATTTTGCCGGAATTAGAAAATTATCTGTTTTACTCTTTTCTATTAAGATATCGAATAGTTTTGCTGTTGCCAAGGCATCGCCAAGGGCACGGTGTCGATCAGTTATGCCAATTCCTAAATCTGCACATAAATTACCCAGCGAGTAGGATCGATGACCAGGGATCATTTTGCGACTCGTTTTAACGGTGCACATGGTATCTCGACTGTAAGAATATCCAAGTCTTTTAAACTCTTCCTTCACAAAAGAATAATCAAATACAGCATTGTGAGCTACAAATATGCGTCCTTCTGTGAGCCGAATAATCTGTTTGGCTACTTCATAGAATTTAGGAGCATTCGCAACCATTGCATTTGAAATGCCCGTAAGACTTGTGATTTGATAGGGGATAGGGCACTCTGGATTAATCAGAGTATTGAATGTTTCTGTCACTTTCAGGCCATCATGCAGGACAATAGCAATCTCGGTAATTTTGCCATATTGGGCAGCTGCACCTGTTGTTTCAATATCGATTATGGCATACACTAGCGACCGGTACTTTTAGAATTAGAATTTCTAAATATAGTATTTAGATGGTTTAGGAGAGCTAGTGCGACTAATTTATTTTGTAAAAAAGATTAGATCCTATTTTCAGAATAGATTCGAATCATTCGGTAAATCTCAATGACACTGTCGTTTTTAGGCAACGAATCGTATAAATGACGGATATATTGTTTCTGATTTAAAATTTGAAAACTCTTTTTAAAGTTTAAATCGAAAACTAGCGACATTTGAAAAATAATAAAGTCATTAAACGTTATTAAGTCCTTTTTACTAGGGATTCCGCCATCAATAATCGTTTGACAAAAAGATGAGGTTACAAACGGTTTTTCGGAAAGGGCTAAATCTAAAGCTAGATTTGGTTTTCCAGCTTTATGTTTCACATATTCAGAGGTTGAATACCAAACATCTAACTTATCTGCATCACGTAATAGTTTCAGATAAAACAAGACTAAATCACCCTCTTTCTGGTCTAACTCAGGTTTGTTGTGATTCAGGATAGTCTCTGTTATAATACCCTGAATTTTATCGGATAATAGAGCAAAGGATTTGTTCTCTTTTAGAAATTGAATGCTTAATTCAGCGTGATTAGTGGGCAAGGAGGAAGGTTCCTCATCTAATAAGATATTTATTCGACCAATATCATGAAATAAGGCTACAATCTCGGCAATTGCTTTCTCATTTTCGTTCAGTTCTAAGTTCTCACTTAGGATTATGATGTTTGAAAGAACTCTATCAGTATGTTCTAAAGTCTTTAATGCAATAGGATTCAGAGCTAACGGGGGAATTTGGCAGCTTAATTTAATGTCTGCATAAACTTTTCTTAAATCCTCTAAAACTTCAATATTTACCATTTGTCAATTTATTTTCGGTCTAAATTTACCATTAATGCGCGACTGTTCGGCTATTATCTTAGGATATATTTAATATGATGATAGAAAGTTAACAAATGGTCTCTAAATGAAATAATGTAGCAAATTAAGCTACTGAACAATTCTGAGTTATAAAGAATAATGCTACTTTTGCTACCCTTAAATTAGGGCCCCATAGTTAAATGGATAGAATGGAGGATTCCGGTTCCTTTGATCCGAGTTCGAATCTCGGTGGGGTCACAATAAAGCCTCTCAATCGTTGATTTGAGAGGCTTTGTATTTTATTACATCCCTTTTTTAAATATTGCCGAATCCAATCTGATTATACCGCTTCTCTCCAATTTATCGCAGATTTGGATTCGTTCAAATGTTAAATTTCATATTTTGAATTAAACTTATTTGATTTATTAGAGTCAGATATTCAATTATTTATAAATTTGTTTTATTAAACAATTACATTATTCGTAAATTTCAAACTCTAATCACTCCACTAACCATGAAAAAGCTTCTTAGAAAACTAGTTTACGCTGGTGCTATTTTCTTAATTGTTGGCGCTTGTCAGAAAGATTCAATCTCAGGTGTTGTTGCCCCTAAAGTTGAAACTACATTAACTTCGGAGTCAACGGTTGTTATGGCTGATGCTACTTTCGAAGGTCTAAACGGGTATGTGGAAAGTTACCTGTCGTTAAGTGGTCTAAAAGCTGGTAGTATAGGGACTTGTCCTAGTATTAGCGCTACATTAACTACCACTTTCCCTATCAATATATCGTTGGATTGGGGTACTGGATGCTCTAGTGCTTTAGATACCACAGTACGAAGTGGTAAGCTCTATATTTCACTTTCTGGTAAAATGAATGTTCCCAATTCAGTTGCCACCTTTACTTTCTCCAATTTTGTTAGTAATGGTAATACTATTACAGGAACGCACCGAATTACCTATATTGGTCTAAATGCAGGAAATTCATGGCCTCGCTATCAAATTTTCACCGAAGCTAAGATTGAGTTTCCTGATAAAAAATTCATGACTTATCGGGCTGAATACGTAAGACTTCAGTCGGAAGGTTTTGCAACAGTTTCACTTGATGATGATGTCTATCGCATTGAAGGTGCGTCATCTGGAAAAGATAGAAATGGTGTAACTTGGACAGCTAGTTTCCCTAGTGCATTGGTAAAAAGGAATTCATGTAAATGGTTTAGTAGTGGATCGGTTTTGGTCACACCACAAGGAGAACTGCCACGGACAATTAATTTTGGCGAAGGTACTTGCGACAATAAAGCAACCTTGAAAATCGGGGATAAGACGACTACAATAACACTCTAAACCTATTTTAGATACTCTTAAAAAAGAGCCATAGATATTGTCTATGGCTCTTTTCTTTTAAATACTATCTCTTGTATAACATTCGTAGTAATGATGGATAGACAATAAGCAGTAAAGGGATAGCGATTATAAAACCACCTATCACAGCTATTGCTAATGGCTGATGCAATTGAGCCCCTGTTCCAATACCCATAGCAATTGGGGCTAACGCAATGATCGCCCCTAAGGCTGTCATAAGCTTTGGCCTAATTCGAGTAGATATGGCATAAACGATTGCTTGATCACGCGTGTTCGTTCGAGCGCTTTGCTGATATTGGAGGAAGGTGAAAATTGCATTCTCTCCAATAATACCGACAATCATAATTATACCTGTGTAACTGCCAATATTAAGAGGTGTATTGGTTAAGTAGAGAGCTATTAGACTTCCAGAAATCCCTAAGGCTGCTAGAAAGACGATCAAGGTGGCAATTTTAAACTCTTTAAAGAGAAAAAGCATGGTGGCAAAGACTAATAAGATGGCCGTTATTAATATTATCAGCAACTCCTTAAATGATGTTTGCTGCTCTTCGTAAGCTCCTCCATAGGTTATGTGATAGCCATGAGGTAGATTAATTTTTGATTGGATCGTATGCTTAAGATCTTTCATGACGTTTCCTAAATCACGGTTGTTTAGTCGTGCTGTAATAGGAATCATAGATTGAAGATTCTCTCTGATGATTTCTGCCGTTCCATTGTCTATGCTAATATGGGCCAACTGAGCAATAGGCTGCAGCTTTCCCTCTGGCAAGAATATAGAACTCTGTTTAACTCTTTCAAGCGATGAATTAGCGGCATCTGGGTATAGCATCCGAACAGCTGTTAACTGCTCTTTTTCGTAAATGTTACCAACAATAACACCAGCTAGCTGCGTTTGTAGTTGATTTTGAAAGTCGGATGGGGTAATACCTAATAATGCTAGCTTCTTGTGATCTGGCTCAATATTTATCGATGGACCTGCTATTGTTATCCCATTAAAAACATCTGCCGTTCCGGACACCTGAGCTGTGATCTCAGCAATTTTTCTGGCAAGCTCTTGTAATACCCCCACATTATCACCATAAACCTTTATTTCAATCGGTTGGGTCGCACTCATTAGATCACCCAGCATATCCCCAATAACCTGACCAAAATCAATTTTTAAGGCAGGTTGAGAGGATTCCACTCTTTTTCGAATCTCATCAATAACATCTTCGGTACTTTTTGACCTTCTTTTCTTTAGTTGAATCAAATAGTCACCATAGTTCGGCTCTGTAATAAAAAAGCCCATTTGAGCCCCCGTTCTTCTTGAATAGGTGTCAATCTCAGGTATTGATGGGAAGATCTTCTCAACCTCACGCAACATTCGATCTGTCTCTTGTAAAGAAGTTCCTGGTGGAGAGGTATAATCTAATACAATACTCCCTTCATCCATCTCAGGTAAGAAACCTGTCTGCAGGCTGCCAAATATTAAAAATGCTGAAAAAATAAGTGCCGCTACAAATGCAAAGCTGATAAATGGACGATGAATAAAATAAGAGATCCACTTTCCAGATGTTTTTTCTTTTTTAAGAGGTACTAATGATTCTGAATTAGTGTTCTTTGATAGCAATAGATAAATTATCGGAAGTCCAATCCAAGTCACTAAGAATGAACATACCAAGGTGATCATCATTGTATTGGTGAGGATTTTAAAATAGGCTCCAGCAACTCCACTAAGGATAACAAATGGCAAGAAGATTACAATGGTGCTAATCGAGGAACCAATCATAGCAGGCAATAGATACCCTACAGAACCTGTCAACAACTCTTTGGTCGGTTTATCCGGATATTCCTCATGCGTTCGGTGGATCTGTTCCACCACTACGATGGCATCATCAATAATTAAACCTATGCTCGCTGCCATGGCACCAAGTGTCATGATATTAAAATTATATCCGATAAGATAAAGAACGGTTAAGGTCAGCGATAAGGTGATAGGTATAGTAGCCAAGATCACTAGGCTAGATTTTAGTGATCGAAGGAAGATAAAAGCCACGATAATGGCCAAAATAAGACCGATCCAGAGACTATCGTTAACACTCTTAATCGAATCGTTTACAAAATCCGCTTGCACATAATAAGGAGTTAGCTTAACATCTTTGGGTAATATGGATTTGTTTAATTCTTCAATTTTTTGACTAACTCTATCTGTAACTTCAATTAGATTTGCATTGGGTTGTTTGATAACGGCCATTAGAATGGCTGATTTCCCATTTGCATTAACCCTGACATACTGTGTCTGTTCCGAGATTTTTAGGGAAGCAATATCTTTCAAATGAATTACGCGTTTGCCATCATTACTCAATATCAACTCCTCTAACTCCTCTAAGTTTTGCACATTAGCATCTGTAACAGTGAGGTATAAGCGGTTATAGTCAGTCAGGTATCCATTACTGCTAATAAAATTGGTATTGCTTAAGGCTGTAGTGATCTTCGCTGGAGTAATTCCTAAAGCTGCCATTTTCTGAGGCAATAACTCGATATGGAACTCTTTAGTCTTACCGCCAACCACCCAAACATCGGCAACTCCTGTCGCCTGAGCTAGGAAAGGCTTAATGGTATAATTGGCAATTTGATTTAGTTCTATGTTACTGCGCGATTGACCTTCAATAACATAACCAATAATTGGAAGTGTTGATGGATTCATCTTCTCAACCGTTAGATTCGTTCCAGCGGGGAGATCATTTTTGATCTGGTTAATTGCTGACTCTATCTGACCTTTACTTAAGTCGATGTCGGCACTCCAATCCATAAATGCAGAAATCTCACAGTTACCACGACTAGTGATACTGCGCACAGTTCTTAGATTTGGAACTTTTTTAATTGCATTCTCTAAAGGTTTGGTGACGGTAACCATCATCTTGCCTACAGGCTGCAATCCACTATCTGCAATAATTTTAATCTTAGGAAAGGTCACTTCAGGAAAAAGTGATGATTGCATCCTGGAGTAACTGTATATACCAGCTGCCAGAATGATAAACAAGACTACAACAACAGGATTCTTATGTGATACAAAAAAATCTCTCATAGCTTAGTGTTGGGTAATCGTTACAAATGCCGTGTCAGGAAGTCCATATTGCCCCTTGCTAATAATCTGCTCATTTGCTTTAAATTGAGGCGAAAGTATTTCAACGGTACGACCCGATTTTAATCCAAGTTGAACGGGTGTTTTGATAGCCACACTATCATTTATAAGCCTCATCACCCAATATTTCTCCATCGTCTCATCCGATAAAACACAAGACTTATCGAGCACCTGAGCATTTGATTTTGTATTGGTTGTGATCTGAACTACTACGGCAAGATTCTCAGGCAAAATGGACTTTACTCCAGCTTTTACAAGATAAGTTTGAGTCTGAGAAATAGGATCAATACTTGCTAATCTTCCGGTAATGGTACCAACTAAAATAGTAGAATCAGATAGTATGACAGAGCATTTTTTACCAATTGCTACTAATTTATTTTGCTCGAAAGGGACATTTAAACTAAAAACAAAACTATTCAGTTCGGCTAAATTACAAAGTTGATCACCATCACTAACATAGTCGTTTGTATGCTTGTTTGCTTCCAAAATAACACCAGCACTGGGAGCTAAGATCTTCTGCTCTCCTTTGAAGGATAAAGAAGCATCTGTCAATGAAATTTGACTTAACACTTCACCCTCTTTAGTCCGAATCGTATATAGTAACTGTCCGGATTTAACCCGATCGCCTTGATTGACATACGACTTAATTACATATCCACCAATGTTTGAACGGATGCTGTTTTTTCGTTGATAAGAGGAAATAGCATTAAAACTTACCGACTCACTGATTGGGGCCGATGAGATAGTTAAGACCGAAACAGGTGTTGTCACCTTCGTTGATTCAGTTGACTTAGAAGGGGTGGAATCCCCGCAACTGGCAAACAATAGAGTGATGGTTAAGCAAAATATGGAATGGATTATTTTCATTTTAAATAATTCAATTGATTAATAATCTGCATCTTGTTATTCTCCGTGATAAGTGAGGTTGCTTTTGTTGATGAATAGTTATTTACAATCGTTATGAAATCCAGAAATCGCACCAGTCCTGACTCCAGTTCTTTTCGGTAAACCTCAATTAATTTTTCTTGTTCTGAAAGTTGTTGTTCTATTTCAGCTGAAAGATTTCTTGTTAATTCCAACTGTTTAATAAGCTGATTGTATTGAAGTTTGTATTGAGCCGAATAATAGTTCTTATAAT
>JAPLDS010000043.1 GCA_026391295.1 Bacteroidia bacterium | reverse complement strand
TCTAAAAAGTCCGAAGGACTTTAATTTCACTAACTCTCAGTGAACTGGGAGTTAAAAGATCTCAAATGTGGATGGCTGTTATGTTAGTCAGGTTACTAATGTGATTGTCGACTGGGAAAGCAAACGGTATTTCAGGATGATCTAAAAAGTCCGAAGGACTTTAATTTCACTAACTCTCAGTGAACTGGGAGTTAAAAGATCTCAAATGTGGATGGCTGTTATGTTAGTCAGGTTACTAATGTGGTTGTCGACTGGGAAAGTAAACGGTATTTCACGATGATCTAAAAAGTCCGAAGGACTGTGATTTTAAATAACTCTCAGTGAAACTGAGAGTTAAAAAGTCAAACAAACAGGGAGCCCCGAAGTGGGTTCAACAAGGATACTTTAAAGTATTAATTTGTTTTAGGCCCATAAAAAAATAATTTTAGTAGAAATAACAAGAGTAACATATACAGTAAATCACTTTCATCATGTCAATCTCACAATTTAATTTCCCCACTACGATCCGTTTTGGTGCGGGAGTAATCGCTGAATTACCGACCTACCTAAAAAACAACAACCTCTCCAGACCTTTGATCTCAACCGATCCAACCATTGCTGGATTAGGGTTCTTTAAGCAAATCTTGAGTGACCTCAGTGCGGCAGGTATCCAGCCGACTGTATTTCACGATATTCATAAAAATCCGGTAAAAAGCGATGTTTACAAGGGTGCCGATGCTTATGATAACGCAAATTGCGATTGTATTGTCGGCCTTGGTGGGGGAGCGGCCATCGATGTGGCTCGCGCGATCTTATTGCGGATCAATCATCGGGAAGATCTCTTTAAATATGATGATTTAATCGGTGGTGATGTGTATGTAACGAATGATGTTCCACCATTTATCACCGTTCCTACAACGGCAGGTACGGGCAGTGAAGTGGGTCGTTCGGCCATCATTGCAGATGACGAAACACATCAGAAAAAAATATTGTTCTCGCCTAAGCTATTGGCGAAAATTGTCTTTGCCGATCCAAATTTGACCATGGATCTTCCAGCATTTATAACTGCTGCAACGGGCATGGACGCCCTAACACACAATATGGAAGCTTTCTTAGCTAAAAATTACCATCCACTTTGCGACGGAATAGCTTTGGAAGGGATGCGTCTAATCGCACTTTCAATAGAAAAAGCTGTGAAAAATCCAGATGTCGAAGCACGCTCTAATATGTTATTAGCCTCTATGATGGGAGCTATTGCATTCCAAAAAGGACTTGGCGTAGTGCATTCATTAGCACATCCACTCTCTAGTTTATTGGATACCCATCATGGTCTAGCGAATGCTGTTAATTTGCCTTATGGGATGCATTATAATATAGAAGGTTTTGAGGACCGATTTGTTCGGATGGCCAAAGCATTAGGAATTAAAAATGAAACCGGTGAAGGGGTCGTTGAATACCTATTTGATTTGAATGATAGATTAGGCATTCCAAAAACTTTGGGTGGGATTGGAGTGAAAACGGAACATGTTGAGACGTTGGCAGACTTAGCTTTCGCTGACTTTGCTCATCCCAATAATCCAAAGCCTGTTAGTCGGGCTGATTTCAAAGCTTTATACCTGAAAGCCTTATAATCGAATCCCATGAAAATTGTAATTGGAGTCTGCTTTACAGAAACAAAACATCCGAATTATCCCGCTTGGATCCTTGAGGGCTCAGATGTCGTTGAGGTTGTTGACCTTTCGTGGGAAAAGCAAAACTTGGAAGATCTGGATAAATGTCATGGTCTGCTTCTAACAGGTGGTATCGATATTGATCCCGCCTATTACGATCAAACATTAAAAACGTATCCCAATCAGCCAGCGATTTGGAATACCAGTCGCGATGAATTTGAGTTCGATCTTCTGAACAAAGCCCAAACTTTAAAAATGCCAATTCTTGGCATCTGTCGAGGTTTACAATTGATTAATGTGGCCCTAGGTGGCTCCTTAATCGTTGATTTGGAGCATGCAGGGGAGAAGAACCATCGGAATATGAGTGGAATAGATTATATCCACACTGTTGAACTTCAAAAAGACTCTTTGCTCGCAGCCGTCTCTGGAATATCAAATGGCAAGGTAAATAGTGCGCATCATCAAGCTATCGAGCAGATTTCAGACCTGCTCTCTATTGGTTGTTATTCCGACGATGGACTTATTGAAGGGATCGAATGGAAAGATAAAGCAGATAAGAGCCCAATGTTGGCTGTTCAATGGCATCCAGAACGTATTGAAAATAAACAAACAAATCCACTTTCTCAAAATCTCAAAGCCTGGTTTTTTGAGGAAGCCTTAAAATTTAAATCATGAAAATCATTAACCCAGCAACTCACGAAGTTATCACAACCGTTTCTGAAGACGACAAGTTAAGTATTGATAAAAAGGTTAATGAAGCGAGAATTGGTCAGCAAAAATGGAATCAAGTGCCGCTTGCCGACCGTATTGCGATCTTGCAAAAGTTTGCCAGTTTACTTCAGCAAAATATAGAAGAGTGTGCCTTAGTTTTAACCAGTGAAGTTGGAAAACCGTTGCAGCAGTCGCGCAATGAAGTCAATGGTGCCTGTGCCCGTATTGAATGGCTGACGGCTAATGCCTTGAGCGATTTAAGTGATGAGTGGATGGTTTCAGAAGGGGCTACGCGTGAGAAGATTGCCTATGAGCCTCTTGGTGTTGTTTGTAATATATCGGCTTGGAACTACCCTTATTTGGTGGGGACTAACGTTTTTGTTCCGGCTCTTTTAGCTGGCAATAGCGTGGTTTATAAACCCTCCGAACTGGCAACCTTAACCGGTCTTCAGATTGAAAAATACCTACATCAAGCAGGCGTTCCTAAAGATGCTTTTACGATTGCTATTGGAGCAAGGGAAGTTGGCGAACTACTTTTGGAGGCAGACCTTGACGGCTATTTCTTCACCGGATCTTATGCAACTGGCAAATCGATTTACGAAAAGGTGAGTAAAAAGATGAAGCCTTGCGGACTCGAACTGGGTGGTAAAGATCCACTTTATGTGGCTGATGATGTGGCTGATGTTAATACTGTGGCGGTGAATACTGCGGATGGTGTATTTTACAATAACGGACAGAGCTGTTGCTCGGTAGAACGTATTTATGTGCATGAAAAGGTCTACGATGCTTATGTGGCTGCTTTTGTGGCGGAGGTGAAGACGTATAGTTTTGGCAGTCCAACTGCAGAAGGTGTTTATTGCGCCGCTTTAACACGCGAGGAGCAGCCAGCCTATCTTGCCAGTCAGGTGAAAGATGCTGTTTCTAAAGGGGCGAAACTGCTTTGTGGTGGGAAGATCGTTTCAGGTGAGGGGAACTTCTTTGAGCCTACTGTATTGGTTGATGTGAACCATACCATGGAGGTGATGCGCGAGGAGTCGTTCGGACCTATCATTGGAATTATGAAGGTAAGGAGTGATCAAGAGGCGCTAGCCTTAATGAATGATACCCAATATGGTCTTACTGCAGCGGTATTTACCTCAGATGAAAACCGTGCTTTAACATTGATGAATCAGCTAAATGCTGGCACGACTTATTGGAACTGTTGTGACCGAGTGAGTGCTGCTCTGCCTTGGAGTGGTCGCAAGCATAGTGGTTTTGGGAGTACCCTTTCGCATGTTGGATTACGCACCTTTACTCAGCCCAAAGCCTATCATTTACGAAGTTGAATTATTTGATACATAAGTCGATCATTCTAATTTGCAGTTTTATTAATTTATACTAAATAACTTATACTTCATTAAGTCATTTGTAAGTTATTGGTAATTAATTATTTTTGCAAAAAAAATAATTAAATATCCTATGAATAAGTATCGGGCTTTCCCTTTGTTGTTTATTTCCTTCGTTGTTAGTTTATTGGTTAATTTTGGTTGTGCCTCTGATAATGCAACTGAGCCTGTAGATCCTCCCCTTTTTAGTATATCGGTGGCAGATTCCATAACCTATACCTCTGCTGGATTAACCATTTCGGTCACCGCAGGAAGTGAAGCATATAATGAATTTGGTGTCTGTTGGAAAGTTGTAGACCCAACATCAGTTGCTAAACCGACCGTAGCAGGCTCTCATCTCGTACTTTCCACCTCTTTTTCTTCTGTGAGTGGGCATGTTAAACTTACCGGATTGACACCTTCAACTCATTATACTACTAGCGTTTATATCCGTTATGCAGATGGAAGATATGAATATAGCACTACTTCAATTTCTTTTACAACAATTGGCTTAACCGATCCAACACTAAATACTTCAGTGATAAGTGGAATAACGGCAACCACAGCCATCGGTGGAGGTAACATTGCGAGCGATGGAGGTGTGCCGATTACGGCCCGTGGGGTATGTTGGACTTCATCCGGAAATAATCCAACAATCGCTGATAACAAAACGGTTGATGGCTCAGGGATAGGTTCATTCACAAGTAATTTAACCGGTCTTACTGCTGGCGTTTCGTATAAAGTAGCCGCCTATGCCACCAATACTAGAGGTACGTTCTATGGAACACCAATGGTATTCTCATCAGCTACCGTGTTGCCTTCCTTGACTACTGTAGGAGCAATACACATAACTGGGACTACGGCAACTTTAGTTTGTAATGTGGATAACGATGGTGGGTCTGCTATAACAGGAAGGGGTGTTTGCTGGAGTTACACTTTGCATCCAACGACTTCAGATTATGAATTAACATATTTTTCCAATGGTCTTTTGGGTTATAGTATTGATGTAAAGTATTTACTGCCGAATACCACCTATTATTATCGAGCCTATGCAAGCAATGGTATTGGAACGGCCTATGGAAATGAAATGTCATTTAAGACGCCGGTTGTTTTGCCTGTCGTTACCACTGATGCCGTAATTATCTCTGGTTATGCCACTGCCACTGCTGGAGGTACTTTTACCTTTGGAGGGAAGGTTGTCAGTGTTGGCGGCGATTCGAATCTTACAAAAGGAGTGGAATTGTACATCCCCAACACTTTTACAGCTAATTTTAAAGATGTCGGCGGTTCTGCTTCATTTAACTGGACTATTACAAATGCTTTGTTGCCAGCAACGACCTATTCTGCAAGAGCTTTTGCGACGAACAGTGCTGGAATCGCTTATGGTGCGGTTGTCACGTTTACCACCTTGACTCCAACACCTCTATTGACGACAAGCAATGTCGCCTGGTTAACCAGTACTACAGCTGTCGGTGGAGGTAATATCACGGATGATCGTGGAGTTACTACGGCTAGAGGAATCTGCTGGGGTCTCTCTTCTGGACCTACAACAGCTAACTCAAAAACCGTGGATAGTAGTACGGGTGTAGGGTCATATGTGAGTAACATGACTGGTTTGTCATCCAATTCAACGTATTATGTTAGAGCTTATGCAACCAGCATCTATGGTACATTTTATGGGAACGAAATTTCGTTTCGCAATACTGCTCTTCTTATTTCAACCGCAGTTCCAAGCAATCTAGGGTCAACTACGGTAATTAGCGAGGAGTATGCTGGAGTACAAGTTCTGGCCCTACAACGGCTGGCTCTAAATTGGTTGATTCATCGACAGGAATAGGCTCATATGGTAGTTCAATTACAGGTCTAACTTCTGGGACTACTTATTACCTAAGAGCATATGCAATAACCTCTTCAGGTACCTCCTATGGTGAGGAAGTGACGTTTAAAACAACTAGTTTGGCTACGCTAACGACTACTGCTGGGGCCGTGGTTGATATGAACTCCGCAACTTCAGGTGGAAATATTACCAATAATGGTGGTGCAACTGTTACCTCGCGGGGTATTTGTTGGAGCATGAGTCCGAATCCAACGTTGGCAGATTCAAAGACCACTGATGGATCAGGTTCGGGAATATTTACGAGCACCCTTACTAGTCTTCAGATCGGTGGCACCTACCACATTAGAGCATATGCTGTTAATAGTGTGGGTACTTCGTATGGTAATGATGTGACGTATGTTGTCGATTCTTCCGAAGGGGCTGTAATCATGACAGAATTGGTTACTCAGATTATGGCTACATCAGCAGTCTGCGGGGGTATTGTCTTTAACGATGGTGGATTTGCTATCACCTCCAGGGGTGTCTGCTGGAATACTTCGTCAAATCCAACTACGGCAAACTCAAAAACTGTCGATGGGTCTGGCTTGGGAACTTTTGTAAGCAACATGACTGGTCTATCGCCGAACGTCACTTATCATGTGAGATCTTATGTGGTTAGTAGTCACGGGACAACCTATGGGTCTGAATTTTCTTTCACGACTCATCCATAGTTTCTGTTCGTTTTATTTAGTCAAATTTATACTGAAAGACGATCTAAGATTTGGGCATTTGCCTAACTCTTAGATCGTCTTTTTTATAACTAAAAAAGGCATTGATTTCTCAATGCCTTTTAAGTAACCCCTGAGAAATCTCAACCCCAACCTTCTGATCCATAGCTTCTTCAGGCTTTGTTTATTTGTTATTTTATCGACCTGTATAGAATCGAATTGAAAGGTTTATTTTTTATTAAATTTCAGCTGTTTTCATTCTCTATTTTCATCTAAAAGTGATCTGTTAAGTATTGGAATTTTAGCTTTAGGAGAAAGTTCCGTTGGTTGCGACTGGTTTAAACGGAATGATATTTAAATGAATTAGTTAGAACCTATAGTTTATGATCTTGCAAAGTTTATTAGCGGCTGAATGTCTCCAGCATCTGCTGCCCTAATTGCATTGAGATATGTAGTGCGTTGGTCGCTTTGTTGTGCTAAATTTGCTGCACCCCAACTATAATGTAACTGCTTGTAAATTTTCTCAATCACGATATCTGCGATTAGTCTACTATGCCTGCCGTTACCATTTGGAAAACAATGTATGCTTACCAAACGATGCTTAAAACGAATGGTGCATTCATCCGGGCCATACGTGTTATTGGAATACCAAAATTTTACATCATCCAGTAATGCTCTTAGCTCCGTTGGTATTTGCCATTTGTCTACGCCAATATTTTTATTTGTTTTTCTAAATTCTCCAGCCCATGCCCAAACATTGCCATACATCCGTTTGTGAACCGCTTTTAAAAATTCTTCGGTAAACACATTATCTGCTTTAAAAGAGCGGTTTAGCGACCACAATACAACTTGTTCAATATTCTGCTGCTCAAATTCATCTAATTCGCCACGGGTAGCTATAGTAGGAATAAGCAGCCCTTCTTTCTCATCTTCTTCCAGCGGTGTTTGTCCGTTGATGTAGTCTAAATCTAATCCCATAAAGTTTTAGGCATTTCGGATTTGATGGTAATGGTTCGTTCGTGTATCGCTTTTTCAATGCGTTGTTTGGTATTCTCCTGGTCTTCCAACTTCATGGTGTTGCTTGTTCGCATTACGATTTGAGTGGCCAGTTCTTTAGCCTTTCTTTCAATCAATAATTCTAAAGAACCATCATTAGGCACAAAGCCGTAAACTAATTGCATATCCAATACCCTTGCTGTTTCCCGCAATGCTTTGATTGTAATAGAGCCATCTTTTTCCCTGCGTTCAATATCTTGCACACTTTGTTTGGTAATAGAAAGGCGTTTTCCAAGCTGCAACATGGTCATGCCAAATGAATTACGTATTGCCTTTATCCATCCGGTAGGTGGTGGAACAACCTTTTGCAAACTGGCGTAAGCCAGCATTTTGCTGTTCAATTGCTGTATCTGCAATGTCTTTTTGCTCATGATAGTAAAATTATAGTATGACTAAAAAAGTGCAAATATATGAATATAATATGACAAATAAAAGAAATAAGCAAGGCCATAGACTTACCTAACTATTTTGGGCTGTAGTAAGTTTCCAGTGTATAATTTCAATAAAAGTAACCCGGATAGATATTGAAAGCAAGAGGCATTCAATACGTTTAGGTAGCCTTATCAAATTTAAAGCTAGGTTAACACTAGGTCAAACTTCAAAATCCCAACTCGTTTCGTTAACCTTTGTCTAAGTGCTAAATACTAGTACTCTTCCTTTCTTTTCATTTAGTTTGATCTAGTTTTTGCAAATTTTTTGCACGAAAAAAGGGTTTAAGAAGAAAAAACTTCCTAAACCCTTGATTCTGATGTGACCCCGGAGAGAGTCGAACCCCCAACCTTCTGATCCGTAGTCAGATGCTCTATCCATTAAGCTACGGGGCCAATTTTAGTCGAATCTATTTGCTTCCTTAAAAGTTAAACAGATCTCAGAACGCTTACTCCAGAACTGAACCATTGGTCAAGCCACTTGAAGCGCTGCAAAGATAATCAGATTTCAGAAACCAAAACTATGAGAACTTATTATTTTTCTTTAATATGGACTTTTAATTGCGTTATTCATGCCTAAATCATCCTCCACCCATCTGTAAATTGCACCTTAGCTCCCTTATTATAAGCTCTTCTGAAATCAGGAGCCATTGCAATCAATTTCTATTGAAAATTAACCCTTTTTTATTCCAAAAAAAGAATTTAATGTCCTATATTTGTACGTTATTTTTAATTGTTCTAAATAAGGTACAGGTGCGGCTTTCAGAAGTAGAAGAAAATAATCGAGTAGTCATTACCAAAGTATTAGGCCATGGCTCTTTCCGTCGTCGAATCTCAGAGATGGGATTTGTTACCGGGAAAGAAGTGTTAGTCCTAAAAAACGCACCCCTATTTGACCCCGTTGAATATCAGCTTCTTGGATACAATGTTTCGCTGCGTCGCGCCGAAGCTGAACTGATCGAAGTGATTACCATAGCCGAAGCGCTTGATCTTGCCGTGCCAACATTTGATGGCACCATCGATATGGAGGCGCTAAAAATTTCAGCAAAAGAGAAGAGTAAAACTATCTTAATCGCGTTAGCTGGAAACCCCAATTGCGGAAAAACAACCCTCTTCAATCGAGTTACCAATTCAAAAGAGCATGTTGGAAACTATAGCGGAGTTACCGTAGATTCAAAAATAGCCTCTTTTCAACATCGGGGATACACTCTAAACCTTGTTGATCTTCCAGGTACCTATTCCCTGACCTCTTTCTCTCCTGAAGAGCTATTTACACGAAATTATATCATCGAGGAGACACCTGACATTGTCTTGAATGTGATCGATGCATCGAACTTAGAGCGTAACTTATTTTTGACGACTCAACTTATCGATATGGATATTAAGGTTGTACTGGCCTTGAACATGTACGACGATTTGATTACCAGTGGTGCTAAGCTAAACCAAAAGAAACTTGGAAACCTATTGGGAATTCCAATTATACCCACCACGGCAAGTCGTGGGGAGGGATTAAATGAACTATTTGATGAGATTATCGAAGTCTACGAAGAGCGAAATCCTGTCGTTCGACACATTCATATCAACTACGGCGAGGAGCTAGAACAATCTATAAAGGCGATTCGGACTGAGATCAAAGAAGATAAGCCCATTACCGCAAAATTGTCGTCACGCTATCTCGCTCTGCGACTTTTGGATAATGATCCAGCTGCTTTAGAAACGCTTAAAACGTCAACTAATTTCAACCATATCAACGAAGTTGTTCAGCAAGAGATCGCTCGTTTAAAATCGAGATGGAACGAAGATAGTTCGAGTTTAATTACCAATGCAAAGTACGGATTTATCTCTGGAGCCCTTCGCGAAACATTCAAGGCAGGTGTTCAGTGGCGTTATGCCATTACGGGTAAGATCGATCGATTGGTGACTCACCGAATTTTGGGCTTCCCCATCTTCTTGCTATTTATGTTCCTGACCTTCTTTGCAACCTTTACCTTGGGATCATTCCCAATGGTTTGGATAAACCAAGGGGTGGCTTTCTTGGGTGACATGATTAAATCATCGATGCCTCCTGGAATGTTTAAAGATCTACTCACCGATGGGGTGATCAATGGATTGGGAAGTATCATTATTTTCCTCCCTAATATCTTGATTTTATTCTTCTTTACCTCCTTGATGGAAGATACTGGCTATATGGCCCGTGCCGCTTTTATCATGGATAAACTGATGCATAAAATCGGTTTGCATGGCCGATCTTTCATCCCTATGGTGATGGGATTTGGCTGCAATGTGCCTGCAATTATGGCCACGCGTACCATTCGAAATCGTGGTGATAGGTTGTTGACGATGTTGATTATTCCATTTATGTCGTGCTCTGCGCGACTTCCAGTATATATTGTACTGATCTCTGCATTCTTTCCTAATTCTCCTGCCTTAATTCTTACCGGTTTATATTTACTTGGGATCACGATGGCCATCATCATGGCTAAGATCTTAAATCGCACCTTATTTCGCCGTAAAGAGACTCCATTTGTGATGGAGCTTCCCCCTTATCGTATGCCAATTATGCGGAATACATTGGTCCATATGTGGGATAAAGCCCGTCAGTATTTGCAGAAAATTGGAGGTACGATACTTATTGCGGTGATTATTATCTGGGCCTTGGAATATTTTCCGCGGACAAAGAATATCGATCCGGCAAATCCGACTTCCGTTACAGCTACTCAACCGGGGCATAGCATCTACAATCAGACTCAGATTGAGAACTCTTACTTAGGTAGTATTGGTCATGCTATGGAACCAATTATTGCTCCACTTGGCATGGATTGGCGTATGGGAATCTGCTTGTTAGCAGGTATTCCAGCGAAAGAGATTGTGGTAAGCACGATGGGAGTTCTATACCAAACTGGAAAGGATGATCAGAAGTCGAAGGAACTGCTGCCTGAAGTTCTTCGAGCACAAGAATATTATATTGGCCCTAAAGCTGGACAAAAGGTCTTCAATCAGGCTGTTGCCTTGGCTTTCTTAGTTTTTGTTTTACTCTACTTCCCTTGTATTGCCGTTATTGCAACCATTAAAAGAGAATCTGGAAGTTGGAAGTGGGCCTTGTTTACAGTTGTTTATACAACTGGTTTTGCTTGGATTTTTTCATTTATCACCTATCGAATAGCCTTGCTATTTATTTAGCGTAATAGAATGATTAAAAATGTTGTTTAAGTTTAAAATGATTTAGTTATGCAAGAAATTTTAACCTGGATAGTCATCTTAGTCGCTCTGTCGATCGTTGCCTATAAAGCGGTAGAATCGCTTAAGTCTTTTAAGAAAACAGAAACTAGCTGCACCGGTTGTGGCTGTGCTTGTAGTGGATGCCCTGTGTCTCCTTCAAATAGAAGTGCCCAGAACGCAACCGTAAAATAGCAGCTGATTTAATCAGTCGCTTTCTCAATCTCTTGTTCTGAATTCTTGATTTTACGAGGCGTTATTTAACTCAGTCTGGATTCCAATATTTCGGCTATCTGGTCAAGCGTTAAATCACCCCTTTCTCCAATTCCTTTGACTCCCCTTGAAGCAAATCGGTCCACGATTTTTGCAATCACCTCACGTCCTACGCCATAGTCTGAAAGCTTCGTTTTTATCCCTACAGATTCGAAAAATTGAACCGTGCGAGCAATCGTTGCATCGATTTTTTCATCGGTTGTCCCTTCGGTAATTTTCCAAATTCGTTCTCCAAACTGCAACAGTTTTTGCTCCTTATTTTTGCGTTTTAGGCTCATAAGTCCAGGTAATACAATGCAAAGCGTTTGTCCATGATCGATGCCGTGGAAGGCGGTGAGCTCATGTCCAATCATATGAGTGGCCCAATCTTGAGGCACTCCAGCGCCAATTAATCCATTTAAAGCCATCGTAGCTGCCCACATAAAGTTCGCTGCAGCCTCGTAATTGGTTTGGTTCTTCAATACTTTAGGACCTTCTTCGATCAGAGTCAACAGAATTGATTCTGCAAATCGATCCTGGATAGGAGAGTCGACCGGATAGGTGAGGTATTGTTCAATCACATGAACAAAGGCATCGACAATACCATTCGAGATGTGGATAGGCGGAAGTGAGAACACCACTTGAGGATCAAGAATCGAAAATTGAGGTAACACATGAGGCGAGCCAAATGCTAGCTTCTCGTGCGTTTCCCATCGGGTAACTACCGAGTTCCCATTCATCTCAGATCCAGTAGCTGGAAGCGTTAGTACCGTTCCAATCGGAAGTGCTTTTTGAACCGGCATTTGATAACGTTTAGCGAGAATGTCCCATGGGTCGGAGCCTTCCCAGAGTGCTGCTGCCGCGATAAATTTAGCACCATCTAACACTGATCCGCCACCTACGGCAAGGATATAATCTAACCGATGCTCTTTGACGAGCTCAACAGCTTTCATCAGTGTTTCGTAATGGGGATTCACTTCAATACCACCAAACTCATGGATATTGAACCCTTTTAAAGCGTTTTTTACCTGATCGTAAATGCCATTCTTCATAATGCTTCCACCGCCATAGACGAGTAAGATAGACGCTTTAGCTGGAACAAGATTGGGTAATTTGGCGATTTCGCCTTTGCCAAAACAGATCTTGACGGGATTGTGAAATTCGAAATTATTCATGATGGAATTTAAAACTTTAATATGTTAACGGGCCAATGTGGCCACAAGTATCGCCTTGATGGTATGCATTCTATTTTCGGCCTGATCGAAAACGATGGAGGCTGAACTTTCAAAAACCTCTTCCGTAACTTCCATCGCTTCAAGCCCAAATTTTTGGAATATCTCTTTCCCTATCTTAGTCTCTTGGTTGTGATAAGCTGGCAGACAGTGGAGAAATTTAACTTGTTTGTTATTTGTTGAGTCTAAGACTGCCGCATTAACCTGGTAGGGCTTGAGAAGCTCGATTCTCTCTTTCCAGCTTGATTCGGCCTCGCCCATGGAGACCCAAACATCGGTATAGATAAAATCGCAATCGTGAACAGCTTCTTCTATGTTGTCTGTGATGGTAAGGCTTCCTCCTGATTCGGCAGCAAGGTTGCGACAGGTATTAACCAGCGACTCATCAGGCTGCAATGTTGCAGGAGCTGCTATGCGAAAATCGATTCCCATTTTCGCTGAACCAACCATTAGGGAGTTTGCGGTGTTATTTTGAGCATTCCCTAAATAGGCAAGCTTTATTTTGTGAAATGGTTTTGAACTATGTTCCTGAATCGTTAATAAATCGGCTAGTATTTGAGTTGGATGGAACTCATTTGTCAATCCATTCCAAACTGGAACACCAGCATATTGCGCCAGTTGTTCCACAATCTCCTGTCCATATCCTCTATATTGGATACCATCATACATCCGTCCAAGAACCCTTGCTGTGTCTTTTATCGACTCCTTAATGCCTATTTGTGATCCAGTTGGTCCTAAATAGGTGACGTTAGCTCCTTGATCATAGGCAGCAACTTCGAAAGCACATCTTGTTCTAGTGGATGATTTTTCAAAGATCAATGCAATAGTACGACCACTCAATCGATGATTGATTACTCCTCCCTTTTTTTCTTTTTTTAACTCAGTCGAAAGGTGTAATAAGTATTCAATCTCCTGTTTTGAAAAATCGAGTAAAGTGAGAAAGTGCCTAGCATGTAGATCAATAGCCATATGCTAAAGTTTGATATTAAATGGATATTAGATGGATTGAAAGATCACAAATTTAAAGGATATATTTTACCTATTTCAATTTCAAGCGACAATTTTCTCATCATCGATGATGTTAAGTAATAACTTGAACTATTTCGATTATTTTGGAGATATAATCTTGAGCAATTATCGGTATTGTTGATTCCCTTTTTTGGTTAAATTTGCATTGTTAATTGACTTTTTCAAAAATATTCTGATTCAGCACCATGACGCGAAGCAACAATGAAAAATCTGATGCCCCAACCACGAAGAAAAGTCGTGGAGCTGGTCGGTTTGGCAGCTCACAGAGATGGGATCAAATTGGAGGCATTCTCGCCATTTTGCTGCTTTTCTTCTCTTTTTATCTGCTGATATCGTTTACCTCATTCTTTATTTCTGGGGGAGCTGATATCAGTATGCTCGATGTTCCGTTAAAAGATCTGATCACTGATCCTGATTTGAAAATGCAGAATGCTGGCGGACGCTGGGGAGCCTTTGTAGCCAACCTATTTATCAACAAGGGTTTTGGGGTGGCCTCGATTGGCTTTATCTATCTATTTGTAATTATTGCTTTACGTTTGGCCAAACTTGGTAACTTCTCATTCCGTAGAAACCTAGCTTATACCTTGTTTCTAATTATATGGACCTCTGTAGCCTCTGGATATTTCCTTTCCGGTATTTATGAGAAATCATATATCCTTCCAGGCGGTATTTATGGGTTTAATATTAGTCAATTGATGAATGTTTCCATTGGCAAGATTGGAACATTTTTTATTATCGTGAGCACCATGTTTGTGGTGGTGATCATCGCTTTCGAACAAGCCTGGCCTCTATTAAAAGCATGGATCGCAAACCGCGATTTCAAAGCACTTCTGAAAAAACAGCCACGTATAGAGGAGGATGTTTATACGATCCCTCAGGCTCCTGTTGTCGAGACGAAAGAACATGCCTTCGCTAAAGTGGCGGAAGGGGATAATGTGGAGATTGTTTATGCTGGAACGAAAGAGACTGAATCTTTAGAGCTTGAGCGTGAAGAGGTGCATCACGAGGAGACCGCTGAATATGTTCCTCCTACGCCAAAAAAAGAGGAGCCTTTGCCAGTTGCTGAAGGGGATGGACTGCTGGAAGGTGATGAGTTCGAAATGGGTGATTTTGATCCTACTCTTGACCTCTCTCGTTATCAATTCCCACCGATTGATCTTCTCGAAGAGCGCTCGTCAGGGAATCCACAGGTTTCGGATGAAGAGCTAATCGCCAATAAGAATAAGATCCTTCAAACGCTGAAGAACTACAATATAGAGATTGTTAAGATTAAAGCGACCACCGGACCAACGATCACACTTTATGAAATTGTTCCAGCTCCAGGTGTTCGGATAAGTAAAATCAAAAATTTAGAGGATGACATCGCGCTAAGCTTAGCTGCCCTTGGAATCCGAATTATTGCGCCTATCCCTGGGAAAGGGACTGTTGGTATTGAAGTGCCAAATAGCAAGCCTGAGATGGTCTCTATGCGCTCATTGATTGCTTCAAAAGTATTCCAAGAGAGCGATTTTGAGTTGCCACTAGCACTTGGTAAAACGATTTCAAACGAGACTTTTGTCGTGGATCTTACCAAGATGCCGCATATCTTGGTGGCAGGAGCTACCGGGCAAGGTAAGTCTGTTGGTCTAAATGCAATTATCTCTTCGTTACTCTATAAAAAACATCCAGCTCAGCTGAAATTTGTCTTTATCGATCCGAAGAAAGTGGAGTTAAACCTTTACTCCATCATCGAGAAACATTTCCTTGCGAAGATGGAAGGGGAGGTTGATCCAATTATTACCGATGTTCAGCGGGTAAAAAATACCCTAAGCTCGTTAAATCACGAGATGGATATGCGGTATGATTTCTTAAAGAAAGCTCACGCACGGAATATCAAAGAATACAATGAGAAGTTTATTGGCCGACGTTTAAATCCACTTAATGGACATCGTTATCTCCCTTATATCGTGGTGGTTATCGATGAGTTTGCTGATTTAATTATGACTGCGGGGAAAGAGATTGAGCTGCCAATTGCCCGAATTGCACAACTTGCGCGAGCGGTTGGTATTCATATGGTTATTGCGACTCAACGACCATCGATCAATATTATTACGGGAGTGATAAAGGCGAACTTCCCAGCTCGTATCGCGTTCAAAGTAGCCTCTATGGTTGACTCTAGAACTATTTTAGATACGCCTGGAGCCAATCAGTTGATTGGAAAGGGTGATATGCTCGTTTCGACCGGAAACTCCTTGATTCGTGTTCAGTGTGCTTTTGTTGATACACCCGAAGTGGAGGCGGTAGTTAAATACATCAGCAATCAGCCATCCTATACCAGTGCATACTTGCTTCCGGAGTGTCATGATGAGACCTCTGGAGAATCAGAAATGATCGATCTGAAGAATCGGGATGAGTATTTTGATGAGGCTGCTCGAATTGTGGTGATGAATCAGACTGGTTCGACTTCTGCTATTCAGCGTCGTTTTTCGATCGGATACAATAGGGCTGGTCGGATCATGGATCAGTTGGAGGCTGCAGGTATCGTTGGTCAAAATGAGGGTAGCAAGGCTCGTCAAGTATTATTGCAAGATGAATATGCTTTGGAACAATTATTGAAGGGTTTAAATCAATAATAAAATTTAAAATTTATACCGTTAAGAATGAAGACAATACTTTTCTTTAGTGTTTTGATGTTAAGCTTTGCGAGTTTGTTTGCACAAGTAGATCTTAAAGCGAAGCAGATCCTTGATAAACTGTCTCAAACCAATAAAAGTTACAAGAGTATTCAGATTGATTTTTCGTTTAAATTAGAGAATAAATCGGGCAGTGTGACTGAGACCAATGAAGGTAGCGTCGCATTGAAAGGGAAAAACTATCGTTTGCGCATGCCAGCTATGGGGATGGAAGTTTTCTCTGATGGTGTTGCTACCTGGAGCTACCTAACGCAGTCGAATGAAGTTAATATCTCTGCAAATGATGCCGAATCAGAAGGTGCTCTGAATCCAGCAAATGTCTTTACGAGTTACGAGAAGGGATTTACCTATGTGTATGTTGGCGAAGAGGATCTGGCAGGCAAGGCGGCTGTTATTGTCGATCTTTTCCCTACAGATAAAGCGAAGGAAGTGACAAAGGTTCGACTAAGTATTGATAAGGTAAAGCATCATATTTTAATGGCTAAGACCTTTAATAAGGATGGTAATATCTACACTTTATCATTGAAAACAATGAAGACTGATCAGGAATTGGCTGATGGCTATTTCAAGTTCGATCCAGCAAAGTATCCTAAGATTTCGATAAACGATATGCGTTAAGCGATATTATAAAAAACAAAAAAGAGGCTCTCATGAAAACATGAAGAGCCTCTTTTTTTATGATCTATAATTTTTAAATCTCTGTCGTACTATGTTTGCTGTTCTTTTTGTCGTTGGTCATTCGATCTACTGATGCAATCTCAATAAATGAAGTGCCACCGCCTACACCGAAATTTCCACCAACATAAACAACCGTGTCGTGGTCCGAAATCTTTCCACGTGCTTCAAGGTCTAACAGCGAGGATTCAACTAGCTTATGCTTGTTTTTCTTTGAAATGATAAGACTTGCATGCACGCCATAGGAGAGCGCAAGCTCGCGCATGACTCTGCCGCTATGGCATTTTGCGTATACAGGCCGTGGGCTCCTGAAAGCAGAGATATATCTGGCGATCTTACCTGTTAGGGTATCTGTGATGATTGCTGCTACTTTTAATTCGTTCGCCGCCATTACTGCAGCCTCCGCTAAGAATGCTGAAACTTCATTGTCGAGACGTGGTACAGGCACATCATTACGGCGGTCTTTGGTTGCTTCGATCTCAAGAGCTACCCGAGTCATTAATTTTACCGATTCGATGGGGTATTGTCCGTACGCCGTTTCTCCTGAAAGCATGATCGCATCAGTCCGGTCGAAGATGGCATTGGCAACATCGCTAACTTCAGCTCTTGTCGGACGAGGACTGCTAATCATCGAATGGAGCATCTGCGTGGCAATGATTACAGGTTTCTTGTGTTTGATGCACTTGCGAATCATAAGCCTTTGGATTCCAGGTATTTTTTCCATTGGAATTTCGATGCCAAGATCACCTCTGGCTACCATAATACCGTACGAATAATCGAGGATCTCATCAATGTTGTCAACCCCTTCTGTATTCTCAATCTTCGCAATAATCTTAATTGGGCTATTTTTACCATCGAGAATTTTTTGAACGGCCAAAACATCCTCTTTGTTTCGAACAAACGAGTGAGCCACAAAGTCTATCTCATTGTCGGCAGCCCATTCTATGAAAAGTTTGTCTTTTTCGGTGATAGGAGGGAGTGAGAATGAGACTCCTGGTACGTTAATACTTTTCCTGTTTTTTATCTCTCCATCATTGCATACTGTTACCTCTAAACGGTCTCCCATATTAGCGGTTATTCTTAATTCTACCTCGCCATCGTCGATTAGCATGGAGGTGCCAACGGGAATACTGTCGGCAAAATCGTCAAAGTCAACGATAAGCAAAGTGGGTGTTGAGTTTTCGTCACCGCCTTTGACATGTATGATATCCCCAGTTTTAACGACAAGTGGTTCTATGATATTCTTCGTCCGAATCTCTGGTCCTTTGGTGTCAACAAGAATTGCAATTGCATCACTAACTGTTCTGATATTGTTTACAATTACTAAGGCGGAATCGGGTGTTTGATGGGCTGTATTTATTCGAGCAACATTCATCCCTGCATCAAAAAGCTCTTGCAGAAATTCAGGCTCGCAATTTTTATCCGAAATCGTTGCAACGATCTTGGTATGTTTTATTTCATTCATTTTGAATGGGTTATTTTAGGTGTATAAAAAGATGTCAATTATCTTAATGCAATTAGGCTCTCAATCCCAAGCCTGTAAGAATCTAGTCCAAAACCCATGATGCTTCCTTTGCATACTGGACCGATAATTGATTCATGTCTAAAATTTTCTCTCGTGAGGATGTTCGAAATATGGACTTCCACCACAGGAGTAGTTACAGCTGAAATGGCATCGCGAATGGCAATCGAAGTATGTGTATAGGCTCCTGCATTTAGTACAATTCCGTCAGCAGAGAACCCAACTTCATGAATGAAATTAATTAGTTCACCTTCAATGTTGGACTGAAAATACTGAAATTCAAGGGTCGGAAATAGCGTGGGTAGAGTTTTATAGTAATCATTAAATGAGCTACTTCCATAGATGCTTTTCTCTCTTGTACCAAGGAGATTTAAGTTAGGACCATTAATAATTATAATTTTCATTAATGTTAAATATTTTGTATATTTACTAGAGTGCAATGTGCAAAAAAAATGCGACAACTTTTATAACTTTTAAATTGTTAATCTAAATATAATAAATCTTTTTCAATGTTACGAGTGAAAAAATAGATCAAATGAACTGGACAGATAGTAAACAAGGGTATGAAACTTATTTGCGAATTGAGAAATCGTTGTCTCCAAATTCCGTTAGCGCTTATACGAACGATATCCACAAATTAATTACTTATCTAGAAATTTTTTCCCCTGAGTTAACTCCACAAACATTAAAGTTAGCTCATTTACGGAAATTTTTAGTCTGGATGAATGAGCAAGAAATTAGTCCGAGAACACAAGCAAGAACTATTTCTGGCATTAAATCATTTTATAAATTTTTATTGATCGAGGAGGTTGTGGAAAATGATCCTACAACTCTTTTAGAGTCACCTCGGATTGGACGTAAATTACCCGAAGTTCTAACAGATACTGAGATTGATCAGCTTATTGGGGCTATTGACTTAGGCAAAGCTGAAGGGCTAAGAAACAAGGCTATTCTTGAAACTCTTTATAGCTGTGGATTAAGGGTGTCTGAGCTGTGTGACCTTAAGATTTCTAATTTGCATTTCGAACAAGAATTTCTGAAGATCTCTGGAAAGGGCGAACGCGAAAGATTGGTTCCAATTAGCAAGAAAGCTATTGAAGAGATCAAAAGATACCTCCTTCAGTCGAGGAAAAAACTATACATCGAGAAAGGCTCAGAGAACATTGTATTCTTAAATCGAAGAGGGAAGAAACTCAGTCGAGTGATGATTTTCTCAATTATTAAAACCTTAGCTGATAAAATTCATCTGAAGAAAACGATCAGTCCTCATACTTTCAGGCACTCATTTGCTTCTGCCCTTGTGCAAGGTGGCGCTGATTTAAGAACAGTTCAAGAGATGCTTGGGCATGAATCGATCCTAACCACGGAGATTTATGCGCATCTTGATAAAGAGTATCTTAAAGACACGGTCAACAAATACCACCCTAGGTCTTAGTTCGTTTTAGTCCCCTTTATTTTTTTAATGCCATTTCTCAAGCTAATTATTGGCTTAGTTGAGCACATCCATATCTCTCCCATTTTTGCTTATTTTCTATAAGTGCCAGACCCCATTTTTCGTGTGCTAATTTTCATTTTATTTGATGTTAACTTATGGTTAATAATTGACAGAATAAATCACCAACAAGCCTTAAAATTTCTATCTTTGAGGTAGATATTTACAATATCACATTACGATTAAGTTCTGGAATTCATCAATCGATAGGGGGAAAGAATTAAACGAAAACATTAGATCTCGAGATTGGCTCTCAGCAATCTTTTCTAAGAAAGTTGGCAAATACGCTAACACTGTTTTTAAAATCGAAAATTCGAAAGCCTTCACAAAACTTGGTACTTTAAATTCGGTTGTTATCACTCAATATAAAATTTTGAGTGATGTACATTGCAGAAGATTATACGTTGACCAATTAGACTAAAGTCTTGGTCAATATTTACTAGACATTTTTACTTAACTTTGTGGCTGAGTAAAAATTAAATAAATCAATATAGACCTTCATGGATAAGCAAGCATTAGACCTAAATGAGACCATTAAGAAGCTAAATTCGAATGTTCTTGATGTATTAAGTGATAGAGGGAAAAATATATTTTTTCCAAAATTAGGTATCTTATCACAATCCGCTCAAGCAAAGGGAAAGCAAATAAACGCAACTATTGGAGAGGCCATTGAAGATGATGGTTCGTCGATGCACCTTTCAGAATTTGATAAATTGATAAATCTGCCACTTGGCTCTGTGTATCCGTATGCTCCAAGTTTTGGCAAGAAAGAGTTGAGAGATTATTGGAGAGATTCGATCTATAAAAAGAACCCTTCTTTAGGTGATGCCCCAATAAGTATCCCAATTGTTACGAGTGGGCTAACTCATGGTATTAGCATCTCTAGTTACATGTTTGTGGACGAAGGTGATACCGTTGTTATTCCTGATCTTTTTTGGGAAAACTACTCTTTAATTTTTGAGAACGCCTACAAAGGTAAGATTGTGACATTCCCTTTGTTTAAAGATGGAGGTTTCAATGTCGATGGTTTTACAAAAACGTTAGATAGCATCAAAGGGAAAATTGTCCTTTTACTGAATTTTCCGAATAATCCAACTGGTTATACGCCTCTTATAACAGAGATCGAGCCAATTGTGAATGCGATTAAAAAACAATCAGATCAAGGTAAGCATGTAGTCGCTATTATTGATGACGCCTACTTTGGATTGGTTTACGAGAAAAACGTCTACACAGAGTCTATCTTTAATCAGCTTTCAAAGCTTGACGAAAAAGTGCTAGCGGTGAAACTTGATGGTCCGACAAAAGAGGATTATGTATGGGGATTTAGGGTAGGTTTTATCACCTATGGTATTAAAGCTGGTACTCCTGAGCTTTATGAAGCATTGGAGAATAAAACCGCTGGAGCTGTAAGGGGGAATATTTCGAATGTTAGTCATCTTTCTCAATCACTTCTTTATAACGCTTATTTCTCTGACCAATATGAATCCGATAAAAAAGAGAAGTATGCAACCTTAAATGCGCGATATGGCGCGATTGTTAAGGCTCTTGCCGACAAGAAATTTGAAAAATATTTTAAACCTGTTCCGTTTAATTCTGGATACTTTATGTGCATTGAGCTCAATAGCTCACTCAATGCCGAATCGATCCGGAAGATTCTACTGGACAACTATAGCACTGGAGTTATTGTATTTGGCAATCTAATTCGCTTAGCCTTCTCTGCAGTGCCTGAATCAAAAATCCCCGCCTTGTTAGAGAATATCTACTTGGCCTGCGAGGAGTTTGCAGGTCAGAGCTGACACTGACATCTCAACGAGCTATTTTTTTAAGATTATTCATCATTTTATAAAATATTTATTTATGACAAGTAATAAGAAATTAGTGAGTTGGGTAAATGAGTGGTCTGAACTTTGTCAACCCGACAACGTCTATTGGTGTGATGGATCAGAAGAAGAAAATGCTCGCCTATTAGCAGAGATGGTCGCCTCTGGCATGGCGGTAAAATTAAACGAGAAAAAACGTCCAGGAAGTTACTATTTCCGATCCGATCCGAGTGATGTAGCTCGTGTGGAGAATAGAACCTTCATCTGTTCTGTAAAGGAAGAAGATGCTGGTCCAACCAATAACTGGGCCGATCCAAAAGAGATGCATACGACTCTTAAAGCTTTGTACAAAGGGAGCATGAGAGGTCGCACGATGTATGTTATCCCATTTAGTATGGGTCCTTTAGGCTCTAACATTGCTCATATTGGTATTGAATTGACCGATTCTCCTTATGTGGTTGTTAACATGAAAGTTATGACCAGAATGGGAAAGGCTGTACTCGATATTCTTGGAGATGGCGAATTTGTCCCTTGTGTTCATTCTGTTGGTGCTCCTTTAGAGCCCGGACAAAAAGATCTAAAATGGCCTTGTGCTCCAATGGAGGAAACGCCTTGCTTGGAAAGAAATGTTTTGCCCTACGTATCGCAACAGTAATGGCTAAAAATCAAGGCTGGCTTGCTGAACATATGCTCGTGATGGGGATCACGAGTCCGCAAGGGGTTAAGAAATATATTGCTGCCGCTTTCCCAAGTGCATGTGGCAAAACAAACCTTGCCATGCTTGTTCCAAGTATTCCAGGATGGAAAGTGGAAACAGTAGGCGATGATATTGCTTGGATGAAATTTGGTGTCGATGGTCAGCTTTATGCAATTAATCCAGAGGCTGGATTTTTTGGAGTAGCTCCGTTTACATCTATGGATACAAATCCAAATGCGATGCTTTCTGCACGCGCTAATACTATGTTCACCAATACCGGATTAACACCCGATGGCGATGTTTGGTGGGAAGGGATCGGCTATGATGCCCCTGAAGGGACAATAACCTGGACAGGAGAGCTCTATGATGCTCAAAGTGGCAAGCCAGCAGCGCAACCCAATGCCCGCTTTAGTGCCCCTGCATCACAATGCCCTTCAATAGATAAAGACTGGGAAAATCCGGTAGGAGTTCCAATCTCAGCAATCCTCTTTGGAGGACGTCGTCCAAGCACTGTCCCTTTGGTTTACCAATCGTTTGATTGGAATCATGGCGTATTTATGGGATCTATCGTTGGTTCAGAAGTTACGGCAGCAGCTATCGGATTAAAGGCCGGTGTTCGACGTGATCCATTTGCAATGTTACCCTTCTGTGGATATAATATGGGAGATTATTTCGCTCATTGGGTGAATATTGGTGCCACAGCTCCAGATCAATCCAAATTGCCAAAAATCTTTAATGTAAACTGGTTCCGCAAGAGTGCTGAAGGAAAATTCTTATGGCCAGGATATGGTGATAATATTCGCGTTCTACAATGGATTTTTGAGCGCGTTGAGGGTAAAGCAGATGCTGAAGAAACACCAATCGGTTATGTTCCAAAATTAGGTTCGATTAATATAACTGGGCTGAATGGATTTGCAGCGAATATGGCTGAGCTTCTAACTGTTGATCATGATCAATGGAAACATGAGCTAGATCTAGTTAGAGAACAATATGCAAATTTTGGATCAACACTTCCGCCGGAGTTAGCCAAACAAGTTATTGCAATTGAAGCTCGTCTGAACTAGTCAACAAGAATTTTAAAGTGTAAAAACGCCCTAGAAATAGGGCGTTTTTTTTGCTCATAACCCTAATTTAGAAGATTAATTCTCTTGAATATTCAGTTGAAGAAAATTGATTTCATTAATTTTGCTAACTTTATTGAATGTTTTCAACTAAATGCAGGCGCTAAGCGAATATTCAAATGGCCGAGAATCAGAGGATGAACTTTTTAAATTTCATAAAATCAAAACGATTAACTAGTGAATATCTGGTATTGATCTACCGATTTGCGATCGTGATGCTGCTCTATTCAATCGGTCGAATTCTCTTTTTCTGTTTTAATCGTTCTCTTTTCGGACATGTTGACTTCTCCTCTTTCCTTCGAATTATGCGAGGCGGGTTTATGTTCGACACAAGTGCTGTTTTGTATCTGAACGCCTTGTATTTTTTACTTTTCCTTTTCCCTTTCTCTTTTAAGTTTTCAGCGTTCTACCAACGGCTAATTAAATGGGTGTTTATGACCATTAACGGCATCGGCCTAGCATTTAATTACATCGACATAATCTATTATCCTTTTATCCTTAAAAGAACTACGGCAAGTGCTTTTGCGATCGTAAGTAATGATGCAGGTAATTATAAGCTGATCATGCGCTTTTTTTATGACTTCTGGTATATTGCCTTTATTTGGTTAGTCACGCTGTGGCTACTTAAGTGGATGTATAGCCTATTGGAGCCGAAACCTGTTGCTTATCCTAAAAGTATCCGTTATCGACTCATATCTACCTTTGCCCTGATTGTGGTCTCGGTCTTAAGTGTAGTTGGCATGCGCGGAGGATATATGCCCAGTACGCGGCCTATTAGCATGAATAATGCAGGGAAATATGTGAATTCTACGGAGGAGATGTCGTTGGTGCAAAATACCCCATTCTGTATTATTAGAACTTTTGGCAAGAAGGCTTTTGAGACCAGAAATTATTTTAAATCGGAAGACGAATTAAATCGTATTTATACCCCATTTCGGGTTCCCAACCCAACAGGTGATCTAAAACATGATAATGTTGTTGTGATCATATTAGAGAGCTTTAGTCGCGAATTTGTTGGAAGCTTAAATAAGGATCTTAATAAGGGTCAATATAAGGGATATACCCCTTTTATTGATTCGCTAATGACTAAAAGCTTGGTCTTTACCAATGCTTTTGCCAATGGTCGGAAATCAATCGATGCTATCCCATCTGTAACAGCTAGTATTCCGGCGTTGGTGGTCCCTTATGTGATCTCAGAACGATCTGGCAATAAGATTAACAGCTTGGCAAGCATACTTTCTGCACAAGGTTATCAGAGTGCATTCTTTCATGGTGCCCCAAATGGCTCAATGGGCTTTGATGCTTTTGTTAAAATAGCAGGGTTTCAGAAATATTATGGCAAAGATGAATATGCTGACGACAATGGCTTTGATGGAGTCTGGGGCATTTGGGATGAGCCTTTTTTCCAATTCTTTGCGAAGGAGATGAATCAGATGAAAGAGCCCTTTTTTACAACCATTTTTTCAGTCTCATCTCACCATCCGTTTAAAGTTCCAGAGCAATATAAGTCTCAATTTCCCGAAGAGCATATCCCATTGCAGAAGTGTATCCGATATACCGATCATGCATTGAAAGAGTTTTTTGCCAAAGCTTCACTCATGCCTTGGTTTAAAAACACCCTTTTTGTGATCACTTCAGATCATTGCTCGGAATCCGATTTTAAAGAATATAAAACTTCGGTTAACTATTTTGCGGCACCATTGTTGTTTTTTAAAGGCGATGGAAGCTTGGTGGGGAAGGATAACTCCCTCGCTCAGCAAATTGATATTATGCCTACCATCTTGGGCTATCTTAATTATAATAAGCCTTATGTCGCATTTGGTAATAACCTCCTAGATCCTTTAGATAAACGATTTGTCATTAACTACTTAGAAGATTCATATCAGCTATTAACTGGGGACCTTGCCCTTTATTTTAATGAGAATAAATTGACTGCCATTTACAATAGAAAGGAAGATCCTTATTTGCTGCAAAACCTATTGGGTCGTTCTGATTTCTCCAAAGAACAAGAACTATTTAAAGCGGTAGTGCAGCAGTTTAATAACCGAATGGTGAAGAATAGATTGGTCCCTGAAGTTGATTAATCCCTTTCTTTTCTAATTTTACCGCCTCAATAAAAATCGTACTCAATGATTATCAGAAAAAAATTCCGATTCGAAGGAGCCCATATTGTACGCAATTGCACCTCGCAACGTTGCCGCGAAAATATCCATGGACATTCGTATGAGGTTGAGGTTTTTTTGAAGTCTGATCATTTGGATAATGGTTTTATGGTCATGGATTTCGTGTTGTTCGGTTCAATTAGAGATTTTATTCAAAGTTTTGATCATGCGTTCTCGCTATGGAATAAAGAAGATCAAGAGGTTAAGGCGTCTATCTATAAAATCAATGCTCGCGTGGCTGAGATTCCCGTCTCCCCATCTGCCGAAGGTTATGCATTGTTGTTTTTCTTTGTCATACAGAAACTTGTTGGTGCAATTGAATTTGTAAATGGAGAGAAGAACGTTCGTCTTCATGCGGTACGCGTTCATGAAACACATTCGGGTTATGCCGAAGCTTCAGAAGAAGATCTCTCACTTGTGAAGTTCTCGATGTCAGATATTCACCTCAATGAAGGGATTACAAAAGAGTGGAAAGAGAAGTTATGGTGGACTGAAATCGGCGGAATCTAAAAGTTAAGAATCTATAAAATTTAAACGGCCTATTGAAAAACAATTAATTTTGCACAATTATCTACATTTTGTGCAAAAAAATTAATTGTGAGAGATTCTACACGTCATGCTATATTAAGTGTCGCTAGATTGGTTTATGCCCATCAAGGCCCAACAAATACGACCATGGAAGATGTTGCGAAAGCTTCTGGACTTGGTCGTCGTACCATTTACACCTATTTTAAATCACGAGAAGAGCTCTATCATGAGGTGATTAAAAACGAGGTAGACTTTATCATTCAGTCTTTTTCCGATGTGATAAGCCTGAAGATCTCCCCTGAAAAGAAGATTTCGAAATTTATGTTAGCCCATATGAAGGCGATCAAGAATTTGATTCGCAAAGATCGTTTGTTGCGTATGGAGTTTCTCAATAGGAGTGAGAAAATTGAACATTTCAGACAGGTTATAGATGTCCATGAAAAGGCTTGTCTTGCTTTGATTTTTCAAGAAGGAACCCAAACTGGGCTTTTTAAAATTTCAGATTTTCAGGTTGCTGCTAACCTTGCATTAATAACACTAAAAGGGCTCGAGACCGATTTTATTCTCGACAATTTCGGAAAACCTAGCCTGGAGACATTAGCGCTTTGGCAACAGATTTTACTCCGCGGAATTAAAGCCACCAATTAATCTTACCCAGAAATTTTTCTTATGCGTATGTTTATTAATACGGTCTCGCATTATCTGCCTGATCAACGTATACACAATGATAGCTTTAAAGATCTAAATGGTCTAGAAGATGAATGGATCTTTGAACGGACTGGTATTCGTACTAGATCAAAAGTTGATAGTGGTGAAAATGCCAATACGATGGCCGTTGAAGCTGTTACAAAGGCATTAAAAACGCTCCCTTTTGACATTAAAGACGTTGATCTTATCATTGGTGCTTCTTATACACCTTATGACACGGTTGCTACGATAGGGCATGTGATACAACGTGAGTTCTCAATACCAGAAGCTCAAGTTGTGTATATCTCTTCTGCCTGCTCGTCACTTGTTAATGCTTTAGAGATTGTGGAAGGCTATTTTGCGTTAGGAAAGGCATCACGTGCCTTGGTTATCGCATCAGAACACAATACCATGTACAGTGACAACACCTGTGAGAAGAGCGGCCATCTATGGGGTGATGGTGCAACAGCACTTTTTATCTCCGATGAGCCATTGGGTGATAAGCCTGGCGAGATATTGAACATTTACACCAGAGGGCTAGCGCATATTGGGAAAGGGACGGAAGCAGTCTATTTGCGCCCTGCCGAAGGTGGACTGGTGATGCCTGATGGTCGCGATGTTTTTATGCATGCCTGCAATTACATGCGTATCGCCTTGGAAAAAACACTTGAGGATTGCAACCTTGCCATTACAGACCTTGACTTTATTATTCCTCACCAAGCAAATCATCGAATAATTGCTAATTTAATAAAGCAGTTCGATATACAACCTCAAAAAGTCCTTACTAATATTGAGCAATTGGGGAATACCGGTTGTGCCAGCACAGGCATTTGCTTATCCCAAAATTTAAAAAATATACCAATTGATTCGTTAGTCGGAATTACAGTTTTTGGTGGTGGTTATTCGGCAGGAGCTCTCCTAGTGAGATTCTAATTTATTTTTGTAGCTTCGTATCCACGAACTTGATTTTTAAAAACCTTGGATATGAATCGACGTCAAATGATTGGAAGCGCTGCCGGTGTTGCAGCAGCAGTAGCAGCTGGTATGCCTACCTCAAATGCATTCGCGGCATCTGGATCTCTAAAGCTGAAAGGAAATATTCATCACTCTGTTAGCCAGTGGTGCTATGGCAATATTCCGCTAGACGATTTTGCCAAAGCTTGTGCTGAAATGGGCCTTGAGTCTGTTGAACTTCTTTGGGAAAAAGATTGGGCTACCGTTAAAAAATACGGACTTAAATGTGCCGTGGGTTATGCCACTGACTACGGGATACCAAAGGGATTTAATCGGATTTCAAATCATGAAAAACTAATTGCAGACTTTGAAAGGATGATCCCAATTGCGGCAGAAGCGGGAATACCAAACTTAATTTGTTTCTCTGGTAACCGTGAAGGGCAGGATGACAATGTTGGAATGGTGAACTGTGCAATCGGTCTTCGTAAATTGATGCCATTAGCTGAGAAACATGGTGTTACCATCATCATAGAGTTATTAAATAGTTATGGTCATGCTGACTACCAGTGCGACAAAACAGCTTGGGGTGTCGCTTTATGCGAGATGGTGGGTTCCGAGCGTCTTAAATTACTTTACGACATCTACCATATGCAAATCATGGAGGGTAATATTGTCGACACCATTCGGAAAAACAGCAAATATATCGGGCATGTTCATACAGGGGGCGTTCCTGGCCGTCATGAACTTGATGATACGCAAGAGCTTCATTATCCTGCTATTATGAGAGCGTTAGTCGAGGTTGGTTACAAAGGTTTTGTTGGACAAGAATTTGTTCCAACTCAAGTTGATAAATTAGACTCGTTGCGCAAATCAGTTTTGATTTGCGATGTATAACCTTTGAACTAAGTTTATGATGCACGAAGAGATCACCCTAACTACACCAGCGCTGCTTTTTTCTGCTATCTCGCTAATCCTGCTTGCTTATTCGAATCGTTTTATCAGCTATGCCAGCTTGATTCGGTCTCTCCATGAG
>JAPLDS010000053.1 GCA_026391295.1 Bacteroidia bacterium | reverse complement strand
CATTGCCCGTAATTTTTCTCACTGGTCATGGCGATGTTCCTCTAACGATCAAATCGATTCAAAGGGGAGCATTTGATTTCTTGGAAAAACCGATCGATCCGAGTCAGCTGCGTAATACGGTCCAAAAAGCACTAGTGTCAGCAAAAGTAAGTCGAGGCTTAAGTGAGGTCTCTAGCGAGGCTCACGAAGGGTTATTTGAACAATACACCTTGGTTGGAAAAACTGCTCAGATGAAAGAGATTTATAAAAGTATTGGTCGAATATCCCATAGTAAAATCAACGTTTTCATCGAGGGAGAGATCGGAACGGGAAAAGAACTAGTGGCCAAACTAATCCATTATTCTGGAACTTCGGCCAATCATCCTTTTATTCGAATAAACTGCCAATCGGTTCCTGAATCGCTGCTAGAGGGCGAACTGTTTGGTGAGAATAGGGGAGCTTATACCAATCCGGCTCAGGATAAAAAGGGAAAATTTGAACTTGGTGGTGAGGGAACTGTGTTCTTAGATGAGATCTCTGCACTTTCGCTGAACCTCCAAGCTAAACTGTTGCGCGTACTTCAGAAAATGGAGTTTGAGCGGGTTGGCGGTGAAGAGGTATTACCGCTGCGCGCAAGACTAATATGTGCTTCGAATAAGGATCTGGAGACTTTAGTGCAGAACGGTGAATTTCGGGAAGATTTATTTCATCGACTCAAAGTATTCACCCTGAAAATTCCCCCTCTGCGAGATCGAAAAGAGGATATTCGGGATCTGGTGATTCACCTACTGGTTAAACTAAACAAAACATTCGACAGTAATGTGGTTAAGATCGGAGCTGGAGTAATCGACCTATTGTCGAGCCACGACTGGCCTGGAAACGTGCGCGAATTGGAAAATACCATTCTTAAAGCGATGGTCCTCTCAACAAACGATGTGCTAGAACTTGATAACATCACCTTAAGCCAGAACCAAAACCTTCCTTCCAAAAAGCCTGCGCAAGAGAGTCGCTATCGATCAATAGCAGATCTTGAAAGATATCATATTAAACAAATCTTAGAACAGGTCCGATGGAATAAATTGGAAGCTTCAAGGATCCTCGAAATCACTAGACCTACCCTCAATGCGAAGATTGAGAAATACCATATACACCGTGATTGATTAAGAATCGAGCTTGAGAAGAGGCACACTGATCTTACGCATCTACAACAAAGGCCTCCTTAAATCCCTCTTTGAAAAGCTTCTGTAGCGATAGCAACGCTCTCTTTGGATCCGTCAATTCCATTAAGCGCACTTTATAATACCCCCCTTCAAACACCACCATGGGAGTATATCCATACTGCTTCTTTAATAGTTGCTGGAACACGACGGCATGCTCTTGCTTTAAAAATGCGGCTACCTGAATCGCCTTCTTTTGTGATTTTGCTTTGGAAACAATATCCGATCCAGCTTTTTTCTTCGGTTTCCCAACTGGAATTGCTTGACTATGATCTTGTGTCTTGTTTTGTGGAACCGTGGGAGCTAACATCGTGGTGCTATCCATTGTCACATCCATTTTTTTCTTAAGAATAAAATCTAATCCGGAGACTATATCTCCCTCTTTATTTTGATTGATCTTGATCTGAATCATCTGCGGTAAAGCAGTCATGTTTAAGTTTGAAAGTTGATCAGGATCGATCTTGGCAATGTAATCACCGGGTTCTAATCCCATATAATAAATATACCCATCGGCCTCTGACATTGTTTCAGCAACGGGCTTGTCCGAAAGGAGCAACTCTGGATCAGGTTTTCCTTTTCTGATATTTAGACTCGGGTGTTTTTTGTAAAACTTCACCACCACACGCTGTAATCCTTTTAAAATTTGCTCATTGTTCAAGTAGACCATACCAGATACTTCACCCACAGCGATCACAGGAATGTTGACGCGCTTAAACTGATTGGGATCAATAAGTACCTGGTAGGTCCGCTTTTTGAACCTCCATGAAATGTTCTCCAAATCATTGTCTTGAAACTCGACTAAATAGGTCGTAAAGGCATTTAAATCGGGTACTCGCACAATCGAATCCTTATCGTTAAAGAGCACCCTTCCCCCCATAATACTTACATTGTTAACCTTGACCAAATGCTCACCAGGATCTAAGATCCCATTGTTGTTATTGTCAAGAAAAGGATAGAGTAAAAGACCACCTTTGCTAATGGCCGAATTGTTACTGTGATAGACAAATCCATTGTCGCCACCAAATGCCAGAGAGCCTTGTAAACTCTGCGAAGTAACCGTGCTTCCACTAGCTCGAGAGATCGAAAAATTTGTCCGTGCAAAGGCCAGGTCATATTTTAAGTTCGCCGTGATGAAATTGTCGTTGTAGAGGATGTTGCGTTCATACGATACGGAGAAATTCCCTTTTGGGATGTATTTTTCAATCGTTAACTTAGCCGTAATGACATTCCCATCCCGGATATTGTATTGCGCCGATGGTCGGAAAGTGTAGCCACTCTTCGAACGGTACGAGAGCGCTAAATCGGATGTTGAATAGGGTGACATGTTGTTGGTCCAATTAACCATCGTCGATGAATTGGCGCTAAACTGCCGATAATAGGCCGAAAACATCATGGTGCCTTGGTTAAAGTTACTGGCCGAATAGACAAACTGAGTGTAATCCAATCGCAAGAAACCAGCGAGCTTATTTAGCCTTAGCGGTATTGAGAGCTTCGCTTTTCGCTCTTCCGGTGCATTAAATCGAGTTGCTAATTGTCCCTCATCATATTTGGCATAGTCAAGTTCCAAGAGGGCGTCGCGGTGAAAATAGAGATCTAAAACACCTCTCGATCTTACCCCATGCGCATATTCCCCATTGACGGTAAGCTGACTAAAGGGCTGAAAAGTTAGTTTGGCATAAGGGATATAAGGATTCTGTGCAATCGAGGACAAATATTCCACTCCCCCTCCAAGGGTCAACATCCGGTTTACACCATAGTTAAACTCCGCCTTTCCAAAACGACTCGAGAGGGTATCTTCGAGCACTCCGCCAGATAACCCATATTCGAATTCCCCTTTGGGCATAATGGAGTAAGGCATGTTCATCGTCCGTTCGTCGGTTCGTTCCTCGCCTAAGGGACCGTAAAATTTCAATTTTAGGGTGGTGTACCCATAGACAATAGGGACTTTAAACTGAAATAGTCCCGACGCATCGGCCTTGGTATAGTCGACCAGCACATTGTTGATATACAGCTCGACACTCCAGTTTGGCTCGGTTCGTTCGTTGATGGTATAGTAACCCGAGGCTTTACGAACGGTGGTGGGCGAATTGCGGATGGTAGCTCCCACAACCGGCGCATTGATAAACGAGATGGTCTGGTTCGAGATCTTCCCTAATTGAGCCTGTTTGATTAGTGATTTATCGTTGTCAATCCAGCGCCAGAGGTAGTTGACTTGTCGATTATCGAACTTGTATTGTGTGTAATAGTTGACCGACGCATTTGCTTCTCCACCTGCTAATTCAGTTCCAACGCCCAAGCTCATCAGATGATTGGTTGGCCCATTCCAGGTTTGATACGAGGCTGCGGCCCAATCCATGGAACCAAATTTAAAGAGGTGATAATTTCGTTTGATGATGGTGTCGGCCACCACTTCCCCTTTGATTTTCGATACATTGGTGCGCAACTTCTCGATTCGCAACTGTTTGAAAATGGGTAGTTCGAAATTTGATTTTAGCAAGATTGTTAGCGAGCGTAGGTTAAAGGTTAGCGTGATGCCAAACGCCTCGTCGAAGAGCGACGACTCCATATACAAGGCCCCCAGCTCTTTGGTCACCCCAAATTGGGTGTCGATGGTTCGATTGCCAATTTTAAGCTGTTTGCTTTTTAGGTCGATAGAATAGACCTGACTCTCTTTTTCGATAAATCCACTCACCGAATTTCCATCTTTGGCGACTACACAAGGGATGTTTAGCGTATTAAAAAGATCTTCGATGTTGATAAACAGCAGCTTGTTATTGCCGTAGATGGCATCGATGTAGAACATCTTATACCCTTCAATCACCACGCGCACCGGCACCTCTTCGTAAGCCGTTAGTGGTGCATTGACCTTATTCGCGAGTGGCAACCCCTGTGTAGTGAAGGTTAGGCTAATCAGTACGAACCAGGCAAGCACGATCCGTGTGATTATAACGAAACATAGCCTTCCCGCAGATATTGGTCTGGAGATAAAGGAGTCTATGCCGGAGGAATTTTTCATGACTTATTCCTGATTAAAGGTGATGCTAAATGTTCCTGAATATTCGCCTGGAATTGCGGTTCCAGGTACCGTTAGTGTTCCGCCCATTCGCAATGGAGTGACGAAATTGCAGTCGCTATTGGTGAAAAATGTCGAATGATTAACCCCTTTTTCTGTAGGGCCAAGATTCAGCGTAAGCGAACCACCATTTGATCCAGTTAGTGTAATTTGATCTTGAAAATCGATGTTTACCGTTCGTCCTTCACAAAGTTTAATCTCAAAGATTGCCGGATGCGCAGTAGGGGCTATCGAGAGGAGCGCTACAGATCCCGTTGTTGATCGGCTTCCATCCCATCCGACCGAAACGGTCCCTCCTGTTCCACTTGTTAAGCAGAAGGTGCCGAAATGAATCCCTTGGCTTGGGTATATGGTGATGGTTCGCTGCGGCAGCACCGGCTGGGCAAAAGTCACACTTGCGCAGAGGGTTAAAAAAAGGATTGAAAGCACCCCTTTTCTGAACTTTTTATGGATAATTCCTGCGCTCATTGCACCCTGATTAATAGTTTGAATGTTCATGCCACCTTCGGTTGCCTGATGGAGACAACCGATTTAACTTCTTATTTTATGGTCGTTACAGCTAAGTTTGCTCGTTGTAGGTCTTCTACTCTAGCCTCTTTCTCTGCGTAAACCATGTATTTGGCATCATCGGGTGTGGTGTAGCGAACTTTGAGGTTCCCCGCCTTGAGAACGACGCCTTTCACTTGGTTTAACTTGACCGATACATTCCGATGATCGAGGTTGGTATAGACGCCAACTCCTTTTATCAGACCAACGGCAATGGGTTTATTTTTTCCTGAACTATATTCGACCACTAAATCGCCATAGGTGGAGCAGTTGCCTGCCCGGTTGATGGTGAAATCGAGCGTTGGAATGGTGTCATTGACTACGCTTAGTCTAAGATTTGTGAAGGTGGAGGCCACATTAAATGTTCCAGTTCGCACAATAACAGGTATGCTGATTCCAAAGATTGGGATTAACTGGACGCTGACCAAGGTGGTATCTTTGAACGGATTTTTTGATCCCAGCGGGCTATAATCTTTCTCAGACCGAAAATAGAGATGTGATCGATATTCTCCTGCCACCATATTGGGCGTTCGTCGGCATTGCAACATAATCACTTGGGGCTCGCCTGGGGCCAAGGTTACGGTACGTGGGAATATCCGAAGATAGGGCTCTGCACTCATTTTTTGATTACTCTTTTTATCAAGCGAGATAAAACTTCCATCGTCTTTCATATTTTTTTCGACAAATGAGATCGAATAGGTAGTGGTGTCTTTCCCGGTGTTTACCAGGCTCAGCTCTTCGCGTTGGTTGTTTCCCTCGAAAACCACACGACGTGGGGTAATCAAAAGATCGCCTTGGGCAATAAGTTGCAGACTGCTGCTTAGCAAGGCGAATACTAGGAGGACTAAAGATCTTTTCATGGCACTTAAGAATTGGGTTTATCCCTGAAGTCAGGGACCTGAATCAGTAAAATCTTAAAGGGAGTGCCCTTTAAAAAAGACACCACCCTTTATGGATATGCATTAGCTTAATTGTAGTCTACAGTCGCACTGAATGTTCCTGCATAGATTCCGCCAACAGCTGAAGCTGGCACAGTTAACACTCCTCCAATTGTAAAATTATCTAATCCGTCAGCGTCAAGAGTGCTAACTATGGCATTAGCTCCAGCGCCATTAAAACGTGCGGTTAATGTTCCAATTGACATTGTTGCTGTTCCAAGCAATGTTTCTGTTACCGTAATTGTTCCTGGTAGTGTAAGGGCATAGGTAACATTCTTGGTTCCTGTAACATTGTAAGCTGCATGTGTAGCAAAAGGAGCAACCGCTGATGCTGAAACACCTGCAGAAAAAGAACGTGTAAGGCTGTTAGATGGTAGTGTAACTGTTCCACCTGCACCTGCTAAAATGTTAATCGTACCAAAATGCAATACTCCAGTTTGGGTTAGCGTCATCGGAACAATAAGTTTTGCACCTGCAGTAGTTCCAGTGACTGTTGCAGAAGTTTGCGCCATTACGGCAGTTGAGAAGCTTACGCTCATAGCGATAGCTGCGAAAAGAAGAAATGATTTTTTCATGTTTTTTGTTTTTTTGTTTTGTAAGAATTAAAATGAATGGTTTTGCCTGAATGTCTTGCTTTCATTACCTGGTAATGAGCATCAAGTCGGTTCGCTAGGCCGCTTACCTGTTGGATTACGGGTGTCACTTTTTTGCTTTCCGGGTTTTTTAGATTTTTTATAGTTATGGAGATGAATTGTTGCACCAAACCTTCCGGACCATCTCTCCTTGTTGGTTGTTTAACTTAACCACCAGCAGGGTTTTGGTTGGATTGAAATTGAGCAGATGCTGTGAGTTTGAGCCAAGCCGCTGTTCGTAAACTTTGCGGCCGAGGATATCGTAAATGGTAACCTGAGCGGCTTGGTCAACTTGGGTGAGATCTACCAAGATATGGTTTCCATCGGAGGAGATTTTCGCCGGTAACTCTAAGATTTGGAACTCTTTGATGGGTGCGAAATGGAGCAAAAACCGGTTGGGCTGATCGGCTGCCGAGGCACTAAACCGGTAGGTCGATTGGCTATTTAAATTTTGAACTGTTTTCGCCTGACGATCTTCTAAGATTACTGTTTTAAAGAGGGCTGGATCGAAATCAAAGGTTAAGGTATATCGTCCAGTGGTGCCTGGTTTAAAGAGCACCGCCACTTCACGATTGACTAGCGTATCGGAGAGATAGCGCAGGGTGTAGTTTTTAGTCCCTTCTGCTAGATAGAGACTAGGGGCCGTGGTTGCCGGACTAAATAGTTTGGGTGCACCCTCCTGATTTTGAGGATAGCCAAAAAGTAGTCGGGCCTCATCGGAGCCACTATTTTGTTCGGAAGCTACCGTAATGCTTAGGACATCGGGATCGAAAGAGGCACTCTTCCAATCGGATGCACCGTTGGCCACGCGAATGGCGTTGGTCATCCCCAAAGTTCCGCTACTGGCTGCCCGAACGAAGAACCCTTGCATGGGGGCGATATAGCGGGTAACCGAATTGGTGCCAGTGCCTGAAGCCGAGTTGATAACACCATAGTTGCTCGTTGCAGGATTGTAGATCCACATATCGTAACCACTTCCCGAAGTTGTAAGATTGGTGCGGGTCCATCCCGATGATGCTTGCCAGTCGATGGAAGATGGATAGGGATTGCCCACGAGGTTGAAGCCCTTCACGGTTAGATCAGTCCCTGCATATTTCAGCGCAATGCTTTGTGTTCCATTGTTCAGATTTCCACTAAATATTTTGGTTGGGTTGGTGGCTTGCACCGAGTAGAGGTATCCACGACCGACATTGAAATTATTGCTTCCTCCATTGAGGGAATCCCATTTGGCATTCAGCTTATATTTCCAGCAGCTCTTGGGTTCGTCCCAGAGGTAAAGATCATAACCTGTTCCGCCTGTGCCTCCATAAGTTCCCGAAGGGAGCCATGTCCCGCTTATGGATTGTGTACTTACTGGTGATGAGAGGAAGTGCCAGGCTTCGGCAGCTCCGGAGATGTATCGTTGAACGGTTGCTGGCACATCGGCTGAACTATGAATGAGTGAAGCGGTGCTTGTAGCATCCGACTGTAAGACTAGACCACCATTCCCGGCTGAATTGGTTAACGTTCCTGAGACTGCGAGTGCCGAGCTCCTCGTAATTGTCAATATCGCGCTAGCGTTTATAGTAACATTTGGAATAGCTAAAATACCATTGATTTCCTGCGAGTTGGTGTTAAACGTATAGATTCCAGTTCCTGCTGTAAATGTGCCGGAACTACCATTTGTAATCCCTCCCTTTAAAACAACCCCCGTAGTTGTGGAATTGCTATAGCTTCCTCCGTTATTTATTGTTAAAAGTCCATTAAAAGTTAACGAACAATAAGTGGAAACTGTAAAACTCCCTCCATTATTGATCGTTGTGTTCCCACTAATCCCCAAAGACCCTGATGAATTTGCCACTGATCGGGTGAAGGCGCCATCAACAGTAAATGTACCACCAATTGAATTTGCCGTACCGTTTTGAAGATTAAATTGGGTGCCAGCACCAACTGAAACATTGCCATTGACAGTAATACCCTGAGTGGCATTACTCATATTTAAGATACTTGAACCGGTTAAAGAAAGATCACCTGCGAGAGTCAATACATCGCCCTGTGCCCCACCTGAATTGGCGGTAAAACTTCCGTTTAATGTAAAATTGCCATTGATTGTACCAGTCGTAATTCCGATGGTTTTTGTTCCGCTTCCAGAAAGGGTAAGGTTGTAATAATTACTCACTAGCTGAGGAATAGTCTGCGTAGCGCCGGTAAAATCAACAGTTAAAAAGGTGCTAGGTGTAAAGGTCGTCCCTGTTCCGGTCCATGATCCTCCGACCGATAAGGTAGATGCAGAAGTGCTACTGTTAATTATTCCGGCTGTAAAGGATACATTGCCGGCAACGACAAGGTTTCCACCCGTAAAATTCAATCTGCTTGCTGCTCCGCTGAATGTTAGGGTGCTGCAATTACCTGTTTGGCCTGTTGATAAGGTTGGCCAGTTAGTCCCCGAAGCTGGGATAACAACAGCCGTGGACGAAGTGGGTACTGCACCGCTGCACCAGTTGGTTCCAATATTCCAGTCGGTTGAGGTGGTTCCAAGCCAGGTACCTGCGGTGCATGCTGAAACAACATCGAAGGTTGCAGCTCCTGTTTTGGTAGACCCGGTAACTATAAGAGTCTTGCCGGTTCCGACATTGGTTGGAGTAACGCTGACTCCGTTTAATTGTCCAGCGGTAAAGGCAGCAGAGGTTCCGGTGATTCCAGCTGTCCCCGTGTAAGTTACGGCACCGGTAAAACTGGTTACTGTATTGTTATTAGCATCTTTTGCGGTCAGTGTTATTCCCGTAATTGCGGTGCCTGCCGTTTGGGGCGAAGAGATTGTGGAGATTGCAAAATGGTCGAGTGCGCCGGCCGAGAAGGTAATGTTTCCGCTGGTAACTGCAGCGAGGCCTGTCATACCGCTTGTTGCGCTAGCGGTTAGGGTCATTATATCGGCAGCCGAATAGACCGGTGTTGCAATGGTTACGCTACTGCTTCCACTTGAAATTGTTCCTGTTAAGGTTCCGCTTAATGACCCAGCTCCTGTCCCTTTGGAGAGGGTAATTGTTGTGGCGGAAGTTACACTTGCCGGATTTCCGTTTGCATCCTGCGACTGGATCGTAACGCTGAATGGTGTACCGGCCGTTCCGGTTGAGGGGACTGTGGTATATGCTAGTTTGGTTGCCGTGGCTGGCTTTAATGCTATAAGAATTGCACCCCATTTTTTGCTTGCACCTAATGTAGCGACTCCATCTCCTGTTGAACCGGAAACAGGTTTAATTGCTTCGCCAACTCCTATAGTCCCACCCGGGTTGTTGGAAGAATATAGGGGACTAAGAACTGGTGTAGTTCCTGCATAACTTCCAATTGAAGTGGCGTTATCTTGAGCAGCAACCAGCATCATGACCGCAGCGCCTGGTGTTGCGGTTGTTATTGAAGGTACTCCTGTAATTGATGTGCCAGAGCCAGTTGCATATGTTCCAGTGACGGCAATCGGTGTAGTTTTATCAACTCCAGAGAATGCAATTAATGCCCCAGCACCCTTAGTCGCACTGCTGCCAATATTGAAAATAAAGGAACTTGCTTCAGTGCCGTCAATTACACGATATAATACTGTTGCCGAATGGTGCCCTGCACCAGCCTCATAATCGACAAAGCTTACTGGCGTCCATCCAGAAAGGCTGACTGGAGTATTTGTGGTCGTAGGATGAGTTGAAAAGTTGCCAATAATGATATCGCCAACACTTACTGAAGTTTTTGCAATCGTCAAGGTGGTTGTAGCCGTATTCGCGGTGGTTACTAATCCTCGTTGAGTAATTTGCCCAATTGCCCCTATGGCCCCCAAAAAATGGATAACCATCATGCATCCTATCACACGAATGAGCTGAAAGCGGTACTTGCTTTTTGTGTAATTTTTCATAGGTCATCCACCTGGTTAAGTCAGCGGGGAGCATCGTGTGCCCTTTTGACTTTCGTTAATTTGTGAGAAACAAAGGTAGAGGACGGGTATTTGGGGAGTTGAATTTAACCGACTACTGTCGATTATAATCGTTTTTAGCCGGCTAGTTGCCTGATTGAGAGTTGTTTCTGATTTTCGGCTGAGTCCAAAAAATCAGCCTGATACCTGGTGTGCATCAACGGTATTTTACAAAAAAAGGGGAAACTTAAGAATGGAGACTTATCTCTCTTTTCCCTTCCTGTTGAACTTTCAAGTATTCCTTGACAGTTGAATCGTAATTCAATTCCCTTTCCTGGTAAATGGTGGGGATATGCAGACTGATATTTTGCTTGAGGGAACTTAAACTGGCGAGTTTACTAAAATTGAAAAGGATGAAACCGGGCGGCTCCATCCTTTTACTAAAACTAACCAAACTAACTAACTAAACCTAAACTTATGCAACAAAGATACGGCGCCCAAAGTTACCCGCCAAACTTTCTACGTTAACGAATTGTGAAATAATCGTGATCTAATGTTAAAAAATGGGATGAAATTGTGAAAAAGTAGATTTTTCACTGCTCTTGGCGCTAATTTTTGTCAATTCGCCAATTAAAACAACAAAATTAGAGTCATAAACTTATCTGACATCAAATGAGGTCGTCCCAATGTTGCGACCATCAGCAAAAATATCGACGGCATATTTCCCAGCAGCAAGTGGTGCCGATTTTGAATTATCCCAATAGATGCTTACTTGTAACTCTTCACCTTCATACTCAACCTCGCGCATCGCCGAATAAGGGATCTTCATATCCTCAAACTTGAAAAGATCTTTCTCCGATCTCATTAGCAATATCTGGTCGGGACGCTGAATGCGAACATAAAGGTTCTTCGTTCCACGCTTCGCCGTTAAATTCTTGCTTAACGTGAAATCAATCTTTACTTTCTCAATCCGACTAGACCTCGACATCTCTTTTCCTTTGGCCGTAATCCCATAGGCACGAAGACCAGTAGCTTCTAACTGAGCCGCTAAGCTAACCGTCTGCTCTAACTTTTTCTTCTCAACTTGTAACTGTCTATTTTCTGTTTTCGCTTCAGTAACCTGCTGCTTGACATTCAAATTCTCAGCCATCAATCGCTGATTCTTCTGATTCAAACTGTCAATCTGAACGATGTAATCCCGCATAATACCTCGTAAAGTGGTTACCTCCTTGCGGTATTGACTGATTTGTTTGTAGCTCGCATTCTTTACTTGTTCCACCTCCGTGAGTAGATCCTTTACTTTGCTCTGCGCATAACCAATGGTCTTATTTAACGAGTCGTTTTCCGATTTTATCGAATTGTAATTGGTCACCATCTTAGTCAACTCAGTCGCAATAGAATCTTTATCGGCTTTAATTAGGGCAGCATCGGCCTGGTAAGAATTCCGTTGCCAGAAAAATACAATCGCTAACACCACTAATAAGGTGGATAAGGCAATAACGATTAGATTATTTTTATTCTCCTTGGAGTTGAATATGTTGTGGTCTTCCATGGTGTTTTCTCGAGTCAAAAAAGGTTTCTATGTCACAAAGGTATAGATATTTTGCTACTTATCAAATGAGTAATGTTTCAGATAATCAAGGTTTTTTCAGTAATTTAGCACCCGATAGCCTAGTTTTAATTTGTAATTAGCAACATTTTTAGAGGTTAAGACGTTATCGTTAAAAAGCAAACCCATGGAATTAGCAGATATTCGAAAAGACTACCGACTGAAGGTTTTAGATGAGCAACAGGTGGACTCAAATCCGATGAACCAATTTGAAAGCTGGCTAAACGAAGCGTTCGAAGCGAAAGTGAATGAGCCAACCGCCATGGTTTTAGCCACGGCAACCAAGCTTGGCATACCATCTACTCGGGTGGTGCTTCTTAAAGCCTTCTCGGAAAATGGCTTTGGGTTTTTTACAAATTATGAAAGTCGAAAAGGGGAAGAGATAGCCGAAAATCAACATGTCGCTCTGCTGTTTCATTGGCCTGAACTCGAACGTCAGGTGCGGATTGAAGGGGTGGCTCAGCGCACCTCGGATGCTGTTTCGGATGAATATTTTAATAGCCGTCCATTTGAAAGTCGCTTAAGTGCGGTGATCTCCGCGCAAAGTAAGGTGGTTCCCGATCGAGCCTATCTCGAAAAACTGTGGACGAGTCAGCAGGATGAGACAGCTACTCAGCCATTAACTAGGCCTGCTTTTTGGGGAGGTTTCCTGATCGATCCAGTTAAAATTGAATTTTGGCAAGGTCGCTCTAATCGATTGCACGATCGATTGTTGTTTTCGCGCAAAGAATCAGCCTGGACACTTGCACGTCTGGCTCCCTGATTAAATTTTGCCCGTTTTAGGGTTGAGGGGAAAACCGCTTCAAAGAGTGGTTTATTGAAATCGAACCTTGGGATTCTCCAATTTATCGGCAAGTTCTTCGAGATAAGTGGATACATGACGATCGATCTTGGTGTCGTACATGTCGTCAATATCCAATAAAATACCCGTCTCTTCAACATCGCCAAACTCATCGCTAATAACGGTTCCAAAGGCACGCATAGATGGCGTAAGACTCATATAGGCATTGATCAAAGGGGGAATATTCTCGCCATGACTTCGGACCTCAGCTGATAGTATTTTATAGGCTTCGTCATATTCTTTCCCAACAAATAGCTCGTCGAGATGCGTAGAATCAGCATTGATCGGCATCCGCTTTTTAGGGATCACCAACCCTTGAGGGTCGGGGAAGAATAGTTCAAAAAAGTGAAGGATTAAATTACGCGCATGGATATTGTAATGCGTATACATGGTCACTTTCCCAAAGAAATATCGAATATCGGGATGGTCGATCATCAGTGCACCTAGTCCGTCCCAAAGATTATCTAATGCAAATAAGGCCTTTGCTCCTGCTTTACTCGATTGATATTCGGGTTGCACAAACGAACGTCCGAGCTCAATTACATACGGAAGATAATCATCTATAAATTCATCTGAAAAATTAAATAGGTGAGCTGTCGCTAGAGGTACTTCGCCGGTTTTATCACGCGAAATTCCTGCGCAATGGATAAATCGATAGCCCCCTAGAATCTCTTTTCTGCTTGGATCCCAGACGATGAGCTGTTTGTAAGGAAATTCGTCTCTTGTATCGTAATGATCGATGTCGACCTCTTCACCAACACCACCGCCAGCAGCACGAAATGTTAATTCGCGCAAACGACCAATCTCCAACATGATATTTGGTGAATCATGATGAGTTAGGATATAGATCTCATTCTCAGCTTTATTTGTTTTCCGCTGAAATTTATCAGCCGTCAACTCTGCTTCAATAAGATCCCGTGCAATTGGAGGATGTATTTCCTTCATTTTTCAAACAATTGAATTAACCTTTCAAAACTAGTAATAATAACTAAGGTAAGGTATAGCTATCTAACTATTTGTTGTCGATCGATTTGAGTTTGTAAACTTCTTCCCGAACGTGACTAGCCCATTTTAAATGTGATTTTTTTCGATCGAAATCCTTCCAAGAGATTGGCTTTCCAAAAGTTATCGTAAATGTTTTGCCTCTATTGCGAAACATCTCATCTGGAAGCAAAAACATCTCTAGGTTCGTCTTCATCCCTATCCATTTCCGAAAGTTGGCTAACGCATAGAAAAACCAGGAGTTTTGCCCGCTAATAAAGATTGGTAACACATCACGTTGATACTCGATTGATTTTTGGACAAAATGCTTCTGCCAGGTAAGGTCTGCTATGACTCCATTTATTTTGCGCGAAGCTAGCCCTGCAGGGAATATAAGAATCTGACTGTCGGATTTATAGGCGTCATTTATGACGTCAATCGATTGCCGTTGACCTCCAAATTTATTGATGGGAATAAATAGAT
>JAPLDS010000048.1:47395-61805 GCA_026391295.1 Bacteroidia bacterium | reverse complement strand
TTGAACCATGTAAAATAACGCCACAACTGTTAACCCATGGGTGACAACCTGGAATAACAACCCTTGTGCTGCATAGTAATTGTAAATAAATAGAGCTGCTGCCATCAGGGAGATATGAGCCATCGAAGAGAAGGCGATCAGCCTTTTGAGATTCGTCTGCCTAAAGGCAATAACAGAGGCATAAATAACGCCGATCAAACACATGACAAGAACTATGTTCTGCCAATACAGAACCCCTTGCGGCACCATTGGGAATAAGAAGCGCAAGGCTCCATAGATCCCCATCTTAGTCATCACACCACCTAGTATCATCACTCCTTGTGTTGATGCCATGGTGTAGGTATTTGGCTGCCAAGTATGAAATGGAAAGATTGGCATTTTGATGGCGAAGGCAATAAACAAAACCCAGAAGAGCCAGATTTGTGTGGCTGCCGGAATATGAAGTTGGTTTAAAACCGAAAAGTCAGTTGAATGAACTCCAGGTGTTAGCTGCACCAAATAGATTATTCCAATCAATAAGAATAAGCTTCCCGCCAAAGTATAGATAAAGAATTTTAAGGTTATGGCTCTGCTATTTTCACCACCCCATAGAAGTAGGATAAAGTAGATTGGAATTAGTGTTAACTCCCAGAAAATATAAAACAACAATGCATTCTGGGATAAGAACACACCGATCAGGGCTGCCTGAGTGAGCAAGATTAAGAAGTTCAAAATAGAGACCTGCTTCTGCTCGCGCTTAAATCCTGCTAAGATAATAAATGGGAATAATAGGTTTGTAAGCAATAGCATCAGTAAGCTAATGCCATCAAATCCCAGTGCAAACTTAATTCCCATCAGATTATTCCACTCTGCTGAAAAACTAGCAGCTGGCGAGGTTCCCATTACAACGAAGGTCAGCAAAAGATTGACAATTGTCGAAGTCAAAGCCACAATACGCACGGTGCACGAATTTCTCAAAAAGAGTATACCCAGACCAGTAACTAAAGGCAATAATAAGATTATCAGTAATATCATGGCTTCAGACAAATAAAATAAAGATGATAAATAAAAGTATCCCAGCCACCATCGCAAAAAGATAGAAACTGATGTTCCCTTGTTGCAGACGTCGCACGAGGCTTCCTAATCGAGAGGTCAATGTTCCAACACCATCAACAGCAGAGTCAAGAACTTTAACTTCGACAGACTTAAATAGGAAATCCGATAATCGTCCAAATGGTTTTTCGATTAAAGCGGCGAAAATTTCATCGAGGTAAAACTTCTTCGCCACAATGCGAGCGATCAGAGAACTTGGAGCCCCATCGGCAGCTGGAACAGTTGACTTTTTAACATACGTTCGATAAGCCAATAGGATAATAATTCCAAGAAGTGATAAGGAGACGATGATTAAACCAATCTCGGTGGCACTATGTATCTCGCCCGATTCTTTTGAAGTGACCGCTTTATGTAAGAAATTTTCGAATCCTGAATTGCCACCAAATAATGCAGGGATATTCAAGAACCCTCCAAAGAGTGAGAGCACACTTAAGACCAGCAGAGGCACCGTCATCACACGTGGTGATTCATGAGGATGAGCAGAAGACAAACGCTGATCGCCAAAGAATACCAGATAGAAAAGTCTAAACATGTAAAAACAGGTAATTAACGCTCCACCAAGGGCGAAGGCATAAAGCCACGGACTTGTCTCAAATGCTTTAGTTAGGATTAGATCTTTACTGAAGAAACCTGAGAAAGGGGGTATTCCACTGATCGCTAATGTTGCAATCAAGAAGGTTAAAAAGGTTATTGGCATTTTAGAGCGTAGTCCACCCATTTTGCGAATATCCTGCTCGCCTCCCATAGCATGGATGATACTTCCCGCGCCTAAGAATAATAGAGCCTTAAAGAATGCATGGGTAGTAACATGGAAGATCGCCGCTGAATAGGCTCCCAATCCCAATGCTAAGAACATATATCCCAGCTGAGATACGGTAGAGTAAGCCAGTACTTTCTTGATATCGTTTTGACGAAGACCGACAATAGCTGTTATGATAGCGGTTGTTAAACCGAGGACAATCATCACATTCGAAGTTATCGGAGCCAGGTTATAGAGTATACTTGAACGAGCAATCATATAGATACCGGCAGTCACCATTGTTGCAGCATGGATTAACGCCGATACTGGAGTTGGACCAGCCATCGCATCAGGAAGCCATGTGAATAATGGTATCTGAGCGCTCTTACCTACAGCACCAACTAATAGCAATAAGGTGATAAGTGTAAGTATTGGAGCACCGCTCTGCAAAGTAGCAGCTTGTGTGAAAACCTCATTAAAACTAACCGATTTAAACGTGAAAAACAGCATGATGATACCTAGGATAAAACCTAGATCACCAATCCGATTCATCACAAAAGCTTTACGCGCAGCATAGTTAAAAGCTGGATTTTTAAACCAGAATCCAATGAGCAGGTAAGAGCAAAAACCAACCCCTTCCCAACCGATAAACAGAATCAGATAGTTAGCTCCCATAACCAAAAGAAGCATGCTAAAGGTAAACAGGTTCATCTGAGCAAAGAAGGAATTTACGCGCTCATCATCGTGCATATACCCGATAGAGTAAATATGAATCAACGCCCCAATGCCTGTAATGATTAGCATCATCACTAACGATAGGTGGTCTATTAGAAAAGCAAATGGAATCTTTAAATCCCCTGCGCTAACCCAATTAAAAAGTGTTAAAGTTGCTGAATCTTGTCCAGATGAGTTCAGGATAAAAAACAAAAATACTGAAGTGATGAAAGACAGAGCAACCATCGTACTGGCAATAATTCCAGCTTGGTTGTGTTTTAACTTATTCTTTGCCAAACTAGTAATCAGAAAACCTACTAATGGGAATGCTGGGACAAGCCAGGCAATAGTTATATAGGGTATTAAAGCTACCATTTCAATCTATTCAAAAGATTAATATCAATAGAGTCGACATTACGTTTCATCATAACAACAATAGATAAACCTACGGCAACCTCCGCAGCGGCTACGATCATAATAAAGAAGACAAATACCTGACCTGAAGGATCCGAATGATAAGCCGAGAATGCTGTTAACAAGAGATTCACCGAGTTAAACATCAGTTCAAGACACATCAAAATGGCAATTGTATTTCTTCGAAACAACACACCCATCATGCCAATGCTGAACAGGGCTACACTTAAGAAAATATAATTCTCAAGTGGAATAAGTTGTATTGCGGATGATAATTCTTTCATAATTTCAATAAGGTTATTCGTCTTTCTTTCCAAACATCATAGCTCCAACCATGGCCGAAATAAATAAGATGGATGAGATTTCAAATGGCAGCAAGAACTCACCAAATAGAGCCTTTCCAATTCCAGAAACTAATCCTATGTCACTATTAAAAGGATATTTAGCATGTATCTCAAAAGTCTGACGAGTAGCGGCTAGCAAAACAAGGAAAAATATTCCCCCTGTTACCACAGCTGAGACTCGAGTTACAGTTGACTTACGAAAAATAATTGCCTTATTTAAGTTTAATAACATAATCACAAATAAGAACAGAACCATGATCGCCCCCGTGTACACTATGATATGTACGACTGCTAAAAATTGAGCGTTAAGAAGAATATAGTGGCCAGCCATGGCAATAAAGCACAATATTAAATAGATGACGTTGTTAATTGGATTCCTAGAGAATACCACTAACAAAGCACAGACGATCATTATGGCTGAAAGCAAATAAAACAGAAAGATCATTGTACAGGTATTAAAATATATTTTTTAAACTTCTTATCTATTGTGTGCAAATGCTTTATTCTTTTTAAAATCATGAACGGCAGAAGTCTGTCTAGCAGAGTTCTGAAGCTACGATCCGATCGGTCAAAAAGATTGCTTCTTTTGGACAGGCATCTTCGCAGTCGCCGCAATAGATGCAACGAAGCATATTGATCTCATATATAGCTGCATATTTTTCTTCGCGATACAGATGCTCTTCTCCTGGTTTACGCTCTGCTGCCACCATGGTGATAGCTTCAGCTGGACAAGCAACAGCACATAAGCCGCAAGCCGTACAACGTTCCCGACCTTCGTCATCACGTTTTAAGACATGCTGTCCTCGATAGACTTTGCTGAACTCCCGCTTTTCTTCAGGATAATTAATCGTAGTCTTCTTTTTGAAAAAATGCGTTATCGTAATAGACATCCCCTTAAGAATCGCAGGTACATAGATGCGCTCCATAAAAGTCATCTTCTTATCCGAAGCCACAACCGATCTGTTTGTTAATTTTTCCATTGTGTATCGGATTATTTTAATGAAGTAAAGAAATAATAAGCCCCAGTAGCTAGAATATTAAAGATCGCCAATGGAATCAGGCCTTTCCATCCCATGTTCATCAGCTGATCGTACCTAAAACGGGGTAAGGTCCAACGGATCCACATAAATAAGAAGATAAAAGCAAAGATCTTAATAAAGAAGAAGCCCATTCCGATAAACGTAACGGCGTTGGATGAAAGTCCCAACTGGTCAATAAATGGCATATTGTAACCACCAAAATATAAAGTTGCAATGACTGCCGAGGAGATAAACATATTCACATATTCGGCAAATAGATAAAAGCCTAACTTCATAGAGCTGTACTCGGTATGATAACCTCCAATAAGCTCAGTCTCACATTCTGGTAGATCAAAAGGTGCTCGATTGGTCTCCGCAAAGGCACAGGTTAAAAAGATAAAGAAGCCCAATGGTTGGTAGAAAATATTCCAGTGCATACCATGTTGCTGAGCAACGATATCATGAAGGCTAAGTGAGCCAGTGGTCAAAACGAGAGCAATAATTGACATTCCCATGGCCAACTCATAACTTATCATCTGAGATGCTGCTCTGATAGCTCCTAGTAATGCATATTTATTATTCGATGCCCAACCACCGATCATAATACCATAGACGCCAATGGATACCATGGCAAAGACATACAGAATTCCAATATTCAAATCGGCCATCTGCAACGAATAGACATGATCGCCAATTGTTAATGTATCGCCCCATGGAATAACTACTCCAGTTAGCAGAGCAGTGGTCATAGCAATCGATGGACCTAGAATGAAAAGATATTTATTAGCTGTTAATGGGATGATCTCCTCTTTCATAAACATTTTCAATCCGTCGGCAAGGGGTTGTAATAAACCAAATGGGCCCGCACGATTAGGGCCATTCCGATCTTGCATAAATGCAGCTACTTTCCGTTCAGCATAAGTCGAATACATCGCAACGACAAGCGTCACCAACAAAATGATGAAAAGAAATATAGTTTTAAAAAGTAACGTTGTCAATTCCATATTCAATTATTGCTTGCCGTAATGATTTTGAGAGATTACAGAATGACGTTCAATTGCCCTTGGTCCTTCAATGGTCCATTCCGCTGCCGACTTATGATCAAAACGACAATCGTTGCAAATAAACTCTTCCAACTCTCCATATTTATCTTTTCTACCTGTCACACGCAGCAGCTCCTCACCTTTCATCCATAATACCACTTTACCGCTACACTTGGTACAGTTACGATGTGCATCGAAAGGCTTCGTAAACCAAACGCGACTTTTAAATCTAAAAGTATTGTCAGTCAATGCTCCTACAGGACAAACGTCGATCATGTTACCTGAAAAATCGTTATCCACAGCATTTTGAATGTGCGTACTGATTTCAGAATGATCGCCGCGTCCTAATACGCCATGCACCCGTTTATCGGTAATCTGATCGGCGACCATCACGCAACGATAGCATAAGATGCAACGGTTCATATGAAGTTTTATCTTATCACCAATATCAATTGGTTTAAATACCCGACGTTCTTCCACGGTACGCGTCTCTTCGAGTCCGTGCACATATGAAAGATCTTGCAGATGACATTCTCCAGCCTGGTCACACACTGGGCAATCCAATGGGTGGTTAATCAATAAAAACTCAGTTATCGCCTGGCGACTATCCATCGCTTCTGGCGAAGTTGTATTTTCGACTACCATCCCATCTTGAACTAACGTACGGCATGAGGCCACTAGCTTAGGCATTGGACGCGGGTCTTTTGCAGATCCTTGTGCAACTCTTACCAGACAGGTACGACATTTACCTCCGCTACCTTCAAGTTTAGAATAATAGCACATCGCTGGAGGCACAATATGCCCACCAACCTGACGGGCTGCATTCATGATGGTTGTTCCAGCTTCTACTTCAACCTCAACATTGTCGATGGTTACCTTTAAAAGGGGCATTTTTGTAGTTTTACGTGTTCTTCAAATTCTTCACGGAAATGAAGTATCGCACTCGCAACGGGCCATGAAGCGGCATCGCCAAGTGGACAAATTGTATTTCCTTCTACATGTTTCGCAATGTTAACCAGCAAGTCGATATCTTTCATCGTCCCTTGTCCACCTTCAATGCGCATTAATATTTTCTCCATCCAGCTAGTTCCTTCTCGACATGGGCTACATTGGCCACATGATTCGTGTCGGTAAAAACGAGCGAATGTCAATAGGTTTTTAACGATACAGGTGGTATGATCCATCACAATAAATCCACCAGAGCCAAGCATCGTTCCAGTTTTAAATCCACCATCAGCTAATGACTCGTAGCTCATTAAGCGGGGCTCACCAGCAGCTGTTTTTAAGATTAATTCGGCAGGTAGGATAGGAACTGATGAACCTCCAGCAACAACAGCTTTTAGTTTATTGCCATTTCTGATACCTCCGCAATATTCGTCACTATAGATAAATTCTTCCACTGGAAGACCCAATTCAATTTCGTAGATCCCTGGCTTATTGATATGACCACAAGCTGAGATCAGTTTTGTCCCCTTGCTATTTCCAACGCCAATTGCGGCATATGCCTCGCTGCCATTGTTCACAATCCAAGGTAGTGCGGCGATAGTCTCCACGTTGTTGACCACTGTAGGACAACCATATAATCCAACGATGGCAGGGAATGGTGGTTTGATACGTGGATTGCCACGTTTACCTTCCAAAGATTCAAGCAAAGCAGTCTCTTCCCCACAGATATAAGCACCTCCACCTGGATGGCAATAGAGGTTTAAAGAGTATCCAGTTCCCAAGATATTATCACCAAGAAACCCATTTGCATAGGCCTCTTGAATGGCCTTGTCAATAATTTTCATCACGTAAAAAAGCTCACCTCTGATATAGATATAAGCATCTTTAACGCCTAGCGCATACGATCCAAGAATCATCCCTTCGATAAGCAGATGTGGATTAAACTGACCTAGATGACGGTCTTTAAATGTACCAGGCTCACTCTCGTCGTAGTTACAAACGAGGTACCGCGGTTTTTCACTCTGTTTATCGATAAATCCCCATTTCATCCCAGTCGGAAAGCCTGCGCCTCCACGACCTCTAATGCCAGATTTCTTAACCTCGTCGGTCAATTCATCGGGGGTTAATGTCTTTATTGCCTTTTCAACGGCAGCATACCCTCCTAATTCTCGATATACTTGAAAATTAGCAAGTCCAGGAACCTCTATATTATTTAGTAAGATCTTCGTTGCCATGCTTACAAGTAAGGGTTTTTATGCGAAATTTTATTTTCTGCTTTCCATTGATCCAGAAGCTGATCGACCTTTTCAGTCGTAAGATTTTCATGATATTCTGTACCCACTTGAATAACTGGTGCAGTACCACAAGCGGCTAGACACTCAACAGTCTTAAGGGTAAATTTACCATCAGCGGTTGTCTCTCCCGGTTTAATTCCCAAGCGGGACCCAAAATGGGCTACAATATTTTCAGCGCCCTTCAGCCAGCAAGGTCCAGTTTGACAAACCTCAATGACGCAGTTGCCTACAGGCTTTAAGTTATAAATACTATAGAACGACGCCACCTCATACACTTCAATAGGCTCTATTTGCAACAATGAGGCCACATAATCCATCATGCCAGGACTCAGCCAACCTTGATTTTCAGCTTGTGCGATATGCAAAACAGGCAGTAAGGCAGACTTTTGTCTCCCTTCAGGATACCGTTTGATAAGCTGAGCAATCAGATCAAGCGTTTCTTTATTAAATTCAGGCACTTTATTATTTTCCTGCATGACTATTCTATTTTTATCTTTTATGCATCTAATTCTCCAGCAATAACATTCATAGAGCTCATTGTCAAGATGGCATCCGACAACATCGTTCCCTGAACCATCTCTGGATAGGCTTGGTAGTATATGAATCCTGGCCTTCTAAAATGTAATCTCGAAGCCGTACGACCACCATCGCTAACTAAATAATATCCTAATTCGCCATTGGCTCCTTCAATGCAGTGGTAGACTTCTCCAACAGGAATATCGGTCTCACCCATGACAATTTTAAAATGCCAAATAAGTGCTTCCATGTTATTGTAAACTTTCTCTTTTGGAGGAAGCACAAAACGAGGATCACGAGCGTAATAAGTCTCTTTATCTTCTAGTGCATCTAGCTTATCTATTGCTTGTTGTATAATCGACAAGCTTTGTTTCATCTCTGCTTGTCGGACCATAAAACGATCGTATGTATCGCCATTTTGGCCTACTGGAACAGTGAACTCAAACTCTTCATACGAACAATAAGGGTTCATCACCCGAACGTCATAATCAAGACCGCAAGCACGTAAATTAGGACCAGTAAAACCATAAGCCAGCGCTCTATCTAATGGGAATGCACCAACGTTGATGGTACGGTCCATAAAAATGCGATTCCGGATTAGTAGTGTCTCAAACTCTTTAAGTTTAGCAGGAAAAAACTCCAAGAAATATTTAATTTTCTCCCAAGCTTTCGGACTAAAGTTACGTTCAAAACCTCCAATACGACCCATGTTAGTGGTCAATCGTGAGCCACAAATCTCTTCATAGATCTCGTAAATAAATTCACGATCTTGAAACATATAGGTAAAGCCTGTCAAGGCGCCGCTATCGACGCCAATAACACTATTACAGATAATATGATCCGCAATACGGGCCAGTTCCATAATCACAATGCGCAGGTAGTCGACACGTTTAGGGGTTTCGATACCTAGCAGTTTCTCAACAGTCATATGCCACCCCATATTATTCAGTGGAGCGGAGCAATAATTCAAACGGTCGGTTAAGGGAGTAATCTGATAAAATGGGCGTCTTTCAGCGATTTTTTCAAATGCACGATGGATGTATCCAATAGTCTGCTCCGTACTGACGATATATTCGCCGTCCATAAGCATAATGTTTTGAAATACGCCATGTGTTGCAGGATGGGTTGGACCAACGTTGAGCGTATTATATTCTTTCGGCTCTTCCGCTTTAACTCTATCCTTATCCCAATAATCTGAATTAACTTCTTTTGCCATCTATAAAATCTATATTCGCTATGCTATTCGAATTTGCGCAACTATTTATCGACCAAATTGACTGTCATCTTTATCGTCCCTTGTCTNNNNCCTTGTCTGATCTTCAAGTGGAAATTCCTTCCGAAGTGGAAAATCAACCATGTCATCGACATTTAGAATTCGGGTAAGATTAGGATGACCGACAAACTGTATTCCAAAGAAATCGTATGTTTCGCGTTCCATCCAGTTGGCAGTAGGCCAAATTGAAGTCGCTGAAGGTATCGTTGGATCACTGATTGGTGTTGACGTTTTTAAGCGTATCCGATGATTATTTACAAAGCTATGCAAATGGTATACCACGCCTAGCTGATCTTTTTCAGGATAATGCATTCCACATAAGGTGGTTAAGAAGTTAAATTGCAACTCCTTATCGTCTCTTAGAAAAAGTAAAATATCACCAATAGACTCTTTTTTCACTGTTATGCACAACATATCTTTCATCAATTCATGATGAAAGATAGAGTTGGCAAAACTGCTTGTTAATTTTACAACTGTTAACTGGTCTCTTTCTGGAATGATCTCAAACACTCAATTAAATTTTATTGTTAACTACCTAAATCGATTAAATGGCCTTTTCTTCACCAAGTAAAATCGATTCATGATTACTCAATATTGTATGATTTCATAAGATCTTCGTACTCTTGCGAATTTCTTCTGCGAAGGGATTCGTTTCCTACTAGTTCTTGTATTTTTATGATACCGTCAATAATTTGTTCTGGTCGAGGTGGACAGCCTGGGACGTAAACGTCGACAGGGATAATTCGATCGATGCCTTGCAAAACACTATAGGTATCAAAGATTCCACCACTTGAAGCGCATGCACCAACAGCAATAACCCATTTTGGTTCAGCCATTTGGATGTATACCTCACGCAATACGGGGCCCATTTTTTTCGCAACAGTGCCCATAACCATTAATAAATCACTCTGACGTGGCGAGAAGCTTAACCTTTCGGATCCAAAGCGAGCCAAATCATAATGTGAACCCATGGTAGCCATAAATTCGATGCCACAGCAAGAGGTTGCAAATGGGAGTGGCCAAAGCGAATTTTTTCGCGCTAGGCCCACTGCTTTCTCCATGGATGTGGCAAAAAATCCTTGCCCTGAAATCCCGTCTGGTGTTTCAGCTATTGTTGGAGCTAAGATGATATTCTTTTTGTCGATCATGAATAAACTATTTTCTTACTTACCGCCTATCCCATTTAAATGCCCCTTTGAGAATAATATAGATAAACCCAGCAAGGACGAGGATCATAAATAAAAACATATCCAAGAAGCCAGCTTTACCAAGTTCCTTAAAGTTCACAGCCCATGGATACATAAAGATCACCTCAACATCAAAAAGGACAAAAAGTATGGCGATTAGGAAATATTTTACGGAGAAAGGACTTCTAGCATTCCCCATCCCTTCAATACCGCATTCGAAGTTTTCAAGTTTTGCACGAGAAAATCGTTTTGGGCCTAAAAAATGGGTTGCCAACATGGTGGTCACAACAAAACCAAGCGCTATTAAAATCTGAATTAGGACTGGAATATAATCTTGTGGCATCGTAAAAATGAACTATTTTTTAAAAAAATATGCTTTTAATACTCAAATAAACAACTTAGATCTTATTTTGTTCGTAAAATTAGTAAAAAAGGGGCTTCAAAAAAGGGGATTTGTTCTATAAAACCTGATTTTCCCGTGATTTCTAGTTTTAATACTCAAATTTGACTTAAAAATCTGAAATAAATTATTTTTTTAAGTCCTAGACCCCAGCTAAATATAAAGATTTGTTGAAAAAAAATCAAAATTGAATCGATTAATTAAATTTAAGTTAATTATGAAAACTGAATCTAAATAAGCTTAAATTTTATCCAATTATAGTAGCATTTTAACAGATCCAGAAAATATCAAGTTAAATCGCCTTCTTGCCAATCATTTTACTTTTCGTAACTAATCAACTTTAATTAAATTCGCCGAGTCTGATAACCATAAACCTATCAACCTAAAATTACCTATGAAACGTAGAAATTTTATTTCCAATTCAGTTTTAACGGCTAGTGCATTAGCCGCAGCGCCTCAATTGCTCTCCGCGGCATCGAGTGAAAAAAAATCCATGCGCCCAGAGGCTTCAAAAAGACTGTTCAAAAGTGAGGCCGTAGAGGCTGAAATCATAAAAATAAAAAAAGACATTGCCGATCCTGAGCTAGCCTGGTTGTTTGAAAATTGTTATCCGAACACCCTCGATACGACTGTTCATTTTTCGGAGAAGGGAGGGGAATTAGATTCGTTTATCATCACAGGCGATATTAATGCAATGTGGCTTCGTGACTCTACAGCACAGGTATGGCCTTATCTCCATTTGGTGAATCAAGATCCGCAACTGAAAAAGCTTTTTCAAGGCGTTATTAATCGTCAAACCAAATGCATTAATATCGATCCCTATGCCAACGCCTTTAACTTTGGACCAACGGGAAGCGAGTGGAAGAGCGATCTCACCGATATGAAACCGGAATTACATGAGCGTAAATGGGAAATCGATTCGCTCTGCTATCCAATAAGGTTAAGTTACCACTATTGGAAAAAAACAAACGACAAAACCCCTTTCAATGCTAATTGGCTAAAAGCGGCAAAAGCAATTGTTAAGACCTTTACCGAGCAACAACGGTTATCAAGCAAAGGACCTTACCATTTTATGCGACTAACCGAGAAACAAACAGATACTGTATGCGGCGCAGGATATGGAAATCCAATTAAGCCAAATGGGTTGATCTGTTCAACCTTCCGTCCATCTGATGATGCCACAAACTATTTATACCTGATCCCTTCAAACTATTTTGCCTTAACTTCTTTAAGGCAACTAGCAGAAATTGTAACGACTGTTCATCAGGACATTACCTTTGCTTCAAAATGTATCGAATTAGCGAACACGGTGGAGAAGGCCCTTAAAAAGTATGCTTCTGCCTCGCATCTTTCTTATGGTCAGGTTTTATCTTTTGAGATCGATGGCTTCGGCAACAGACTTTATATGGACGATGCTAACGTGCCAAGTTTATTAGGTATGCCCTATCTAGGGACCTTAAATGCCGATGACGAGCTTTACAAAAACACACGAAAATTTATCTTAAGCAAAGATAATCCTTGGTATTTCGAGGGGAAAGCAGCAGCTGGTATCGGCGGGCCTCATGTCGGCCCCGAAATGATCTGGCCCATGAGCATCATCATGAGAGCGATGACCTCAACCAATGATAAAGAGATTATTCAATGCTTAAAATGGCTAAAGAATACTCATGCAGGAACTGGGTTTATGCATGAAACATTTCATCAAGATGATGCGCAAAAATTCACTCGAACCTGGTTTGCATGGGCGAATACACTTTTCGGCGAACTGATTTCAAAAATACACCAAGAACGCAAGCATATCTTCACACAAGTAATTTGATAAATACGTTGAATGCTAAACACTTTATAATTCTCACTATTTTAGAAAACCATTGAAAAAGAACTGCTTGCACAATGCCTTTATACTAATTACGCTGACCATTGGGTTGAATTCTTTTCAAACTCTAGGAAGTCAACATACATTTAAATTTAGAAAGGATCACACCTTTAAGGTTGCACAATTCACCGATATTCATTGGAATAACAATTCACCAAAGTGTGCGCAAACTATTGAAACAATAAATCTAGTTCTTGCTACAGAAAAACCTGACTTGGTAGTTCTAACTGGAGATATTGTGACCGATCTGCCAGAAAAAGAGGGGTGGCTTGCAGTTGCAGATATCTTTACTAAAGCTCAAATGCATTTTGCCGTAGCGTTGGGGAATCATGATAGCGAACGAATAATTTTGCGTGACTATATCTTTGATTTGCTCAAAGACAATCCATGGTTTATAGGTGAAAAAGGGCCTAATCTAAGTGGCAGTGGCAACTATACTATTCCGCTTCAAAATGCGGACAAAAAATCAATTGCAGCGGTTATTTATTGTGTGGACTCGAATGATTATCCAAAAGAAAAACGGCTCAAGGGATACAGCTGGATCAAATACGACCAAGTAGGATGGTACCGAAAAACAAGTGATTCCTACACCGCCTTAAATCATAATTTACCACTTCCCTCGCTAATGTTTTTTCATATTCCACTGATTGAATTTAATTCAATCGTAGGGAAAGAAACCACCATTGGAACCAAAGGTGAAGGGTAGCTTCTTCGGAGATCAACTCTGGATTATTTGGGTCCTTGATTGAAAAGCGGGATGTCATGGGAGTCTTTGTTGGCCATGATCACAATAATAATTTCATCGGTGTCGATCACGAGATCTGTCTCGGATATGGACAAGCTACCGGCTCTAGTGCCTATGGGAAATTAGAGCGTGGAGCGCGAATCATAGAGTTACGAGAAGATGAATTCACCTTCGATTCATGGATCCGAACAAGGACAGGGACATCTGATAAATTCACTTTCCCGGTGGGGCTCAATCGGGATCAAACGAAGCCAACATTTGTCCCTTCAAAAAATGTAAAAGATCCTAAGCCGGGTGTTCAATACAGCTATTTTGAAGGGAGTTTTAAATCCGCAGATGAAGTTAAAAAAGCGAAGGTTATCAAAAGCGGATTCACCAAGAATCTTTTTCTAGCTAAAGAATTAGTACGTGATTCGTTTGCAATTGAGTTTAATGCCTGGATTAAGATCCCAAAAAATGAGCTCTATACCTTTTATACCTATTCAGATGATGGATCTAAGGTTTTCATTGATGGTCAAGAAGTGGTGAATAATCCGGCAACGCACAAAATAAAACGTGCTGAAGGAAAGATAGCACTTCAAGAGGGTTTTCATGAATTAAAAGTACTCCATATCCAAGGAGATGCGACTAATGAGTTGGAAGTAGGTTTTGCCAGCAAATTTATTCGTGAATGCAAAATTCCAGACTGGTTTCTCTTCCATTAAAAGAGGAGAAGGTGCTAAAATCAGTTATCAAAAGTCAACAATAAAATGGCCTTTGGCGTAAAAAAATCGCCATTCGACCATCCATTAAAAGAAATATCGATCAT
>JAPLDS010000048.1:37180-47334 GCA_026391295.1 Bacteroidia bacterium | reverse complement strand
AGAATTGTACTAATTTTGAACCCTAATTAAAGGGAGTCATAGGATGTTTCAGAAAGATTATATCCTTCGGATGGTAGAGATGATAGGCGAATTTATTGCTGTGATTCTTGGACTATTAAAAAGAGGTGATCTAGAACAAGCAGAGAGAATTCTCGAAAGAGGATACATGGATTTCTTAAGGCAAGATGCTGCATTTTTTCACTCTTTATCGGATGAAAAACTCACAATAGGCCTTATCGAGGAGCACCATTATCAGCATGGCCACCTGAGTGTATTAGCCGAACTATTTTTTGCTGAGGGCGAGCTTTGTGACGCCCAAGGCAAACTAAACAGAGCTGGTAAATGCTATGAAAAATCGTTGGTATTACTTGAGTTTCTTGAAAAAGAAGACCGTACATGGTCAGAAAAACGAGAGGAGCGCATAACCGTAATTCGCAAAAAAATAGCGGCATTAAATACAAACAAAAGATTAAGCTAATTGTTATCATTAAATAAACATCATCACGAATATGGACGGTTACGAAGATAAAAGAAGAGGTTTCTTACGCAAATTAGGTTTTACCCTTGGTGCAACACTAACGGCTAACTCATTGATCTCAGCCAACATTAAAGAAACGATTCAGGACATGAATATCACTCCTGATCAGAAAACTTTTATGACCCATTATGAAAAATGGATGGATGAATTTATTGAGGTCATAAAAACACAAAAAGTAGATCCGGAAAATGTTCCCAACAATACCAAAATTGTTGAGTTATCAGAGCGTGCTAAGAAATGGCAAACTCAGCTTCATGATTATATGAACGATGAGAATTTCGCCCGTTATTATATGATTGCCTCAGAACGAATGACTATGGAGATTTAAGTTTCTCTAAAAGTCATGAACTTTACAATTAATAACTACGAATTTGGACAACGGCCTCCAGTGACTCTCCCTTCCCGAGAGTTCCTGGCACTGCTTCACGAAGAAGGGATGCGCAAGCTCGTTAGTGATCACTATGATCTATTGAGCCAAAGCGAAGTAAAGCATCTCTTCCCACGTATTGACGAAGCACTAGAAAAAGCCAAACAACGTTCGTCTGATTTTTTTATCCAGATCTGCGGCGGTCATACCTACTACAACGAGAATCGCGGGAGGCCTATGTTAGCTGCTCGTCATTCACCATTTACCATTAATGAACAAGCTCGTCAAGTATGGCTAGAATGCTATATCGAAGTGCTGTCTAAACTAGACCTCCCGGAAGAGGTCATCTTATCGTTCTGGGAATACCTCAACACCTTCTCCTACTGGATGGTAAATACCAAAGAAGATTAGATCAACCTCTTATCGAGATCAATCTTAACTATCGCAGGGAACTCCCCTATTTGACTTGCTGAAATTTCACACACCACGCAATTTTGCAAGGTGGCAATTTTTGAAGATCCGCAGGAACTTGAATAACAACTTCGTTATTTTTCAACATCCAATCTAGCGGCTTTTTATACCCAAGCATATACACTTTGGTGCCTGCCATAGGGTGAAGTGATTTAATCCGAATCTCAGCTGGCAATTTGGTCTCTTCCTTCGCCGCTAAATAATAAGCATAAACAAAATTCTGCTTCGAAGTAAAAGCAATGTTCCCTTCCTTATAAGGTGCGATTGGTCTCGTACCATAAATGCCATCCTGATTTACGGACATCCAGTCACCCATCTCATGCAACCTAGACAAGGCTCCAGCAGGAAGTTCGCCATGACTATCTGGACCAATGTTAAGCAAGAAGTTACCACCTTTTGCTAAAATATCAACCAGTAGCTGAACCAACTGAAAAGTCGACTTGTATTTATCGTCAGGTTTAAATGACCATTGATCGCCCATGGTCATACAGGTCTCCCAAACAAACTCTAATGGTTTAGCTGGTACCTCTTGCTCCGGCGTACGGTAATTTTCATTCTTTCCACGAACATTGCGGTCCACCATAATCAGTCCAGGCTGATTCTTTCGCGCCATAGCAGCGATATCATCCATGTGCAAATCCTCATGAGGCGCGCGCGTCCAAGCCGCATCGAGCCATAAAATATCAATCGCACCATAGCCCGTTGTTAATTCTTCCACTTGCTTGTAAACAAAGCTTTGAAATTTCGCCCATGGAACAGGCTGTTTTAACGTATTGTAATTTGCCCGTCGTCCATGACCTGAACTATCAGGCAACCAATAATATGGACTGTGCCAGTCTGCCTTAGAATAATAGGCTCCAATACCAAAACCCTTTTTGCGAAAGGCGGTGAATGCCTCCTTTGTAATATCTTTTCGTTTATTGGTATGAAATGGACAGGAAGGATCGGTAATCTTAAAATCGGTTTGATGGGTATCATACATAGAAAATCCGTCGTGGTGCTTGGTCGTAAAAACAAAATATTTCATCCCTGCATATTTCGCTGCATCAGCCCATTTCTCAGGATCAAACTTCGTAGGATTAAATGTTTTATTTAGTTGCCAATAGTCACGCTTAAACAAGCTAAAATCTTTATTGCGATCTGTCCAAGCTTTAACATCATCGGTTCTTGCCCATTTATCATCCTCTACCACTGGCCACGATTCCACACAACCCCATTGTGAATAGATACCAAAATGGACAAAAAGTCCAAACTTCATATCCTGAAACCACTCAAGACGCTTCACCATTGAGGTGTCTCTTGATGCTTCATTACTGATCATTGGTTTACTTAAAGTCGCACCGAATAGGTTGGCAAGACTAAACGCCATAATAAGGCTTAAACTGATTTTTCTTAGGTTACTCATTTTTGTTAACTAGGTTTTTGGTTAGGTTATTAGGTAGGCATTAAAATTCAATCATGACGCCAATTGTTGGCAAAACAGTTCCTCCAGTATTTTTGATCGACCTTAAAAGATATTTTGATGAATTTTGAGGATCAGTCATTGGATTCCCACTAGCATCTTCTACCCTCACAAGATAATCAGGCTGATCGGATTTGAAATTATAGGCATTCTGGATATCAAAATAAAGCATTAAAGACCACTTATTATAATACCACGACTTATCGACCCTTACATCAAGCTGATGATAGGCATTTAATCGAGACTTATTAAATCGACTATAATCTAAATAGCCAGCACCTTGAGCATCCCATGCCGTCTTTATTGCCGAACGATTTAAATCCCATGGAGTATACGGAGCACCTCCTAGATAGCGCCACTTAAAACCAAGATCCCAATTTTTCTTCAGGTTACGGGTGGCTGTAATGGTCAATAAATGTCGGTTATCCCACGATGAAGGGAGAAATTCGCCATTCTTATCGGTAAACTCACTTCTTACAAAGGTATAGGTCGCAATCGCATTTAACTGCTTGTATCGTTTTAGTCGACCTAGCACTTCAAAACCATAAGCCCTTCCATTGCTGGTTGAGGTAACGGCCTCATCACCATAAACCCCATAGTCGGCACCTTTACTGGCCAACGATACAGAGTCTTTAACACAGAAAGGGTAATTAGTATATCGTTTATAAAATCCTTCAACAGTAATTTGGGAATTGTCAGAGGGTCTAAATTCAACTCCGGCAACATAGTGATTGACATGAATATAAGCCAACCCATTTGCTTGATTTACAAGCGACCCGCTAGCATCACGATAACCTAAGGTTGTATAAGAAGGAAGCTGAGCGAATTGACCAACATTAAAATTTAGCGAAGTTCCTGGAGTTAAACGTAGACTAGCAGAGAGGCGCGGGGAGATATTTTTCAATGGATTTGCCATCGCACTTGAGTAATTAGCTCCATCGGCGCGCAGTCCAAAAGAGAGATTAAGCAACTGATCAAGATAAGCATGACTGATCTGACCAAATGCAGCATATTTATTAAATGATAAGTTAGACTGATACGAAATCGTGTATGGCATATTTAAATCAAACGACTTTCGATACGTGTGATTATAATAAGAGGCATGCTGCATATCAACACCATAATTAATCTTGAAATCGGAACTTGAACGATAGTTATGCTCGTAACGAAATTTTGTTTCCAGTTCGTACGAGTTATAGTCTAAATTTAATTTAGAAGGGAGCACAACATTGTCTTGATATTTTAGCGCTGAATTATTTAACTTATTCTGGCTTAACACATAGGTGTCGTTTCCACGATCGGTAAAATGCTTAAGCACAACGCCTAAGGTGTAGTTCCACTGGTTGTTCTCTGGCAAATACCCAAGTATGTAACGTTGTTCTTCCGTTTTATTTGCCGTAAGATTTAGCTTCGATTGATCTAAGGCTCCTAAACCAATAAAAGAAAGCTCTGTTTTAGCGTTCAGCTTTGTCTTTACTTTAAACTGAAAATCATTATACGTGGGTAGAAATGGCAATCCAATAGCTTGAAATAAAAATTGCAAATACGACCGTCTGACAGAGGCCATAAACGTAGTGTTTTTAGATAGCGGACCTTCCAAGGCTAGGGCAAGATCGGAAGCTCCAAGAGTGCCTCTGAACTTTAATTTTTCATTCGCCTCCCGTTGATTAAACTCCAATACCGAGCTTAATGCATTACCTCTTGAGGACGGGAATGCGCCAGAATAGAAGTTTACCTCCCGCAGAAAATCAACATTAATAATCCCCACTGGTCCGCCAGAAGCACCTTGAGTAGCAAAGTGATTCACATTAGGGATCTCCACCCCATCGAGGTAGAACTTGTTTTCACTTGGGCCTCCTCCGCGGACAATAATATCATTTCGAAAAGCAGACGATGAGGCCACTCCAGGGAACGACTGAATAACCTTCGAGATATCACGGTTGCTTCCTGGGCTTTTTTCAATCTCTTCAATGCCGATTGTGCGCAATGAGACTGGACTCTCCTCCTTTTTTCTAAACGATGAAGGTCGAATAACCACTTCGTCTAGCTTAACATTATCTTCCTCCATGGGTGCCGATATTGTAGCACCAGTTGCTAACGTAATTCTAAAAGATTCGGTGAAATATGTTTTGTAACCGACCGCCGTTATTTTTAGCTTATAAAATCCTGGATCTAAATTTTCTAGCGTAAAATTTCCCTGATCATCGGTAACTGTACCCTTGGTAGTCTCTGAGATCACTACTGTTGCGAAGGGGATCGCTTCGTTGTTTTTTAAATTAAACACTCGCCCCTTTAATTGCCCATTGGCAAAAGCTGAAAATGACAATGAACAAAGGAGAACAAGAAAGCTCAGGAAATATTTTTTCATAGGAATGAATTAGATTATTACGCACTACAAAGAAACAGAAAAGCAGCTAAATGGTTTAGATATTGTCTCTAATTTTGCAAACAATAAAAACAGGCCTATTTTTAGGCGCAAAATAAACCCTTATCAGCTAGATGGAACAACGCCTTGAAATTTCTAAATACTCGCTTTTTATAAAAGAAGAAGGGGCCGGAACACCTATTCTTATGCTCCATAGCTATTGGGGTAATCATCGTTTATTTGACAACCTTGCAAATTCGCTCAAGGTTAAGCATCATGTGATTCGCATCGACATGCCTGGCCATGGAAAATCAGGGGTGCCGCCAGTAGATTATCATTTTGAACCATTCGCTTCTATATTGCATGAGCTTATCGTTAAACTAAACATTCATCAAAAAATAATTGTAATTGGTCATTCGATGGGCGGTTATGCAGCCATGGCTTTTGCAGCAAAATATCCGGAGTTGATTGAAAAATTGGTTCTCATGCATTCCCCAGTCCAGCAGGCAGATGAGCCGAGCATCAAACTTCGGAACAGAGAGGCTCTGCTTATTGAGAACGGTAAAAAAGAGCTCTTGTTACAAGCCACTATTCAATCCAATTTTGCCCCTGGCAATAGCGATATATTTCCGAATGCCGTTCTGGAACTTTACCAATCAGCGAGTCAAGTCACCCAGATTGGGGCTCTGCGATCTATTGCAGCTATGAATACTCGATCTAGCCAACTTCAGTTTCTGCAAAAATCACCTTTCCCTATCTTAATTGTAGTAGGTGATCATGATAAAGTATACGATGCTGCTGGTCAGCTTAAAGATGCCATGACGATGTCAAAAGCAGAAATACTTCGATTAACGGAATCGGGGCATTGTGGATTTTTAGAAGAGGAGGACAAAGTATTGGATCGTCTAAGTGAGTTTTTAAAAGTCAAAAACTAAATAGAATTTTATTAGCCAAAATTAGATTCCTATTTGCGTTTAATTTTATAAATATTTTTAACCGAATTTTCCTCTAAATAGTTTTAAAAAACTATTTTTGCAAGGCTTTAGATCTCTGTATTAGGTAGGACTTAGGTCCTATTTCTTTTATAAGGTTATAGCAGAAAACTTTTTTTCTACTTTGAATGTTATTGTCATAATATATCAATATTAAAATCAACTACTTATGAGCAGTTTTCTGAGCGCCTCTCTTGGCCGGAAAGTATTTATGAGCGTCACAGGACTATTTTTGATCTTGTTTCTTTCGCTACATCTAACGCTAAATCTTTTTCTAATTTTTGATGATTCAGGAAATCTGTTTAATCAAGCAGCCCATTTTATGGCCACCAATCCAATGATTAAAATTATGGAACCTATCCTTGCCTTAGGTTTCATCATTCATATCATCTGGGCGGCAATGTTAACCTGGGCGAACATGAAAGCTAGGCCTCAAAAATATGCATCAGGCGATCAGCTTCTCTCTTGGTGGGCTCCATCTAAAAACATGTTCATCCTAGGATCGATGATACTAGCATTTTTAGTACTTCACATCTTTAATTTCTGGGTTAAGATTAAGTTAACTGGCGATCCATTACTTAACCATCCTGCTGGGACTAATATTGACATGGAAAATACCTATAACTTAGTTTCAAATCTTTTTATCAATTACCCAGTCTACGATCTAATCTATGTGATTGCAGGCTTACTAGTTGGACTACATATTTCGCATGGTTTCTGGAGTGCCTTTCAAACCATCGGTTTAAATAATATCAATTGGATGAAGCGTTTAAAATGCTTAGCCAATATTATTGGTATCCTCTTTGCCATTGGCTTTGCTGCGATTCCAATTTATTTTCTTCTTAAATTTTAATTGAAATAAAAAGATCCATCGTTATGAGCATCTTAAATTCAAAGATACCTGAAGGGGCGATAGCAGAAAAGTGGTCTAACCACAAGGCGGCCATTAAAGTGGTTAGTCCTGCGAACAAACGCAAACTTGAGGTAATTGTTATTGGCACCGGACTTGCAGGAGCATCAGCTGCTGCCTCATTAGCTGAACTTGGGTACAATGTTAAATCATTTTGTTACCAAGACAGTCCTAGAAGAGCCCATTCTATTGCGGCACAAGGAGGTATTAATGCAGCAAAAAATTATCAGAACGACAATGATTCGGTCTATCGACTGTTTTATGATACGATAAAAGGTGGGGATTACCGTTCACGTGAAGCCAATGTACACCGACTTGCGGAGGTTTCTCCAAACATCATTGATCAGTGTGTTGCGCAAGGTGTCCCCTTTGCCCGCGAATATGGTGGTCTACTCTCGAACAGATCTTTTGGTGGGGTATTGGTTAGCCGTACCTTTTATGCTCGTGGTCAGACTGGACAACAGCTTCTCTTGGGTGCCTATTCGGCCCTAAACAGGCAGATTGCCGCTGGAGGTGTGAAAATGTATACGCGCCATGAGATGATTGATTTAGTAAAAGTCGATGGCAAAGCACGCGGAATTATTGCCCGTGACATGGTGACTGGTGAGCTTAAACGATTTGGAGCACATGCAGTGGTTATTGCATCAGGTGGTTACAGCAATGTATTCTTCCTTTCAACCAATGCGATGGGTTCTAATGCATCTGCATCGTGGGTATGTTATAAGAAAGGGGCTTTCTTCGCAAACCCATGTTATGTGCAGATTCACCCAACTTGTATTCCTGTTCATGGGTCGCAGCAATCGAAATTAACATTGATGTCTGAATCACTTCGTAATGACGGAAGAGTTTGGGCCCCAAAGAAATTGGAAGATGCTGAAAAATTAAGAGCTGGAATTATTGGTCCAAACGATATTGCAGACGAAGATCGTGATTTCTACTTAGAGAGACGATATCCTTCATACGGTAACCTTGTTCCTCGTGATGTTGCGTCACGTGCTTCAAAAGAGCGTTGCGATGCAGGCTTTGGCGTTAACTCTGAAGGGAAAGCCGTATACCTTGATTTTAAATACGCCATTGAGCGTTTAGGTCAAGATACAATTGAGAAGAGATATGGTAATTTATTTCAGATGTATGAGAAGATTACCGATGTTGATCCATACAAAGAGCCGATGCAGATCTATCCAGCTATTCACTATACAATGGGTGGCACCTGGGTTGATTACAATCTTATGACTTCGATCCCTGGCCTTTATGCTATTGGAGAGGCTAACTTCTCTGACCATGGAGCTAACAGACTTGGGGCATCAGCTCTGATGCAAGGTTTGGCAGATGGTTACTTTGTATTACCATATACCATCGGAGACTACCTCTCTGGGGAGATTATGGTTCCCAAGATTGACACTAAAAGTGAAGAATTCGAGGTGGCTGAAAACGGTGTTAAAGCACGTTTAGGCCAATTATTCAATATAAAGGGAAAGACTCCTGCAGATCATTTTCATAAGAAACTGGGTCAGATTATGTGGGATGAAGTGGGAATGGCAAGAAATGCAGCAGGGTTAAATAAGGCAATCAAAGAGATTCAAGCCTTGCGTGCAGAGTTCTATTCCGATCTATTAGTCCCAGGGGAATTAATGAACGTAAATCCAGAGCTTGAAAAAGCAGGACGAGTAGCTGACTTTATTGAACTTGGGGAGCTTCTAGCAAGGGATGCATTAAACAGGGAAGAGTCTTGCGGAGGTCATTTCAGAGAAGAATCTTCAACTGATGAAGGTGAAGCAAAACGTGATGATGAGAACTTTGCCTATGTAGCAGCCTGGGAATTCAAGGGGGTAGATCAAGAGCCTGCGCTGCATAAAGAAGAGCTTCATTTTGAAACGATTCATCTAACCCAAAGAAGTTATAAATAATTAGATCTCTTACATAGTATCTAAAATACGCGAATATGGCTGATAAAATTCTCTCGAAAATACATGTAAAAGTGTGGAGACAAAACAACCCAAAAGCAAAAGGGAAGTTTGAAACATATACCATTGAAAATATCTCTCAAGGAAACTCGTTTCTTGAGATGATGGATATTTTGAATGATCAATTGATCCGAGAAGGAAAAGATCCTGTTGCCTTCGATCACGATTGCCGAGAAGGAATCTGCGGGATGTGCTCACTATATATCAATGGGCATGCACATGGTCCGGATTCGCAAGTTACAACCTGCCAACTGCATATGCGTAAGTTCAGTGAAGGACAGACCATCACCGTTGAGCCTTGGCGCGTAGGAGCATTCCCCGTTATCAAAGATGTCATGGTTGACCGAACAGCCTTCGAGAAGATTCAACAAGCTGGTGGCTTCGTTTCAGTTAATACTGGAGGTGTACCAGACGGCAACACGATACCAATATCACAAATAGACGCAGAAGAAGCAATGGACGCTGCAGCTTGTATTGGCTGTGGAGCATGTGCGGCAACATGTAAAAACTCTTCAGCGATGTTATTTCTTGCAGCGAAGGTTTCACAGTTCGCTAAGCTTCCTCAAGGTCAGGTGGAGGCCAAGACAAGAGCGAAATCGATGTATGCAAAAATGGACGAACTAGGCTTTGGAGCGTGTAGCAACACTGGTGCCTGTGAACTAGCATGTCCAAAGAGCATTTCAATCGCTCACATTGCACGTTTAAACCGCGAATATTTAAAAGCTAAGATGGCTGATTAATATTTTATTATCAACCGATTAACAACACAAAAGCACGATAATATATCGTGCTTTTGTGTTATGAACTATTTTTAGTTGATAACTCTAAGATTTTATATATTGCGAAGAATAAGAATTGCAAGAAAAAGTCTAAATTCGCATAAGAAGGACTAAGAAAATTAAAATTTAGCGAATGCCATATAGAAGACTTCCAAATACTGATCAGGCCAGATTAAGAGCACTTCAAACTGCCATTATGCAAGGCCAAAAACGGAATACCGATGAGCTTGCATTTTCTGAGCAATCGTTAATTAGACTTCGGAGCTTTTATACCAATTTTGAAACAACCTTAATCCACCATAAGCT
>JAPLDS010000048.1:13325-37167 GCA_026391295.1 Bacteroidia bacterium | reverse complement strand
CCATAAGCTTGCTAGAACACAGCAAGAGAAGAGCAGCACAGTATACATTGAATCTGTCAAAAAAGCTCGCATTTACCTCTCTCATTTTATTCAAGTATTAAATTTTGCCATTCAACGTGGCGACATGAAAGCATCGGTAAGAGAGTTTTATGGTTTTAATGAAAAAAAATCACCTTCATTGATCATGGATTCTGAAGTCTTAGAATGGGGGAAAAAAATTATAGAAGGGGAACACAAAAGGGTTAGTCATGGTGGAAATCCATTATACAACCCATCTGTTGCCATTGTAAAAGTAAAGTTTGATCAATTTGTTGACGCCTACCATTTTCAAAAAACGCTTCAAAGCAATACTGCTCGATGGACAATCAAGGTTGCAGAGCTCCGAGCCGAAGCAGATGAAATTATCTTAGATATCTGGAATGAAGTTGAAGAGTCATTCGCTAGTCTTCAAGAGGAAGTGAAAAGAGAAAAAGCGACTGAATATGGTCTTACTTATGTTTATAGACCAATGGAACGAATCAAAAATGAACTACATAAAGTCAAGCAAGAGCTTTATTAAATATTAAATTGGAATTGGAAATAAAAAGAGGGTGGATAATTTAGGTTATCTGCCCTTAATTTTGGAATAGGGTTTTTATCTTTTCTTGAACCATTTGTGGATCGGGGTTCAAAGGAAATACCAATTGAGGCTTCAGGTAGGTAATTTCATGCTCTTGTTTGAAGCGAATGATGCCACCGCCTGTAACATTTAGCATAATGGTAGAATCGCGCTCAACTAATCCGTCATTTAATGCTTGTATCAATGAAGCCACAGCCACTGCAGCAGCAGGCTCCAAATCATTCCCCTCTAGGTCAAGAAAGAGCTCAGCAGCCTGAGCACCCTCCTCATTGGTTACAGCAAAAATATCACCGCCAGCATCTTTCATGGCATCGTATAACCCCCCAGTGGTGCAATAGGTAGGCTTTCTATTCGACAAAACTTTTGCGGCGATTAGCTCTACTTGATGTCTTGCTTTCGCATCATCACAAGGAAGAAGCTCTCGTGAATCGATATCCCATGCATCTTTAATTGGTAAAAAAGGGGCATTCTGCGAAAGCATAAGTCGCATTTTATTTGATCCATAACGCCCATCTTCGAGAAACCGCAAATTTGCTTCCCACGCAGCTATAGCACCCGTGCCGCTTCCAATGGCTTGAAAATAATAATCTGGTATTTTACCAATCGTTGACACTGCAGACAATACCGTCACTCCCATGCCATCTCGGCGCGCCACATTTTTCGAGCCACCCTCTGGATAAAACCCTGGTGTCTGACAGGCTAAATTTGAAAGGTGTATGGCATCAAAATAATCACCCCCTGATTCAGCAGCAATTAATTTAACACAAGAATCAATCTCCTCTTCAAACCATAAAGCATCTAGGTTATCTTCAGGAACGACAATTAAAACCGGTATTTTATTTTCGGAGCACACCTTTGCAAAGGCACGTGCCGTATTGCCAGCTGACGCCACAACCAACACACCCCCGGGATTTTTATTCACTCGAGCACAAACCGTAAATGCCTCACACTCCTTAAATGTGCCCGTTGACATGAACGCCCCTTTCTCAGGCCAATATCCATTAAAAGTAATGTATAGATTGTTTAATCCAAGCTTCTTGGCTAAGCCAACACTCTTGTAGGTAACTGGAGCGGCAGAGCCATTTAGTGTTTTGAAAATTGGAAGCCAACTAGAGAACTGATACAACCCAGGAAGTGACTCATCTATACTTAATTGCTTGCTATCATAGACGGCTCTTAACAAACCGCTATCCGACTTATTTGGACAATAAAGTTCCCAATACTGATCCTCCAAAGCCGTACCACAGCAAAGCGATTGGAGATGATATTTTGTTTTGGAGAATCCGGTCATTCCTTATTATTTAATCATTCAAAAGTAACTTTTTTGAAAAGTAATCCAAATAAAATAACACTCCGAAGAGAGATAGTTATGCACATTTAGGTCTGTATAAATCAAATAAAAGAGAAAGGCGAAAAGCACAACAATCATTCGATTAACTTAAAACAGGGATCAGGCACCTAAATTTTCATCAACGGCCCTATTGAGGTACTCATTAAGGGGGTGAAGAACTTTAAATACAGATGTCGCATTAGTAATAAAATCTGGAGCACAGAGTTCCCTATCGCTAACTTTATGAGCAACGGCATAACTTCGATTTTTTATCAAGTCGAGATGTTCCCAATCTTTGGGATAACCTTTGGGGGCAGTCTTTAATTTATCGAAATATTCTACTTCAAAAGTGGAGATAAACGACTTGTCAGATATGATTTGCTGATAGGCTTCTGGATGGTAATAGATCTCTTGTCGGATTGCATGCAAGTGTTCCGCTGGCGGCATATAAATCCCACCAGAGAGAAACGATTCTCCGGGCTGAATGTGCAGATAATATCCTCCGAAGCCTGCCTTTCGCCCTCCACGAGCAATAAAACAGCCATAATTCGATTTAAATGGACTTTTGTCATGCGAGAATCGCACATCGCGAAAGATCCGAAACACACAATCCTTCGGACTCAAAAGGGGAATTTCATCGTCGAACTGCCGAATTTCATGGATTAAAATTTCCGTTATAGCAAGAAACATTTTTCGGGTATGCTCATACCTGCTTCTATTTTGCTCGAACCATTCACGTGTGTTATTGGCTTCAAGATCTTTAAGAAAATCTAGTATCTCTTTCATAGTTCAAAAATAACTCAAATAAGAGAACTAACTTTCAAATGGTTCTCTATTTTTGTATAAAATATCCATCGTATGAAAAGTTGTTGCATCGTTGTCGCAGGAGGGAATGGATCACGCATGAATTCAACAATTCCAAAGCAATTTATGCAAATCGAAGGAGTTCCCATCCTTATGCACACGCTTCAGCGTATTCATAAATTTGATCCTACCCTAGAACTAATTCTCGTCTTACCCGCTTCCGAGATAGAGCTTTGGAACACCCTTTGCAAAAAACACGTTGGTCTAATCCCTCATCGACTAGTTGAAGGAGGAGAAAACCGTTTTGAATCAGTTAAAAATGGACTTAAGCACACGGATGGATTTGAATTAATCGGGATTCACGACGGTGTTCGTCCACTTGTAAGTGATGAGACACTAAGAAATTGCTTTGAGGTTGCAGCTATTCATGGAACAGCTATACCAGTCTTACCTGCACATGAATCGGTACGCAAAGGTTCGCTTAGCCATTCAACACCTGTTAATCGATCAGATTATTTTTTAGTTCAGACGCCACAAGTTTTTAAATCCGAAATTATTCACAAGGGGTATCTTCAGCAATGGAGAGCTGAATTTACCGATGATGCTTCGGTCGTAGAGCAGATCGGAGTCGAAGTTCAAATGGTATACGGGAATCGAGAGAATATTAAAATAACCTACCCCGAAGATCTGCTCATTGCAGAAACATTCTTAAAGGTAGTCAGATCTTAAATTTCAGTCTTATTCCTTAACAACCTTAACTTCCATTTTTATGTCACGAAGCGGTCGGTCGGCAGGACCAGTGCGCTGTGCCGCGATGGAATCAAGAACTGCTAAGCCCTCAATAACCTCGCCAAACACCGTATAATTTCCATCTAGATGAGGTGTTCCTCCAACGGTGGTATACAAGGCTCGTTGCTCATCTGATAGTTTAAAAGGTTTTTCCTTTGCCTTAGCGATGGCCAATGTTTGGAGCGCCGTAGCCAATTTATCAAAAGCAATTTTATTGTTAGCTTGTCGGTAGAGATTCAAGGAATCGTTGTTCTCCCGTGAAAGCTGGCGCATAATACTTTGAGCTAACCGTTGCGTCCCCTCCTTCTCTAGTTCTTGAAGGTTATTTGAAGGAAAGACGACACCTTGAACGATATAGAACTGCGATCCAGATGATTTCTTCTCTGGGTTGATATCATCACCTTGGCGGGCAGCTGCCAAAGCCCCTTTTTTATGAAGCAAGGACGGATTAATTTCATTTTCGATCTCATAACCTGGACCGCCATCACCTAACTTTTGTCCGGGCTGCGCATTGCGGGTATCGGGATCGCCGCCTTGGATCATAAATTCTTTGATCACCCGATGAAACAAAACCCCATCAAAATAGCCTGCTTTCGCAAGCTTAAGAAAATTGTCACGATGCTTAGGCGTTTCATTGTAAAGAGCGATCTTCATCGCACCAAAATCAGTCTTGATTAAAACTAATGGTCTTTTCTCATCAGCACTCTGACCATGACAGCATGCGTTTGTCAGCAGGATAAGAAAGAGGAATATACCTTTCGAAAGGGTTTGCATGGTTCACTGTTTATTTTTGTCAAAGATAAGAAAAGCGAACCGTATCAGACAATAGTGTAATTTTTGTAATTTTGTACCTCTGTTGTTAAACTATGTAGGATGAGCGAATTTATAATTTACAATACTTTAAGTCGGAAGAAAGAGATTTTTAAATCTTTAGTTCCCGGACATGTGGGTATGTATGTTTGTGGTCCAACGGTATATGGGGAAGCTCATCTTGGTCATTCGCGGCCTGCTATCACCTTCGATCTACTCTTTCGCTATCTTCAGCATTTAGAATATAACGTGCGATATGTACGTAACATCACCGATGTTGGCCATTTAGTTAATGACGCCGATGAAGGTGAAGATAAGATTGAGAATAAAGCGAAACTAGAAGAGCTGGAGCCGATGGAGGTTGTGCAGCGCTATACCAATAGTTATCGCAGAAATATGGCTCAGCTTAATGTATTACCTCCAAACATCGAGCCATCTGCATCCGGACATATCATCGAACAGATTGCTTCTATTCAGAAGCTTGAAGAGGCAGGCTTTGCCTACGTTAAAAATGGCTCGGTCTATTTTGATGTGGAAAAATTTGCGGCAAAAAATAACTACGGCAAATTATCTGGCCGTAAGATTGAAGATCTCTATTCCAATACACGTGAGTTAGATGCTCAATCAGAAAAACGGTCAAGTCTTGATTTTGCCTTATGGAAAAATGCATCTCCCGAGCATCTTATGAAGTGGCCTTCCCCATGGGGACAAGGGTTTCCTGGGTGGCATATCGAATGTACGGCGATGAGCACTAAATACTTAGGATTATCGTTTGATATTCACGGAGGTGGATTAGATTTACTATTTCCGCATCACGAAGCAGAGATGGCACAAGGAAAAGCTTGCTTTGGTCATGACCCAGTTAAATACTGGATGCACAACAATCTGATTACTATTAACGGACAAAAAATGGGTAAGTCATTGGGGAACTTCATAACCCTTGACGAACTATTTTCTGGAAGTCATCCGATACTCGAACAAGCCTATTCACCTGTATCTATCCGTTTTTTCATCCTTCAAGCGCATTACAGAAGTCCACTAGACTTCTCAAATTCAGCACTTCAAGCCGCTGAAAAAGGGATGGAACGGTTATTTAAAGCTATTGCTATTTTAGACGGACTTACTGCTTCTGCAACCTCAACGGTTGACATTGCAGGGTTAAAAGAGAAATGTTATACCGCCATTAACGACGATTTAAACACACCAATCTTGATTGCCCATCTTTTCGACGGTGTCAAGATGATCAACTCTATCCAAGACGGGAAAGCCACTATTTCTGCTTCAGACTTAACCGAACTAAAAAAGTTATATTCAACCTTTACGTTTGATATTTTAGGATTGCAGGCCGAGTCAGGATCTAAAGCGAATGAAGGCGAAAGCACCCTTAAAGAGGTCGTCGACTTATTACTTAACCTTCGTATTGAGGCTAAGAACAATAAGGATTGGGGAACCTCAGATAAGATTCGCAATAGTCTAACCCAAATGGGCTTTGAGATCAAAGACACCAAGGATGGCTTTGAATGGGAATTAAAACGATAGGCGACCTGTTTATCTAAATGAACTACTCAACAGGAACCAGCTTAAAGATCATTCCTGGAGACTCCACAGAAATATAGACAAATCCATCTGGACCCATCTCGATATCACGTAATCGTCCGATATTAGGCAATAACACCTCCTTGTGAGTGACCTTGTTACCATCGAGTTCACAACGTACCAGATATTTAAAGCGTAAAGATCCAACTAGAATATTTCCTTCCCAACCTTTGTATTTCGTCCCTTTTACAAAGGCTAAACCACATGGCGCGATTGAAGGGATCCAATAAGTAATGGGTTGCTCCATACCTGCTCGAATGGTATCTCTGGTTAGGATGGTTCCATCGTAATTGATTCCAAAACAAACCAAAGGCCAGCCATAGTTTTTCCCGCGCTCGATGATATTTAGTTCATCACCACCTTTAGGACCATGCTCGCTCTCCCATAAAACACCTGTTTCGGCATTGTAGATTAATCCTTGAGGATTTCGATGACCATACGTCCAGATCGTTTTTTTAGCTCCTGCTTGGTCGATAAATGGGTTATCCGCAGGAAGTGTGCCATCGTCATTTAGTCGATGTATCTTGCCGCAATCGTTCGTTAAATCTTGTGCATTATCGCCAAACCCACGCTCACCAGCACTGACAAAAACATGTCCTTTGCCATCGAAAGCAATCCGACCACCTAAGTGATGTCCAATCTTTGTGTCAGGAAGGGCCTTAAACAGCACTTGTTTCTCAACAAGTTTGTTTCCTTTTATTTTAGCACGCATAAGTGTTGTATTCCAACCCTCCTCTTTGCTAACAGAACTTGATGAATAGGTAAAATATAACCATCCATTCTTTTTATAATCGGGATGCAGACGAATATCTAATAAACCACCTTGTCCAGCAACAACCATCTCTGGCAATCCACTAATCTCTCCAAGTAATTTCTTCTTGTGGAAGCGAAGCATTTTCCCTTGCTTATCGCTAACCAACATATCGCCATTTGGCAAAAAGGCCATACCCCAAGGGGAATCTAAACCGGTTGCTATTGTATCTAGACGCAGAAAAACTTTCTCCGTGGGCAACCTATTTTTATCCATTAAATCAATCCCTTTCTCCTCTTTCTCCCGATCCAAACTATTGTGAACATAAGTCGCTAGTCCTTGAATCTGTTTCTTCGTGAACGCATTTCGAAAAGAGAGCATTCCCATATCAGGATAACCAGTTGTGATACTGGTGGCGATATCGCCAAGTCCTTTACCGTATTTCCATTTCCGAGTTTTATACCAACCCAAATCCTCTTGATGACAACTAGCACAGACACTTTTATAGTTCTTTGCGGCTTCTACAAGCATTGAATCTTGACTTGTCGCAACAGATGCATTTTGTGCCGTTAGAGCAGAAGTCATGAATAGCTGGCTTGAAATCATTACAGCCACAATCGGAATAAATTTTAAAGCGGTATTTCTCATGGAAGATAAAAGTTTATTTAGTTTCTAGTTCAACAAATTAGGTTTAGATATAGTTTACCCTTTTTGATTTTGGCTAGGTGATTTAATTAAAAGGTTAAAACTATAAAAATAGTGGTTGGGAAAAAATAATTTAATAAAATATTCGCATTACCGATGATAAGTTATCACAACCGTGAAAGCTATCCAACGTGGCATCCCTGGGTAAAAATACCTAGGTGCGATGGTGCCTGATCCAGGTGCATTAACGACCACCATGGAGGCATAATGGGCATTGGTTAGGTTGCTGAATCGCAAAGAACCATCCACATCAAGCTTCCTAAAACAAGTAAAAACATATCCTGTACGCAGATTTATGGTCTGATAACTTTTTGCGTTTAGGCTGTTAATATCATTTAGTGGCACCTCCCCAGATGCATTCATATCGAATCGGCTATAAAATCCACAGGGAGTTTTTAGATCAAGGGAAGCGGAAAAAACCTGATCAGGCATGCCCGGTAATTTCTTCCCTGAATAGTTTATATTATCTGCCGTGAAATCCTGAAAATTGTAGCGATTAGAGGCATAATTAATCGTAGCAAGTAATGTATATTTATGATTTGCAAGCGCTTGATTATTTCCAATCAGCCATTGGCTAATTGCGACTTCTAAGCCTCGGTGCAAGGATGATCCTGCATTCATCCCCACATAGGCCTCCTCGGCAACTCGTTTCGGAACGATTAGATCATTCACTCTCATGTAATAATAAGCAAGATCAACAAAGGTCGCTTGATTAAACAGACTTAACCGAGCCCCAGTCTCAATACACCAGGCCTTTTCAGGTTTAATCGTTCTGTTAATAAGCCCAAGTTGACTTAAGGTTTCGGATAACGAAGGGACTGAAAACCCTTTGTTAATTGCAGTATATATATTTAGATTAGGGAGCGCTTGATATCCAAAAGAGATGCGAGGGGCTACGATTGGGGCAAAATGATAATTACCTGACTGGTTGATCGTGTCGGCTGACTTAAGGTCCTTGTATAAAAATCCAGAACTATTAAAATTCAATCCGGCAGTAACAGAAAATTTCTGGTAGTGCATCTCTAGTTGTGTAAAGAAATCAGACTGATAAAGTGTCTCCTTGCCATCTTGGAATAGAGAACCCTTCAGCCCTTTGCCTCCCGGATTTTCGGACAATTTACTTCGGATATTCTCAAAATACATATTCCCTCCAGCAGAGAAATGTATCATTGTCTCTCCAACAATTTTTGATCTCTGAGTCAGTAAGCGACCTCCATAAGAAAATCCCGACTCATTAAGGAAGTTAAAAGGTCGATTTTCTTCGGTGTCTCTCGCATTTAAAAAGGATGATGCGGAATAATTCCAGCCATTATCGGCGACATAATGGATGTTATAACCTGAGAATATCCGATTTGGATGTTCGTAGCCCGAAGTCTTCAGCCAGCTTGTGGCTGCTTTTTGAGGATTCGTCGAGAAGGTTGTTGCATCCAAGGAGCTTGGGATCTGCGCTCTAATCTGTGAGCCAGAAATGACAAAGTTATCGCTAAGCTTTGCCGAATAGCTATGATGCTGATTTAGGAAAAAGGAGTTTCGGATATACTGACTATTCTGACGATAGCCATCTGATTTAATCCCAGAGATGGAAACAGATAAGTTGTTTTTTAATGTACCTATTGAATAGTTAAGACTATTTTTAAGATATCCATAGCTTCCAGCCGAGCTTATTAACTTGATATTCTCTTGATTGAAATTCGCACTTTGCGGATAGAAAATCAATGTCCCACCCAAAGAGGATCCATATAAACTTGAGGTTGGACCTCTCAGCACCTCTATGCGATTGATATATTCAGGATTTATATCGTCAAAAGTTGTCTCTCCTTCGGCGCTGTACATAGGGATATCACCGAAGAAAAGTTTAATTTTTTTGGTTCCATAGGCATAACGTGAACCAATACCTCTTAAGGTTAGTTTGATGGTTCCCAAAGAACCTTCTTGCATCACAACTCCGGGCACAGAGGTCAGTGCAGAGGCCACATTAACAGCAGCCATCTCGAGTCGGTCAGCAGGAATGACAGAGATTGATCCAGCGGCACTCTTTAATTGTCCAGGTGTACCAAATGCGGTGACTTGTATTTCAGATAAGTCAACTGGCTTTTTAATTGTGGCGGAATCATTCAGCATTGCAGTATCAGACTTGTTCGCCTGCGCAAAAACAAGAGTAGCAGATAATAGCAGGATGAAAAGCAGGATAATTCTCATGTTTATGAAAAATAGAATTCTAAAGTTGGGTTAAGGCTTTCTCAAGTAGCACTAATCCTTCTTCAAGAACCGATCTTGGGCATCCGAAATTAAGTCTGAAATATCCCTCTCCACCAGTCCCAAAACGACTTCCATGATTCAGGGCGATACCTCCATCAATTAAGCGTTTGGCCATCGCCTTTTCACTCAAACCATAAGCTTTAAGATCAAGCCAAACCAAGAAAGTAGCTTCAGGCTTCATGAGTTTTACCTTGGGCAATCGAGTTGAGATAAAGGATTCTACACCGTTAAGATTTCCTTCTAAATAAACCATAAGCTGGTCAAGCCAGTCAGAGCCATGTTGCAAGGCCGCTTCAGTGGCAATATTGCCAAAGATATTTCCACTATGAACATGCACGGTATTTAAGACCTGCTCATATTTAAGTCTGATTTTTTTATTTGGGATAACCACAAAGGCAGCGGAGAGTCCGGCCACATTGAACGTCTTACTTGCAGCCATTAGAACGGCACTGTTCATCGCCATTTTATCTGATATCAAAGGGAGTGGAATATGTTTGTTTCCAGAAAAAACAACGTCAGCATGAATCTCATCAGAGACGACAAAAATATGATGCTCCAAACAAATTGCGCTAAGCTCCTCTAATTCCGCTTTTGTCCAAACCATTCCTCCTGGATTATGAGGACTGCACAAAATCAGAAGCTTCGTTTTTGAGTCAATATTCTTCTTAAAATTTTCAAAATCAAACGTATATCTTCCCTCTTTGATGATCAATGGATTCTCAACCATTTTACGCCCAGTCCCTTTGATACTAGTAAAAAATGGGAAGTAGACCGGTGGCTGAACAACTATCTTATCACCTGGCTCCGACAAAGCCATCACTAACATGGTTATGGCAGAAACAACACCCGGACTCGTGGTGATCATCTCCTTTTCAATCGTCCAATTATGACGTAGTTGTAACCAGTCGATAATCGATTGAAAATAACTATCTGGACGATACGAATAGGCTAAGACCTCATGATCCATCCGCTTTTTGATCGCCGTCATGATAAAATCTGGAACTCTAAAATCGGTATCAGCCACCCATAAAGGCAATGCATTCGGGTTGCCAAAATAGGTATCCAGCATGTCGTATTTTAAGGAATCAGTTCCCCGACGCTCTACGATTTCATCAAAATTGTACTTCTTCATACTACCTCTTTAACACATTCAGAAACTATATCTTAATCTTTTTCAGCACATTTAAATTCTCATTTCGCTCCACCTTAAGGACAAAATCAAAACGATTTATATCCAGACAAAGGTCGAAATCTGTCGATGGCGACCATTGATGATTTGCAGGATCGAGAAGTCGAGCACCATCGCCAACAGCAAGTGAATTTTTCATTTGCCCAAAGTCGGTTTCTTTATCTATCAGAGTATCGCGCAAATATTCGGCGAGGAAGGTGTCTTCCTGCGTCGGATAACGACATTCATAACCCATGCAAACAAAGCTAACTACACTTGGGTTTTGCTGACGAATATACCGAATTATGGCACCTGCATTGACAAAACTACCCGTGATAATCTGATCCGCCAACGTTGCATTCACAATTCCCTTTGTCCCCGAGCTGGTGGTCATGACAATTGTTTTATTCTTAAGATCCTCCTGCAAGATATGAGTTGGAGAATTCCCAAAGTCAAACCCAGGAACCTTACGTTCCGATCGTTCACCTAAGGTTATCACATGGGGCATCTTCTCTTTAAGTTGAAAAGCGTCCTCCACATGTTCAACGGGAATTATCTGGTCCGCACCACCATCAAAAAGATAGCAAGCCGTTGAGAACGCCCTGAAGACATCGATAACCACGACTAATCCTCGTGCCTCTTTTGCTCCTTGAATAAGCTGAAGAATATTTATTTCCATAAAGGCCATTCATTGTTCAATCAAGAACTTTTGTAATTTGGCTTCAAATTTAATCTAAATGCTGTAAAGAACGATGATAGAAACAACGCTAAATGGCCTCTCCTATTTGCAATTTGAAAATTTTGCAAACTATTCCGAGCTTTTGCATTTTTCAACCTTGCGTTCAGGTGGATCTAGCACTGAAAATTACCACTCCTTAAACTTAGGATTTAACTCTGGAGATGATCCAGAGAAGGTCAAAGCGAATCGTGTTAAATTATGCAATTCCATTGGTATAGATCCAGCATCATTAATCTTTCCAAAACAGACACATACTGGTACCGTCAAAATTATAACCACCGACTTTTTCAACTCTAGCGAAGAAGATCAAAAAGCTTATTTGCAAGATACCGATGCCTTAATCACTAATTTAATGAACGTTTGTGTCACGATTAAAACGGCAGATTGCGTTCCCGTATTAATTTATGATCCCAAGCAAAAAGTGATCGCCGCTATTCATGCAGGTTGGCGAGGAACAGTACAAATGATAGTTCAGAATACCATTCAAGAGATGATTAAATCATTTGGTTCAGACCCGCGTCATCTTATTGCAGGCATTGGTCCGTCAATTAGCCCTGAAGTTTATGAAGTAGGATCTGAAGTTTTAGCACATTTCGATCCATCACATTTTAATTCGAAAGATGATAACAAAGGACTGCTAAACCTCTGGGAAGCCAATAAGCAACAGCTACTAGGTAATGGCATTCAAGAAACCCATATTGAAATTGCCAAAGTTTGCACCTGGACAAATGCCGAAAAGTTCTTTTCTGCTCGACGCGATGGAGCCAAGACAGGTCGCATGGCAACCGGTCTAATACTCAAATAGCCTTCTAAAGTTTTCGATTTGAGAATGAATACGGGAAGCTCTCTGGCTTCGTGCCTCTAGTTTTATTCGGCGTGTTGCTCATCTCAAACTGAAATACTCCACCTTGCATTAAATCGCCATGGGTTACATAGTTTTTCTCATACGCTATTCCGTTACGAGATACCTTAGAAACGTATACGTTATCATGAGAATTAGTTGGAGCGGCAAGCTCTAAAGTCTTCCCATTTTCAAGTTTAAGGGTGATCTTCTTAAACAAAGGTGATCCAAGAATATATTCACCCGTTCCTGGGGCAACCGGATAGAATCCCATGGCCGAAAAAACATACCAAGCCGAAGTCTGTCCGTTATCTTCATCACCACACAATCCATCAGGTTTTGCATTGTATAACCGATCCATAACCTGTCGAGCCCAATATTGTGATTTCCATGGCTGACCTAAATAATTATAGAGGTATATCGCATGTTGAACGGGTTGATTGCCATGAGCATACTGGCCCATATTCGCGATTAACATTTCGGTAATCTCATGAATCTGAACACCATAATAGGAATAGTCGAAAGTCGGTGCGGAAGAAAAAACTTCGTCGAGACGACTTGCCATCTTTTCGCGGCTTCCAAAGAGATTTGCCAACCCTTGTGGATCATGAAAAACGCACCAGGTATAATGCCAGCTAGATCCTTCGGTAAAAGCATCGCCCCACTTATCAGGACGGAATGGAGTCTGAAAAGTACCATCTGCATTTCGGCCTCTCATAAAGTTCACCGATTTATCAAAGACATTTTGATAGTTCATGGCCCGTTTTGCAAAACGAGCAACCTCATCATTCGGTCGTTTAAGATCGCCGGCAAGTTTCCAAATACACCAATCGGCAAATGAATATTCCAATGTGCGAGCAGCATTCTCATTGATGCCAACATCATACGGGATATACCCTTTGTCGTTATAATATTTTACACCGTAGCGACCTACCGAATGCATAGGTCCCTCATTGTCAGTGTTTTTTAAGATCGCTTCGTAGAGTTTAGAGATATCATAACCTCTGATCCCTTTTAAGTAAGCATCTGCAATATTGACCGCTGAATTAGAACCAATCATGCAATTTCGGTGGCCAGGACTTGCCCATTCAGGCAACCAGCCACTCTCGTTGTAGGTGTTCGCAAGACCTTCCATCAGCTGAGCCGTTAAAGAAGGGTGCGTCAAAGTAAAGAACGGAAATACAGCACGAAAAGTATCCCAGAATCCATTGTCTGTAAACTGATAACCACTCAGAACTTTGCCATTATACGGACTATAATGAACAATTTTATTGTTCGCATCAAGCTCATAGAACTTGCGAGGGAAGAGCATCGTATGGTAAAGGGCCGTATAAAAAGTGCGGTTCTGATCCACCGTTCCACCAGAAGTCTGAATTTTTGAGAATTCAGCGTTCCATGCTTGTTCAGCTTTTTGCTTTGTTTGATCAAAATTTTGCGTTCCGATCTCACGATCTAAGTTAAGCTGTGCTTGCTCTGGACTAATAAAGGAGGAAGCAATACGCGCATGAATCTGCTCGCCCTTCTTTGTTTTAAAAGAGAGTACCGCCATCACATGTTTGCCCTCAGCCTTCGTACTGGCTTCTGCAAACAAGCTATCCTTCCAGGTAGAGGTGGCAGAAAATTCCTTATCAAAAGTGATGACAAAGTAGTTGTGAAAATTCTCTGGAACACCACCGTTATTGTTTCGACAATAGCCAATGATCTTCTTCTCTTTAGGAAATATTTCCACCATTGATCCCTTGTCAAAAGCATCCAGAATAACATGAGATGCATCTGATTGAGGGAAAGTAAACCGAAACTGAGCAGCTCTTTCTGTAGGGGTAATCTCCGTGACCACATCGTAGTCGGCAAGATAGGCTCGGTAGTAATGTGGTTTTGAGATCTCTGCTTTATGCGAATAGTAAGACGCACGCTTATTCTCATCTAATATGAGTTTGCCTGTCTCAGGAAACAGAGAAAAAGCAGCATAATCGCCAATCCATGGACTCGGCTGATGTGTTTGTTTAAACCCTCTAAGCTTCGTGTCGTGGTACATATAGGCCCAGCCGCTCCCCATCTTATTGGTCTGAGGAGTCCAGAAGTTCATCCCCCATGGCAAGGCAATGGCAGGATAGGTATTCCCATTCGATAAAGCATGATCAGAGTCGGAGCCAACCAATGGATTCACAAAATCAACCAAAGAGGAGTTCTGTGCCGGAATTGTTTGGCTAAATCCAAACGTAGAAAATAGAATAGTAGCAAAGTATAAAGGGAGAAATTTCATCATGATCGGAAAAGTTTAGTTTTAGGCAAAAGACATCTTCACGATGTTTATTACGAGTTACAATAATACGGAGAAAATCAATTCAGGAAAACTTTAGAGAGTTAATTAGCCACTGACTTGAACTTCTAAACCTGTAGATTGCCTCACCCGATGGGCAATATTATTTAAGTCGTCGAGAGATACTTTTTGCAACTCTTTCGCTGGGGTATCACGATCTAGGGTATAGATCATCACCGATTTAGGTCGAATTTCCTTCAACAGAGTAATCCATGCAGAGACCTCAACATCAGTGGTATTATCAATTTTTGTTCCCTTGAATAAACCCCGAAGGAACATCGTCTGAATAATCTGATTTCCTTCAAATTGCGTTAGATTAGTCACGCAATTTTCTAAATTAAATCGACCAACTGGCTGATCAAGAAGCGTTATAGTTTGAGCGATTCCTGAATCCAGTTTTAGGATGTTATCATCAACTTTTTTTAGCGCCTCAACGACTTTGATTTTATGGAGCATGGTAGAATTAGAGAGCACCGCTATGCGCGCAGCAGGACAAAGTTCATCTCGAAGTGCAATGGTATCGTCAATGATACCAGCAAAGTTGGGATGCAAAGTAGGCTCTCCATTGCCCGCAAAGGTGATGACATCAGGAGTTTTATTTGCTTGAGCCATCTCAATAAGTTTGGCTCTAAGTAAACTTTTCACCTCTATCTGTTTAGGAAATTTCGCATTTACAGAACCTTTCTCTGGATTCCAACCACATTCACAGTAGATACAGTCGAAAGAGCAAAGCTTCGAATCATTTGGAAGCAGATTTATTCCCAAGGAGATTCCCAATCTTCTGCTCACCACGGGTCCAAATATCGTTTTATCGAAAAGAAATGTCGACATAAAGCTGGATTAAGTATACGTAATTCGACTATAAAACAGAGCTCCTAAACAAGTTTTATCAAAGTTGTGTTAGGCGTTATCGTGAACAGCTCCATATTGAGACCAGACAAAAGATTCAGCCCTGGCTGCTTTCCAATCTCAATGGTACCATATTGGTCTGCTATTGATAGAGCATCCGCGCTATTGCGTGTGGCCCACGAGACGATCTGACTTAAGGAGATCATTGGGAAAGTTATTAATAATTCTTTTATCAACTTAAGCATAGCTTGTTGATCATGCGAAGTCTTTGATTTCAGCCCAATACAAATCTTGTTATTTTCGTGAAGTTCATAGTGTGAGTCATTAAATAATGCGCTCGTCAGAGATGCGTTTACATCATCTAGAATTGTGAATTTGGGATGCACGGACCCAGATAAGTTAAGCATGGAGCTTAAATGATCGGTATTTAGGTTTGCATTAACAAATCCAGGGATGATTATTCCACTATAAAACTCAACGGATGATCGCTCTTGAAAATCACCTTTCGTATCAATTACTTCAGTTATAACCCCCTGGTCGGTAGTTACAACAATGCCTTTATTCAGCAACGCTCCAGTTCCGGTAAAGATATAATGAGCCGAGAACTTACGCATAATTAATTTATTTTGGTGTTGGCGGACTTATTCTACTTAATGAATCTTTTACTCTTGATTTAACTTCTAGTTCGTTTAATTGATTGAGCACTTCATCATAAATAAGCTTATATTTTTCGGGGTATTTCCCATAATACAAGACGGATGCTTCAAAAGCTTTCTGATTAACTTTTAACCGTTTCATCGTTGAGAGGTAAAGGTCATCTTGATAACCCTCTCGCGTAATATTTTGCATATAGCGCTGTGCATATAGCCCTTCTGCAAGGTGTATCTGAACAAGAATAGGAGTCATTTCTTTTCGAGTCAAAATACCTTTAGGTAGATCTTCAGACGAGCAGGCCATAAAGATCATTGTAATAATGAGAATTTTAAGTTTGCTCATTCATCGTCCTCCATTTGTTTGATCTCTTTAAGTTGCTTCGAAAATGGGGAAGCAAAAACAAAGGCATTAAGCTTTTTATTTCGTGTACTAAAAATCTGAGAGCTATTCCCTTCCCATCCTTTTTCGCCTTCAGAGATAAAGAGGATATTATCCCCAATCTCCATCACCGAATTCATGTCGTGGGTATTGATAATCGTTGTGATATCAAATTCGGCCGTAATCTCTTTGATTAGGTTATCGATTAATATCGAAGTTACTGGATCGAGGCCCGAATTAGGCTCATCGCAAAACAGATAGCGAGGGTTCAGAGCAATCGCTCTAGCAATGGCCACTCGCTTACGCATCCCCCCTGAAAGTTCAGATGGATAAAGATGATTTGAATCTTTGATGTTCACCCGTTCAAGGCAGAAGTTTAGTCTGTCTAATTTCTCCTTCATCGTCATCTCGGTAAACATATCCATTGGGAAACGAACATTTTCCTCAACCGTAAGGGAATCAAATAGGGCTCCATTTTGAAATACCATCCCTATCTCTTGCCTTAATAAACCCCGTTCTTGAAAATTCATTGAGGCGTTGTTACGACCATCAAAGAGGATCTCCCCGCCGTCGATATCAAATAGTCCGACAATACATTTCAGTAAAACAGTTTTCCCAGAGCCACTCTGACCAATAATCAGATTCGTCTTCCCCTTTTCGAAAACGGTTGATACATCTTTTAGAACCTCGCGTCCTTCAAAAGACTTAACTATATTTTTGATTTCGATCATTTAAACAACAATTGTGTTAAGACAAGATCAAAAAACAAGATCAAGATACTCGTATTGACAACAGCCTTCGTGCTGATGCGCCCAACTTCCAATGCCCCCCCTTGCACATAATAGCCAAGATAAGCGGGCACAGAGGAGATTAAAAAACCAAAAACAAGAGTTTTTATGATCGAGAAATAGACATAAAAAGGGACGAATGTTGTCTTGATACCTGTAATATAAGTAGCTACAATTACTACGCCCGAAAGTGGTCCGGTTATTAATCCACCAATAAGTCCGCAACCAACACTGATTATAAATAAGAATGGACTCATAAATACAAATGCGACAATCTTAGGCAAGATTAAGTAAGAGGCAGAATTCACACCCATAATCTCCATTGAATCGATCTGTTCCGTAATTCGCATCGATCCTAGCTCAGATGCAATATTTGAACCAACCTTACCGGCTAACATTAGACTTAATACGGTAGATGAAAATTCAAGAATTAAGGTATCTCTATTTCCAAGGCCAATAATATAGGTAGGCATCAATGGATTAGACATGTTATAAGTCAGTTGCAAGGTAATGATACCACCCATGAAAACTGAGATAACTGCCACTATACCGATAGAGTTAATCCCTAGTTTTTCGATCTCAAGAACTAGCTGCCGAAGATAAATAGATTTTTTTTCGGGCTTTTTAAAGATCTTGACAAGTAACAAGAAATATTGACCAATATGATGAAGTACTCCCACAGAATTCAATTTAGTATTTTGCCTGATAATTAGCCATTTAAAACATTTAATATTCGTTTTATCTGGATATTTACTTGAACTTAATTTCTCGATAAAAGTACAAATAATTTCTTCAATGATGGACTAATTGTATGACTTGACTTAGGTCGACCAATTAAGCAATGTTCGTAAGTTTAAAAAAATAAATAAATTTGAATAAAATTAGACAAATGGAGAAGAGCAAGAATTTTTGCGTGATCATGGCTGGAGGAATTGGAAGTCGATTTTGGCCGCTTAGTACCGCTGAAAAACCGAAACAGTTTTTAGACTTTTTAGGTGTTGGACGGACGCTACTTCAATTAACCTTTGATCGATTCTCCTCCATTATTCCTGCTGAGAATTTCCTTGTTGTTACTAGTGAGACCCACAAAGAACTGGTAAAAAATCAGCTTCCAGAGTTAAAATCATCTCAAATTCTGTCGGAGCCACTGAGGCGCAATACGGCACCATGCGTTGCTTATGCCACCTATAAAATATTAGATACCTGTCCTGATGCAAATATCATTGTTGCACCTTCAGATCACTTAATTCTAAAGGAAGATAAATTCTTGGAAGAGATCGAAAATGGACTTAAGTATGTGACCGACAGAGATGTTTTGCTCACCTTAGGTATTCAGCCTAATCGTCCATTTTGAAGGTCGAGACAACCTCTTCCGCGTAAAGACTTTTACTGAAAAGCCAGACCGAAAAATGGCTGAATTATTTATTGAAACAGGTGAATTTTATTGGAATTCCGGTATATTTATCTGGTCTGCCAAAGCTATTCACCAGGCACTTGTCGATCATCTCCCTGAGGTTAATGCACTTTTCGACTACGGGAAAAAGCATATTAACACCTCCGATGAAGTTCAATATATAAATAAAGTTTATTCCGAATGTCCCAATATATCGATCGATTATGGGGTTATGGAGAAAGCTAAAAATGTTTATGTCTCTTGTGCCGATTTCGGCTGGTCAGACCTTGGAACATGGGGATCTTTGTATGAGAACCATAAAAAAGATGAGTCTCAAAATGCCGTTAGTGGGGATAAGATTTACTTATACGATTCGAAAGAGTGTATCGTGAATATACCGAAAAATAAAACGGCAGTCATACAAGGGCTGGATGGATTTATTGTCGTTGAGTCGGAGAACACCCTTTTAATCTGCAAGAAAGACGACGAGCAACAGATTCGCCAATTTGTTGCAGATGTTACACTAGCCGAAGGGACACCCAAGAAATAAAAGTTAATTGTTGATTGACTGCGGACTTCTAAGTCAGGCAGGTCAATTATGCTTTGCCACCAGCTGCTGCAAAACAGAATCGCGAAGCTGATTGAATCTTGGTAGATGCTGAGGTTTTACGGGCTCTGCTGGGGGTGACTTAATCGTCAAGGGATCAACAGGACTACCTCCCATATAAACTCTAAAATCAAGATGAGGCCCTGAAGCCAATCCAGTAGCACCAACATATCCAATCACCTCTCCTTGACGCACACGAGCACCTACCTTTAGACCTGAGGCATATTTCGATAAATGCATGTAGCTAGTTTCATAGACAGAATTATGTCTAATCTTCACCATATTACCACCTCCAGTTGCTTGATAGCTCTTTTGAGTTATGGTGCCATCCCCAATAGTATATACGGGAGTACCAGTGGCAGCCGCATAATCTACCCCATGATGAGGTCTCACAATACGCAAGATTGGATGCATCCGATTGTTTGAAAATCGAGAACTAATATGTGAAAATTTCAACGGTGCTTTCAGAAACGACTTACGTAAACTATTCCCCTTTTGGTCAAAGTAACTTACTTCATCGTCTTGCGCAAAGCGGATCGCATAAAACACAACGCCGCCTTGGCTAAACGAGGCCGAATAAATCTTTCCTAAACCAATGGACTCGCCATTGACAAAATCTTCATCGTAAATCACTGTAAACTGATCACCTTTTTGAATCGCAAAGAAATCGATCGTCCAGGCATAAATATCAGATAACTGAACCGCTAATAATGGACTTATATTACTTGCCTTCATAGCATTCCAAAGCGAACTAGTAATTATTCCAGAGGCTGTTTGACGTTTGGAAGTTACCACATGTTTACCAGCAGTGACCAGCAAAGATCCGGTTAAGGAGTATACATAGTAATCAATATTGTTGTTTTCATAAACTAGATATAACGGTTTACGGCTAAGATCTTTGGAGTAGAAAAGAGAATATCTATTCCCTGCTTTCATCCTTCGGACATCAAAAACGGTAACCGAGTTTTTGGCTAGTTGATCGATTGTAGATCCGGATACACCAGTCTCATTAAGGATGTCGGAAAGATTTTGATTCTGAGAAACTCTATTTTCTTCAATATGAAATGAATCGGCCCGGAAACCATAGAGCATCTTTGGCTCAGAGATCTTCACAACTAGATCCTCCCCAAGCGGCGGAATTTTCTGATAATAGCGATTAAGTCCCCAAATTAGCAACAGGATAAAAACAACAGCTCCAACTCCAATAAGGATATATTTCCGACGATTCATCATAGGTAACAATTCTGATTTCGAACGGCTAAATTAATTATTTAAGCTAATAGCTTAATATTTTAGTTTGTCGAAACCCTTTCCATAAACTCCCATCACCGAGTTAAGGGAGATAAACGCATTGGGATCAAGCGCTTTAATTTTTCGAAAAATATCTGGAGATTCTCTTTTGCGAACTACAGTCATGATCACTTTTACACCCTTTTGAGTATACCAACCTGTGGCATCAAACATGGTCAGCCCTCGTCGCGATTCGTGGTTTATGCTATTTGCAATCGCCTCATATTCGGAAGAGATAATAAATATCTGAACGGATTGTTGAGCTCCAGTTAAAAAAGCATCAATGGAATATGCGACTACCCACATAGAGACATAGCCATAAACGAGCTTTTCAACGGAATGCAACACCAAATATGAGGAGGCAATGATCAGCACATCGCAATACATAATGATCCGGCCAGGACTTATATTTCGATATTTATTGATGATCATTGCAATGATGTCGGTCCCACCGGTGCTTCCCCCTTCGTTAAAGATCAGTCCAATGCCAATCCCTCCAAGGATTCCACTGAGCACTGAGGAGAGAAACATGTCTTTTAAAATGGGCTCATTGACATAGCGTTGCATAATATTTAGCATGATGGCAATTATTGTCATGCTAAAAATGGTTTTCATCCCAAAATTTGCCCCCAGAACCTTGATGGCAATTAAAACCAAAAATATGTTGATTAAAAAATAGGTGTACCCCGTACCAAAACCCGTGGCATAATAAACCAACATAGAGATCCCCGTAACACCTCCGGCAGCAATTTTCAGGGGGATCAAAAAAGCCGTTACGCCAAAGGCATACAATGCTAAACCGATTATCATAACCGTGTAAGAACGGATTTGCATGAAATAATTAGATATCATACCTGAATAATTTAAGTACAAAAGAACAAAAAATAGCTATACTGTATTGATTTTCAGTTAATTTAAAACGAATTTAGATTATTTATCTTTTTGTTCGATTATTTTAAAATGGTATTCAATTTAACACTATTTTTGATGAAATCATGTCGGTATTAAATTAGCATTGAATATCAGACATTTAACTACAAATATATCAAAATCGTATACCATAAATTAATCTCGAAATGAAAATTCACGAATACCAGGCTAAAGAGATTTTAGCACGTTATGAGATTCCTGTTACCAAGGAGGTGCTATGTTATACTGTTGCAGAGGTAAAAGCGGCAGCAGAAAAACTAGGTTACCCATGTGTCGTTAAAGCTCAAGTATTAACAGGTGGCCGAGGGAAAGCGGGAGGTGTGAAACTTGCCCGTACTTTAGCCGATGCTACTTCTGCAGCTGAAGCAATCCTTGGAATGGACATCAAAGGTTTTAAAGTTGAGAAAGTTTTAGTCGCTCAAGGAGTCTCGTTTGTGAATGAGATTTATGCAGGACTGACCATCGACCGAAACACAAAATCGGTCGTTTTTATGGCTAGTCGTGAAGGCGGTGTTGAGATCGAAGAAGTTGCAAAAGACAATCCTGACGCGATCTTGAAATTCGCGATTGATCCAGATCTTGGTATCACTCCATTTGTAGCTCGTAAGATTGCTTATGCCTTATTTGATGATAGCAAGTTAGCGAATCAAGCTGTTGTGATGTTTCAAAAACTCTATCAGGTATTCATAGATACCGATGCCTCTTTAGTTGAGATCAATCCATTGGTCATTACTTCAGATGGCAACCTACTTGCCTTAGATGGCAAGATGACTTTTGATGACAACGCTTTATTCCGTCAACCAGAAATCCTAGCTCTTAATGAGCCTGATGAAGATGAGATTAAAGAGCTTTATGCTAAAGACAAAGGACTTTCTTATATTCGTTTAGATGGAAACATCGGATGCATGGTAAATGGTGCTGGACTAGCGATGGCAACCATGGATATGATTAAACTTTATGGTGGTGAACCAGCTAACTTCTTAGATATTGGCGGAAGCTCAAACCCTCAAAAAGTTGTCGATGCGATGAACCTAATTCTTTCAGACAAAAATGTAAAGGTTGTCATGATCAATATTTTTGGTGGAATCACACGTTGCGATGACGTTGCAAAAGGATTAATCTCTGCTTTAGAGCAGATCAAAGTTAAAATTCCAATTGTGATCCGTCTGTCAGGAACCAATTCAAAAGAAGGACTTGAGATTTTAAAAAATGCCAACCTTCCAATCGTTGAGACAATGAGCGAAGCAGCTCAAATGGCTATCAGTCTAGCCTAAGCGTTAATATTTAAGAAAATTTAATTAGAACTATCATGAGCATTTTAGTTAATAAAAATACAAAATTACTTGTCCAAGGGATCACTGGTCGGGATGGTGGTTTTCATACTCAAAAAATGATCGATTACGGCACCAATGTTGTAGGTGGCGTTTCTCCTGGCAAAGGTGGTCAAGAGGTGCATGGTGTTCCGGTATTTAATACCGTTGCCGATGCCGTGAAAAAGACTGGGGCGAATACTTCAATTATTTTCGTTCCTGCTGCCTATGCTGCTGATGCTGCATTAGAAGCCTCAGAAGCGGGTGTCGGTCTTGTGATCATCATCTCTGAAGGTGTTCCAACACTCGACATGGTTCGTATCACTCCTTACCTTAAAAAGAATGGCACGAAGCTTATCGGAGCCAACTGTCCAGGGTTGATGTCTCCAGGGGAAGCCTTGGTAGGAATTCTTCCTGTTAGCATCTTTAAGAAAGGAAATATTGGATTAATGAGCCGTAGTGGAACACTAACCTATGAAATGGTTTACCAATTAACAAGCAGCGGATTAGGTCAGAGCACTTGTGTGGGTATCGGTGGCGATCCAGTTGCGGGACTCTATTACGAAGAACTGCTTCAGATGTTTCAGGATGATCCTGACACGCATGCGATTGTTTTGATGGGTGAGATTGGTGGTGATGCTGAAGAGCGTGCCGCTGAATATATCCGCAAGCATGTTACCAAACCAGTGGTAAGCTTTATCGCAGGGCAGACAGCGCCTCCTGGCAAACGGATGGGCCACGCTGGTGCGATCATCTCAAGTGGAACAGGAACTGCAGCAGAAAAGATTGCAGCTTTTGAAAGCGCAGGAGTTCAGGTGGCAAAACAACCTTCGGAAATCCCAGGAATGTTAAAGAAATTACTCAATCTATAAGGGATCTTCCTTTACATCATAAACAACAAACCCGGCTAAT
>JAPLDS010000048.1:0-13201 GCA_026391295.1 Bacteroidia bacterium | reverse complement strand
AAACAACAAACCCGGCTAATTGGCCGGGTTTGTTGTTTATGATAACGAGAATAATGACTAAGGCTTAGCTTGCACCGATAAGTAACTGCGAATAAATTCAACCTCTGAATTGCTAATCTTAGCTTTTTGCTGCATAACGGCTAAAATGCCTGGCCAATCACTTGCCTTCAGATGATTAGGGGCGTATAGTCCATGACAACTTCCACAATTTTGAACATACAACTTTCGACCTAAAGTTAAATCATCAATGGTGCTGCCAGTCTTATTCGCATCGGCAAGAGATGGAATGTAAAGACCTGGAGCACATGAGTAAATCACAAATATAATCCCCAAAAGTGCGGCGACTATAAGGACCTTAAAATTCATAGGAGAAGATTAGTCGGGTTTGCATTTTTTCATTGTCCGCTAATTCTAAACCACCGCCCTTGAGATTCGCAATTTGAGGCATACACGTCAGATTAATCCAATATCCACTTCCCCGATAAGAAAGTGATGGACCAGCCATCAAGATTGATCTTGAATAACTAGTTCCTAGCATTTGATTCTTATTCATAGCCTCAAATCCAAAATTTACATTCTTTTTAATGTTATAAGATAAACCATAATTCAATTCAATAGCAACCTGATCCTTTTTAACACTCACGAGATCAGCCCCCTGAGAGACAAAATCACGTTCAACTTCATATTCGCCAACTAAGTTAAATGCGCTTGTGAATAGACCCATCTGTTTATCCAAAATTAATTTCCCCTCTAGTGCCGAAGCTGTTGGTGCAATAACATATTCTAGATAGAGTGCCGAGCCGAGGCTGTTTGCCATAGGATCTGTAAGTTTGATCTTCCATTCATTAGCAAAACTATAACTAGAGCTATTAACCAAGCTCTTAACACCATTCTCGATGGCTACGGCGCTGCTGTATTTCGAATTTAAGTAAAATGCAGTTTGCACATTATGACCAAGGCCAATCTCAAACTCAAGTCTATGTTTTAATCCCTTGTAATAATCTGTTCTCCCACTTGCCAAAGTCGACCAAACCTCGATCTCCTTTTGACCTTTATTTAAAACGCCACTCTGATAGGTATAGGTAAAAACGCGATCTTGAGCTTGAAGGTCTACGAGAATAAAAGATAAAAGGAGAAGTAGTAAAATCTTATACATAAAAATAATTTTATTGCGGTACAAAAATAGTACATCCGCAATAAAAAAGAGTCAGTTGGAACGAAAAAATATGTTAAAAATCAATCGCCACAAGTCACTTCAACTGATTGTAAAACTCCATATACAGAAGAATATTTTTCTCCTTCCTGAAGATCGAAAGGTTATCTACAGAGATAACCATCGTTCGAAAGTTAGTCCCTTTCAGAGTCTCCTGCATAGACTGATTAGTGCTCCAACGTTTGAAATAAGCTTCGGCGGCAGACCGACTACCTAGGCCTCGAACAACCAATAAACCTCTATTGGCATCCAACACCTCAGAGGATACCTTGATGGTTGGAGCTCCAAAATTTGTCTGATTAAACCCCTCCACAGCCTGAATTAACTTAGGCTCCTCCAATTGTTTTTTCAAAAATATCATAGCAAAACAATACGACTCGCCAGCTTTCTCCCGGTATAAACCTTGATATACAACTTTGGGTACTGGTGCGATTTTCGTCACCGTATCTTTAACTTGTGCGGGTTGAACCACCACAAACTTTCCAGCATTAGTCGGAGCATCATCCTTGCGGGCTTTTGCTAATAAATCCTCCGGATTAGGCAATTGTTCTTGTGGCACATCCGAACTGATATAGGCACTGTAATTTTTTATAAAGAATGGCAAATAGGGGTGATAATCCTTTTGATTCATAAGGACTCTGTAGTTTGTTGAAGAGATCATAAAATTCACATATTCTAGCCCTTTTAAGGAGGCAAAAACTCCCCTTTTGCGAATAATCGATTTAAAATAGATCTGTCCCTCTTCCTTGTCCGGGAAATTACGGACAACAACCAATTGTGTCTTATCATTTAGCGATAACGCTTCGATATCAAAATCGGAGGAGGTGTAATAATCTAAATTATAATTGGCAATATCATAAATCAAGCGATTTACCTCAACTTTTGATTCCTTTGGAAAGGCAATGACATAATAATGAAAGAGATTCTGATCATATGAATACTTATCTCCAAACTCATCCCCCGTGGTCGTTTTATTTTTTAATTCGTCGTTCGCTAACTGCTCTTTGACATACCCCTTTGCCAACAGTTGTTTATAGTCTGCCAAAGCATTGGAGGCAATTAGCGATTTTATTTGAATCGCAATATCGGTAGTCGGTAGCTTTGGAAAATCGGTGATATATTGCTCCAGGCTTTGTGCAAATTCTTTACGATCTTGGGCAGCTCCTTTAGCCACCACTGCAATAAACTTAACTTTAGGGAGGAGCATACTATCAGGCAGTTGAGGTATAACCTTCAACGCAGAGACTGCAGCACTGGAGAAATCAAATGCCAAGAATTTCTTTAATGCCTCACCATATTCGGCCTCAATACCTTCATTCTTTTTCTGAATTTCGACAAAATAATTGGGATTGATCAAGTATTTCGCATATTTAGAATTGGGATATTCAGAGGTTATTTTCTCTTTATAGATCGCGCTATTTGCAACATCACCACCCTCTTTATAGAGCTGATAGAGTTCGAAATAAGCTGGCAACTCGTATAGACTTCCTTTAAATCGACTATTTAGATCCTTTAACATCGCGATGGCGCGAGGAAAATCAGTTAGCTCGGTTCGATAAAGATGTGCCGCAGTAAACATGGCGCTTTTAACTTGTTCGACAGAAACACTCATCAAGGAATCGGTTAGCGGGATATCTTGTAGATAATAAGCAGCAGTTTTAGGATCACTAACTTTCTTCTTCGCAATTGGTGTTGCTGCTTGAGCAGCGGAGTCTGCCGCCTGTTCTGCCGCAACATCTAAATTAGATAGTTTATTTTTTCGTCGCCAATTATCTTCTAAAGTACGCTTGCCCCAAATTTTCTGAAAATCGCTCTTGCCCATGCCAATCGTTAATGGATTATAGAAATACCATAAATTTTGATTGTCTGACGTTGGAGTTCCCTGCTGTCTAAACTGCTCCGATCTAAAATAATTTTGACTTTGAAGGTCTGCATTGGCATCAGCAAGTTTCTTTGCTTCTTCCTTTTGAATCGACTTTATCTTAAGGTCAACCAATGCATTTCGATCTTTTTCAGACATTAATGCTAGTTTTTGCAAGCTGTCTTCACGCTCAATCACATGCAACGATTTAGCCAGTTTATTTAAGGTTGATGATCTGGTAACTATTTCGGCATACCCCGGATAGTTTGCATCGATGACAGCCACCGCACTATCGTAATAACAAGCAGATTGGAGGTATTCGTTCTGTTCATAGAAGATACGGGCCACATCTAAACTGGAGATCGCACGCTGTTGTTTATTCAAACTACTGCATCGAACAGAGTTTTTAAGATCCGCAATCCCCTCTTTTTTACGCCCCTCTTTCAGGGCAATATTTGCCATTGCATAATAAATACGATCTCTATAATCGATATTTTTGGCAGACTTTAGCATCTTTTCAAGCTGTTTTTCGATCTGCTTATTTTCAGCACCAATTAGCTCCATTCTAGATATCTGAGCATTAAAAGTCATTTGATAAGGAGGGTTCATTTTCAACACTCTTTGATACTCCCTTGCTGCCTCGTCAGTCTGTTTTGTAATGGCTAAGAGTTGTGCTAAGATATAGTTAGTTCGCAATCTCACAGCCCTCGGCAGATGGATTAAAAGTGCAGCCTTTAAAAATGGGATTGCAGCTTTTGGTTCGTTGATTTTCAGATGGTATTGAGCCTGAACAAGGTTAAATGTAGGAATCAAGGTCTTCGGGAAGCTAGGGTCACGAGCCAATGCGACAAAGATCTCAAGAGCAGGCGGATAATCACCGGTTTCGATATAGGATCGTGCCATTCCTAACAAGGCATCAAAGCGCGAAGGACGATCCGAAAATTTACGCACCACGTAATTAAAATTCTCTATTGCTAAACGATAGTCGTGTTTGCAATAGTTTGCCATGCCCATCAAGATATAAGCCCGATCAACCCACTCGTTGTATTCGCCTTTAGAGGCAAATTTCTTATAATACTCCGAGTCATTCGGTTTCCGTTGTGGACTCGCAGTTATGGAATGAAGCGCAATAAGTTTCATGCATTTGGCAATGGCAAGATCCATATCCGACGAGGCAACTTTAGCTGCTTCAGGCAATGAATTTTTGAAAATTGGCAGGGTATGGGTATAATCGTCAGGGATCGCTTGAGCAATACGAATATTCCCAGCTTTGTAACTCTCCTTGCCATTGAAATATACGTTATAGTGAGCGGTAACGTTGTGGAACGTCCTTGACGTAAAGGTATTCTTCTTAATAGAACAGGAGATTATTCCAATTACCAAAGAAAATATGAGTATATTTCTACCTGTTCGTTTCATTCGCAACTTAACATTATCTCTTTACAGCCATCAGGCGCATCGTTCTTTGACTAAATTGCCCCTACCCTAAAATGGTTGGGTAAAGTTACAAAGAGTTATGGAGGGTTATGATTTTTTTATTCGCACCCTTTCCGTTGGACGTAAGTTCTCATTTCTATAATCTAATTGCTCAATTACATTGGCGGCCAATACTCGAAAGGCCTCAGCTGTAGCAGTGTCATCATTCCATGCGACTGGAATACCACTATCGCCCCCTTCACGAATGCTCATCACAATTGGAATCTGACCTAATAATGGAAGATCCAATTCTTGAGCTAAATTCTTACCTCCGTCTTTACCAAAGATATAATATTTATTGTCAGGAAGTTCGGCTGGAGTAAACCACGACATATTCTCCACGATACCTAAAACTGGCACTTCAATAGCTTTACTTCTAAACATGGAGACCCCTTTGATAACATCGACCAATGCAACATCTTGAGGCGTTGTGACAATCACGCTACCAGTCACAGGCAGTGTTTGAACAATCGTCAGATGAATATCACTTGTTCCAGGAGGTAAATCGATCAGTAAATAATCGAGATCACCCCACATCCCTTGAACAATCAATTGCTTTAAGGCATTTGACGCCACAGGACCACGCCAAACCAAGGCATTATCTTTATTTCCAAAGAACCCAATGGAGAGAATTTTAACCCCAAACTTTTCAATTGGAATTATCATATCGCGACCCTCAACAGATTCCATAAGAGGTTGTGTATCCTCTTCCCCAAACATTTTCGGTATAGAAGGACCAAAGATATCGGCATCGATCAACCCAACTTTCCCCCCTGCTTTAGCAAGTGCAACTGCAAGGTTCGCGGCTACGGTCGATTTTCCAACACCACCTTTACCCGATGCCACAGCGATTATATTCTTCACCCCTGGCAAAACAGGAGCCGACATCCGATGCTTCCCTTTCGGGGTAATCAATAAGTCGTAATCGGTGCCCAATGCACTCTCTATCTCAGCTACACATGCTTCAGATACAGCCTTGATATTGGGATCGGTATCCCGACCAAAGACTAAGGTAAAGCTAATCCGGCTTCCGGCAGTCCGAATCTCTTGGACCATCTCTAGATCTACAATGTTATCAGTTGTTCCAGGAAAGACAACCTTTTTCAAGATGTCGGTTATTGTTTTTGGTATGACGGCCATTTTGATAATGCTATAAAGTTATTTTTTGCAACGAAAACATCCTCTGTTTCGCCTATTTAAAGAATTCTAAATTTTCACTTTGAACTTCAGCAGGCTCTTAGCCTCTGATGTACACTTAACGAAACGTCAATGGATGTAAATTGTTCATCACAGCTCCACCATGGGGTCCCAGAAAAGTTGATTAAAGTCAACCACTCGATCTTTCTCAACCCGTACCCCTTCATTCTGGAGCAGCTCCTCCATCTCTGTAGGCGAACTAAAATGCATCTTACCCGTTAAAAGCCCATTGCGATTAACCACGCGATGTGCCGGAACATAAATCGGCTGATGATGCGAAAGATTCATGGCCCATCCCACCATACGAGATGAGCCTGCACTTCCCAGACAACGGGCTATTGCGCCATAACTGGTGACACGCCCAACTGGTATCATTCGAGCCACCTCAAAGACGCGCTGAAAAAAATCCGCCTCCATTTAGTTCTTCGTTTCTATATGATCTCGATTCGTATAACTTCGTCCAAAACTACGATAATCATCAAATTCAAGATCTACCTCAGGTTCAACAAGATTGGTCCCATGCGGAATATATCGAAGGTATTTGATCGTTTTTCCCCGTTCCAACCATTGCTGTTCATAAGCAGTGCTGATACTTAAAATCTCATCGGCCAATCCTGAAGCATAAAGATCATCTGTTTCTAAAGCAATTTCGAAGTTGTTAACTTCAATGGTTGCTTGAGTATATTGGTATAAAAACACACTGTCAGTCTTTAAATGGATCACACCTCTTGGCTGAAGAATGGTATGATAGAGATCCATAAATCGGATGGCCGTGAGCCGTTTATTTGTTCGTTTCATCTGCGGATCAGGAAAAGTAATCCAGATCTCTGCAATCTCTTCCGCTCCAAAAAAGTGAGAAAGAAGTTCAATATTCGTTCGAACAAATCCACAGTTGTGGAGTCCATTTTGAAAAGCCTCTTTTGCTCCAGACCACATCCGCGATCCTTTTATATCGATCCCGATAAAATTCTTATCTGGAAAAAGCTTTGCCAATCCAACGGTATATTCACCTTTCCCACATCCAAGTTCTAAAACAATAGGATTATCATTTTTGAAAAACTCTCGATTCCAATTCCCTTTTAGCGCAAAACCCTCATCAATTAATGAGCGGTATGATAGCTGAATAACGTGGCCAAAAGTATTTAATTCTGCAAACTTGGCCAGTTTGTTTTTACTCATTCTGCGGATGTTCTATTTTAATTTACAATGCTTTATCTAATGCCACACCAAAATCATGGATTCCTTTCAGAACACCATTGGGGGTGCGCATCCCTTGACGAACGGAGATGGTATATTTGCCAACTTCCGGGAAAAATATAGTCTGCTTGTAGGGGTATTTTCGATCGTAAAGATCGTGTAATCCACTCCCAAGCCACTCTCCAGTAGGTTTGGCGAGTGCCAGCTCAAGGGTATCTGTTGTGACTTTCCCTGTAGGAGGCGTAATGGCAATAAAAAGCCAAAGATTACTATAGTTGTATCGCCCTTCATTCCGAACCATAAAAGAGAGGTTATATACTTTCTTCGGATCAGGGATGTTGAGATCAAAAACCAAAACAGTATCCTGATTCCAAGCTGATTGTGTTATTCGACGATAACTTTCATAGACCGCCTTTTGTTTGCATGAGGTCGAAATTGAGACTAATACGATCATCATCAGCCCTATAACTAAAGGCAGATTAGACCGTAGCGACCTATTAGATTCCCTGATCTTCATTCGATAATTTTGGTTTTCTTGTTAAAACTGCACTATGTCTTTTTTTGCGATGAAACTTAGCCTCCGGATCAAACCGATCAATCCGCTCATCTCCAACGGCACTCTGATATGTATGGATTTCCACTTCGGATACCGGTAACGCTTCATTAATTAACTGTTCAACTTTTTTTCCACTCCGATTGAGCAGCTGAATCTCCTTGACTTTATCAACCGAGATAGCCACCAAACTTCCAGGCTGATTATCGGCCCTTACATACCAAAAAACACCTTTAAAAATATCTGCCTTTAGATAATTATAAGTCCCTTTTTCTGTCTCTAATGGAATATTAGTCGACGGGAAATTTTTTTGTGCATCGAGATAGGTGTCCAGCTCAAAGTTAAGACAACACTTCAACTTTCCACACTGGCCGGCTAACTTCTGCGGATTAAGTGAAATCTCTTGATAACGAGCGGCCGTCGTTGAGACAGAAACGAAGTTCGTGATCCACGAGCTACAACAAAGCTCACGACCACAAGGGCCGATCCCTCCAATGCGAGCAGCCTCTTGTCGAGCTCCAATCTGCTTCATCTCGATTCTAATTTTAAATGCATCCGCATAATCGCGAATAAGTTGTCGAAAATCGACACGATCATCGGCGATATAATAGAAGATCGCCTTGGTCTTATCCCCTTGATATTCGACATCTCCAATCTTCATATCCAGCTTAAGCTCCTCCGCAATTTTCCGTGCCTTAAGCATCGTGGCATGCTCGCAAGCAATGGCCTCTTCCCATTTCTCAAGATCCGTTGGCTTTGCAAGACGATAAACCTTCCGTAACTGACCATCAATGAGTGTTATCTTATGCCGTTTCAGCTGTCGAAGGACTAAGTCTCCAACCAACGAAACCATTCCAATATCATGACCTGGGCTAGCCTCTACGGCAACCATATCTCCCGCTTTTAGGTCTAGGCCATCCGTATTTTGATAATAATCCTTGCGTGTATTTTTAAACCGAATCTCAACAACATTCTTTGTATTAGCGATACTTTTAATGTCGTAAAGCCAATCGTAGACATTCAATTTTGCACAGTTACCAACTTTCGCAGTAGCGGAGCAACCTCGGGCTATCTTTTCAGGAGTATTCATACCGTTGAGCTGTAAAGATTTATACGCTATGATCGAATATCAATCATCTAATTAAAGAATGAATCACACAAAAATAGTGAATCTAATCCGAAATAAGGGAAGTACCAGAGCCTAAATCCAATGGATTCTTTAAAGTCTGATTAATTTGGAAACTTTCAACCCTAGATCGGTGAAAATAAGCTTCGCATTGCCGTTCTTGGAGATGTCGGCATGAGCCTTTTCAAATTCAGCAAAAAGACCTAAAACATTCTTTTCGTTAATAAACGGGGCAAATTTACTCGAGAACGCGAGCTCTTGGTCGTCCATAAAAATCAAGCTTGGCTCTTTAAAGTTAGAGATGAAATTTTCGCGCAACCGCTCTCCGCAATATTTCAGCATAGCCATTTGTTTGACCCGTCCAATGCCTGCCATCTCTTCCGACCATGACAAGATCTCTTGAAGTTTACGACCGTAACCATTTCGCATTAAATTGGCGAACTGATTAAAGTTGAAATTTCGCTGATCATCTTCCTGCATTAATTCAAGGGCTAAGAAATAGTTCCCCTTCGATAATCGAGCAATAGTCGATGGATTGCTATTGGTTGAAACGACTAAAGGTGCGATCGCCGCAGTTAACTCAGACTCCGAAATTTTAGGTATTCGAACCAGCTGACAGCGTGACCGAATGGTGCTAAGGAGCTTCTCCTCTGATTCTGAAATCAGAATAAATAAGGTCTTCTGAGGTGGCTCTTCTAAAATCTTAAGAATTTTATTGGCGCAATCCTCATTCATAGTCTCAGCCAGCCAAATAATTGAAACCTTATAATCGGCTTCATACGATTTCTGGTTCAGCTTTCTGATTAACTCTTTCGCTTCAAAAACAAAGATTGACCCTTGTTTATTCTCTTCGGCGATCATCTGAATCCATTTCTCATACTGAGGATAAGGATTCTCTTGAAAATAGGGGCGCCACTTGGCTATGTAATCATTGGTCGTGGGCTTATCAATCGCTGTAGTCTTGATGACCGGAAGGGTAAAATGAAGATCTGGATGGATATATTGCGATATTTTACGACAAGAGCCACACTCACCGCAGGAGTCATTCTGTTGCTTATTGTGACAATTAATATATTGTGCATAAGCTACGGCTAGGGCAATCTTTCCATTTCCAGGGGGGCCAACAAAAAGCTGGGCATGAGGAATTCGATCCTCGGCAAAAGCTTGAATAAGTTTTTGTTTCGTACTCTCCTGTCCAATTACTGCTTTAAATTGCATCCGCTTTTCGCCGTTATTTTTGATAAAAACAAAACATAATAATCTTGCTCGTGAAAGCCTTCAAAAGTAGGAAGATTTGTTAAGAAAGGATTAAATTAACCGATAAATCTCTTCAACATAAATACGCCTACCGACAATTTTACCTATCTTTGATAAACTTTTTACTAAAGTATTAGAAAATGCAGACGATTGAAAAATACAACTTTTCGGGCAAGAAGGCCCTTATCCGCGTAGACTTTAATGTTCCGTTGGATGAAAATTTCAACATTACTGACGACACCAGGATGACTGCTGCACTGCCAACCATTCGACAAGTGATTGACAATGGAGGTTCTGCAATTATCATGTCGCATCTAGGCCGTCCTAAAAAAGGACCAGAAGATAAATTCTCTATGAAGCATCTGGTGCCTCACCTTTCAACCTTACTTGGTGGAATTGAAATTAAAATAGCCCCTGATTGTGTTGGCGCTGCGACAAAAAATATCGCCGACAGTCTAAAACCAGGTGAAGTTTTGGTCCTTGAAAACCTTCGTTTTCATCCTGAAGAAGAAGGTGGAGATGCAGCTTTTGCAAAAGAGTTAGCGGCCAATGGCGACTGCTGGATCAACGATGCATTTGGAACTGCACATCGCGCTCATGCTTCAACAGCTGTTATTGCACAATATTTTCCAAACGATAAATTATTTGGCTACTTAGTCGATAGCGAAGTGAAAAGCTTAGACAAAGTACTAAAAGCCCCTAAGAGACCATTTACGGCTATTATGGGTGGCTCTAAAGTATCGTCTAAGATTACAATTATTGAAAATTTACTCAATAGCGTCGACAACCTAATCATTGGCGGCGGAATGACATATACCTTTATGAAGGCCCAAGGGGGAAAGATCGGAAGATCACTTTGTGAGGACGAATACCTTGGATTAGCTTTGGAGATTCTTGATAAAGCCGAGAAAAAGGGAGTTAAGATTATTTTGGCTGTTGACACCGTTGAAGCGGACGATTTCTCTGAGACTGCCAACTCACGTGTTGTACCATCAAAAAACATCAGCGATGGATGGGAAGGATTAGATGTTGGACCAGAGACTATTGCGATCTTCAAAAAAGTTATTAGCGATTCGAATACCATTCTTTGGAATGGTCCAGTTGGAGTATTTGAGATGGATAAATTTGCCACTGGCACGAGAGCCATTGGAGATGCTATCGCTGAAGCAACAAGCAAAGGGGCTTTCTCTCTTGTAGGTGGAGGTGATTCTGTTGCAGCCGTTAACAAATTTGGCATTGCCGATCAAGTCTCGTATATCTCTACTGCAGGTGGTGCGATGCTTGAATATCTTGAAGGCAAAGTTCTTCCTGGTATTGCTGCCGTTTTAGACTAAGCGATTCTATTTAAAATCATATTTAAACCCGGATAGCTACTATCCGGGTTTTTTTAGACCTTTACAGATGCAAAGTATCGTCGTATCACAGGAGATCTTACTTGAACGCATTGCCTTCAGTGATGCGACCACGCTGTTTGCTGCCATTGATCAAAACCGATCAGACTTGCGTACCTGGCTTCCGTTTGTCGATCAGACCAAAGAGCTATTAGACAGTGAGAAGTTTATTCAACGAATCATCGAAAACCGCGATCAGACATTTAACGAAGAGTATATGATCTGGCACCAAGGAACCTTTGTTGGTGTGATTGGCTTTCACAACACCGATCGCGTAAACGAAAAGACCGAACTAGGCTATTGGCTAATCGGTGAGGCTAGAGGACGTGGGATCATCACCAGATGTTGTGAGAAAATGATCGAAATTGGGTTCGAAAAAATGAAGCTAAACCGCATAACAATTCGATGTGCTGTGGGCAATGAATCAAGCGAAAAAATAGCCCAGAAGCTTGGATTTACCTTTGAAGGAGTTGAACGAAGTGGAGAACGTTACCACGATACGTTTTTTGATCTGAAGCAATACAGTCTACTCCAGAAGAATTTTCTGGATAAATAACCAAGACCATAATCTTTAATCGTGTGAGAAGTCCGAACCCTTCGCTTTATGCAGAAACGGACTTAGCAACTTTTTGCATCCAACGCCAGTGGGTGATAAATAGCGTCGTGCAAATAATGATCAGCATGATGCTAATGGTCATCGAACGATGAGCCGAAAGTTTGGAGGACTGAATTTTGTCATTCTTTGCCGACTCATACATCGCAAGCAATGTTTTCTCATCAGGCACATAAGAGCTCTGAGCTGCTCCCTCACCCTTTTGAGTACTCTTTAAAACATCCATCTTGTAATTCTCATACGACGCTAAGCTTGGCGAACCTTGTGGTTGCCAACCAGCATGCAACGGATCTTGAAGATCAAAATAAGCATTTACAAAGGTGGTGATGGTGATTAATAAAGTAATCACCGCAATTAAGCATACGGCATAACCATAAATCTGGGCCCCAACTTTACTTGACTTTTCCATTTTTAGTGCAATTTAAACGTGAATAAACTACTCGAAAAAAAAACTGGCCAAAAATAACATTAAGCCAAAGATAACGATTTTTAGTGACTCAACAGGCTCTTAATTGAGGAGATTTACCCCCCCCCGTTTGAATGAAATAGAAACATTATTACCAGCTTCATTAATAAAAATATGGTGTATCAATTGATTTTTAATCCAAATTCCAATTTCTTGACTTGGGGAAAGGTCCGATTGAGAATTAATATTTGAATACAGTTGCATCAATGAATCAGCCGAGTGATCTTTAATGTTGACCGTAATTTCTTGCTGTGAAACTGCTATCGAGGCACATATGCATCCATTTTGTATCGAGCCTAATTGACATGAGAAGGAATTTTCAAACGCTTCGAGCAATACCAGAATGGCACGAAAAGAAGTTTCAGAATCCAAGCAAAATAGATATGCGATTTTAAGTGATAAGTCGTAAGCTCTATGGAGCCCACCCTCATTCGGGTCTACACAAATCTGATGAAAGGCGATTGGAATCATAAATTTAAGTTAACGAATAGGTTTTATTTAGACCCCTGTCAGATCAAGGCGGAACCAAAACGATTCAAAACACTTTGAGTATGAACGATGGTGACAAATTTCCTTAATTTAGCAGATTAGCGGGAATAGCAGTATTGATAAACAAAATTAACAATTTGAAAACTTTAGTCCAAGAAAAATTAGATGTATTACATTGCTACTATTTTTTAGGCATTAAATTCAAGTAATAAATGCAACTTTTAGATTTCGAAGTAGAATAAACTTCAAAATAGGAAGGAAATTTAATAATTCCCTTCTCTGTTTCTAGAAAAGAAGTTATTTTACTCCTGTAAATCGCTAAAAATAAAGTTGTAATGTCGCATCTTTCTTATGAACAAAGA
>JAPLDS010000004.1 GCA_026391295.1 Bacteroidia bacterium | reverse complement strand
CGCATTAAATAGCGGAAGATCTTTGGACTTAATCCTAAGAAGTTCAAACGACTCACTGGAGCACTTCGCAAGCCTCCCATGAAAAACCCAAATATCTTTGGCAAGAAACCTGTTCCAACAAAGGCTCTGCCTTGTTTTTGTTTAATCGCATCAAGACCCCAAAAGGTAAAGAATATATGCACCTCATAACCAATTGCTGCAGCTCCTGTAGCCAGGGTGAATGTCGCAACCAACTTATCGAAATCACCGCTAAAACTGATGATGGATAACTTTTTCGGTTCCTTCACAGGAAGGGATGTTAGAATATCTGAAATTTCCATAACGCTTATTTTGGTTTTATTTCACAAGTGGCTTGTTCATAATCCACTAACTCCGTAAGGGTAGGGTGAGTGCCACAAACCTGGCACGATGTATTATGTTTTACTTTTATGGTTCTAAAATCCATTGTTTTGGCATTGAATGTTAGTAGTCTGTTGGTTAATAGATCACCTACACCAGTTAGAAATTTTAATACCTCTGCCGCTTGAATGGTTCCTAGCATACCTGCAATGGCTCCAAGCACACCTGCCTGAGAACAAGTAGGAACTGCATTCGGTGGAGGAGGAGCGTGGAACACGCAGCGATAACAGGCAGTTCCTGGTGCGACTGTAATTGTTTGACCGTCGAAACGCAAGATCCCTCCATGTGAGAATGGTTTTTTAGCCATCACACAGGCGTCGTTAATCAGAAATTTTACTGGGAAATTATCGGTGCCGTCAACAACGAAATCATACTCTTTAATAATCTCCAATGCATTGCTAGCCGTTAACAGTTGATGATAAGTATTAACCTTGATATCAGGATTTAACTGATTGATTTTTTCCTTGGCTGATAAAACCTTTGATTTATTTACGTCAGGGGTAAAATGGATTACCTGTCGTTGTAGGTTTGAAAGATCAACCACATCACCATCAATGATGCCAATCGTCCCAACTCCGGCCGCAGCTAAATAGAGGGCTACGGGTGCACCTAGACCACCTGCACCAACGATTAAAACCTTGCCACTGCTAATTTTCTCTTGCCCTTCAACGCCAACATCTTGCAATAAAATATGACGGCTATATCGCTGAATCTGATCTTCCGTAAAATCCATTGATTACTTTAATTTAGTGATTGCTTGTGCGATATCCTCTTTTAAATCGTCTAAATCCTCAATCCCCAATGAGAGTCTTAACATAGTGTCGAAGACTTGAAGACTCTCCCGTTTTTGCTGATCGAAATCACAATAAATAGTTGAGGCTGGATGGAGAATAAGCGTTTTATTGTCGTATACATTGGTGGCTCGACGGATAAGCTGTAGGTTGTTCATGAAGTCAAAACAGGTCTCTTTCGAATCAAAATCAAAGGTTAGCATCGCTCCTGGGAAGTTTCCAAATTGCTTTTTGCTGATCTCGTCATAGGGAGATCCTTTGATGCCAACATAGTTAACGCATTTAATCTGAGGAATTGTTAAGAGATATTCTGTTAATTCACGACAGCTGTTCGCTGCTTTCTCAAAGCGCATCTGAAGTGTCTCAAGTCCTAAACTTTGAAGGTAGGCAGCAAATGGGGATAAGCAGGCACCCAGGTTCCGAAATACCTCTCTCCTTAATTTGTAGTTAAATGCAAAGGGTCCATATCGTTTTGCCAATGGGGCAAGTTTTTTTGATTTGCTCCAGTCGAACGTGCCATAGTCGATGATTAATCCGCCAACACTTGTGCCGCCGCCTGAGATACACTTGGTGCTTGAGATGATCTCAAGGTCAACGCCAAAAGATTTTGCATTAAAGGTGTTGGGTGGGGTTAGTGTTGAGTCGGCAATAAGAGGGATGTTCGCTGAATGAGCGGTCTGTGCTAACGCCTTCAGATCTGCTACTTCAAGCTGTGGATTGGTTATGGTCTCGACAAATATACCAATCGTCTGACTGTCGATATTCGCTTTTACCTCTTCGGGTTTGGTGAGATCGCAAAAGCGAACTTCGATGCCGAAATCGCGTATGGTTGATTCGAAAAAAACATAAGTGTTTCCGAATAGATATTTTGATGCAATTAGGTTACTTCCTGCTGAGGCTAGTAATAGTATGGTGTTTGAAACGGCTGCCATGCCAGAGCTTAGGGCCGTAACGTTTAAGGCTCCTGTAATCTCTTTTATTCGCAATTCGAAATTCTCTACTGTTGGATTTGAAATCCGAGAATATGAATGTGCGGCGACCCTTCCTTGAAAGGCTAGCTCCATCTGTTCTGCCGACTCGAAGTCAAAGGCAGCGTTGCTGTAAATGGGCTGTTGCAATGCCCTATTCGCGTCTTCTCTGGCAAATGGAGTATGGATAAGCCGGGTGGTAAATCCTTTCGGTTTTAGCATTTACTTCCTCCTCCCATGAAAAACAGAAAGTCGACCTCGTCGTTTGGTTGAATTTGTGTAGATTCAAAATACTCACGGCCCACAAATTCGCCATTAACCTGTATGGATACCATATCAGGCTGCTCAACATTATTGTCCTTAAGGAGTTGAAGCAGTGAAATGGGGCCCGCTATCTCTTGTGATTTGCCGTTTAGCTGTATTTTGATCATACTTTATAATTTAATCTTAAAGGTTTGTCTTTAAGAGGTTTATTTGTGTTTCAATCATCTTTTTTACCCTAAAATCTCTTTTGTACTTCTTAATCTGATTATCTACGCGAAAATGCGTTGATAAAGCATAATCTGTAATCCCATAATAGAGGTATATTCAATACCTTTTAATGGGTAGAAATCGTTGTTTTCGAGCACCATAATAGCTTCATCAATAGTTATTTTCGGGCTAGAAAAGTGTTGCAAAAGTACATTTTAAGGTTGAATTGTCAAAATAGGGATGAGTTGCTTTAAAGATGTTGATTGATCCCTAAGTTAAATTTTTGATTGTGACATGCTGTGGTAGTATTTTTTACATTTTACTTGGTGATTGTAAAGTATTATTAAATTCAAGTAATAAATGCAACTTTTAGATTTCGAAGTAGAATAAACTTCAAAACAGGAAGGAAATTTAATAATTCCCTTCTCTGTTTCTAGAAAAGAAGTTATTTTACTCCTGTAAATCGCTAAAAATAAAGTT
>JAPLDS010000026.1:43850-91190 GCA_026391295.1 Bacteroidia bacterium | reverse complement strand
CAACTTTATTTTTAGCGATTTACAGGAGTAAAATAACTTCTTTTCTAGAAACAGAGAAGGGAATTATTAAATTTCCTTCCTGTTTTGAAGTTTATTCTACTTCGAAATCTAAAAGTTGCATTTATTACTTGAATTTAATTTCTCATTAACTCAAACATTAATTAGTTCAATAAACTGGTTTAAAGTTTTCGTTCAACTAAATTATCTTTTGAAAATTATTTCGAGACGAAAAAATGCGAACCAAAGAGTTCGCAGAAAGGACTTTGATCCTAATAATTCGACAAAAAAAATGCTCGGAATTTCCGAGCATTTTTTAATATTATTCTTGATTTGGTTTCTTGAGCGAGTGCGTATGACTTGGCTCTCTATCTCCGCGATCGGGACGAGGACCACGATCTCCACCTTCACTATAACCTTCAGGTTTTGGAAGCAATACCTTGCGTGATAATTTAAGTTTACCAGAGCGTTGATCAACTTCTAGAAGTTTAACATCGATAATATCACCAACCTTAAGAACGCTTTCAGGGTTTTCGATTCTCTTCCAATCGATTTCTGAAACATGAAGTAGACCTTCTTTTCCCGGCATGATTTCAATAAATGCACCAAACTGAACAATTGATTTAACCTTGCCACTATAGGTCTCACCTACTTCTGGAAGTGCTACGATAGCACGAATACGTGCGATTGCAGCATCAATTGCCTCTTTGTCAGGAGCACTAATTTCAATCTTACCTTGGTCGTCAACCTCCTCAATAGCAATGGTTGCTTTTGTATCGGCTTGTATTTGTTGAATGATCTTCCCACCAGGACCGATCACAGGACCAATCATATCTTTAGGAATCATCATTGTAACGATTCTTGGAACATTTGATTTGTAATCTTCACGAGGTGCGCTAATCACGTCTAGCAGTTTATCTAGAATATGAGCTCTTCCCTCTTTAGCTTGCTGAAGAGCTTTAGACATCACTTCATAAGACAACCCATCAACTTTGATGTCCATCTGAGTTGCAGTAATACCTTTTGTGGTACCGGTAACTTTAAAGTCCATATCACCTAAATGATCTTCATCACCTAAGATATCAGAAAGAACTGCAAATTTATCAGAACCCTTATCGGTAATAAGTCCCATTGCAATACCTGAAACAGGTCTTTTTAATTGGATACCAGCATCAAGCATAGCCATCGTTCCTGCACAAACAGTTGCCATTGAAGACGAACCATTTGATTCTAAAATATCAGACACTACACGAACGATATAAGGAAATCCTTCTGGGATCATCTTTTTCAATCCACGATGAGCTAAGTTACCATGGCCAATCTCGCGGCGAGAAAGTCCACGTCCAACTTTTGCTTCACCAGTACTAAACGATGGGAAATTGTAATGTAGCAAGAAACGCTCTTTGCCTTTAAAGGTTACATTATCAATGATTTTCTCATCCATTTTTGTTCCTAGTGTTACACTAGTAAGCGACTGAGTTTCACCACGTGTAAAGATAGCAGAACCGTGAGAGCCTGGAAGGTAAGATACCTCACCCCAGATTGGTCTGATTTGAGTGGTCGTACGACCGTCTAAACGAATGCCGTCATCCAAAATCATACGTCTCATCGCCTCTTTCTCAACATCATGATAATATCTGCTTATCAAATTTTTATTGATCTCTGACGACTCTTTACCTTCGCTATAAGCAACAATAAATTCAGCTTTAATGTTAGCAAATGAGCTAACGCGAAGATGTTTATCATTAATTAATGCACGAGCAGTGTCGTAAGCTTTCTGATAAGTTTCTTTCCAGATTAGTTCACGTAGCACTTCATCATTTTGCTCATGGCAATATTCACGTTTCTTAACGCCAACAGCGGCAGCTAATTCTTCCTGAACTTTGCAATGAACCTTAATATTATCGTGTGCAAACTTGATAGCAGCTAACATCTCCTCTTCAGAAACTTCGTCCATCTCCCCTTCAACCATCATGATGTTGTCGAAAGATGCACCAACCATAATATCGATATCCGCTTTTGCTAATTGCTCTGCAGAAGGGTTAATCATAAACTCTCCATCGATACGACAAACACGAACTTCAGAAATTGGACCATTAAATGGCACATCTGAAACGGCAATAGCTGCAGAAGCGGCTAGACCGGCCAAACAATCTGGCATTTCATTTTTACTAGAAGAGATCAAAGAGATCATCACGACTGTCTCAGCATGATAATTATCAGGGAAAAGCGGACGCAAAACACGGTCCACTAAACGTGCAGTTAGAATTTCATCATCCGAAGGACGACTCTCTCTTTTTAGAAATCCGCCAGGAAATCTTCCTGCAGCAGAATACTTTTCACGATAGTCAACAGAAAGAGGCATGAAATCAATGTTCTCAGCGGCTTCAGTTGCAGAAACAACAGTAGCTAACAACATGGTATCACCCATCTTTACAACAACTGAACCATCGGCTTGTTTGGCCAACTTCCCAGTTTCGATACTAATCGTACGTCCATCGCCTAGATCAATAGTCTTATTAACAGCTTTGTACATAATTTAAAAAAATAATTTCATTAATACTAGAAACAAATGGGTGGGGCTTTAAATAGTTAAAAAAAGGCAATTCGAAAATTGCCTTTTTAAGATCTTTATTTACGAAGATTAAGTTCTTTAATGATAGCACGATAACGATCGATATGCTTTCTTTTAAGATAATCTAGTAATGAACGACGTTTACCAACTAAGCTAATCAAAGCACGTTGTGTGCCATAATCCTTCTTGTTAAGTTTCAAATGCTCCGTAAGGTGGCTAATACGGAAAGAGAATAATGCAATCTGTCCTTCTGCCGAACCAGTGTTGGTTGCAACAGCGCCATGCTGAGCAAAAATCTCTTGTTTTTTTTCTGTAGTTAAATACATTTTTTATAAAATTAAAATGATACAATTATTGCGCCGCAGTATTCGAGTTCGATAACAACGGATCAACATTAATTAAAATTCGCCACAAAGGTAAGAAATAATCTTTTAAATACCACGCTGACATTGATTTAATTACTAGCGCAATCCATTGCACATAATTTATGTTGAACCATTCGGCGCTAACAATTAGTCGCCAGGAGCAACATCTTGATTCAACCTTTAAATATTCAATGATTAATTCGCTGTTTTAGCTAGGTTCATGAAGGACAATTTTATGACCAATCGTGCACTCCAAACACCGATGTTGCTCGCAATAGCTATGTTGCAACTGAAGCAATGCCTGGGACTCTAAGGCGTTAGATGCTACTACACCAGCGGAATCCCACTTTCTAATCCATTGATTTTGCTCTGCAGGCATATTTTCTAATATCTCCAGTGCTCGATCTTTTAGAAATAACTGCTGTTGACGCTCGCCATACAGAAAATAGAAAGGAACTAATACATTAATCACCACAAGATGAAAAATTTGACTTCCAAAGACTTTTCTCTTGTAGCCAGACAAAACATTAAAACGATAATGGGTATCCCAATATTCAGAAGCACTCAAGGAAAATAATTTTCGCAAATCTTCATAATTAGTTGCATCCACCACAGTAGAGAAAAGCCCTTGAGTAAGATAGAGCAGTGAGGCAAATTGGGCTATTCGAAGAGTCGGAAAATTCATGGGATGCATGCGCATAAACTTCCAAAGATGACCTGAAATGGGTTTTAAATGATATTTTAAAGCTAGAAATTTATACTCTCTCTTTAGCTTGATCACATAATCATCAGAAAACAGTGCATCATCTAATAACCCAGCCTGTCCAAACAGCAGTGCTTCCAACTGGAAAACCGACTGTATATGGTGTGCTAAAATTCGCTGTGGCAATGACCGAATCAACATTTCAAACGGAAGCGAATTCTGACTTAATCCAAATCCACGAGCGAGCAAAACATAAAATGTTTCATTCCAATCATCCTTGGTCTGGTCAAGAACCTTTGTAACCTCACCAACTTTCGCTGTCAGCCGCTCAATCAAGATGCCATTCAGAAAAAACTTGATTCGAAAAGGATCGACCTGATACAATTTCGAGGCACAACCAATCCAATCGTGACTTTTTGTGAGCATTTCGTAATTGTGCGCAATCCATTCAGGCCATTTAATTAGAAATACCGGAATAACAGCTCCCAAATCAGTTGTCACTTCTGCATCGTCAAGCGCCACCACATGAAGAATGGTATTTCGATAACTGGGGTCGCTCTGGTGCCCATGTTTATTCCAATCGGAAGCCTTTAGGTGAATCTCAACATTACCGGCCCAAAAGGTGACCCCAATCCGAATCCGAGCATCAAAAAAATCAGGTCCAGCATGTGTGTTATGTCGACCAGGGTGTATGATTTGAATAGGCTCACCCTCTTGGGTCCAAAGAGTATCGGTCTGAAATAATTTATTCTCCCATATAAAATGAAGAAAATTCTCTTTCATGTATTGATGCTACGTATAGTGAAATATACGCTTTAAAAAGGAGAAAAAAGAGAGGAGGAATCACTCAATAGCGAACCGCTACTCAGAGATCTTGCGTAACACCGTAATCCCATCGCGCACGGGGATCATAAAAGTCTCTACCCGGGGATCGTCTTTAACGAAATCATTAAAAAGCATAATACCGATGGTTTGCTCATCAGTTGGAAGAACTTCTTGAATTACCTTACCGTCCCAAAGGGTGTTGTCTGCCAAAATAATCCCACCAACTCTGACCTTTTGAAATACAAGATTGTAGTGCTCAAGGTATTTCCGTTTATCAGCGTCAATAAAAACTAGGTCAAAAGATTCATTCAGCGTTGGAATAACAACTGTTGCATCACCAACATGCTGAATAATTTGCTTGCGTAAGCCAGACTCTTCAAAAAACGACGATGCTAAGCTTTCAAGTTCATCATTTAATTCAATGGTATGCAAGATACCCTCCTTAGTTAAGCCTGCAGCTAGACACAAGGCAGAGTAGCCAGTATAGGTTCCTATTTCCAAGATTCGACTCGGAGAAATCAATTTACTAAGCATCGTTAACAAAGAGCCCTGCAGGTGACCAGAACACATTCGACCATTAACCATGCTCAAATGCGTTTGTCGGTAAAGACGAGCCATCATTGGGGTCTCTTCAACGATATGCGACAGGAGGTACTGCTCTAATGCCTTGTCAATTTTCATCACTCTATTTATAAATCAGCATGGACAACTTGTCGAAATCCAATATTTCATTGGCAATATCGCGAACTAGGCTGGGAGAAACTGACTCTATTTTTTTATAGATCACATCCAACCCATCCATTTTATTATAGACTAAGAAGCTTTTCCCAAGTGTTAGCATCAGATCTTCATGGTTCTCTTGCGACATGGCTAATTGACCAATCAACTGTCTTTTTGCCTTTCCAATCTGAAGTCCACCCAGGAGTTTATCTTGCAAAATCCTGATCTCTTTTTTAATCAAAGAGAGAGCTTTCCCCATATTTACTTTATCGGTTCCAAAGTAAATCGTTATCGTTCCCGTATCGGAATAGGCAGCATAGGCTGACTCGAGGTTATAGGCAATACCATTGCGCTCCCGTAAGGCAAGGTTAAGACGAGAATTACCAGATTGGCCAGCCAGAATACTATTCAAAAGAACCAGGCCAATTCTATTTTCATGCAATACATCGTATGCGAGTCCACCAATTACACAATGCGATTGAAAAGTATCTTTCTCTACCGTCTTACTCTTTGCCGCATTACTTATGAACTTATCTCTAGTAAAGGCTCTAGTATTTTGAGGCAAAGCACTGAAATACCGGCTTACCAACTGGTAAAATCGCTTACCTGTGATCTTACCTACAGAGCAAATAACGATTTGGTCAGTATTATAATTGCGTAGCATAAAACGCTGTATATCTTCCCGCGAAAAAGACTTAACCAATTCGGGAGTACCCAAGATATTACGACCAATGGCATGACCTTCGAAGATTAGCTCTTCGAACTCATCAAAAATTAGCTCAGAAGGTGAGTCGTTATAGGAATTGATCTCATCGACGATCACATCTTTTTCCTTTTTCAATTCCGACTCAGGAAAGGTACTATTAATCAAGATATCACTAAATAGCTCAATTGTTCTTTGGTAATATTCCGATAAAAAGCTAGCGTGTATAGCTGTTTCCTCTTTTGTTGTGTAGGCATTAAGTTCTCCACCAATGTCTTCAAGCCGGCTTAGGATATGAAAAGACTTTCGTTTCTGGGTCCCTTTGAAGATGGTATGCTCAATAAAATGGGCTAATCCCTGCTCTGACGACTGTTCATCTCTTGAACCCGTATTGATAATTACCCCACAGTGAGCCACAGGCGAATCAATCGACTGATGCACGAGACGTATTCCATTGGGTAATTGGGCAGAGAAATATTCCATTGATTCATTTTGAACAAGGTGTAAAAGTATTCAAAAATACATTCTGATCTGTTGTTTGATTCTCATTTATTTGGAGTCAGTTGAAATCAGTGCAGTAGAAGTTTATTCTATTTTTTTTCAGTCTTTGCTTGGAGAGAAATAAAATTTGATTAGTTTTGCCACGCGTTGGAAAACAAGGTGCCATAGCTCAGTTGGTAGAGCAATGGACTGAAAATCCATGTGTCCCTGGTTCAATTCCAGGTGGCACCACATCTTAAGAAAACGCATAATACAGAAAAGGCTGATTTTCAATTGAAAATCAGCCTTTTCTTTTAAGCCTATGCCGAAGCAGAAGTATTATTGAGCTTTGGGCAGCGCAATCTTCAGTTTCTTAAAGACTTCGATTCCTTGCGCATCTGTAGGATCAATCAATAAGATCTTACGGAAATAATCAACAGACGAAGTTTTTAAGGCTGCAGACTTTTCCTTATCTGTCTTTAAAATCTTCTCACTATTTAAATAATAATAGGAAGCCAAGAACCGACAGCATTCGATAATAGATCGGCGATTTTTCACTGCGTCACCAGCTTCATAGATTGCAAGTGCTTTTTCGTAAGACTCCTTAGCCAAGGTGCCTTCAGCCTCTGGGTCAAGGAATGAGTTCATTCGACCTCTCCAAATAAAGCCACCAGCATATTTATCATTAAGCGAAGTTACAATAGCAAACGAGCTATCTGCCTTCTGATAAGAAGAACGTTTTAATGCATTTACAGCTACACTATCCGCAAATGGCACTTTACTTATCTTCTGAAGGTTCATTAATGAGTCGTATTGTGCATGATAGACTTCTGCCTGAAAATAATATTCTTTACCGATCAAGAATGTAGTAGCTAGCTTATCCGCACCATTCGCAATCATTTTTAAGTAGACACCTATCGCATTATAATGCATTTTATTAGCGATATACAATTTTGATAGCTCATCATAAAGTTCGGTCTTTGTTGAATCTAATGCTAAGGCTTTGTTAAAACTTGAAATGGCTGAAGTATCTCTACCAACTTTCTGTAATAAACGACCATAGTAAATATAATCAGATGGTATATTTTTCTCCGGATCGTGAATTTTAAAGAACTTATCCAAGTAAGCTACACCTTCAGGATATTTCTGAGTCTCAAAGGCGATATAACCTCTAACACGCAATAGAACAGACTCATTCTTACTAAGCTGCATAACCTCTTCGAGTAGTTTTACAGACTCATCATAGTTCTTGTTAAAGAACAAGATAATGGCTAATCTCTCCTTGTCTTCGGCGCTAACCTCTGCCCTGCTGATATAAATTCTATAATTTTTTTCTGCCTCTGGATATTTTCCAATCATACAATATAGATCGCCCAGATTTTTGTAGACTAATATTTGATCGGTGTTCAGCTCAATACTCTTTGCTAAAGCAGTTAAGGCATCACGATTAGCGCGAGCCAGTGTATGAATAACGCCAAGTTTACGGTAAGCTAAGGCATAAGCCGGATCGAAATAGATCGCTCGGTCATAAGCGTTTGAAGCTGGGCCATACCGATGACGAATAAGCTCATAATCACCAGCAACAATATGGAAAGGTGCATATTTAGAGTTCAACTCAATACCTTGGGTAAGAAAGCGATTTCCTGTAGCTGTATCTTTTTTCACATGATCGAAACAACCTTTTGCGATAGTACAATATACCTCAGGATTCTTTTTATCCATCTTCCGAGCTTTCTCAAAATAATCAAGCTCTGCCGTTTTATCGCCATTCCAAAGGGCTATTTTACCGAGTCCAATCAATGGAAAAGGTGATTTCGGATCAGCAGCTAGCGCATTTTGATAGGCAATCTTTGCACTATCTGGCTGTTGCAAATAGAGATAAGTATCACCTAAGGAGCAGTTAGCCCGAACATCACCAGGTGCAGACTTAAGTCGATTTAAGAAAAAACTTCGTGCTTGATGAAACTGATAATCATCAATATAATACTGTCCTTGGTTAGTATTCGGCTGGGCCTTAATGCTACTAATAGCTAATATAGAACCTAAAAATAAAAGTGCGAATCGTTTCATTGTTTGTAATGGATTATAATTTTAAGCTTTGCCAAAGCTACTAAAAATCTTTTCTTGTTTTAACAACTCGAGTTGGCGCAATTGCGGGCAGGATGCCCGACTTCAAAATAATACGTTGACCCTTGTCACTTGCCAGGAAGGCAGAGAACCCTGTTGCCAATCCATTTCGGGGTTCAGCATTGATGATATAAATGTCGCGGGTAAGCGGATAAATATGCTCAGCCATATAAGCCTGATAAGGCTTATAACTATTCTCAACGTTAGGTCTAGCGTTATCGCTTACTGAGCACACTTTAATTTTTTTGTGAAATGACAGATGGGTTGAATCATTGTCGTTACTAATCCAGCTTGCCCCAATAAATCCCAAAACGCCAGGATGAGTGCTCGTATATTCGATCACATCTTTGTTGTAGTCAAGGGCAAAAACATTCGTCTTAACCAACTTTCCTCCACAAATAGAATCAACTAAATAATTAATAATGCTTGACTTTTGGTTATCAAATACGGCACTTATCTTTCCTGACTTCGAGGTTGGATTAATCTGGTTCCAGGAAGTTAACTTGCCAGTCAACAGATCTTTAATCTGACTAATGGTTACCAGTGTATCTGAACTTTGCTTAGAAACGATCAGAGCGATCGCATCAGTGGCCACCTTGGTCTGACGTGGAAAAATCTTTTTTTGATGGAACAGTGCGAGCTCTTCCTTGCTAAGCGGTCGTGATGCAATGATTAGTTGAACATCACCTTTAAGCAGTTGTTCAAATGCTTCTATTTCCGGAAGGTAGTTTGATTTGAATTCGGAATAGCCATAGATTGCTTTGAAAACTTCTAATTCAGCCTCAATGATGGGTTTAAAAGTCTCATCTGTAGCAATGGTAGCATGACCAGTTGTTGGAGTATTCGTATAAGGATTACCTCGAAAGAAGCCACAGCTAGAAGTAACAAAAGCTAAGAAAAGGAATAGACTAATTCGATTCATCACTCTTAGTTTTAGCAAGCAAGGTGTATATCCTAAAACTACCATACAATACGAGTAAGAGTCCAAAACAGACTCGTATAAAACTATTCACTGGGAGCAGTATAGTGTTAGAAAACAATATAACTACTCCCAGTGAAAGATAGGCAATAGACATTAATGACTTAAAGGCAAGAAAAACCGGCTTTTTTAGTCTCATTAGATGTCCTATTGCAGCACATATTTAATTGGAACAGTGTAACTTACCAATACCGCTTTACCACCCTGTCTACCAGGACTCCAAGCAGGCATCTTAGCTAGCACACGGATGGCTTCTTCATCGCAACCACCACCGATACCACGAACCACTTTAATACGTGTTATTTTACCTTCTTTATCAACTACAAAGTTTACGATTACCGTACCTTGGATGCCATTTTCAGCAGCCATAGACGGATAGCGTAAGTTCGAATGGATAAATTTCATCATCTCTTTCTCCCCTCCAGGAAACTGAGGCATCTGTTCAACAATTACAAAAGGCTGATCTGGCTCTTCTGTAATTTTTTGTGTCGCAATTGGAGCGGCTACATCATCGGTACCTTTATCGAATGCCACATTACTTACAGCTGCTTTAGTCTCGATTACTTCCTTTTGAAGTTTAATTTCTTCTTCAGGAACAAGTTCGTCAGGTTTAATGACAGGTGGAGTAAACTTAATGGTATTACGAAGAGGTGGTGGTGGCGGTGGAATCTCCTTCAGGATATTCTCCTTTGGTTTTTCCAACTCTATTTTAGAGAGTGTACGCACTGTAACATCCTTATCCGCACTTTTCGGAAAGATCTGTTTAAGTAAGATTGGTGCTGAGACGATCAGAATAAAAACTAGGGCTGCGGTAAGTAGGGCACGAAAATGTCTCTGTGAAGAGTTTTTTCTAAGCTCATACGCACCGTACGCCTGGTTTTTGGATTCAAAAACAAGATCGCACCATTCGTTTGAAAAAATATCATTATTTGCTGCCATGTAGGATACAATTTTTATCCGTAAATAAATTTAAAACCAAGATTGACCAGTTAACAGATGGATTACTTACGCAAGTAAATAATCGCTAAAACCTATCAATCTTTAAATAAGACTTAGGAGAAGTTACGAAGATTATAATTTCTTCGCTAATAACTCCAAGTCAAATGGTGTAATATCAACAATTGCATAACGACCAATGTTGCAGATCGCCATCTCATCTAATGCATCAATCAAGTTCTTATAGGAACTATCGATGGTGCCTTTGATCAGTACAATAGGGGCTTTTTTATCGGCAATAATTTCGTCTTTCTGTTTTTCAAAATCTTTCGGCGAAAGCTTTTCAGCATCCTTTAGAGCTTTAAGCTGACGAACCTGAACCATGATGTCATAATTCTTTTTGATCAAGAACTGACGCATCCCTTTTGGAGAAAAGTCGGTTTGATTCAAAACAGGATCGATATTATTCTCACGTGTTCCTTCGTAATAAAAGACTTTGTTTTCTTTCCCTAGTAAAATGGTTACTGCACGAGAAGCTTTGATCTTTGTCTGATCTTCCTCGGTAACCTTCTCTTTAGAAGGCATTGCAATCTCCATAGTCTGAGGCTTATTCAATGTTGTTGCCAACATGAAAAACGTAATCAACAAGAAACCTAAGTCTACCATTGGCGTAAAATCGACGCGGGTAGACATCTTTTTGGTCTTGCCTTTTTTCTTTCCTTGATTATTATCTTGAGCTACTTCAGACATGAATTTAAGATTTACAGTTATTCGTAATCAGGTGCATTTTTAAGACTCGTAAGTAGGTTATACCTATTCTCATTAATATCTTGAAGGGTACCCATTAACTTTTTAATCACTGGATAAGTAGTCGCCTGGTCAGCTTTGATTGCGATTCGGTACTCTGAATTAACCGTCTTAGCAACACTAACCCATGATTTAAACTGATTGTCTAAAGAATCACAAGGTATGCCAAGGGCATTTTGAGGTAAATCACGCTCTTCTGATTTTAAAGCCAGATACGTTTTCATCATCGTAATCGGAACTCCAAATTTATTGATCAGACTAAACTCTTTTAATTCGGCAGCAGTAAAAGTTACATTATAAGCAGCTCCCATTTTAGTAAGCATCTGAACTCGATTATCTTGTCCATCAGCTCCCAAGAAGACTTTACCTTTCGCATCTACAAGAATAGAGATAACATTCCGATCTGGAAGTTTAATCTCTGAAATAGAGGCTGGTGTGCTCACTTTAACTGGCTCTTTTTGAGTGAAGTTAGAGGTAAGCATAAAGAAGGTCAGCAATAAGAACGCGACGTCACACATCGCGGTCATATCAATAGCCGTGCTCTTCCTTTTGATTTTTACTTTTGGCATAATTATAAATTATAATACAATTAGCTTAGTGCTTAGATGCAAATGTTTGAACGATGCTATAACCAGCCTCATCAATTGAGTAGGTTAATTTATCGATTTTTGTAGTGAAATAATTGTACATCACAACGGCAAGAGCACCAGTACCAATACCGAACGCAGTGTTGATAAGCGCTTCCGAAATACCGGTAGATAAGGCAACTGAGTCAGGTGCTCCCGCATTCGCCATTGCAGCAAATGAACGGATCATACCAAGTACTGTTCCCAAAAGTCCCATCATGGTCGCTACAGAAGAGATAGTAGCTAAGATTGGAAGATTTTGCTCTAGGCTTGGAAGCTCAAGTGAGGTAGCCTCTTCAATATTTTTAGTAATATCTAATAACTTCTGCTCCTTAGTCATCGTGTTATCTTTCTCTAACTGCTGATATTTCAACAAAGCAGCTTTAGATACACTTGCGATTGACCCTTCAAAACGATCACATTCTGCAACAGCACCGCTGATGTCATTTTTTGCAAGCGAGCCTTTGATTTTTTCAACAAAGTCTACAGCAGAACCTTTACCACCTGCTTTATTGATTGTTAAGAAACGCTCTAATGAAAAAGCGATAACAGTCAATAACAAAGTCATAATGATTGGAACAATCATTCCACCTTTATAGATTACACCTAAAAAATTACCTGGGATAGGAGCGTTAGCACTATTATTCCCTTGGAAATTGCCAGAGGCACCCATTATCAAGTTAAACACAAGTATCGCAACGACAAGCGAAACGGGAATAACAGACATCGAAAATACCTTTTGAAATTTTAAAAATCCATTTTGTGATTTCATACTCTAATGATTACTAATTGTTTAAATAATAGTTTAAATGATAGTTTAAGAACTGCTAAGAAATTGTACAACATTAATAAAAAAAACGGAACGAAAGCACAACTTTCTGCATTTAAAATTCAGAAAGCTCCCTGCTTTAAATATAATTTTTTAAATTAACGGTAATTTAAGAAAAATCGATAGTCAAGTATTCGAAGCTTGTTTAAAAATGATGCAATATAAATTTCACCAATTGGAAAACAAGAATGATTGCTCGATAAGTTTTAGTTTGAAAGCGATCAATTTTTATAAATCATTGACAAAATTAATAATCCAATTCAATTAGCATCAGAAGGGCCTTACAAAAATGAAATATTGTTAAAATATTAACATATTTTAACAAATCAACAATGAGCATATATTACAAGTTAGAACCCAATAATCTATAAGCTAGCCTCTTTGGCGAAAAATCGACAATTTAGGTTTATTGATCTAAAATACTCCTCGAAATAACCATTGCAGCTAAACGAAGAGGCCGACTAATTACACTTAATAAGTCCACTGAAGATTAAGATCTCATCTATTTTACTCTTGCAAGACAAACCGAAAAGGGAGCGAATAAGCCACGAGCACAGGGATTCCAGCTTGTCTTCCTGGACTCCACGCAGGCATTTTCTCAAGAATACGCACTGCCTCTTCGTCGCAGCCACCTCCGATACCACGAATAATTCGAATCTGAGTAATCTTTCCATCCTTCCCTACGACAAAATTTACAGTCACAGTTCCTTTAATACCCATTTCAATGGCGGTTGTTGGGTAGCGTAAATTTCGCTTAATAAAAGCGATCATCTCTTTCTCACCTCCAGGAAACTGAGGCATCTGTTCAACAAAAACAAAGGGCTTTTCAGGCTCTTCGACAACATCTTTCTTAGATATGGTTGCAATAGGAGCAGCAATATCGTCGGTACCCTTATCGTACGTCACATTACTAATTGCAGCTTTAGCATCGACCGCTTCCTTTTGTGAAATAGGCTGATCTTCTTCTGCTACTAGCTGATCAGGCTTGATGACAGGCGGGGTAAACTTAATGGTATTGCGCAAGGGAGGAGGGGGCGGAACTTCTCGTAAAATAGAGGGCTCTTTGGGTTTTTCTAATTTAATGTTCGAAATCATCCGTACAGAGACATTTTTCTCGACCTCCTGCGGAATAATTTGGCGAATCAAAGACGGTAATGAGACAATAAAAACAAACAATAAAACGGCCACGATTAAGCCCCAAAAATGCCTTGACTGAGAGTTTTTACGAAGTTCATAGGCCCCATAAACCTGGTTTTGCGAAGGTTTAAAAATTAATTCATACCACTCTTTCGAAAATATATCATTATTTGCCGCCATGCAGGAAAAAAATTAAAAATTTAATTCACTAACACAAAAAGATAATATACGATACAAACTGAGATCTTACAACATGTTTGCAACAGAAATATCATAAGTCTGAAGCAATCGAAGGAGAGCAGAAAGTAGTAAAATTGCTCTACTAAATATACGATATAAATTTCAAAAAAGTATAGAAATTATGATTTAATTCATAGAACTCAATGGCGAAGAACAATTCGCCAATAACCTTTGGATCGGGCTTTTAAAAAGAAATAAAAAAAGCCATCAATAAAAGATCATCGATGGCTTAAAAGAAAAAAGATTAGAATTTACGATTCAGTAAATAGGCTAATTTTACGCTCCTTGAAATTCAGAATGGCATGATGCACCAATAAAAAATCGGCTCCAAGCAATCCTAGTATCTTCTTCTCAGTAAACTTAGAATACTCGCTATTTATATGGGAAAAATCGACCAATGCAACCCTTAAAACACCCCATGAAACGCCACCTAAAATGAAATCAGAAATTGAACCAGCCCCTGTTTCCACCATCTCTTTTCCCAGACCAGTAGCTAGCACTGAATCACTGTTTTCTTGGTCATAAAGCATCGTCATAGCCTGATCAAATACGCTGCGTGAGGCACCAGTATCAATGATCCACCAGCCATTTTCAAGACCAGCAAATTCAGCCTCAATCAAGATATGATAAGCGTTCTCTTCAAGCTCTACAACCTCAAAACTAATCTCTCGCATATTTTATAACAGCTAAAAAAAGGGGCTTAAAAACCCCTTTTAAAAATATATAAGAAACCTCTTTAAGCTTTATTTAAAGCATCTAATACGTTCATAACCTCTTTAACATGACCTTCGCTTGTGCGCATCATTTGCATCTCCTCTTTATTCAGTTGCAATTCGACAATTTGCTCAACGCCATTCTTGCCTAACACGACTGGAACGCCCAAATAGCAGTTGTCTACACCATATTCGCCTTGAAGTTGAATACACACTGGGAATATTCTGCGTTGATCTTTTACAATTGCTTCCACCATCTGTGCTGCAGCTGCACCAGGTGCATACCAAGCTGAGGTACCCATTAATTTCACAAGCTCTCCACCACCTGATTTGGTGCGTTCAACAATTGCGTCAAGTGTCTCAGCATCTAATAATTCTGTAACTGGAATTCCACCTACAGTTGTATAACGTGTTAGAGGAACCATGGTGTCGCCATGACCACCTAATAACATCCCCTGAATCTCTTTTTGTGAAATATTCAATGCATCGGATAAAAAGGCACGGTAACGAGCAGTATCTAAAATTCCTGCCATTCCCATAATCCGGGTGCGAGGAAGACCTGAGGCTAGATGCGCCTGATAAGTCATCACATCCAATGGATTAGAAACAACGATAATAATCGCATTCGGTGAATACTTTACAATATTTTCAGTTACAGACTTTACAATTCCAGCATTGATCTGAATTAAATCATCGCGAGTCATGCCTGGTTTACGAGGTAATCCTGAAGTTATGACAACGACATCGGAATCTGCAGTTCGTGCATAATCATTTGTTACACCAACAGTGCGCGTGTCATAACCAATAATAGGTGCTTTTTGCCACATATCAAGAGCCTTGCCTTCTGCAATACCCTCTTTGATATCCAATAAAATAACCTCGTTTACAACTTCTCTATATGCTAAAGTATCAGCACAAGTTGATCCTACATTTCCTGCTCCTACGACTGTAACTTTCATAAATTATATTATTATCTGACTTATTTAATATTTAACCGTATTTAAAAATCGATGCAAATTTACATAGTTTAGAGAAACAATAAAAACTAATTAGCAAACTCTTTGCGATTAGTTTTTATTCTAAGTTTAAAAATGACTGAAGAATTCTCCAAACACAAACTTCAGAAAGTCAAATCAGTTCTTGGTCACAATGACCATTTCTAACTATTTGTCAAGTAAAAATCTACAATCTAGCGATCTGTTTTATGATTTCTATCATCTCTTCGGCTAAAGCATCAGCTCTTTCCATTGACCGGCTCTCGGCATAAATTCGGATAATCGGCTCGGTATTTGATTTACGCAAATGTACCCATTCCTTATCAAAATCGATTTTTACTCCATCGACGGTATTTACCTCTTCGTGCTGAAAGCGAGCTTGAACTTGAAGAAGAATGTCATCTACGTCAATAGTTGGAGTTAGCTCTATTTTATTCTTCGAGATGAAATAATCGGGATAAGTGGCTCTAAGTTTTGTGCATTTCAAACCTGACTTTGCCAAATGAGTGAGGAAAAGAGCAATTCCAACCATGGAATCTCGTCCATAATGGCTCATTGGATAGATTACGCCACCATTCCCTTCTCCACCTATGACTGCATTGGTATTTTTCATCATCGTGGTAACATTAACCTCTCCAACAGCTGATGGATTATAGGTCGCACCATACCTTTCGGTAATATCTCTCAAGGCTCTTGAGGAGGATAGATTTGATACGGTATTCCCTTTAGAATTTGACAAAACATAGTCTGCCACAGCGACCAATGTATATTCTTCATTAAACAAGGTACCATCCTCGTTGATAATAGCCAAACGGTCGACATCGGGGTCTACAACAAAACAGACGTCCACATTTGCTTTTGCTATGATGGCAGATATCTCCATTAAATTTTCAGGTATTGGCTCTGGATTATGAGGGAAATGCCCATCTGGTGTGCAATTAAGTTCTAAAACTTCAACAACGCCCAATGCCCTTAGAAGCTGGGGTACAATAATGCCACCAACGGAATTTACAGCATCTACTGCGACTTTAAATTTTTTCCTTTTTATGGCCTCAACATCCACCAGTGCTAAATCAAGAACATGTTGAATATGATATTGGGTATAATCTAAAAAGGTCTGAGCCCCTAAATTATCAACAGAAGCAAATTCAAAGCTCTCATTTTGAGCAATCTCCAAAACTATCTTCCCTTCTTGGTCGTTCAAAAACTCGCCATCTGAATTAAGCAATTTAAGAGCATTCCACTGTTTTGGGTTATGACTAGCTGTTAGGATTATTCCCCCATCGGCCTTTTCAGCCAAAACGGCAAGTTCTGTAGTTGGAGTGGAAGCCAAACCCAGATTGACTACATCGGCACCCATTCCTAACAAGGTACCGCTAACAAGTGCGTCGACCATCGCTCCGGAGATACGAGCATCTCTGCCGACCACAATCTTTAACTTCTTAGATCCTTTTTGATTTGTTTTAGCCCAAGTTAGATAGGCCGCAGTAAATTTAACTAAGTCAAGCGGAGTCAATCCATCTCCTGGCGAACCTCCTATTGTACCCCGAATACCAGAAATTGATTTTATAAGTGCCATATATGTGGTCGATTATGCTTTTACTTTGAGACTACAAAGTTGTTAATTTGAGTCAATTAATCAAAGGATTATTCTGCTTCCGCTGAATTAAAGTCTAACTCTCCATTTTTTTACCGATATTTGCACCCGAAATATTAACAAATCAAGTAATTACCACATGATTATCAGAAGAGGCAGAGGACAGGAGCGCGAGGATAAGCGTACCGTCGATAAAAAAGAGCCCGGAACCAGACCACGAGTAAGAAAAGGGAGTTCCGCGCCAAGTGACCAGAGCAGAAAATCTAACACCGGTCGAAGTGAAGCAAAAGATGCAACCGCAGGCAAAAGAGTCGGCAAGACGAAAGTGATCAAAACGGCCTCCGGATCAAAACCCAAGAGTCCAGTATTAGGAAGAAATGGAAAAGAAAGGACTTCCGATGTATTTCGGAGAAACGTTATAGAAAAACGTCCTGCACGAAAGTTTGAAGGTGCAGAATCAGACCAATACCTCAACAAAACAGGTAAAGTATTACGCGGAAGACTTGGAAATAAAAACTTGAATGATGAGTTTGAGACTTCAGGTAAAAAAGGCAAGTCAGCACCTTCAAAAAAGGAGCCAGGCGCCATGCGTCTGAATCGATATATCGCGAATGCAGGCTTATGCTCACGTCGTGAAGCAGATACCTTTATTGCAACAGGATGCGTGACCATCAATGGGAAAATTGTTTCCGAGATGGGCTATCAAGTCTTACCAGGTGAATCAGTTAGTTTCAATGGTAAGATCATCACAGCCGAAAAGAAAATGTATGTTCTTTTAAATAAGCCAAAGGGCTATGTAACCACATTAGAAGATCCGCACGCCGACAAAACGGTGATGGAACTTATCGCAAATGCATGTACAGAGAGGATTTATCCTGTTGGAAGATTAGACAAAGCCACCACAGGGTTGTTGCTTTTCACCAATGATGGCGATATGACTAAGCGATTAACCCATCCAAAATACAATCGTAAAAAAATATATCACGTTTTCGTAGATCAAAAAGTTACAAAAAATCACTTGCAAGAAATTGTCGATGGCATTACCCTTGAAGATGGTTTTGTTGCTGCTGATTCAGTAAGTTATGTCAATGAAGATGACAAAAAACAAGTTGGGATAGAGATACACTCTGGAAAGAATAAAATTGTAAGACGTATCTTCGAACACCTTGGCTATAAAGTTGAGAAGTTAGACCGAGTCTATTTCTGTGGTTTAACCAAGAAGGATCTTCCAAGAGGGAGATGGAGATTCCTTACGGAAGATGAGGTTAATGTCCTTAAAATGAGCTCTAAGTAATCACGTTGCGGTTGGCTAACTTACAAAATACTTTCCGAACAAAACATTTAAGTTAGATTCTATTCGTAGCGCAAAGCGTCGATAGGGTCTAACTTTGATGCTTTAATAGCAGGAAGCACACCCGCACCAAAACTTACCAACAGACAGAGTAGCACCCCAACCATCATCCATTGCCAAGGAATAACGAAGGAGCTCCCGATAATAAGTGAGACTCCATTGCCAGCCAAGATTCCTAAAAAGATTCCTAAAAGACCTCCAAGCTGTCCAATGATAATTGATTCAATCATAAATTGATTCTTAATGGAGCGAGAGTTTGCTCCAACGGCTTTATGAATCCCTATCTCTCTGGTCCGTTCAGCAACGGTTACCAGCAAGATATTCATCAAACCAATGGCTGCCCCTAATAACGTTATAAAGCCAATAACAGTAGCAGCAAGTGTCACATATTTGATATTATCGAGCAGCACACTGACTAAATTATCACTCTTTTCAACTAAGAAATCAGTTTCATCTACGACGCTTAAACCTCTGATGTTTCGAAATACGGCTTCTGCTTCGCCCATAGCCGCATCCATTAGCTGAGCGCTTTTAGGCATAACGCTGATTCTGAAATTCATCGAAGGTCGCCCGAAATACTGTCTGACATTTGAAAATGGGAGGAGCACAATCTGGTCAGCAGAATTACCAAATCCACTTCCTTTATCTTTTAAAACCCCAATAATTTGATATTTACCGCTTCCAACAGAGATATATTTTCCGTTGGGATCGATATCGGCAGGGAAAATCTTTTTGACTAAAGCAGCTCCAACCATGGCAACATTATCGCCTTCAAAAGACTCCTTAAAAGTCAGTCCTCGGCCCGACTCTAAATCATATCCAGCCGTAGCTAAAAAATTTTCATCGACACCTCGAACGGTGATATTTGGGTTGCTTTTCTTGGTGTCAGACTTAACTGTAGCTGTTTGAGTGGCATTGACAGAAATTGAAACTGTTGAAGGGAAATTAAATTGCTCTCTAAACGCCCGAGCTTGCATATAGCTGATATAACTATAGTTCATTGTTCGACTCGGCTGGCTCCCAATATGAATTCGAGTACTCCGACTTTGAATGCTAAAGGTATTAGCTCCGAGTCTAGTAAACTCAGTAGTAATCGAATTTTTTATCGAGTCAATAGCTGTTAAGATTCCCACTAAGGCCGAAATACCTACGGCTATAATTAAAATAGTTAAGACCGATCGCACTAAATTACCACGAATTGACTGAAACGCGATTCGAATATTCTCAACGACCAAGGGCTTAATCCAAATCATACTTGATTTTGGGGTAGGTGTTAACTTAATTAGGATGCTAATTTAAAACATACTTTCCATAAAAATAGCACAAAAAACTCTAAAATTCACTATTTTTTTCTCGCCAATAATCGTTAATATTGCAGTTCTTTTATAATCTTAAAACAGTACCGCATGGCTTATGACATTGAGATGGTTCGCAAGGTATATGCTGCGATTCCAGAACGCGTAAAAAAACTACGTGGATTAATTGGCAGACCAGTTACATTAACTGAAAAAATTCTGTATTCACATCTTTCGGGAGAACTTCCGACTCAACCTTTTGAAAAGGGTGTTTCATATGTAAATTTCGATCCAGATCGGGTTGCCATGCAGGATGCTACAGCTCAAATGGCCCTATTGCAATTTATGCAAGCAGGGAAAAGTGTTGTCAGTGTACCTTCAACGGTTCATTGCGACCACTTGATTTTAGCTCAAACTGGCGCTATTGAAGATTTAAAGAAAGCCGAAGAGACCAATAAAGAAGTATATAGCTTCCTCTCCTCTGTATCCAAAAAATATGGTATCGGGTTTTGGAAGCCGGGAGCAGGAATTATCCATCAGGTAGTATTAGAGAATTATGCTTTCCCTGGTGGAATGATGATTGGCACCGACTCGCATACCGTTAATGCTGGTGGTCTAGGAATGATTGCTATTGGTGTTGGCGGTGCTGATGCAGTAGATGTTATGACTGGCATCCCATGGGAATTAAAGTTTCCTAAATTAATCGGGGTTAATTTAACCGGAAAACTCAGTGGCTGGGCATCTCCAAAAGATGTCATTCTAAAAGTTGCTGGCATTCTTACCGTAAAAGGGGGAACAGGTTGCATCATCGAATATTTTGGCCCAGGGGCTGCAAGTTTATCTTGTACGGGTAAAGGAACCATATGCAACATGGGTGCTGAAGTTGGCGCCACCACCTCAACTTTCGCATTCGACGATAGCATGAGCGAATATTTAAAGGCTACTGGTCGTGCTGATATCGCTGAGATGGCGACGAAGATTGCTTCTGACCTAAGAGCTGATGATGAAGTTTATGCTAATCCATCAAAATATTTTGATCAAGTTATCGAGATCAACCTTTCTGAGCTTGAGCCGCATATCAATGGACCATTTACTCCAGATTTTGCAACTCCACTTTCTCAATTTAAGACTGTGGCAAAAGAAAAAGGGTGGCCAATGGAGATGAAAGTTGGGTTAATCGGATCATGCACCAACTCATCCTATGAAGATATAAGCCGAGCGGCATCTGTTGCCAGACAAGCACGCGAAAAAAACTTAAAAGTAAAAGCTGAATTCACTGTAACTCCAGGCTCTGAGCTTGTTCGTTATACGGTTGCTCGTGATGGATTCTTAGATGCATTCGAACAAATGGGCGGCGTAGTTCTAGCCAATGCTTGTGGACCTTGCATTGGCCAATGGTCAAGGCATAATGCAGCCAATCTTCCTGAAAACTCTATCATGACTTCTTTCAATAGGAATTTTGCAAAACGAACCGATGGGAACCCAAAAACGCATGGATTTGTGGCTTCTCCGGAGATCGTTACGGCTTTTGCTATTGCAGGAACATTAGATTTCAATCCAGTAACTGACTATTTAGTGAATGAAAATGGGGAGAAAGTTAAACTTGATCCACCAACTGGAAATGACTTACCACAAAAAGGATTTGCGGTCGAAGATCAAGGTTTGATTCCACCATCTTTAGACTATCAGGGAATAGAAATCTCGGTGAACAGCAGTTCAGACAGACTTCAGCTTCTTGAACCATTCAAACCTTGGACAGGAAAAGACTTGAAAGGTCTCAAGTTATTAATCAAAGCCAGAGGTAAGTGTACAACCGATCATATCTCAATGGCTGGCCCTTGGCTTACCTACCGAGGTCACTTAGACAATATATCTGAAAACCTTTTAATTGGTGCAGTAAATGACTTTAATGGCAATACCAATTCGGTCAAGAATCAATTAACAGGAGAGTATGGTCCAGTGCCAACAACGGCAAGAGCCTATAAAAAAGAGGGCTTTGGCTCTGTGATTGTAGGTGATGAGAATTATGGCGAAGGTTCATCTCGCGAACATGCGGCAATGGAACCACGTCATCTTGGCGCACAGGTTGTCTTAACACGATCATTTGCTCGTATTCATGAGACAAACTTGAAAAAACAAGGAATGCTTGCCCTTACATTCGCAAACCCATCAGACTATAGCAAAATCCAGGAGAATGATTCGATTGACATCATCGGTCTTGAATCATTTGAACCGGAAAAACAGTTGCAACTAGTTCTTCATCATGCCGACGGGTCGACTGAAGAGATTGGAGCGATACACACTTACAACGAAGCACAAATTGAGTGGTTTAAGGCTGGATCATGTCTTAACTTCATTAAGAACAATCAATAATAAGATTTTACAAGGAGCAGGGCAAACAACCTGCTCTTTGTAAAATATCATTCCATCTCTTGAAATTTGCATATCTGATTATTTAGTAGTAGATTAGATCTAGAATTCAGAACATTAAAAGGTTCTTTTGGATTCAATATTCTAGATTGCTTTTAGCTAATAAACTCATGGTATTTAAATTCAAAATCATATCAGATCAGGTGGGAGATTTTGTTTTGCATATCAATGCAGATGCAAATCATACATTTCTACAACTCCACAAGGCCATTCAGCATGCCTGTCGATTTGACCAATCAGAGCTTGCGACATTTTTTATGGCCGATGAAGAGTGGGATAAGATTTTGGAAATTCCGATGCATACCAAAGGAGTTGCTTCTAAATTGGCACTGCGATCCATGAAAGAGGTCAAATTAGGCGAACTGTTAAAAGAGCAGGAACTGAACTTAATTTACGTTTTTGATATTCGGAATCAAAAGTCATTATACCTACGAATAAAGGAGATCGAACCGGAGAAACAGCTTCGCGCTCCCCTATTGGTTCAGAAAATTGGGAACACGCCAATGCAGCACTCCTTTAATGAAGACGACTCAGATCTAGTATCAGATCAAGACCTTGCCAATCAGATTGACTATTCTGATTTCGGAGAACTTGAAGACCTCGATTTGATCTATGGAGAGACCGAAGAAGTCAATTAATTCCCAAACACTATCTCTTGCAATTCAAACCCTTTTAATGGATAAAACACTTGTTATTCTCCTCGGGCCAACGGGTGTTGGCAAGACAGATTTAAGTATTGATCTAGCAACTCTCCTAAAGACAGAAATTATCTCTTGCGATTCAAGACAGATATTTCAAGAGATGAATATTGGAACTGCCGCTCCCGATCAGAAGACCTTGGAGACTATTCCTCATCATTTTATACGAACACATTCGATACACGACCCCTACAATGCTCGACGATTTGAGTTAGACGGACTGCAAAAGCTTGAACAACTTTTTAAAACGAAAGATCATGTCTTGATGACTGGCGGCTCGATGCTTTACATTGACGCATTGGTGAACGGACTGGATGACCTGCCAAATATCGACCCGGAATTGCGTACAAGATTAATGAGTAGGCTCTCAGCAGAGGGTCTTGAGCCATTGCTTGCACAATTGCAATCTTTAGATCCTAGCTATTACAACGAAGTCGATCGGAAGAACCCGAAACGTATTGTCCATGCCTTAGAAGTTTGTCTAACTACTGGAAAACCATTTTCTGACTTACGAACGAATAAGATTCAAAAACGGTCATTTAAGATTATCAAAATCGGTTTAAATTGTGACAGAGCAATCTTACACAATCGCATTAATGATCGTGTAGACAAAATGTTTAAAGATGGCTTAGAGCAAGAAGCAAAAGAGCTCTATGAGTTTAGAAGTCTTAACTCATTAAATACCGTTGGATATCGTGAACTATTCGACTATTTCGACGGAACAATTACCATGTCGCAGGCAAATGAAAAGATCAAAGCGAATACCCGAAAATATGCTCGAAAACAATTAACTTGGTTTAGACGAGATCCGGAGATTGTATGGTTTAGTCCAGATCAAAAGGGTAAGATTATAGACTACTTAAGATCAAACCTTAAGTTATAGAAATAAAAAGAGCTGGATAAACCAGCTCTTTTTATTTCTATTTAAGACTAAATATCGTCTTCCATATCGTCATCTTCATCATCAGGCATATCGTCTGGGATGTCATTAACATCCTCCTCAACATCATCATGTCCCTCAAATTCCTGCAAAGCGAAATCATCACGTAAAACACCATCATCGTTAAAATCATCATCATTTTCAACAATGTTGTTGGCTTCTTCAAGAGTCATACGAACGAGGTAATAAAACTCATCCGTTTCATACGGCAAAGCTGAAACGACTTTGCCTTTTGCATTAATATACGTAATAAGACTTCCCGAAAATCCTTGAGGGTAAGTAAGCTTGATTTGACCCTGCACATCGAGCGGGAGCTTATCGTAGTCCTTAACAACGCGTGGTTTGTTGATTTTTGCCATAATATATTTAGATTTAGGATATCTCTAATTAATTGTAAATCATTTTATTAATATATACGCCTTTACTAAAACCTTGTTTAGTTTTGGTGATGCAAAATAATAATTCAAGTTATTAATACTATCTTTTTTAGAAAAATATCTAAAAAATTATCAACACTCTTAATTAAATACCAACGAGAGGGTTTTTCGGATCAAAATCACAAGATAGTTGTTCAAATTTAAGCAATCTAATGTTAAGGATGTTATATTGGGCAATACTTGTAAAATACCTATATTTGCAGAGCTAATTATCATCACGTAGAACACTTAGAATGAATATCTCATACAACTGGCTAAAGGAATATATTAATCTAAAACTATCGCCTGCCGAAGTTGCAGCTACCTTAACCCAACTAGGTTTAGAAACAGGCAGCATAGAAGAATTTGAATCCATTAAAGGGGGTTTAAATGGCCTTATTGTGGGGGAAGTTTTGACATGTCAAGCGCATCCTAATTCAGACCATCTAAGTGTTACCACCGTAAATGTTGGCTCAGAAGAAGCATTACCAATCGTTTGTGGAGCAGCAAATGTGCGTGCCGGACAAAAAGTTATTGTTGCGACCATCGGAACAATACTTTACAATGGAGACGAGCAATTTACGATTCAAAAATCGAAGATAAGAGGTGAGCTATCCATGGGAATGATTTGTGCTGAAGACGAGATCGGCATTGGAACAAGTCACGACGGCATTCTTGTTTTAGACCCAAATGCTACACCAGGTACTCCAGCGAGTGATTTCTTCAATGTCAGCAGCGATTTTATATTGGAAGTTGATTTAACTCCAAACCGAATAGATAGTGCTTCGCACATTGGAATTGCGCGAGATTTGTCAGCCTTTCTAAGTCAAAAAGAGAAAACAAACTATGCCCGCCCTGATATAACAGGATTCAAAGTAGAGAACAACTCTTTGCCAATCACTGTTAAAGTTGAAAATACAGAAGCTTGTCCTAGATATGCTGGAGTGACACTTTCGGGGGTAAAAGTTGCCGAATCACCAGAATGGTTGCGCAATCGACTAAAAGCCATCGGGCAAAGTCCGATTAACAACATCGTAGACATCACAAATTATGTACTACATGAAACTGGTCAGCCGCTACATGCTTTCGACACCTCTGCCATTCAAGGAGGATCAATAATCGTAAAAACAGTAGCAAACGAAACTAAATTCACCACCTTAGACGGCGTCGAAAGAACGTTGAACGAAAAAGATTTAATGATCTGCTCAGCAAAGGAACCCCTTTGCATCGGTGGTGTTTTCGGCGGTCTTCACTCTGGGGTTAAAGAAACTACGACCTCTATTTTCTTAGAAAGCGCTTATTTTAATCCAGTATCGATCCGCAAGACTGCCCGCCGTCATGGACTAAACACAGATGCATCATTTAGGTTTGAGCGCGGTGCTGACCCAAACGAAACTGTTTATGCTCTTAAACGTGCAGCGTTACTCATACAAGAGATTGCAGGAGGTACCATCTCCAGCGATTTAATTGACATACAATCGGATTCAACAATTCTCAAATACTTTCCAGTTGAAGTTAGCTATTCGAACATAGCCCGATTAATTGGTAAGGAGATTCCAAAAGAGACACTTAAGCAAATCTTAGTTTCTTTAGAAATTAAAATCACAAAGGAATCAAACGAAGGTCTTAGTCTTGAAATCCCACCTTATCGGGTTGATGTTAAAAGAGAAGTTGACGTTATTGAAGAGCTGTTGCGTATTTATGGATACAATAACATAGAGCCGAACACCGCAACCAAATCAACTATTCAACATGCACCGAGACCAGATAAAATCAAATTGCAGAATTTAATTTCTGAATTATTTACGGCAAGAGGATTTAATGAGATCATGTCAAATTCGCTGACAAAATTGGCGTATTACGAGAGTTTAAGCAGCTATCCATTAACCAACAGTGTTCAACTATTCAATCCACTTAGCAATGATTTGAATAGCATGCGACAGACGTTGCTCTTTGGTGGATTAGAGGCCATCTCTCGGAATACAAACTTCCGGAATACCGATCTCCGTCTTTTTGAGTTTGGCAATGTTTATCATTACGATGCGACAAAAGCGACCGAAAATCCCGTTAAAAAATATAGTGAGTCAGAACATATTGGAATCTGGATTACGGGCAGCAAAGAGGTTCCAAACTGGACTTCGAAGGAAGAGCCTACCTCATTTTTCACTCTCAAAGCAAATGTAGAGAATATTCTTTCTCGACTAGGAGTTGATTTAGGCCGCTGTGCGATTGAATCAATCTCAAATGACCTGTTTGCAGAGGGGTTGGAATACAAGTATAATAACGTAATCATAGCGCAATTAGGATACCTCAGCAAAGGGCTATTAAAATCACACGACATCAATGCCACCGTATTTTATGGTGATTTGAACTGGACGGCCATTTTAAAAGCCATAAAGAACCATAAAGTTAGCTATACTCCATTGATGAAATACCCCGAAGTTAAAAGAGATTTAGCCTTACTTTTAGACAAAGAGATTCTTTTCAGCACGATTAAATCATTAGCTTTCAAAGCGGAAAAAGAGATCTTGCGCAGTGTTAATCTGTTTGACGTCTACGAAGGAGATAAACTTCCAAGTGGGAAAAAATCATATGCTGTAAGTTTCATACTACAAGATACGGAGAAGACTCTAAATGACAAACAGATAGAAAAAACAATGAGTCGTCTAATCAGTATTTACGAGCGTGAGATTGGCGCACAAATAAGGCAATCATAAAGGACGACATTTATCCCACTTTGTTAAGTTTGAGTTGCGATCTTGCAGGTACAAACCTTAGATATTAAGATAGAGAAAGCTGATTCGGAAGCTGACATCCATTCAATTGCTGCTTTGGCATCAACGATATGGAACGAATACTACGTGCCATTCATAGGACAGCCACAGATCGACTACATGCTAAAGACCTTTCAATCATTTGAGTCGATCAAACAACAAATCACTCAAGGCGATTGCGTTTACTACACCATTCAGCAAAACACAAATATCATTGGTTATTTAGCTTATAAACAAGCAATCAACGAGCTTTTTCTAAGCAAGATCTATGTCGTCAAAGAGAAACGAAGAATCGGGATTGGAAAAATCGCACTTGACTTCCTGACCAAACAAGGAAGAGAGACAAAAATCAAAAAGATAACCCTAACGGTAAACAAGGATAATTCTGGAAGTATAGCTGCGTATAAAAGAATGGGCTTTGTAATTGATGAATCAATCGTAACCCCTATTGGGCTAGGGTTTGTAATGGACGATTACAAGATGAGTTTAGATATTTAAACAGAAAATCACAAGGATTTATTTTTTAGTCGAACAACTCGCTTAAACTAGCAAAATAATCTGATTCCCAACCCTCGGCGATATTCTCATAAGCCTCATCAGGGATATTCGTTTGATGCACCTCAACATTGGTCCCTTGCTTATCCAAGTGTAGTTTTATGGTCACAATTGATTCCACATCTTCGCCAAAATACCAACTCTGAACAATTTTCTGATCGGTCACAAATTCAATATTACGACCAACAATTTCGCCATCCCAAAGCGAAAATTCACTTTCGACTTCCGTGCTCATCACTGCTGGTTCACCAGTCCAGATTTCAATCATGGTTGGATTTGTTAAGGCATTATAGATATCAGCAGGTGAAGCGCTAAGCTTGAAATATTTTTTGAATTCTTTCATATTATGAATTTGATATTAGAATCTGAATTAAAACTTATACGTTAACCCGATGGTGAAAAGCTCCTTGGCTTGTAACTTCGGCTTCTTACCTATCACTGCCCCCTTATCATCTAAAATTGGAAATTTAGTATTGTAGTCATAGATCAAGGAGGTCATAATTCGAGTAGTAATAAAACGGTTAATTTGCATTAACAGAACTTGCTCCCACTCAACTGCAACCTTTTGAAAAGGGTATTTATAATTATTAAAGAACTCACCTTTTGTATCATAGCCAATATTTTCGGCTAGTTGATAATGCCAATTAGCCTTTACAATAATACCGGGCTCCACTAATTTTTTTGTTCCAGGAAGAAGTCCATATTTTGATGGTGCAATAAGTACGGTATCTCGAACAAAGGTTGTTTTAGAAGTTAATGGAGAGAGGAAGAGTGAAAAATCCTTGTTTGGTTTATAGTCAAGACCCAAAGAAACAGTTAAAAACCCCGGAGCCATAAATGCTGATATAGGAGTTATCTTATTTGGGAAGGCATAACCATTCGCCATTTGAGTTTTAAAGTTAGATTCCCCAGAATAATACCATTGCTTAAATGCAGAGATTCCAAATCGACTCTGAAACTCAATCTTATCTTCATTTTTCTCTAAGCCCCTCGATGGAGTCTGACTTACACCATAGCGAATCTCTGCACTATTTTCCCACTTAATCTTATTTTTAGAGTAGTTCGCAATATATTTACTGATCAAAAGCATCGACAGCGCGCTCTCACCCCCTTTAGACCAGTTTGAAAGAGTTGTTTGAGTAAACCCTAAAGAGCCATTACCGATCAAGGTCCATGGGGGATAAACAACTTGTTTTAAGTTAATTTTCTGCAAGCTAGGATCAAGAGCTTTCGGTTGAAAAGAGACAGAACGGCCTTTCGACTCCGTAAATCGAGTTAATTTAACTCCGTCATCAATAATTAATTTAAGCTCACCCTTTTTATTATTGAGCAATAGCACACTGATTGAGTCGTTCTGAGCATTTTTCAAAAACATACGAATCGGCCTCATCTCGCGATTTGCTGTCCACAATTCAGTTTTTGAATCCGTAAGATTTGATAAACGTACTAGGGCAGAATCGGCATCGGCATGATGAGCAAGAAAACGAAGAGCAAAGCGTAATGAATCATTCACTAAGCCAACAACTTTTTCATTATAGGCACTAAGCAAAGCCATATTCTGTTGGGCAATTTGGCCTTGATAAGTTTTTACTCGATCTGCTGTTATCTGATTGATTTTCTTAGAACGATAAGCAAACGTGGTCTTATCGCGCCAGCGATTCAATACCGAATCATTAAAGGACGTACGATAGTTAATAAATACACTTCGAATTATAGAGTCGGTTGCAGCTCCAGTCGCAGATGGAGGAAACTGAATTGCGGCTAACTGACGATCCAGATTTGAATTAAATTCCTCGGGCAAGCTATTTTTCTTAGCAAGCAATAAAACTGGGTCGCCCTCTGGCACAACCTTAGCTTTTTGAAGTTCCGTGTTTAAAATCTTTACCGGGACTTGAATATTTGCATTATTCAGACTATCGAAGAGTTCCTTTTTGAGTGATTCAATCTGCTTCTGTATCTCACTTTCAGTGATATAACCTTGAACATCATTTGTATTATGAACATCCTGAGGATATCGATCAATTAAATACATCGCACTCCCCTCAATTAGCAGCTTACGAAGTTTTGTAACAACGGTATCTAACGGATCATTTTCGGCATAATTAAGAACTCCTTGAATAGGCTTTTTTAGCTGATTATTTGATAAATACCATTCATTACAGGAGTAAAGAATTTTATTTAAGAAATCAACGCTCCATTTGAGTGAATCTGAAGCTTGAGTCTCATTCTTGGTAACCAGATTAGAATTAATACTTTTTGAATTACTTCCCAAAAGCGAGGTTGAAATAACAAGTGCAAAAAATAATACACCAATTCCAAAAAGTTTCTGAAGCATAATTTTTGATGTTCTAATTTAAAAGTCAAAAATAGCTAAAACAAAGTTATATTTGAAATCTAAAATTCGATTTGGTCTAAATTCGGGCTATCTAATTCTATCAGAACAAACTATAAATTTAAAAATCTACTAATAAATTAAAACTATGAGAAAAACCTATTTCATCTTAATTGTGTTTTTGTCCTTTTTACTGAGCATCCAGAATGGTGCAGCACAAGTTCGCCTTCCTGCAATCATTGGCAGTCACATGGTCTTACAACAGAAAAGCGAGGTGAAAATATGGGGCTGGTCTAGTCCTGATGAAAAGATCACTATTAAAACCAGTTGGGATACCACGACCTACAAAGGGTCAAGCAGCTCTCCAACACGGTGGATGAGCAAAATAAAGACACCTACAGCAGGTGGTCCATATACGATCACAATTAATGGAACAACCATCCTAGAAGATGTTATGATAGGTGAGAATTGGCTTTGTGGTGGTCAAAGCAATATGGAGTGGAGTGGCGACCAAAATCTGAAACAATGTCTGGATGAGATGCCGAATGCAACCAATCAAAAAATTCGTTTTTTCTACGTTCCAAAATCTACATCAGATACGCCACAAGACAACTGCAATGGATCATGGAAAGTATGCTCACCTGAGGAGATGAAACATTTTAGTGCGGTAGGTTACTTCTTCGGAAAACAACTACAACAAGATCTAAACATCCCTATTGGATTAATCAATTGCAATTGGGGTGGAACCTCCGCTGAAGTGTGGACTCCGAAAGAATTAGTAGAAAATGACCCTATCCTTATCGAGGCTTCAAAAAAGATTGGTCCTTTACCTTGGTGGCCAAACCTTCCTGGAGAGGCTTACAATGCGATGATCTCACCGATCAAGAATTTCGAGATCGCAGGTGCTATCTGGTATCAAGGCGAGAGTAATTCAGGCACTGCCTCCACATACAAAGCGCTAATCGAAAAAATGGTGGGTGCATGGCGCAAAGATTTTCAAAAAGAAATTCCATTTTATTATGTTCAGATTGCTCCATTCTCCGGCTATGGAAATTACAATGTTGATGCCCTTTTACGTGAGGCTCAAACCACCTGTCTTTCGATACCAAAAACAGGCATGGTGGTCATCTCTGATTTAGTAACTGATCTTAAAAACATTCATCCGACCAATAAGATTGATGTCTCTAATCGATTAGCTAAGCTTGCCTTAAGTGAGACTTATGGCAGAACAGGAGTTGCCTATAAATCGCCACTTTATAAATCCATGCAAGTTGAAAAACAGAAGATTAGAATTCTTTTCGACAATGCAGCGAATGGGTTAATCGCCAAAGACAAAGTGATCACGGAACTCTATATTGCTGGTGAAGACAAAGTTTTCCATCCGGCGCTAGGCAAGATTGAAAAAAATACGTTAGTAGTTTGGAATAAGACCATTAAGAATCCAGTTGCGGTGAGATTTGGATTTTCAAATGATGCAATCCCTAACCTATTTAGCTCAGAGGGTCTTCCTGTAAATATTTTCCGTACAGACAATTGGAGTGTTGACACGTCAAAAATCAAGAAATAGATAGCGTTTTACAGATTCTTTTTATCCGTAAACATCGGGGGCATCTCTGCTACACTTAAGACTAGCAGAGATGCCCCCGATCTCATTGTTTAAATAGTTTAGATCCTAAAACATACGAGGTATACCCAATTGAGTTTTTCCAGATTCATGGTATTTCACTTGCTCATTTGCGGATGGACTCTCTCCAACGATTACCCACGAGTCAGCCTTCGATTCATTCGGCATCAGAAGGATTTGCTCATCTGGCTTAGTCTTTATAGTAACGATATTTCCTTTAAGCTCTCGGCATTTGTTATTTATATTGGAGGTAACAGATGCTTTTCCCCATGGCAATTCTAATTTACAATCTTGACCATTAATACTCCTTATTTCAATCCAACATATTTTACCAGCTCGTATCTCTGAAGAGATTATAAATCCACCTTGAGCATGCAAGGTGAACCGGCCATTTTTCGTCGAATTAAATGCAGGAAACACGCGTATTATTCCATCATAACTCTGCAACATCGATTCATTCATTGCGGTTGCAAGGACCGACATCGCCTCCATAGACATATGACGGAATGGCCAAGCAGGAACAGGCACCTTCTCACCAGTGGCAGATCCTACAACATTTACTGAATTCGTTTTAAAATAGGATGTTCCTTGAGCGTCTTCCACAACTTCGGGGCTAATATGTCCCCAGCCATTGACAAAAAACTGCCACTTAGCAGGAAATTGAGCTAAGTTAATAGCCAGTTCCTTCGCTAAACCCAGGCGTGCCATGACTATTGGAACTGGTTCCCAACCCATATTCTCGGTCCCATATAATCTCAACGTTGAGGTCATAACCTTGAATAGCGGATCTTCTTTTTGTTTCAATCCCACCAAGCCAGAAGGATAAACTGGCGACCATGGGACTGCCGGGAAGATTCCATCTAGCACCCTAAACTCTGCTGGCTTATGGGTTTTGTCATCTCCAGCGAGTAGATAGGCATATTGAGGATCATCGGTTTGATACCAAGTTGTCAGCCAATTCTCCTCTTTAATGCCCCATCCAGCAGCCACAATCTGGTTTCCAGGAGCCGAATACCCTTTAAAAATACCTCTGTTTATGATCGCTCCATGTTCATCCTGCTTTATAAGAGTCTGTGCAGCCTTCACAACGGGAAGAGGAGCTAGATGATCCAGAATATCTCTGTAGATTTTAGCATCTGGAGCATCCACTCCGGCTATTTTAAGTGCCTCAAGCGCTACGGCAAATAATTTTCGAGTATAGACTAATTCCGTAAGTCCGTCGTGTAACTTAATGACCCCTTCGTAGCCCGTACCCTCTTGGGCATGATACAAGCCATCGCTTTCCTTAATCAAGAGCGACTGAAAAAATCTTGACGCTTCCAGAATAAATGGCAGTGCTTGCTCTTTTAAAAACTTTTTATCGTTTGTGAATTGATATTGACGCCAAAAATCCAAGGCAATTTCGGCAACTGGAGTATGGTTGTACTTAACATCCGAATCAATTCTATTGTAGCCATTCCGATTAGTAACATCAGAAATAAAAGCGCCATCAGCATGATAGACCTCTTTTGCATCTTTCTTTGCAAATCGAAGTGAATGAAATCGATAATCAAGATAAGGGGTAATTAAATCATGAAATCCTGCAGCATTCAAAGGCCAATAGAGCTGTTGCTGATTCCAATGAAAATAAAAATTCCACTGCTGAACATCGTGATTCCATCCCCATAACCCGTTATTAAAACGACCAGAATATTTACCCCCTTGCGAAGCATGTGCATAATACATGGTTAAATACCAGAGATTATTGAGATAATCATCGCCATAATCGATAAACGAGCGGTTCCAGATCGATTTCCAGTAGGCTGAATGAGTCAAATATCTTGAATCTAAATCTTGTTTTTCTAAAGTCGAGATCTTGTCCTTAACCTCCAGAACTGGATCTCCATTTACAGGAGAAGAAACAGCAAAAGCCAATTGGACTTTCTTCTCTCTGTTACCGGATAGTTGAATCGATGCCAAACGTGAATGATCACGCGTAGTGCTTACGACCAATCCATTCGTTTTTACCACTGAGCCTTCAACGGCAAAAGTTCCACTAGTTAGTTTCTGGGTGATGAAAACATTCTTATCATCTGCTGAGGCCTCCGTTCCAGCAAGACCAATCTCAGCATCACGTCTCATTCGGGTGTACCACATCGAATAGGTGCGTGAACCGAACCGATCAACAGAGATCTGAACAGGCACATCTTCGTGAAAAGCGCTTTCTAAATTACAAAGTAGCAACCCCGATTGATGATCAATAAAAGCACTAAACGCCAAATGTCCAAATGGCGTGGAGCCATCTAAAACAAGTTTTGCATCAGAAAGGCTAAGCCGAGCCTTGAAATCTGTCAGATAAAGGGTATTAAAAACTGGATATTTAAAATCTATTTCAATGCGGCATGCTTGTCGTTGAGTCGTGTAATAGTCATATTTCTCATCCCAGACTTCTGGCTTGCCAGTCTGCGAATCATCCCACAAATCGCATTTATTCAGCACTATAATAATCTTAGAACTTTCACACCATACCAGAGCCGAAACATCACCATTGCCTAATGGGATACCCTGCATCGGATCAACCGGAGGACTCAAATAAACCAGATCATAGCGAGAGATGCGACCAGGCCAATCGATGTTCCACGAGAAAGTCTTTGGATTAAATGCTGAAGTTAAGGCTCCATTTATAGGCTGATTGGGATCTGAAGAGTTAAATGCCGACGCAGGAATACTACCCAATAGAACAAAGAATATAGTTCCAAATAAGACGATCAAAGTCTTCGATATCCGAGTGCATACTTCAGTTTTTCGCTGCATACATTTAAAATTATAGACTAGATATTTCAGACAAATATTTGATTAATCAGATGTAAAAATAAGGAAAAGAGTGCGATAGTTCTTAAATTTTTTGACCAAACTATTTTTTAGTATAAAACTGATGACTCAAAGAAAATACCAATTGAATTAAGCCATTCAATCGAAGAGGCAGATGGCCGAACCCTCCTTACTTGCCTAAAAATTACTATCTTTGCAAAAAATTAAGGAATAACAATGGCACATAAATCTGGATTTGTCAATATCATAGGAAATCCCAATGTTGGCAAATCAACATTGATGAATGCGATGGTCGGAGAAAAACTTTCGATTATCACCTCCAAAATGCAGACTACTCGACATCGCATCAAGGGCATTGTCAATGGTGAAGATTTTCAGATTGTTTATTCAGATACCCCAGGTATTTTAAAACCACTCTATAAGCTGCAAGAATCGATGCTTGGCTTTGTAAATACAGCCTTAGTGGATGCCGATGTTCTTTTATATGTCACCGATGTAGTCGAAGATTTTTCCAAAAACGCCGACTATCTTGAGAAAATAAAATCAGCAGAAGTACCAGTATTGGTCTTAATTAATAAGATTGACCTCACCGATCAAGAGCAGTTAATTGCCCTTGTTGAACGTTGGAGGGAGCTAATTCCGAATGCAGAGGTTATGCCAATCTCGGCAAAGGAGAAGTTCAACCTTGACTATGTTTTCAAACGAATACTTGCCAATCTTCCTGAAGGTGCTCCATTTTTCCCGAATGATGAATTGACTGATCGGAACGAGCGTTTTTTTGTCCAGGAGATTATTCGAGAAAAAATACTTTTATTTTACGATAAGGAGATTCCTTATTCTGTTGAGATTGAGGTAGAGGAGTTTAAAGATGAACCAAAACTTTTGCGCATCAGAGCAGTAATTAATGTGGCCCGCGACACTCAAAAGGGGATTATCATCGGCCATCAAGGCAAAGCCCTTAAGAGAGTAGGCACAGAGGCCCGTTTAGATATGGAAGAGTTCTTTGAGAAGAAAGTATTCTTAGAGATGTATGTTAAAGTAGCTAAAGACTGGCGGGACAAAGAGAGCCAGCTTCGTAATTTTGGTTACGAAATTCAATAATAGGTAAAACAAGAAATGAGCAATATAGTAGCAATTGTCGGCAGACCGAACGTAGGAAAATCGACATTTTTCAATAGACTAACAGAATCGCGCGCTGCCATCGTAGATGACATGCCTGGGGTAACACGTGATCGAAATTATGGAAAATCACTCTGGAATGGAGTCGAATTTTCAATTATTGATACCGGAGGTTACGTCTCTGGCTCGGATGATATTTTCGAAGAAGAGATACGCAGACAAGCTAACTTGGCTATTCAAGAGGCCGATGTTATTGTATTCTTGGTGGATGTAGAGACCGGACTTACCGAATTGGATATATCTGTTTACGATCTACTACGTCGTAATTCAAAACCGGTCATAACAGTTGTCAATAAAGTTGACAACCACCAACGTAGCTTAGATGCGAATGAGTTTTATGCATTAGGTATCGAGAAACTATTTTGCGTTTCATCAGTCAATGGTTCAGGAACAGGCGATTTGCTTGACGAAGTTGTTGATATGTTGCCGAATAAGGTTGAAGATGAGACTGATGATAAAACGCCAAGAATTGCCGTAGTTGGCAGACCAAACGTAGGGAAATCATCCATCATCAATACGTTAGTTGGAGAAGATCGTCATATTGTAACCGATGTTGCGGGAACTACTCGTGATGCAGTAGCTCAGAAATACACGAAATTTGGTCATAACTTCATCCTTGTTGATACGGCAGGTCTTCGAAAAAAGACCAAGGTTGCAGAGGATATTGAGTTCTATTCTGTGATGCGCTCAGTGCGAACCATTGAAGACTCCGACGTTTGTGTGCTCGTATTAGATGCCACCAGAGGGGTCGAAGGACAAGATGTGAGCATATTCCACCTTATTCACCGAAATAAAAAAGGGATTGTCGTTGTTGTGAATAAATGGGATTTGATAGAGAAGGACAACAACACCATGAAGAAATTCGAGGAAGATATCCTTGAGAAATTTGCACCTATTGTCGATATACCTATTGTGTTTACTTCAGCCTTAACAAAACAAAGGATCCTGAAGATACTAGAAGATGCCATGATGGTTTTTGAAAATAGAAACCGACATGTTGCAACTTCGAAACTGAATGAATTACTACTGGAACTCATTGAGGCTTATCCCCCACCAGCCTACAAAGGGAAGTTCATCAAGATTAAATACATTACTCAATTGCCGACTAAGATTCCAAGTTTTGCTTTCTTTTGTAACCTACCTCAATACATCAGAGATCCATACAAGAGATATCTAGAAAACAAGATTCGGAGTAATTTTAATTTCAAAGGAATTCCAATTCAGCTCTATTTCAGACAAAAATAAGAAAATCCAAAAGTCTGAAAATGGACTATTCTGACCTCATTGTCAAATAATTAAGTCCATATCATATTCCAACCAAAAAATTAATACCTTTGCAAAACTTTTGCCGAGTGGTAAAAGTATTTTTTAGAACATAAATAAGACGGGTAATTGGTTCATTTGGGAGCTAGCAGGCCCGTCATTAAAAAACACAAGATGCAATTTAATGAAATGGGCCTCGACCCCAGAATCCTAAAGGGGATTCAAGAAATGGGCTTCGAACAACCTTCGCCAATCCAGGAACAGTTTATCCCTTTATTCCTGAAAGACCCTACAGACATTGTTGGACTAGCACAGACCGGAACAGGTAAAACTGCCGCATTCGGTCTTCCAATCCTACAGAAAATCGATTTGAAAATCAAAGCTCCACAGGCACTTATCTTAAGTCCGACCAGAGAACTTTGTGTTCAGATCGCTAGAGAAATTTCGGATTACGCTAAGTACATTCCAGAAATTTCAATCCTTCCAGTTTATGGAGGTGCCGATATCAGCGGGCAGATCACTGCCTTACGCAGAGGAGTTCATATTATCGCAGCTACGCCTGGTCGTATGCACGATATGATTCGTAAAAACAAGGTCGATCTCTCTCAAATAACCATTATGGTTCTTGACGAGGCTGATGAGATGTTGAACATGGGCTTCCAAGAAGATGTGGATGCTATTTTAGAACAAACCCCGAAAACAAAGAAAACATTACTATTCTCGGCTACCATGCCGCGTGAAGTAGCTGCGATTGCAAAAAACTACATGACGAATCCTGTAGAAGTTGCAGTTGGGAAAAAAGGTGGTGGAGCTGATAACGTAGAGCATATCTACCATATGGTTCATGCAAAAGACCGTTATTCAGCACTTAAACGTGTATTGGACTTTGTGCCAGAAGTATATGGAATTGTTTTTTGTCGCACTCGAATGGAGACCAAAGAGATAGCTGCTCAGCTTATCACAGATGGCTATAGCGCAGAAGCACTTCATGGAGATCTTAGTCAGCAACAGCGTGATTTTGTGATGGAGAAATTCCGTACAAAAGGTGTTCAGATGCTTATTGCTACGGACGTTGCTGCTCGAGGAATTGATGTAAATGACCTTACACATATCGTAAACTACAATCTACCTGACGACATCGAGAACTATACACACCGAAGCGGTCGTACTGGCCGAGCAGGAAAGTCTGGTATTTCGATCTCTATCATTCACTTGAAAGAACAAGGTCGGATCAGGATGATCGAGAAAGGTATTGGAAAGAAGTTCCTTCGTATGCCTGTTCCAACAGGTAAAGTTATTTGCGAGAAACAATTGATGTATCTTATTGATAAACTGGAAACAGTTACGATCAACGAAGAGCAGATCGAGCCTTTCCTTCCTACTGTTTATCAGAAATTGGAAGCTCTTTCAAAAGAGGATCTTATCAAACATGTTGTCTCTCTTGAGTTCAACCGTTTCCTTGAATATTATGGCAATACGGCTGACTTAAATGCTCCTGACACACACGATGCAGGTAGAAGAGAAGTTCGTGAAGGACGTGAGATGCGTAGAACCTCTTCTGAGGGGATGACTCAAATCCGACTCAATATTGGATTATCACAAGGTCTTATACCTAAAGATATCATCACGTTTGTAATTGACGCTACTGGTCGTAGGAATGTTGAGATTGGCAAGATCGATCTTTACAAAACTTATGCTACCGTAGAAGTTGAATCAGCGTATGGCACTACCCTACTTAAAAACAGTCGCGGAATGAACTTCAAAGGATCATTCTTTGATGCTGAAGTTAGCAATGCAGGCCGCGAAGGTGGTGGCAGGTTCGACAGAGGTGGTGACAGAGGTGGCAGCAGAGGTGGCGATGGAGGCGGACGTTTCGAGCGTGGCTTCAGAAAACCTGAAGGCGGCAGAGAAGATTTCAAACGCCGTGATAGAAAGAAAAGATTCTAATCACCGTTATATTTTTTTAAAAGCCGGAAGACAAAATGTTTTCCGGCTTTTTTATGCACTTAAATACCATCTAGAATCAAAAATACTCCATCAAATTGGCTGGTCTATAGAGTTTGTCACGATTGATTCGTTGAAATACCGACCAGTGCAACGACTCATGGGTATCGACATCTTTCTCCCCCAAATCTACCAGACGAATAAAGCGAGGCCGCAGCTTATACAATCCTACAAACGAATGATGAACCTTCGCCATGACATCCACATTCGTTTGAATACTATCAAACGACAACTGACAATCAGTAGCCTTGGTCACCATCCAGCACAACGAAATATCAGACAATCCACATGCTGGATATCCTCCACCAATATCAGAATGAACACCTACAAACCAAACTTGGTCAAGCACTTGAGAAATTGCTCCCAGCTGCTGGTGCCAAATTGAAGGTTTGAAACTTATTCGTTGTTCATCAAGAGCTAATGCTTGATAGGCAAAATCAACCGTGGTCGATAATTTCGTATCGTGAAAACGATTCCGACTATTTACCACACCATTTAAAACAAGTGGATTGCCTAGTGCACCAACGGTATCCCAGACCCCAATAAATTTGATTCGAGTAGTCTCATTCACCGCGAAAGAACGTCGAAACAAGGTGGCCTCTAACTCCTTCGGGTGATAACGTTTGCTTCTAAATTGATAGAGAGCGTAGGCTTTCGAAACCATGCCTTTATTCTCTCGACGAAGGATGCCCGAATTACGGATCAAACCAGCTAAGCTTCGGACCGTAAATGCGCCCCGACTAAAGCCGAAAAAATACAATTCGTCACCTTGGTTATAGTGATCAATTATAAATCGATAGGCCTGGAGAATATTCTCATCTAATCCAGCACCAGTGGCACCATCATACAACCGATGTAGCATTGGTCCCTCTGTACCAATTCCTGCATCATAATATAACAATTGAGTTACACCATCAGCTGAACAAGGGGAGAGTGCATTCGCCATCTTAACGACATTCGTCTTAGATTCAGAAAAACGCCTATTCCCATCGGGGCGATTCCACGTGCCATCGCAAAACAATACGATTCTCTTCATAGGGTTTAGTGATTAATTCACAGAGATCTATTCAAGTTACAACATATTACTGAAAATAATTTTCACCAACCCAAATCAACTAACTGCTCTATACTAGTCGATTAGTTCGAGCACTAAAAAGCAACGCAAAATAGAAGAGTAAAAAAAATCAAGATCGATTGAACAATTTTTCCTGCCTGACCTTATCTTTGTATCAATACACATCAAAATGGCTACTAATTCTCATTTCAATTTAGAAAACCATTTACACATCTAAATAGAAAAGCCATGAAAACATCCGATAATTCAACAAAAAATTCTCCAACGTGGATGGAGATTGTCTCGAAATATAATTTCTCTGATCCAATGAGGAGTTGGTGGCAGATTGCAAACTCGATAGTGCCTTATATCTTGCTTTGGGTTTTAATGGTCTGGAGTCTAAAGATCTCTTACTTTCTTACACTTTTCCTTTCGATCTTTGCCGCTGGATTTCTGGTGCGGATATTTATCATTTTTCACGACTGCGGGCACGGTTCATATTTTAAATCAAAACTACTGAGCCGAATCATAGGGATCATAACAGGCATCTTCGCTTTTACGCCCTATCACAAGTGGCATAATGAGCATCAAGAACATCATGCTACGGTTGGCAACCTGGATAAACGAGGTGTAGGTGATGTTAAAACACTTACTATTGACGAATTCCTGGAACTCTCGCCTTGGCAGAAATTCAGTTACCGTTTTTACCGCCATCCGCTGTTTCTTTTTGGATTAGCACCATTTTTGGTATTCGTTCTTCAAAACCGACTACCTCGAAAATCATTTAAAATAAAAGACCATGTTTATTTAGCCCTAGCTAATCTGGGTCTAGTAGTTGCTATTGGACTTACCATTTGGGCGATTGGCTGGAAAGCTTATTTATTGATACAAATACCAGTATTGTATATTGCTTCGGTGCATGGGATATGGCTATTTTATGTCCAACATCAGTATGAACATGTGGTTTGGTCAAGAGCTAAAGACTGGAATTACAAGGAGATTGCCTTAGAAGGTAGCTCCTATTTCAAGCTCCCAAAAGTACTCCAATGGTTTACTGGAAATATTGGATTTCATCACATACATCACCTAAGTCCAAAGATCCCAAATTACAAACTCCCAGAATGTCACGAGGAAAACCAAGTCTTTCAAGACATCAAGCCGGTTACCTTTTTCTCTAGTCTTAAATCGCTAAAGCTCAGGTTATGGGATGAAAAGAAACAGAAATTAGTTGGATTTAAAGCACTAAGATATTACACCCGATAACGACTAAAATTTGCTTTTCATTCAAAATAAAGCTAAAAAAAAAAACGCGTTAAGATATGAGCGACAACACATTGCGAAATCTAGCATCTTTCGGAGAGAACACCGAAAAAATGCCGGTACTCTTTGTGGGCCATGGGAGTCCAATGTATGCCATTGAAGAGAACGAGTTTGTATCTGAATGGAGAAAACTTGGTGCATCAATACCTAAGCCCAAAGCTATTCTATGCATCTCCGCACATTGGGAAACGAAAGGAACCTTTGTTACTGCAGCTTTGAAACCACCCACGATACACGATTTTGGAGGTTTTCCACGCGAGCTCTATGCCGTTCAATATCCCGCTCCAGGAAGTCCAGAACTTGCTCAGAAAACGAAGGAAATAATCACCACCACCCCTGTTGGATTAGATGAAAGTTGGGGACTCGATCACGGGGCGTGGAGTGTTGTTCGAAATATCTATCCGGAAGCGGATATTCCAATTATCGAAATGAGCCTTGACTATACCAAGGGGCCAAAATTTCATTATGAGTTAGCCAAAGAGCTATCAATATTAAGAAGCAAAGGTGTTGTAATTATAGGCAGTGGCAATATTGTGCATAACCTAAGACTTGTGGCTTGGGATAGAATGAATGAGCCTGACTTTGGATTCGATTGGGCAATTCAGGCAAACGACCAAATAAAACTCCACATTCTGAACCATCAACACAAGAGCCTAATCGATTATGCAGCTCTTGGAAGAGAAGTTTCAATGGCTATTCCATCTCCTGATCACTATCTTCCGTTGCTATATGCACTTGCCTTACAAGGAGAAAATGAGAAACTAAAGTTTTTTAACGATAAGGCAGTGATGGGATCGCTAACAATGACTTCTTTAAAAATTGGGTGAATTTCGTATATTTGAGCCATCAATTAAATGCTCTTCGAAAAGGGCAAACAGGAAATAATATCCGTTTCATATGAGTGCAGAAAAGGTTTTTAAAATTGCAATTGCCGACTCTCAATTTCTAATTGTAGAGGCGTTGCAGTCACTTATTCAAACTGAACCGAACTACGCCATAATAGGTGTTGCCAACACACACCATGAGCTTCAAAAAATACTCCAAGAAAAAGCACCTGATCTTCTTATTGTAGATCCAGCCAACATCGATTTTGATGGTCTAGACGATTTGAAAAACATCAAACTTAAAAATGCTCAACTTGGTATATTAATTTTAACCAATGTGGTGAGCAAGCAAGAATTTGCAGACATCAGTCGAATAGGGATTAAAAATATCAGCTATAAAACAGCTGACAGAGATGAAATCTTTGCAGCCATTGATGCAACACTTAAAAACAAGAAGTTTTACTCTGAAGAAGTTTTAGATCTTTTAATTGATTTAGGAGAATCAAAAAACAGCGGAGAAGATAGCAAGACCTTAACGCCATCCGAAATTGAAATCGTCAAGCTCATTGCCGAAGGGCTAACGACCAAAGAGATTGCCTCAAAACGAAACATCAGCTACCACACGGTAAATACCCACCGTAAAAATATCTTCCGTAAGATGGAGGTCTCCAATGCCTCTGAATTAATTATGCTTGCCATCAAAGCAGGCTGGATCAATAATATCGAGTATTACATCTAGGCGCCAATAAGCCAACTACAAGTTCTTCAACATCCATCTCTCACACCCAAAATGACCAGTATTTCCCATTGGTCCTGCAAGATAATCGAATCCAAACTTTTCATAAATAGCTAAGGCGCCTGCTAATTCAGGCATCGATTCTAAATACACCCTTTTATAGCCCATTGACTTCGCTTGCGATAGACATTGCTCTATTATCATTCTCCCAATCCCTTTGCCTCGAAATTCTGACAGCAGGTACATCTTAACCAATTCACAGGTATCATGGGGCAAACCGGAGGTCGGAAACAACCCACCACCACCAACCACCTGACGATCCACAACTGCTACAAAATAAACAGACTGCTCTACCTTAAATAGATCAGAAAGATGATCTGTTGACTTATCGTAATAAACTGTCCCTTCATGATTCGCACCAAACTCCTCCAATGCAGCGCGAATAATTACAGCTAACTGCTGATTATCGTCGGGTAAAATTCGGCGTAAAATAACAGGTTTTGTATTCATAACAAGATTCTAAAAACTCAATATTTGATCAGAAATCAATCTAAACACCTAATATTCTGTATCCCCGAGAAATCCCTAAATCCCAGCGGCATACCATAAAAAGGGTATATCAAAATACGCAATTTATGGGATTTTCAATTTCTTTTAGATAAAGGATATTTGTACCATATAATAAACTCATAAAGCCATGGCAAAAATTGCAAATAGTATTGCTGACCTTATTGGTCGCACACCATTAGTTCGCTTAAATCGTTTAACTGAAGGGTTAGACTGCGAAGTTCTTGTTAAATTAGAGTCACAAAACCCAGGAGGATCAGTAAAAGACAGACTAGGGTTCGCAATGATTGAGGACGCAGAAAAAAATGGATTAATCAATAAAGATACGATCATCATTGAGCCTACAAGCGGAAACACTGGCGTTGGTCTAGCATTCGTTTGTGCAGCAAAAGGATATAAATTAAAAATTGTTATGCCTGACACGGTAAGTGTTGAGCGTCGTTTGATAGTTGCTGCTTATGGCGGTGAAGTGATTCTTACTCCAGGTAAAGATGGAATGAAAGGCGCTATCGCAAAAGCTGAAGAGCTTAAGTTAGCCACTCCAGGAAGTTTCATTCCAATGCAATTCAACAACCTGGCAAATCCAGAGATGCACCGCAAGACTACGGCCGTTGAGATCTGGGAAGATACAGATGGCAAAGTGGATATTTTCGTTGCAGGCTCAGGTACTGGAGGCACAATCACTGGTGTTTCGGAAGTGATCAGAGCAAAAAAACCATCATTCTATTCCGTGGTTGTAGAGCCAGAAGATTCACCAGTACTTTCAGGTGGTGCACCGGGTCCTCATAAAATCCAAGGAATTGGTCCAGGATTTGTTCCTCAGGTATTAAATACAGCTTCATACGATGAGATCTTCAAAGTATCAGCAGCTGACTCTTTCGATATAGCTCGCAAGCTTGCGAAACTTGAAGGAATCTTCTGTGGTATCTCTGCAGGTGGAAACGTATATGCTGCATTAGAGGTCGCTAAACGTCCGGAAAACAAAGGAAAAACAATCGTAACAATTATCTGTGATACCGGCGAGCGCTATTTAAGCACTCCCCTATTTGCTCCAGAAGTCTAAGTAAAGACTGAATAATTTGGGTTTAAGAACCGAATAGGTCAGATATTTACCTATTTTTATACGGTGTCAGTAACCTAGATTAAGATGTTAGCAGGAAAATACAAAACGCTTTATAAGCAGTTACTTAAATTTATCGATGCGGAAAGAATTTTCCACGATCCGCTTCACACCTTGGCCTATGGCACTGATGCCAGTTTTTATCGACTAATTCCCAAATTAGTCATAAAGGCCAGAGACGAGCAGGAAGTTTCGTGCATTCTGAACCAATGCGCGAAGCTTTCCTTGCCAGTCACCTTCCGAGCTGCAGGAACCAGTCTTTCAGGACAAGCGGTTTCGGATTCAGTATTAATCATCGCCGGTAATGATTGGAAGAAATATACCATCCTCGACAACGGACATATCATAAGATTACAACCAGGTCTTACTGGCGGTCGTACCAATGCCATCTTGGCCAAATTTGGCCGTAAGATAGGTCCTGATCCAGCCTCCATTAACACCGCAATGATTGGTGGCATCGCCGCTAACAATGCAAGTGGAATGTGCTGCGGGACAGCTGAAAATTCTTATAAAACAGTGGCAAGCATGCGGATTGTTTTTGCCGATGGTGCCATCCTTGACACGGCCGATGCGGAGAGCAAAAGCAACTTCAGAATTAGTCATTCAGAGTTTCTGCGTGAGATTGAGGCGATGGCAATTTTAGTCAAAGCCAATAAGCCACTTGCTGATCGAATCCGCCACAAATACAAATTAAAAAATACAACAGGCTATAGTCTGAATGCTTTAGTGGATTTCAGTGATCCATTCGAGATTATCGAACACCTCATCATTGGATCGGAAGGGACACTTGGATTTATTTCTGAGATCACTTACCACACGGTTATTGAGCACCCTTTCAGAGCCACCTCTTTGATGCTCTTCCCGTCACTCGAATTGGCCTGCAAAGCAGTAATACAACTTAAGAAAGCACCTGTGTCAGCAGTCGAACTTATCGACAGAGCAGGGATTCGGTCGGTAGAAAATCAAGAAGGGATGGGTGTTTACCTAAAAGAGCTTAGTCCATTAGGTTGTGCACTTTTAGTCGAAACCAGAGCCTTAACCAAGGATGAACTTAGCAGTCAGATCGAGAGCATTAAAAAACAGCTCGAGTCGAGTGGACTAGAAAATTCTATTCAATTTACGAGTATCCCTAAAGAATATGAAGCTCTCTGGAAGATCAGAAAAGGATTATTCCCTTCTATTGGAGCGATTCGTAAAACAGGAACCACGGTGATCATTGAAGATGTGGCTTTCCCATTAGAACGACTTGCTGAGGCGACCCTCGATCTTCAAAAGAGTCTTCATAAATGGGGCTATTCAAATGCGGTGATCTTTGGCCACGCCCTCGAAGGAAATATTCATTTTGTTTTTACACAAGATTTTGGCTCTACAGAGGAGGTGGAGCGGTACAGCCAATTTATGGCTGAAATTACAGACCTAGTGGTTTCAAAATATGATGGTTCGTTAAAGGCCGAACATGGTACTGGCCGCAACATGGCACCATTTATTGAATTAGAATGGGGTACTGAGGCTTTTGGTCTGATGAAGAAACTAAAATCTATTTTCGATCCCAACGATCTTCTAAATCCAGGAGTGATCCTCAATAATGACCCAAAAGCACATCTTCAAAACCTTAAACCACTACCTGCAGCGCACGAAAGCATCGACAAGTGCGTTGAGTGTGGTTTCTGCGAACCATCTTGCGTTTCAGCTGACCTAACCCTAACACCCCGTCAGCGAATTGCGGTCTACCGACAAATAACACACCTTACAGCAACGGGCACCGACCCCAAGCAGTTAGCCTATTTAAATAAAGGTTTCGAATACAGTGGCATAACTACCTGCGCCACCGATGGACTCTGTGCCACTAGCTGTCCGGTAGATATAGACACCGGCAAACTCATTAAGAACCTAAGAAATCAAAGGGTCAACTCAACACAAAAAGCCCATTGGATATCTAAAAGGATTGGTGGTATGTCGAAGGCCATTAAAATGCTATTAAATACCGCGAATCTTTTTCATACGCTCCTAGGAAGCAGAATTACGAAAGGAATCAGCACTTTATTACATATTTTATCCTTCAAACGTATTCCTAAATGGAATCGTTTTCTTCCCAAAGGTGCTCATGGAATTGACATAAAGAATTCACAACCTCAAAATCTACCGCGAAAAGTGGTCTATTTCTCAAGTTGCATCAATAGAACGATGGGGATATCAAAAGGACAGCCAGACAAAAGACAATTGTCGGATGTCCTTGTTCAGTTGCTCAATAAAGGTGGTTTTGAAGTCATTTATCCTGGAAACATGACTCAGTTATGCTGCGGCATGGCTTTTTCAAGCAAAGGGTATTCTAAAGTCGCAGATCAAAAAGCAAAAGAATTAGAGCAAGCCTTGATTCAAGCTAGTAAAAGTGGAAAGTATCCAATTCTCTGTGATATGAGCCCCTGTCTTTCTACAATGAAAGCCACCATGAAAAACCTGAAGCTTTACGAGCCGACTGAATTCATCCTCGACCAGCTAATGCCCCACCTGACAATCAAACCGATCCAAGAAACCATTACCGTGTTTCCCGTTTGTAGTGCAAAGAAGATGGGATTAGAGGATAAACTAATAGAGTTGGCGGAAAAGTGTGCCTCGAAAGTGATTGTCACAGAATCGAATTGTTGTGGCTTTGCGGGTGATTTAGGATTTACGACCCCGGAATTAAATGCGCA